>NZ_LQPJ01000111.1 GCF_002101785.1 Mycobacterium palustre
CCGGGCGACTGTTCCTTCGGCATACCTGCATCCTCGTTTCCAAGGTCAGGAGCCTCCGGGATTTCCAGGGCGTTTCACCGTGAAGCGTTACGACTCATCGACCAAGCCGAAACACTGATGGCCCACCAGCAAGACGCCACGCAGCTACCGGGTTGGTTCGACTGGTTCTCGCTGACCCGGCTACAGGGATTCAAAGGAAACACGTTGGTAGCAGCCGATCGGCCGCATCAGGCCCAGGCCGTCCTAACCCAAGTACTAGCCGACCTGCCCGATAACGCGGCCAAGCAACGATCCATCACCCTGGCGGACCTGGCGGCGGCCGCGGTCGCCGACAAAGACCCTGAGCGAGCGTGCGAACTGCTGACCGATGCAATCGAAGGCGTCAGCCGCCAGTGGTATGCCACTGCGATGGATCGCATCAAAGCCGTCAGAGAAAGCCTACGGGAATACGAATCCCTGCCTGCCGTGAGAAATCTCGACGCGAAGCTATACGACTGGCATACCACAGTCAATTCATTTAGCTAGCAGCGAATAAATCAACAACCTCAGCCAGACCTTTTACCCGCCAATCCGCGGCTTGATCTAGTTCGGGAGAGTCACGAAATATCCAACCCCACGGACCGCGCTGGACAAAAATAGTCTTCAACCCAGCTGCTTTGGCCGGCCGCAGGTCATTATCAATGCGATCACCCACGTACACAATCTGTGAAGGGTCATCTGTTGGCGCCGCCTCAATAAGCGTCTCGAAGAACATTACGTCGGGCTTCTCCACGCCCCAATCATCAGAAGTGGCAATGAAATCAGTGGGGAGATCGAGAGCGCGGAGAAGGCCGCCCGCCCGGGCCGTCTGGTTACCGGCGATGCCGACCCAAAACCCAGCGGTTCTAAGAGCCGATAACGTCGGGCGTACGTCTGGATAGAGGTCGTCTTCTCCAAACCACTCGGGTTGTCCAGCCGCGGCCCTGGCCTCCCGCTCCTTGGTCAAATCAAATCCCGGTTTAAACACCTGGAATGTGTTCCGATAATCTTTGCCTGACGCAATAACAGCACCAAATACCGATACAAACGTGTGGCGGGGCACTCCGAGCCAGTCCGCCCAAGTTCCATACTCCCGCGTCTCATCGACAAGCGTCTCACCGACATCGAAGACGACCGCTTTTACCATGCCTTAAGCGCTGCCTCGTCAATGACCATGACTTATTAGTATCAGCGATTCTGAAAGCTGAAATACCGACCGAACCATTCGGTCGCTTCCGGCGTCAGCTCGGGATGGTTCTCCCGCAGCCGGCTTGCGACATTGGCTTGCGAGCCGGCAAGGTCATATTTTGTCCAATCAACGTCCATCCGCATAGCCTCTTGCATCAACGATTGAATCTTCTCGATCAGCGCGCCACCATCCTCTTCGCCGTAACGAGCGATGACCTCGCGGCTGTCGAATCCAGGGCCGTAAGCCGAATTTCCGGTTGCAAAAGCCCCCTCGACCGCACCGCTAAAGTTTTCTATTGTCATGTTTGTTCCCGCACCACCTACGCCGCGTCCAATGGATGAATGCGGAGAAACATCCCCGCTGCCACAACTACAGTATCGGCGCTCGCCCGGCTGAACTGTCAAGGCCACAGCCCGGAGTGGTCGACGTAGGTCGAGCCTTGACAACTCACCAGTGCACGCCAAATAACGCCGGGACGAGAGGGTAGCCGGGGCGATTCCAGTCGTCCTCAGGTTTCACCGTCCTTCCACTATTGCGGTACGCGCTGAATCAAAGTCGCGGGCTATGCGCCGCTTTAGCCATTCGAGCCGTTCCGGAGTAGTTTCGAAGTTGGCTCGCTCCGCGCGGAGCTTCCGTACGAGTTCTTCTAGAGGCAGGTCGGGTATATCGGTGAAATCATTGAAATAGTGCCACTTCCCGGATCCATTGTAGAGACCGTACTCATTCGGCGCATCTAGTGGGGCGATCATCGCATTGATTTCGCCTTCTCGCGAGGAGTGGTAGACCTGAATTTTACAGTCTTGGCCTCGATAGTAGGCAACCGAACCCTTCGGGCCGCCTTCGTTAACAGCGCTGTCGACCCCATCGCTGGTGAAACCCAAATCGGACAAGAAAGGTCCAATGACTGCCTGCACATCTTGTAGGAAGTCCCCTGCCACGGTCAATCCTTTACCCATGCGTTGCCGACACGGCGATACCCGTACTCTGGTGCATTCTCTACGAGAAACTCGATTTCTTTCGCAGAAAATGAGTCTGGGAATTTCTGCAGAACTGCCTCAAGTGAGGGATATTGCTCGTTTACCGTGTATTCGATGCGGGGTATACCGCTTTCCATTTTGTCGCGGAGGAACTGCTCGTTGACTTGCCAGACTAGCGCGTCGCCGCGCTCGGTACCGAGCCCGCTGGTGAGCGCGTCCCAGGTTGGGTTGCCCGTGTCGAAGTAGATTCCGCCGTTGGCTCTGGCTTCCCCGATGTAGCCGCCCTCCGGGCCATCCCACTTACCTAGGACTACTCGGTCTGGGTTGTCGCCGATGTAGTGGGTGGACATGTCGGCGAGTTGCTGGCTGAGCTCGGGGGTCGGGCCTCCGTGCGCGAACGCGTAATTGAGGTCCATGGCGGCCTGCTCTGCCCACGGATTGTAGGCGGGGAGATGCTCGAAGCCGAGTGGTGCATGCGGCCCGACTGCTGGGCCGGTTTCGAGGACACCGGGGCCAATCTCGCCGACTTCGCCTGCAATCGCTGCTCCTTCGCCGCCGAAGAGCATTCCGGGCAGGGCGACGGCGGCGTCGGCGGCTTTGCCGCCGGCGTAATAGGCGGGGTTTGGTGAGCCGACCGCGTTTGCGATTTCGCCGGCCGCCGCGCCTACCGGGTTTTGGACAGTCTCGGCGGTGCCTTTGAGCATCTGTTCCCAGGACTCAAGTACGCCGGGCGCGCCGGGTCCGCCTTGCCCGATGAGGTTTTTGATCCCCTGTTCGGTAGCCCGCCAGCGGTCACCGAATCCTTCGCCGAATCCCGGCGGCGGTGGCCGGTGAGGCTGGGGTGGAACGTAGTGGGGCCCACCGTTGTTCATCCACTGCTGGACGTTCGCCGTCATCGCATTCAGGCGTGCCTCGATCTGATCCGGTGGTACGCCGTCGCGCGCCATGGTTTCGCGAGCCATCGCCTTGAAGCTCTCCACCTCTGCGGAGTTGAGCTGCGGCGCTGGCGCACCAGGGGGAGCGGGCTGGTTGAGCCGGGCCAGCAGGTCGGGCAGGCTGCCCGGTGCAGGCTGTTGCCCGGCAGGCTGACCACCCCGGCCCAGCATGAGGTCTTCCAGCGTCGGTGGCTTTCCCGCCGGGTCGGCGCCGCCAGGTGCAGGAGTCGGTCGGGCTTGCGCCGGTGCGGCACCATCTGGCGACTGGGCGGCGGCATCCGGTGATTGGCTTCCGGTGCCCGCGCGCAGCACCGCCGCCAGATCGGCGTTCGCTTTGTCGGCGGTGGCCATCAGCGTCGTGATCTTGTGTTGCAGGTCTTCGACTTTGGCCTTGACCTTCGCGACATCCTCATCGGCCCATCCGCTGGTGTCCGGTGGGGCCACCGTGTTGGTTTTGGTGTCGATGTGCACTGCCGGGGTGGCGTTTGCCTCGTCGAAGATGTCGGCGAGTTGTTTTTTGGCCGCCGCGACTTCCTGCGCGGCATGCCCGGCGCCCAGCGCGACTTTGAACGCGTCTTGCGCCGAGAGTTCCATTTTGCCGCTGGTCTTGGCCAGCGCGTCCTGGGCGGTGGTGCTGGCTTCGCCGTGCCAGGTCGTGAACACCGACAGGTTAGGGATGTTTTGTGCGGCTTCGCGGCTGTGTCGGGCTCGTGCTGCGGCGGCCTCGGCGAACTCGGTGATCTGTTCGGGATCCCACTCCTGCAGATCGGCGATGCTCAACCCCACCAGTCACATCCCCATGCCCATACGCTCGGCCAGGTCGGAGACGGTGGCGTCAATGGTCGCCTCCGCGTCGGTGTCGGTGGTTTCGTATTCGCCGGCGGCTGTCCGAAACTTTTCGGCATGCTCGGACACCTCGCGGTGGTGGGCCGCGGTCTCGTCCTTCCAATGTGCCGCTAGCTCCGCTAACGCCGCCGCACTTTCCCCGATGAACCCAGTCTGCGCAGCTGCGATGCGCTCGTGGGCGGCCACGTGCCCCGCCAAGAAATTATCGGCATGCGTGTCAGCCTCCTGGCCCGCCAACCGCAGGTGGACTGCGTCGACCTCCAAGTTGCCATCCATCACCATCGCCCGATCTGTTGGCCTGCAGATTTAAGCGGTTTGCGCAGGAGTTTACCGCCAACGGCACACGCCTTTATGCGGCAAAAACGAGCCGTATCCAGCCCCTCACCGCGGTTAGGGTGCTTTCCACTACCTCGGGTCCTGGCTGCTGAGCCGGTGCGCCCAATCGGGATGCCGCTTCCAGTTCAGCCGTCCTGCCAGTCCGACACGGGGCGCATCACACCCGACAATTCCGCAGAAATCATCTGTGCACCTCCCTAACTGTGCTCGATGCCTCCAGCTCGCGCCAGCCGGGGATGAGGGCAGTCATCATCGCGGTAAAGGCTTTGCCGTGGGAGCGGTAGCGCAGGTGGAGCAGTTCATGAACGACGACGTAATCCTGGAAAGCGTCGGGCATGTCGACAAGATCCTGCGCGAGCGTGATCACACCGTCGGGTGCGCACGAGCCCCACTTCGTAGTCAGCTCGGCGATCACGACGCGCGAAGGATTCACTCGAATTTTGGTCGCCCACGCCATGGCCTTGCGGGTGAGCGCTTGGTCGGCGGTCAGCCTCATCTTTGGCCTTGCCATCAGACCTTCTCCAGGACGTTCATAACGTTGTCGATGATCTCGGTACAGGCCTTCGCAGGAACCTGACGGTCCAGCAGGGGTTTGTATAGTCCGCTGCGTAGGCGACGTCGCTCGTCGGGATTCTGCCGCCAGTGCGGGAACTGCTCCACTGCCACCTCGATGCTCATCGCGATCGTCTGGATGTCGACGTTGAGCTCACTCAACGAATGCTCGGTCCTCAATGCCGAATAGATGCCGAAGGCACGATCCGACAGTCCGCTCTGCTTTGCGAAATCACGAAGTCTGGCCTTTTCTTCCGCGATGGCTTTCAGCTCATCCAGTGCGGCGAGACCGTTCACCTTGCGCTCTTCGAGGTTTTCAATGACGCGGTCGGCCTTCTCCTTGATGCTCTGGAGCACCACCGCGGCTGCGGGGTTGTCTTCCATCTCTTTGCGTAGACCGCGGAGCAGGTTGTAGACCTTCTCCTCCGGCGGTTCGTCGTCTCTACCCAGTGCCTCCAAGGTTGGGACGTCGAATGTGGCAACCTTGGTGAACCGGCCGAGCCCTTCCTGGGTCGCACTCTCCTCGATCAGGCGCTTCGTCTTGTGCTCCAAATCGGCAGTGAAGCTGGTCGCCTCGGAGTAGGCGGCGCGGACGGCCGCGTATAGAACAGACAGGCGCTTGTACGTCGAGATGTGATCGCGCAGCTCCGCCGACGGAGAGAGGATTTCCCACAACGCCTCGATGTCGCGGTAGTCGTCGAAGAACTTCTTGCGCTCGTCCTCCGAGATGAACTTGCCGTAGACGATGCTTTCCAACTGCTCGTCAGCGCCTTGGCCACCTGTGACCTCCAGGTACTCGGCGGAAGCGGCGTCGATCTTCAGCAACAGATCTGCCTTCAGCACATCGAGGTCTTGCAGTGCTCCTTCGACGTCGGCGGAATCGAACCGCAGTGCCTTGTGAAGCTCTTTCAGGACGCCGACGAAGTCGACGACGAGACCCACCTTCTTCTGCACACCCTCGCTGTCGACATACGGTCGGTTCACGCGTGCGAGTGCTTGGAGGAGGACGTGGTCGCGCATTGGCTTGTCTAGGTACATTGCATACAAGATCGGCGCGTCGTAGCCGGTGAGCAACTTGTCAGTGACGATGAGGATCTTGGGCTGTTGGCCGGCCTTCTTGAATTGTCGCCGGACCTCTTTTTCTCGGTCATCGGAAAGCTGGAGCTCGTGTACGTCGGGACGGTCGACGACATCGCTCGCATTCTCGCTGTAGACCACCTCGGACCACTCAGGCGGCAGCAGCTGGTCGAGCGCGCGCTTGTACTTCGCACACGTCTCGCGGTCGACCGCGACGAGAAATGCCTTGTACCCCAGCGGATCTACGTTCTCATTGAAGTGGTTCGCGACGAACTCAGCCACCTGCGCCACGCGGCTGTCAGAGCCGAGGAAGGTGCGCAGTCCGACTGCTCGCCGCAGTACCTTGTTGAGTTCTTCGATGTCAGTGACGGCCTCGTCGGACGCAAGGGCGTAAAACTGCTCGTCTAAGTCCTCTGGTGCCATGGACATCGACGACGGCGCAAGCATGTACTTGATCGGCAGCGTGGTTTCGTCGTCGATCGACTCGATGATCGAGTACTTGTGCAGATAGCCCTTTTCGTCTTGTGTTCCGAAGATTTGAAACGAGTTGGATCCACCTCCCTGTGTCCCGCCGACCGGCGTGCCAGTGAAGCCGATGATCGTGGAGCTGGGCACCGCCGCCATGAGGTATGAGCCGAGGTCAGCAGCGACCGACCTATGAGCCTCGTCGATGAAGACGAAGACGTTATCGCGGTTGGAGCTGTTCTTCCGGATTGTGTCGAACTTGTAGATCGTCGAAACGACGAGTCCACGAAAATCTGAGTCGAATATTTCTTGCAGGTCATCCTTGCTGTTGGCACGCCGAATCGGGATGTCGTTGGCCTGCATCTCACCGAGCAACCTGTCGACCCACTCCTTGAGCTGGCCCTCGAGCTCGATGCGGTCAACGACGAGGATGACGGTTGCGTTCTTGAAGCGGTCCTTCTGGCTGAGGATCAACTGCGCCGCCGTCAACAAGGTGAAGGTCTTGCCCGAGCCCTGTGTGTGCCAGATCAGCCCCCGGTTCTTCGCTGGGTCGGCGCACCGCTCGACCACCGCATCGACTGCATCGCGCTGGTGCTCACGAAGGACCGATTTCTTCGTTTCACCGTCTTCGACGTAGAAGAGCACCCACTCGCGCAAAGTGCGCAGGAAGTCGCGCGGCTCGAAGAACGCCTGCACGGCATCGCGGTAGGACTCGTCGCTTGTGTGCTTCCACCTAAAGAGCATGCGGCGGTTGACGTTCCATGTGACGCCGTACCAGTAGTCGATCAGGTGGGTCTCATTGTGGAGCTGCGCCTGAGCCAAGAGCTCGGGCGTTTCCACCTCGTAACGTCGGAGCTGGGTTACGGCTTTGGTAAGAGCGTCGCGGTCCTTCGGGTTCTTGTGCTCGACGATGGTGACCGGGATTCCGTTGACGACGAACATGACGTCTGCGCGGTTGCCCTTCGCCCGCGCCGGCGGCTCGATCTTCCACTCCCACGTGACGTGCAGGGCGTTCTCGTGGGGTAGATCGAAGTCGACAACCTGAACCGGGCGCTGGCGCTGTTCGTTCTCGTCGTGCCATTGCCGTTCGCCTCGGAGCCAACGCAACACCTCTCGGTTGCCCTCGATCGTGGCGGGTAGAGCTTCAATGCTCTCGACGATTGCGCGGGCCTGGTCCTCGGTCAGCCACGGGTTGAACTGCCGCAGTTTGTTCTCCAGCATCTCGGGGAACAGCATGTTGGCCCGACCGCGACGCATGCGTTCGGCTTCCTCTGGTGTGAGTTGTTCCCAGCCGACGGCTGAGGCGTGCTTCACCATCGGGAACTGCACCGACTTGGCCTCGGAGATCTTGATCTGGCTCATGCTGCGTTCCCATCGATTGACGGCAACGCGCTCAAGTCGAGGTCGTCGACCAACACCTCACCGGTCATCAGTTTGTGCAGCAACGACTCGAAGAGCTGGTCAAGAACCCTACGCTTGCGACGATGCAGCTCGATGTTGCAATCGATCGCTTCAAGAACCCTGACGATTTCTTGTTGCTCATCGACGTCAGGCCAACTTATGACCTCCGCATGGAGGAAGTTGCGATTCAGAGCGGGATTGGCTGCACCCGAATCGAGCCGCTTCATGTCCACCAACTGAAGGCGGTAGAAAACGAACTTAGGAAGGTTACCCCGGAAGTCCTTGCACCACAGCGTCGTGTCGTGGGGCCAGTAATCCGAATCGACGTAATGGACTGAGCCGATCGACCCCTTACGTCCGATCACAACACCCGGACCGCTGACAGCCGCAACATCGTGAAAGCTCTTGACGCCTCCTGACGAAACCACAGGGACCGTTCCGTCTTCAGCCTGAGCGCTCTTCGTGATGTCAAATCCTCGCTGGAATAACGCGAGATCACCCAGCGGCCCGATCTTCCAACTCTCCGGGATGGGGCCGATTTCAGTCTCCACCTGCGCGTCGCCCCGCAGCCCACGTGCGAACACCTGCTGCATCGCGGCTACCTTGATTTGTGCAAGCTTGTTCAGCGCACGTTCCTGCAGGTCGATCGCACGGCGAAGATTATCAAGCACATCCGCGACTGCACGTTGCTCAGCCTCAGGCGGCACCGGGACGGGGATGCGGTCTATCTTGCTCTTATTAAGCGTGTTGCCCTTGATCTGTCGATCCTGAAGCTCCGCATAGTTGTACTGCGACAAGAAATAGGCAAGGAACCTCTGATCCATCCCGGACCGCGGGTAGATCGAGATAATTGCCTCGTTGTGAGCGGCGGGCACTCCCAGCGTGGCGACTCTCCCTATCGTGAGTTTGAAACTCATTAGCAACGTGCCGGCGGGTACGAGCCGCCCACGAAAGACGTGGTCAAAAGCACGTCGGCTTATCGTTTCCTTGGTTCCAGTCACAACTCCGTATGGCTGGAGGTCCGAAATAGAGACCCACGGGATGTCGTAATCGGACTTCGCCCAATAGGCAGCGTTTGCACGGGCAGGTGTCTTTCCGACTCCGTAGTCTGCGACCTCTGAGAAGGGTCGAATAGGCCAGGGAACCTCTGTTGATGTCATTTGGCATCCCGGACTTTCGCAAGCGGGGCAAGGAGTTTCAATAGCTCAGTGGTCAGTCCAACGTCTTCGTTGCTAAGCAGATCGAGTTCGGTCAGCAACTCGCCGATGTCGCCCTTGTCCACTGCCCCAACGCTACTGACCCACCGGCTCGGACTGAGGTTGTAATCCGCTTCTGCTGCCTGAGTGATGTCGATGACGGCTACCTCGCCCTCTACCACGTCACCCGCGTTGTAGAGCCGAGCGAGGTCAACGACGTTGTTGTCGGCGAGGTGATTCTTGGGCTTGCCCTTGGTAAACCGCTTGCTCGCGTTGAGCAGGGTGATCTTTCCCTTCTTAGACTCCGGCTTACGCTTGTTGAGCACGACGATGATGCCAGCGGCCATCGTGTTGTAGAAGAGATTGTCGGGCAGGAGGATGACGCCCTCGATGAGGTCGTGGTCGACGAACCACTTGCGGATATTGCGTTCTTTGTCTTCGTTCTTCGATCCCGAACCGCGAGTTACGGCACCGGTGTCGAGGACGACCGCCGCGCGCCCGGTGTCCTTAAGCACCGACACGGTGTGCTGAACCCAGGCCCAGTCACCCTTGCCCGAGGTCGCGCCGCCGTGTTTGATGAACCGGTCGTACGGGTCGTCCTCGAAAATTCTTGCGTCAAAAGGCTGGTTCCACATCGGGTTGGCGACGACAAGATCGAACTGGTCGAGCGATCCCGACGACGTGCGGAACTTGGGATTGATCATGGTGTCGCCGCGGCGCAGGTCGATGTCCATGTCGTGGATGATGGCGTTCATCCGGGCGACGGCGTAACTCTCGGCCTGGAGCTCTTGGCCAAACAGCTTGAGCGGGACCTTCGCGGTCGGGTCGAGCTCACGGGCGATGAGCTGGAGCTTGATGAGCAGACCGGCCGAACCGCAGGCGTAGTCATGGCAGGTCTGTCCTGGTTTCGGGCGCAGGATGCGCGCCATGAGGAATCCGACCTCGGTCGGGGTAAAGAATTCGCCTGCACTTTGGCCCGAGCCTTCTGCGAACTTCCGGAGGAGGTATTCGTATGCGCGGCCCAGGAAGTCGGGCTGCACGTCGGCGAGGCCTAGGCGATAACGCGGGTCGGAAAAGGTTTCGACGACGCCATTGAGCTTGGCGGGGTTAATGTCTCGTTCACCGTTGCGCTCGGCCGCGAAGTCCACGACGTCGATGACTCCGGCGAGGCTCGGGTTGAATCGGACGACGGCTCGCACGGCCTTGGTGAGGTGCTCACCGATGTCGCGTGGTCGTGTCGACCGACCGCGCTCGTCGTCAGGCCAGTCGTACTGCGCGCGTCCGCTGATGACGGCCCAACGCGCCTCGGCCGGGAGATAGAAGCGGAGCAGGTCGTGGTCGTTGTCCGCGATCTCCAGGGCGACGTCACGGTCGCCGTACTCCTCGGCGAGTCGGTCGATCTCGTCGTCAAAGACATCGGAAAGGCGCTTAAGGAATAGCAGCGGCAGCAGGTAGTCCTTGAACTTCGGCGCGTCCTTCTCGCCTCGGATCGAGCAAGCGGCGTCCCACAGCATCTGCTCCATTGGCTTTGTGGTCGGAGTCGCTGGCTTAGCTTGGCGGCCACGGCGGCGGGTGACTACTGCTCCACCGGCGAGCGGGGCATCGCTGGCATCGACGCCAGCATCCTCGGCCAGAGCGTTGATCTTGGCGAGTTGGGCTCTCTGTGGCTTGCTGGAACCGGCTTCCCACCTGTTCACCGTGGCGAAGGAGACACCGAGCCGCTCGGCCAACTCGGCCTGCGTGAGATCGAGCGCAGCACGGATGGCCTGAAGGAGCGCCGGAGTGGTCGCTGATTTCGTCATGTATGTTATGTTTGCATAGTGATATGACAAAGGTCCAGCAGTATCTCCAGCTGTGAGCCGCTGACCGTGTCAGATCGCAGTCGTGGCCGACCCCGAGATGTGCCATCGATCGGGCAGCAGGGGGGTGAAAGTGGGAATGGCCGACACACTGTATTCGGCGGCGGTTCGCACATGAAGGTATGAGGGACACATCCGTGTCTCTCGTACCTCAAGAATCAGGAGAGCGACGTCATGGCGATCTGCGGATACTGTGACCATCCCGGCTACCACGCCCAGTTCATCCCGCCGGGAGCCGAGCCATCGCAGCGGTGTGGTGACTGCACGCGCTGTCGGCAGGAACTGGACCAGCGGGCGGAACGGCGCCGGTAGCTGAACGGCTGAACCCGGGAGTGGTCGATCCGGTCCCGGGTTAGCCTCAGCCGACCATGGCGCGGACCCGCCTCCGCGTCGTGCAGGTGCTGCCGCTAGGAACGACGCTCTGCACCCAGGTACGTACCGTCCGCCACATGAATGAGAAGGTCACGTCCCGTGGAGTGGTGTAAGAGCGGTCGCGTGTCCGCGTGTGGCTCTGTGGTAGCCACTATGCCGTGAGAG
>NZ_LQPJ01000112.1 GCF_002101785.1 Mycobacterium palustre
TCGCCACCGAACGCAACCACAACCGCCGCGAACGCCTGCAGCGCCAGGCACAACTCACCGGACCCGCCCCACCACGCAACGACGAAGAACCACCACCCTTCTAGGTGGAGGGTGTCCCTGTGTTCGCGCTGCACGAGGGCGTGCATCACCTCGTTGACATCCGGAGATTTGGCGCTGAGCTGGTCGTCACCTAGACTCTAGGGGTTGCCTTGGGCAGACCTCGGCCGGTGAATCGTCGGCCCCGCGTGCTCTTCGGCGACTAACCGCTTTACAAGACGCGCATGCCAGGTCTTTTGGTGGGTTCTGCTTGCCCCCTGGCGTGCACACGTGAACCAGGTCAGGAGATCGAGTGATTCAGCAAGAATCGCGGCTGAAGGTCGCCGACAACACCGGCGCCAAGGAGATCTTGTGCATCCGGGTGCTCGGCGGTTCGTCGCGGCGCTACGCCGGCATCGGTGACGTCATCGTGGCCACCGTCAAGGACGCCATCCCTGGCGGCAACGTCAAGCGCGGCGACGTCGTCAAGGCCGTGGTGGTGCGCACCGTCAAGGAGCGCAGGCGCCCCGACGGGAGCTACATCAAGTTCGACGAGAACGCCGCGGTGATCATCAAGCCGGACAACGACCCTCGCGGCACGCGCATCTTCGGCCCGGTCGGCCGCGAATTGCGCGAGAAGCGGTTCATGAAGATCATCTCGCTGGCCCCGGAGGTGTTGTAGATGAAGGTCCACAAGGGCGACACCGTCCTGGTCATCGCCGGCAAGGACAAGGGCGCCAAAGGCAAGGTCCTGCGGGCATACCCGGAACGCAACCGGGTGCTGGTCGAGGGCGTCAACCGGATCAAGAAGCACACCGCGGTCTCGACCAACCAGCGCGGAGCGCGCTCCGGCGGGATCGTCACGCAGGAGGCCCCGATTCACGTGTCCAACGTGATGGTGGTCGACTCCGACGGCAAGCCGACCCGCGTCGGCTACCGGGTCGACGAGGAGACCGGCAAGCGGGTCCGCATCTCCAAGCGCAACGGCAAGGACATCTGAGGCTATGACCACGGCAGAGAAGGTGCAGCCGCGCCTGAAGCAGCGTTACCGCAACGAGATTCGCGACGCCCTGCAGAAGCAGTTCAACTACCGCAACGTCATGCAGATCCCGACGGTGACCAAGGTCGTCGTCAACATGGGGGTCGGCGAAGCGGCCCGCGACGCCAAGCTGATCAACGGCGCCGTCAACGACCTCGCGCTGATCACCGGGCAGAGGCCCGAGATCCGCAGGGCCCGGAAGTCCATCGCGCAGTTCAAGTTGCGCGAGGGCATGCCGATCGGCGTCCGGGTGACGTTGCGCGGCGATCGGATGTGGGAGTTCCTCGACCGGCTCACCTCGATCGCGCTGCCGCGTATCCGCGACTTCCGCGGGCTTTCGCCCAAGCAGTTCGACGGTGTCGGCAACTACACCTTCGGGCTGGCCGAGCAGTCGGTATTCCACGAGATCGATGTGGACAAGATCGACCGGGTCCGTGGCATGGACATCAACGTCGTCACCTCGGCGACGACCGACGACGAGGGGCGGGCGCTGCTGCGGGCCCTCGGCTTTCCGTTCAAGGAGAACTGACTAGATGGCTAAGAAGGCATTGGTCAACAAGGCCGCGCGCAAGCCGAAGTTCGCGGTGCGCGGCTACACCCGCTGCAGCAAGTGCGGCCGCCCCCGCGCGGTTTTCCGCAAGTTCGGGCTCTGCCGGATCTGCTTGCGCGAGATGGCGCATGCGGGCGAGTTGCCCGGCGTGCAGAAGAGCAGCTGGTGACAGGACACGGGGACTAGACCATGACGATGACCGACCCGATCGCGGACTTCCTGACGCGTCTGCGCAACGCCAATTCGGCCTATCACGACGAGGTGAGCTTGCCGCACTCCAAGCTCAAGGCCAACATCGCCGAAATCCTCAAGAACGAGGGATACATCAGCGATTACCGGACCGAAGACGCCCGGGTGGGCAAGTCGCTGATCATCCAGCTCAAGTACGGCCCGAGCCGGGAGCGCAGCATCGCCGGTCTGCGCCGGGTGTCCAAGCCCGGGCTGCGGGTGTACGCGAAGTCCACCAATCTGCCGCGGGTGCTCGGCGGCCTGGGCGTGGCGATCATCTCCACGTCGTCGGGGCTGCTCACCGACCGCCAGGCGGCCCGGCAGGGCGTGGGCGGCGAAGTCCTCGCGTACGTGTGGTGAGGGGGTAAGCATGTCGCGCATTGGTAAGCAGCCGATTCCGGTTCCCGCCGGGGTCGACGTGACGATCGAGGGTCAGAACGTCTCGGTGAAGGGACCCAAGGGCTCCCTCAATCTGACTGTGGCCGAGCCGATTCGGGTGGCCCGCAACGACGACGGTGCGATCGTGGTAAGCCGTCCCGACGATGAGCGGCACAACCGCTCGCTGCACGGGCTGTCGCGCACCCTGGTGTCCAACCTGGTCACCGGAGTGACCGAGGGTTACACCACCAAGATGGAGATTTTCGGCGTCGGCTATCGCGTGCAGCTCAAGGGCTCCAGCCTCGAGTTCGCGCTGGGCTATAGCCACCCCGTGGTGATCGAAGCCCCCGAGGGCATCACGTTCGCGGTCCAGTCGCCGACGAAGTTCACGGTCTCCGGGATCGACAAGCAGAAGGTCGGCCAGATCTCGGCGAACATCCGCCGCCTGCGCCGCCCCGACCCCTACAAGGGCAAGGGCGTGCGCTACGAGGGCGAGCAGATCCGCCGCAAGGTCGGAAAGACAGGTAAGTAGCCATGGCGCAAACAACCGCTGACACCGCCGCGCGAAAGCCGGTGGGGCAGAACGTATCCGCGACTCGGCGCCTCTCGCGGGTGCGCAGGCACTCGCGGCTGCGCAAGAAGATCGCGGGCACCCCGCAGCGCCCGCGGCTGGTGGTGCACCGCTCCGCGCGGCACATCCACGTGCAGCTGGTCAACGACGAGAACGGCACCACGCTGGCGGCGGCGTCGTCGATCGAGGAGGACGTGCGGGGCCTGCAGGGCGACAAGAAGGCCCGCAGCGTGCGGGTCGGCCAGCTGATCGCCGAGCGCGCCAAGGCCGCCGGCATCGACACCGTGGTGTTCGACCGCGGTGGATACACCTACGGCGGACGGATCGCGGCGCTGGCCGATGCCGCACGCGAAAACGGATTGCGATTCTGATGAACAACGTCAGCCTGATGACAACTGGAAGGACCGCATAATGGCGGAACAGTCAGCCGGCGGCCCCGAGGCCCGCGGCGACAACCGTGACGCACGCGGTGACGGCCGCGACAGCCGCGGCCGGCGCGACAGTGCCCGCGGCCGCGACCGCGACGGCGACAAGAGCAACTACCTGGAACGGGTCGTCGCCATCAACCGCGTCTCGAAGGTGGTCAAGGGCGGTCGGCGCTTCAGCTTCACCGCGCTGGTCATCGTGGGCGACGGCAACGGCATGGTCGGCGTCGGCTACGGCAAGGCCAAGGAAGTCCCGGCCGCGATCGCCAAGGGCGTCGAGGAGGCCCGCAAGGGCTTCTTCCGGGTCCCGCTGATCGGCGGCACCATCACCCACCCGGTCCAGGGTGAGGCCGCCGCGGGCGTGGTCCTGCTGCGCCCCGCCAGCCCGGGTACCGGTGTGATCGCCGGCGGCGCGGCCCGCGCCGTGCTGGAATGCGCTGGCGTCCACGACATCCTGGCGAAGTCGCTGGGCAGCGACAACGCGATCAACGTGGTGCACGCCACCGTCGCGGCGCTCAAGCTGCTGCAGCGGCCGGAGGAGGTGGCCGCCCGCCGCGGGCTGCCCATCGAGGATGTCGCCCCGGCCGGCATGCTCAAGGCGCGCCGCGAGAGCGACGCCCTGGCCAGCGCGGCCGTGGCGCGCGAGGCGCAGGCTTCGGGGACGGCGTCATGAGCCAGCTGAAGATCACCCAGGTGCGCAGCACGATCGGCGCGCGCTGGAAGCAGCGTGAGAGCCTTCGCACCCTGGGCCTGAAGCGGATTCGCCATTCGGTGATCCGCGAGGACAACCCCCAGACCCGCGGCCTGATCGCGGTGGTCAGGCACCTGGTCGAGGTGGAGTCGGCGCCCGAAGGGAAAACACAGTGACCATCAAGCTGCACGACCTCAAGCCGGCGCCGGGCGCGAAAACACCGCGCACCCGCGTCGGCCGCGGTGACGGCTCCAAGGGCAAGACCGCCGGCCGCGGCACCAAGGGCACCAAGGCCCGCAAGAACGTGCCGGCGACCTTCGAGGGCGGGCAGATGCCGATCCACATGCGGCTGCCCAAGCTCAAGGGATTCCGCAACCGGTTCCGCACCGAGTACGAGATCGTCAACGTCGGCGACATCAACAAGCTGTTTCCCGAGGGCGGTTCCGTCGGCGTGGCCGAGCTGGTGGCCAAGGGTGCGGTTCGCAAGAACGCGTTGGTCAAGGTCCTCGGCGACGGCGAACTGAGCGTCAAGGTCGAGGTGTCCGCGCACAAGTTCAGCGGCAGCGCCCGCGAGAAGATCAGCGCCGCGGGCGGGTCGGCCACCGAGCTCTGATCAGCCGAGCCGCGGAATCACCTCCGCGGCAAGGCGTTCCATCTGTTCCGAGTTCTCGGGAACGTCGACGCCGACCGGGTTGAGCAGCAGGTACTCCGCGCCGGCGTCGATCACCTCGCGCAGCCCGCGCACGACGTCGTCGGGGGTGCCCGACACCGGGACCGCGTCGATGCCAAGCATCTTCCCGTAGATGCGCCGCAGCCCGGCCAGCACCCGGTCGCGGGCCCGCGTCGCGTCGTCGTCGATCATCAGGTACACGCGCTTTCCAATCGTGAAGCGGGCGGGGTCTTTCCGCTGCTCTGAGAGTTCGCGGCGCACCACGGTGACGGCCCCGGCAAAGGCCTCGGTCGTCGACGAGCCGGCGCCCAGGAACGAATCGCCGTGGCGCACCGCCCGCGCGAGCGCCTTGGGGGCCAGGCCGCCGAGCCAGATCGGCGGGTGCGGCCGCTGCACCGGCTTGGGCTGGATGGGGAGGTCGTCGACGTCGCGGAACCGGCCATGGAACGTCACCCTCGGTTCGTCGGACCAGGCCGCCTTCATCAACTTCAGGCCCTCGGTGAAATATGAGATGTACGTTGCCTTCTCGACGCCGAAGGCCTCGAACTTGCGGAAGCCTCCGCCCGTTCCGACGCCGATGTCGAGCCGCCCGTGGCTGAGCCGGTCGACGGCCGTGGCGGCCGACGCCAGCTGCAGCGGATCGTGCAACGACGTCACCAACAC
This sequence comes from Mycobacterium palustre, assembly GCF_002101785.1. Classification (GTDB taxonomy): domain Bacteria; phylum Actinomycetota; class Actinomycetes; order Mycobacteriales; family Mycobacteriaceae; genus Mycobacterium; species Mycobacterium palustre. The sequence continues at coordinate 5,252 of NZ_LQPJ01000112.1, forward strand.
GGCCACCCCGAGGCGTAGCCGCTCGGTGCAGGCCGCGCAATACGCCAGCAGCTCCAGGGGGGCCAGCAGCGGCGCCTCCCCGATGACCTGCTCGAGCACCCAGCCCCCCTCGAACCCGAGCTCCTCGGCGCGCGACAGGTAGGAGCGCAGCCCGGGGCCGTCAAAACCGTCGTAATCGGACTGGGGGATCGCGATCGAAAACCTCACCCGTTCACCGTACGGCTACGCTGGGTGGGTATGTTCGCCTTCCTACCTTCCATCCCCGGTTTGCCAAATCTGGGGGCCGAGGTCCGCGCCCTGGCCGGCCGGGTCGACACCGCGCGGCACCACGGCGTCCCCAACGGCTGCGTGCTCGAATTGGATTTGCGCTCGATGCCCCCGGAGACGACGGGCTTCGACCCGCTGAAGCTGATCACCGGCGGCGGCCGGCCGATCGCCCTGCGCGACGCCGTCGCCGCGATCCACCGCGCCGCAAACGACTCCCGCATCGCCGGGCTGATCGCGCGCGTGCAGCTGGCCGCGGCGCCGCCGGCGGCGGTTCAGGAGCTGCGCGAGGCGATCGCGGCCTTCAGCGCCGCCAAGCCGTCGCTGGCCTGGGCCCAGACCTACCCGGGCACGCTGTCCTACTATTTGGCCTCGGCGTTCGGCGAGGTCTGGATGCAGCCCTCCGGCACCGTCGGGCTGATCGGCTTCGCGAGCAACGCGACGTTTCTGCGCGACGCGCTCGATAAGGCCGGCATCGAGGCGCAGATCGTCGCGCGGGGCGAATACAAGTCGGCGGCAAACCTTTTCACCGAGGACGGCTTCACCGACGCGCACCGCGAGGCCGTCACGCGGATGCTGGAAAGCCTGCAGGAACAGGTGTGGCGGGCCGTCGCCGAATCGCGCAAGCTCGAGCCCGAGGCGCTCGACGCGCTCGCCGATCGGGCCCCGCTGCTGCGTGACGACGCGGTGTGCGCCGGCCTGATCGACCGGGTCGGGTTTCGCGACGAGGCCTACGACCGCATCGCCGAACTGATTGGCTTCGAAGGCGATCCGGACGACGAGCCGCCGCGGCTGCACCTGTCGCGCTACGCCGGCGCGGCGCGGCCCCGGCTGGCCCCGCCCGTGCCGCCGGTGCCGGGCCGGAAGCCCAAGCCGGCGTTCGCCGTGATCACGATCGACGGCGCCATCGTCGACGGGCGCGGCGGGCGCCAGTTCTTCCCGCTGGGCGGCTCGACCGCGGGTGGCGACACCATCGCGGCGGCGCTGCGCGAGGCCGCCGCCGACGATTCGGTAGCGGCGATCGTGTTGCGGGTGGACAGCCCGGGAGGCTCGGTGAGCGCGTCGGAGACCATCTGGCGCGAGGTGCACAGGGCCCGCGAGCGCGGCAAGCCCGTGGTGGTGTCGATGGGTTCGGTCGCCGCCTCCGGCGGCTACTACGTCGCGGCCGGCGCCGACGCGATCGTGGCCAACCCGGGCACGATCACCGGCTCGATCGGTGTCATCACGGGCAAGCTGGTGGTGCGCGATCTGAAGGACCGGCTGGGCGTGGCCTCGGACGCGGTGCGCACCAACGCCAACGCCGACGCCTGGTCGGTCGACGCGCCGTTCACCCCGGAGCAGCGGGCGCATCGGGAGGCCGAGGCCGACCTGTTCTACGACGACTTCGTGCGACGGGTCGCCGAGGGCCGCAAGCTGACCGCCGACGCCGTGGAAGTCGTTGCGCGAGGCCGGGTCTGGACCGGCGCCGACGCCCGCGAGCGCGGCCTGGTCGACGAGCTGGGCGGGCTTCGAACCGCGCTGCGCCGGGCCAAGGCGCTGGCCGGTCTCGACGAGGACGCCGACGTCCGCCTGGTCGACTATCCGGGTTCGTCGCTGCTGGACATCGTCCGGCCAAGGGCCTCGTCGCAGCCGGCGGCGTCGCTGCCCGACGCCGCCGCGGCGCTGCTCGGCCGCTCGATCGCCGGGACGCTGGACAACGTCGAACGGACGCTGAGCGGGGCCAGCGCGCTGTGGCTGGGCGACTCGCGCTTTTGAGCTAGTTCGATAGCCTGCCGCTGATGAAGATGATCTCGCCGAGCGGGTCGTCGTGTTCGGCCGGGGGCGCCTCGATGCCGTTGCGCCGGAACAGTTCGGTGCGCGTCACGCCCTCGGCCTGCCACCCCTTGCCGGTCAAGTAGTCGACGACGTGGTTGCGTTCGCCGGTGTAGACCAGCGACGCCATGTCGATGTCGATGCCGTGTTCACGGAAGGCGCCGGACATCTCCCGCACCCGGTCGGCGTCGAAATCGACGATGCCCGGGACGAATTCGGTGGCGATCGTGCTGCCGGGCGCGCTCAAAGCGGTGATGTCGTCGAACAACCGGTCCTGGGCCTCCGGCGGCAGGTAGATCAGCAGGCCCTCGGCCAGCCACGCCGTCGGCGCAGACGTGTCGAAACCGGCGGCGGTCAGCGCGCTCGGCCAGTCCGCGCGCAGGTCGATGGCCACGGTGCGCCGCTCGGCGGTGGGCTGGGCGCCGATGCCGGCCAGCGTGGTCGTCTTGAACTCGATCACCTGCGGCTGGTCGATCTCGTAGACCACGGTGCCATCCGGCCACGGCAACCGGTAGGCCCGCGAGTCCAACCCGGACGCCAGGATCACCACCTGCCGAATCCCGGTGCCGGCGGCCCCCATGTTTTGGACAAAGTAGTCGTCGAAGTACTTGGTGCGCACCGCCATTCCGTCGGTCATCGCCTGCATGCGCACCGACGTCGCGTTCTCGATCGCCTCGAGGTCCAGCTCGCCGTCCATCATCTTGGTAAAGAAATCCACCCCTACCGCGCGCACCAGCGGCTCGGCGAACGGGTCGTTGATCAGGCCGCGGGGGTCCTTCGACGCCATCGCCCGCCCGGCCGCGACCATCGTCGCGGTCGCGCCGACGCTGGACGCCAGGTCCCAGTTGTCGTCGTGAGTGCGAGGCACGGTGTCACCCTACTTGAGTCACCCTACTTGAGGGTGGCGGCGACGTAGCTCAGCTCCCCGAAGGTGGCCGCCATCTCCTCCTCGGGAAACTCGAAGCCGTTCTGCGCGTAGAGGTCCCGGGCGGGATGGGCCGTCACCCGCCAGCCGTGGGCGCTCAGGTAGTCGACGACGACGTTGCGTTCCCCGCGGTAGAACAGGTCGGCCGCGTTGAGGTCGAAGCCGAAGCGCTGCCAGCGCTCGCTGATGCGCTGCAGCCGCTCGTCGGAGAACGCGTTCGGGTCCGGCACGTGTTCGGTGGCCAGCCGGCTGCCGGGCGCGCTCAAAGCGGTGATGTTGTCGAACAACCGGTCCTGGGCCTCCGGCGGCAGGTACGGCAACAACCCTTCGGCGCTCCACGCCGCCGGCTGGGTGACGTCAAAACCGCCCTCCCGCAACGCCTTCGGCCAGTCGTCGCGCAGGTCGATGCCGATCGCGCGGCGCTCGGCGGTCGGGGCGGCGCCGATGCCGGCCAGCGTGGTCGTCTTGAACTCGATCACCTGTGGCTGGTCGATCTCGTAGACCACCGTGCCGGCCGGCCACGGCAGCCGGTAGGCACGGGTGTCGAGGCCGGAGGCCAGGATCACCGCCTGCCGCACCCCGGCGGCGGCGGCGCCGGTGAAGAAGTCGTCGAAAAACCGCGTCCGCACCGCGATCTGCTGGATCCGCGCCTTGCGGTTGAAGAGCGGATCGTCCTCGAAATCGATTTTCCCGTCGATGATCCGGACGAAGGGATCCAACCCGACGGCGCGAACCAGCGGATCGGCGAACGGATCGTCGACGAGCGCGTCGGGCCCCTGCGACGCCACGGCCCGAGAGGCCGCGACCATGGTGGCCGTCGCTCCCACGCTCTGCGCCGGTCCCCAGCTGTCCCCGTCGGTGCGTCCGGACTCGTTGGCCATTCGATCGCTCCTAGTTCTTCAGCGTGCCGCTGACGTAGAGCATGTCACCCATGCGCATCTCGTCGTCCTCGAACGGCGCAATCCCGTTGTGGTCGAACAGCTCTCGCAGGGTGACGGCGCTCAGGTCCCAGCCGCGGTCGCCGAGGTAGGCGACCGGTTCGTTGCGGTCGCCGAAGTAGACCAGCCCGGCCATGTCGAGGTCGAAGCCGTGCGCGCGCCAGCGCTCGGTGATGTGCTGCATGTGTTCCCTCATCTTGTCCTCGTCGCCGGGCTCGGGGTTGGGCGCGCTTTCGGTGGCCAACCGGCTGCCCGGGGCGCAGAGCTCGGTGATGGTGTCGAGCAGCCGGTCCTGCGCCTCCGGCGGCAGGTAGCCGAGCAGGCCCTCGGCGCTCCACGCGGTGGGCTGCGCCGGGTCGAACCCGGCGGCGCGGAACGCGGCCGGCCAGTCGTCGCGCAGGTCGATGGCCACCACGCGCCGCTCGGCCGTCGGCGCCGCGCCCAGCTCGGCCAGGGTGCGGCCCTTGAATTCGATGACCTCGGGCTGGTCGACCTCGTACACGACGGTCCCGGCGGGCCAGGGGAGCCGGTACGCGCGGGCGTCCAGCCCGGAGGCCAGGATCACGGCCTGCCTGATGCCGCCCCGCGTCGCGCCGAGGAAGAACTCGTCGAAGAACTTGGTGCGCACCGCCATGTTGTCGACCATGCGCGACATCGCCCCGGCCGAACCGGTCACGCCGTCGTGCACGTCGTTCAGGTCAGCGGGCTCCACCTCGCCGGCGGCCAGCCGGCTGAGGAACTCGACACCGACCGCCCGCACCAGTGGCTCGGCGTAGGGGTCGTCGATCAGCGGGCGATCGGCGCGGGTGGCCACCGCGCGGGCCGCCGCGACCATGGTCGCGGTCGCGCCGACGCTGGACGCCAGGTCCCAGGTGTCGCCCTCGTACCTGGTGGAAGTCATGTCTGCCCCTCTTCGGAAGTAGTCAAGCTAATATTTAGCCGATATAACAAGCTTCCCCCACTGTACGCTTCCCGCGATTCGCGGCAACCTTGACTGATGGCGTATCCGGTCGCGGGCAAGAAGGTGCTGATCACGGGGGCGTCGTCGGGCCTGGGGGCGGCCCTGGCCCGCGGGCTGGCCGGCCGGGAAGCGGTGGTGGGGTTGATCGCCCGCCGGCAAGATCGCCTCGCCGAGGTGCTCGCCGACTGCCGGCGGACGTCCCCGGAATCGGCGATGTGGGCGGCCGATTTGGCCGACACCGCGGCGCTGCACGACCTGGCGCTTGGCGCCTGGGACGCGCTCGGCGGCATCGACGTGCTCGTCAACAACGCCGCGATGCCCAAGCGGCGGCCCGTCGCCGCGCTGGAACCCGACGAGGTCGAGCACGTCATGCGGGTCAACTTCGTCGCGCCGATGCGGCTGACGCTGGCGCTGCTGCCGCGGATGCTCGCGCGCCGGTCCGGCATGATCGTCAACGTGTCCAGCGTCGGCGGCCGGCTGCCCATCATCCACGAATCAGCCTACTGCGCAAGCAAGTTCGCGCTGTGTGGGTGGAGCGAGGCGGTGGCCGTGGACCTGCACGGCAGCGGGGTCTCGGTGAAGCTGATCGAGCCGGGCCCGGTGGACACCGAGATCTGGGACCACCCGGGCAGCGAGGAGCCGCTGTACCGCGGGCCGAAGGTGCCCGCCGCCGAGGTGGCCGAGGGCATCATCGAGGCGCTGGGCAGCGACCGGATCGAGCACTACGTCCCCGACCTGAGAGCGGTCGTTGACGCCAAAAACGCCGACCTGGACGCGTTCGTCGCCGGCGCGGCGGCGATGGGGCGGTCATGAAGGCCCTCGTCTACGGCGTGCCACCGGAGCCGTTCGAGGTCCCCGACGGCGCGAACGCGCTGACGCAGAACCTGGCCCGCACCCCGACCGCGCTGCAAGACGTGCCGGATCCGGTTTTGCCGCACCAGGATTGGGTGATAACCCGGCCGCGGCTGACCGGCATCTGCGGGTCGGACTCCAAGCAGATCCTGATGGACTTCGGCGAGGGCGACGCCGACAACGCCATGGCCGCCTTCTGCTCCTTTCCCCAGGTGATGGGCCACGAGGTGGTCGCCGACGTGGTGGCCGTCGGGCCGAAGGCCCGGGGGCTGGAGGTCGGGCAGCGCGTCGTGCTCAACCCGTGGCTGTCGTGCGGGCCGCGCGGCGTCGAGCCGGCGTGCCCGGCATGCCAAACCGGCGACCACAGCCTGTGCTGGAGCTTCACCGACGGCGACATCAGGCCCGGCATCCACACCGGGGTGTCGGCCGACGTGACCGGCGGGTACGCCGAACTGATGCCGGCGCACGACAGCATGCTGTTCGCGGTCCCCGATTCGGTGCCCGACGAGCTGGCCGTGTTCGCCGACCCGTTTTCGGTGTCGCTGCACGCCGTCACCCGCCACCCGCCACCGGCCTCGGGACGGGCGCTGGTGTACGGCGCGGGGTCGCTGGGGTTGTGCGCGGTCGCGGTCCTGCGGGCGCTCTATCCCGACGTGGCCGTCGCGGCGGTGGCCCGCTTCGCGGCCCAGGCCGAGCTGGCCCGCCGGTTCGGGGCCGCCCCGGTGCTGGCGCACGAACCGCGCCTGGCCGTCATCGAGGAGCTGGCGGCCTGGGGTGGTGGCCGGTTGCACCGGCCGCTGCTCGGGTTGCCGATGGCCCACCCCGGCGCCGTCGACGTCGTCTACGACACGATCGGCAAGCCGGAGACGTTCGAGGTCGGGGTTCGCGTGCTGCGCGCCAGGGGGACGCTGGTGAAGGCCGGCGTCCACGCGCCGGGCCGGTGGGAGTGGAGTCCGTTGTATTTCAAGGAAATCAGCTTGGTGGGCTCGAACGCCTTCGGGGTCGAGGAGGTCGAGGGGCGGCGCCGGCACGCCATCGCCCACTACCTCGACCTGGCGTCCTCGGGCCGAATCGACTTGCGCCCCATGCTGACCCACACGTTCCGCCTCGAGCAGTGGCGGGAGGCGTTCCTGGCGCTCGCCGACCAGGCCGGCAGCGGCGCGGTGAAGGTGGCGTTCGACCAGCGTTAGAGCAGGGCGCCGTGGGATCCCATGATGGGCAGGTCGATGGGGGTGACGGTCGAGCAGGATGCCCAGCGCGCGCCGGCCGGTGTTGCCGGTCGACCACTGAACCACGCGGCGGCGTGCCATGGGCCCCACCGTGATCGGGGCCCTAGGCGGGGCGGGTGGCGCGGTAAAAGTTCAACCGCCCCAGGATGCGGTGCCGCTGCGAGGCGACCTCGGCGCACACGAACCCGGCCCCCGTCAGCAGGCGGGGAATCGCGTCGCCGAGGTTGCCGGCCGCGTGGGGGTTGCGCCGGATGAGCCGTCCCGGCAGGCCGGGGTCGGCCGTGTCACCGCCGATGTCGACCAGGTGCAGCCGGCCGCCGGGGCGAAGGACGCGGAAAACCTCGGACGCCGCAGCGGTTTTCGCGTCGTCGCGGATGTGGTGCAGCATCATCGAGGACAGCACCCGGTCGAATTCGCCCTCGCCGTAGGGGAGCCGCTCGGCGTAGCCGGTGTCGAAGCGGACCCCGTCCGCCTTTCGCCGCGCCCGGTCAAGCGCCCGGGGGTCGGGATCGCAGCCGACCACCTCCAGGTGGGGATGGGCGCGTTGGGCGCGGATCGTGAGATTACCGGTGCCGCAACCGATTTCCAGGATGCGACGGCATCCGGCGAGCTCGGCCTGGGCGATCAGCGTGGCGTGGACCCTCTTCATGCCCAGCAGGCGTGACAGCGGGTCGTACGTCGGCAGCAGCCAGTCGCGGCCGGCGGCGGGCAGGTAATCATGTGGATGATGTTTCGTCACAGGCTCCATGGTGATCGTGTGAATAGCCCTAGGATTGGGCGATCCTTGGCGAAACCTGGACTATCTTTGGTGCCGTGACCCGTCCGACCCGGCTGGTCCGCCAGCGCGCGGGGGTGCCGATCTATGAGTACCGGACGGACCCCGACACGCCCCCGGTGTCGGTCGTGCGCTCCGGTCCGCAGGATTTCGTCGAGCGCGGCCGCCACATTCACGACTTTCCGGCGCTTTGGTACCTGCCCGCGTCGGGGCTGGTGTACGTGGCGGCCGCGGGTCAAGTGCTCGACCCGGGGCGGCTGGCCGATCGCGACCCCGGTGTCGCGGTGTTCTTCGACCCAGCCGCGCTGGGTGAGGGCGCCCGCTCGCCGTGGCCGGCGTGGCGGGCGCACCCGCTGCTGTTCCCGTTCCTGCACGGGCACGCCGGCGGCATCCTGCGCCTGCAGCTGCCCGCGCCGCGCCGGCCGGCGTGGGACGCCGCGATCCGCTCGATCGAGACCGAGCTTGCCGGGCGGCAGGAGGGTTATCGGCAGGCCACCCTGGCGCACCTCACGCTGTTGTTGATCGACCTGGCGCGGCTGGCGGGCCCGGTGGTGGCCGAGCTGCGGCGCGCCGGCGAACCGCTGCTGGCCCGGGTGTTCGAGGTCATCGACCGACGTTTCGCCGGGCCGTTGTCGCTGCGCGACGTCGCGGCCGAGGTCGGCGTGACGCCGGGGCATTTGACCACCGTGGTGCGCCGGCGCACCGGGCGCACCGTCGGCGAATGGATAACCGAGCGGCGGATGGCCGCGGCCCGTGCCCTGCTGGCCGACACCGACCTGCCGGTTGCCGAGATAGCGCGGCGCGTCGGGCTGCCCGATCCCGGTTACTTCAGCCGATTGTTCGGCCGGGCGCACGGCGCCTCTCCGCGCAACTGGCGCGGTGCATGCGTGCCCCGAGAGTGAATCTCACGACGCCTCCGCGGCGTGTCGCGTCGCGCATTTCACGCTCGGCGTGGCCCGTCACGCGTTCGCCCGCAGGTAGCTGTACACCCCGGCGAAGTTGCGGTTCACGTCTTCGGGAATGGGCACCGGACCGCCGAGAGCCCTTGCGCCCCAAACTATCTGGGCCGTCCGCTCGACCAGGGCGGTGACGTGCAGGACCTTGTCGGGCCGGGGTCCCACCGCCACCAGGCCGTGGTTGGCGATCAGCGCGGCGGCGCGGCCCTCGAGCGCCTTGACCGCGTTGGCGCCGACGTCGGGCGTGCCCGAGGCGGCATAGTCGGCGCACCGGATCTCGCCGCCGCAATAGACGGCGAACTCGTCGATGCAGGCCGGAATGCTTTGGTGCGCAATGGCAAACATCGTCGCCCACACCGGGTGGCTGTGGATGACGGCGCCGATGTCGTCGAACGCCTGGTAGCACGCCAGGTGCAGCTGCATCTCCGACGACGGGGCCCGGCCGTCCGCGGCGCGCAGCACGCCGCCCCGCGGGTCGACCAGCACCAGGTCGTCGAGCCGCATGTCGCGATAGTCCACCGACGACGGCGTGATCACGATGTTGCCGTCGGCGCGCCGCGCCGAGATGTTGCCGGCGGTGCCCTCGACCAGGCCGCGCCGCAGCATCTCCTTGGCCGCGTCCAGCACCGCGGTTTCGGGACTTTCGACGAACTTCATCGGGCCAGCACCTCCCGGTTGACGATGTTCGCGGGCGTCTTTCCGTTCAGCAGCGCCTCCAGATCGTCGGCCACCAGCTGCGCCTGCCGAGCCTCAGTGTTCCACGTCGCGCCCCCGATGTGCGGCGTCAGCACGACGTTGGGCATGCCCACCAGCGGATGATCGGGGGCCAGCCACTCCCCGACGAAGTGGTCCAGGCCGGCGGCGGCCACCTTCCCCCCGCGCAGCGCGTCGACGAGCGCGTCGGTGTCGTGCAGCTGGGCGCGCGCGGTGTTGAGGAACACCACCCCGTCGCGCATGGCCGCGAACTGCTCGGCGCCGATCATCCCGACCGTGGCGTCGGTGACCGGCGCGTGCAGCGACACCACGTCGGCCTCGGCCAGCAGCTCGCCGAGCCCGTGGCGGGCCTCCTCGTTGTACGGGTCGTGGGCGATGACCCGCATGCCCAATCCCGAGAGCCGCCACCGCAGCGCCCGCCCCACCGCGCCCAGCCCCACCAGGCCCGCGGTGCGCCCGGCGATCTCCCAGCCGCGGAACCGCTGATACGGAATGCTGCCGTCGCGAAAGATGTTGCCGCTGCGCACATCCGCGTCGGCGGTCAGCAGATGCCGGGTGGCGGCCAGCAGCAGCGCCACCGCCATCTCGGCGACCGCGTCGGCGTTGCGGGCCGGGGTGTTCAGCACCGGGATGCCGGCCGCGGTGGCCCCCTCGACGTCGACGTTGTTGGGGTCGCCGCGGGTGGACGCGATCGCGCGCAGGCCGAGGTCGAACACCGGGCCGCGCACCGAGTCACCTTCCACGACAACCACATCGGCGCGCTCCGCGGCGATCCGGTCGGCGAGCTCCTCGGGGGTATAGATGCGCAGCGGCCGCTGGTCGATCCACGGGTCGTACACCACGTCGGCCAGCCGCTGCAGCTTGGCGAACCCGGGCCCACGCAGCGGTGCCGTCACCAAGGCGCGGTGTCTTGAGGTCATGGACCCCAATGCTGGCGTACGGTGACGCCAGTGTCACGCTCGAACGTTCAGGACGTCACGATCGGCATCGACATCGGCAGCACCGCGGTCAAGGCGGTGGCGGCCGACGCCGACGGCCGCGTGACGGCGCGGGTGCGCATCCCGCACGAGCTGCGGGTGCCCGCCCCCGGTCGGCTCGAGCACGACGCCGACGCCGCGTGGCGGCGCGGCCCGCTCGCGGCGCTCGAGCGGCTGGGCGCGGTGCCCGACGTCCGGGCGGTGGCCGTCGCGGCGATGGTCCCCTCGCTGGCCGCCGTCGACCCCGCCGGCGCGCCGATCACCCCCGGCCTGCTGTACGGCGACGAACGGGGCCGGGCGCCCGGCGACCCCGGCGAACGGGCCCAGCCGCTGCCGGCGCTGGGGGAGGCCGAGCAGTTCCTGCGCTGGACGGCCGCCGCCGCGCCCGGCGCGGCGGGCTACTGGCCGGCGCCGGCGGTCGCCAATCACGCGCTCGCGGGCCAGGCGGTGATCGACGTCGCCACGGCCGCGACCTCCTTCCCGCTGTTCGACGGGACCGGCTGGGACGCCGCCGCGTGCGCCGAGCGCGGCGCCACCGTGGAGCAGATGCCGCGGGTGCAGACCATCGGGTCGGCCGCCGGGCGGGTGCGGGGCAACGGGCCGGTGCTGGCGGTCGGCGCCATCGACGCCCTGTGCGAACAGCTCGTCGCCGGCGCCGACCGGGAGGGCGACGTGCTGGTGCTGTGCGGCACCACCCTGATCGTGTGGACGACCGTGGGCGAGCACCGCCAGGTACCCGGCCTGTGGACCATCCCGCACACCGAGCCCCACAAGAGCAAGATCGGGGGCGCCAGCAACGCCGGCGGCCTCTTCCTCGGCTGGGTGGATCGCGTTGTGGCACAAGCCGATCCGGCGGCGGCCGAGCCCAGGCGGGTGCCGGTGTTCTCGCCCTACATCCGCGGCGAGCGCACCCCGTTCCACGACCCGGATCGTCGCGCCGTCCTCGACGCGCTGGACCTCACCCACGACGCCGCGGCGCTGCGGCGCGCGGCCTACGAGGCGTCGGGCTTCGTCGTCCGTCAGCTCATCGAGCTGAGCGGAGCGCCGGTGGCGCGCATCGTGGCCTCCGGCGGCGGCACGCTGGACCGGTCGTGGATGCAGGCCATCGCCGACGCCACCGGGCGCCCGGTGGAGGTGTCCGAGGTGGCGGAGGGGGCCGCGCTGGGGGCGGCCTTCCTCGGGCGCATCGCGGCGGGCCTGGAAACCACGATCGCCGACGGCGCCCGCTGGGCCCGCACCGGGGAAACCGTCGAACCGAACTCCGCGTGGACCGAGCCGGTCGCGGACCGCTACCGGCGCTTCCTCGAGCTGGGGAGCCGCAGATCGGGCGCCTTACCTCCGGCGGCGTTCTAGTCTGGTGCAATGACTGACCACGACCGCAAGGCGGCCCGTCGGGAAATTGCCGACGCCCTGTTGAAAGCCCTCGAACGCCGGCACGAAATCGCCGATGTCGTGGTGGAGTCCGAGAACAAGGCGGCCGCGGTCGAGGCGATCGTCAAGCTGCTCGACACGTCGCACGTCGCCGCCGAGGCGGTGATGGGCATGTCGTTCGACCAGCTCACCATCGACTCGCGCCGCAAGATCCTGGCCGAGCTCGAGGACCTGAACAAACAGCTCAGCTTCACCCTGGGCGAGCGCCCGGCGAGCTCGGGGGAGACCCTCGAGCTGCGGCCGTTTTCCGCCGACGAGGACCGCGACATCTTCGCCGCCCGCACCGAGGACATGGGCGCCGCAGGCGACGGGTCGGGCGGGCCGGCCGGCAACCTCGACGACGAGATCAGGGCGGCGCTGAGCCGCCTCGACGACGAGGAGGCCGCGTGGTTCGTCGCGGTCGACTCGGGGCAGAAGGTCGGCATGGTGTTCGGCGAGCTGGCCCACGGCGAGGTGAACGTGCGGATCTGGATCCACCCCGAGCACCGCAAGAAGGGTTACGGCACCGCGGCGCTGCGCAAGTCGCGCACCGAGATGGCCTGGTGCTTCCCGGCGGTGCCGCTGGTGGTCCGCACGCCGCCGGCCAGGCCCGCGTAGCTACGCCAGCACCGCGGTGACGGCGACGCTGTTTCGCAGCGTCTCCGGGCTGTCGCCGGGGGGAACGGGCAACCCGGCCTCGGCGAACATGTCCGCGCGGGTGCGTGTCGCGACCCGCCAGCCGCGGTCGCTCAGGTACTGCGCCGCCGGGGTGCGCTCGCCGTGATAGATCAGGGTCGACACGTCGACGTCGAACCCGAACTGCCCCCAGCGGCGCATCATCGCCTTGGCGCGCTTCTCGAGCAGCGGCATCCCGGCGCGGTGGTATTCCGTCGCCAGCCGGCTGCCCGGGGCGCTGAGCGCGGTGATGTCGTCGAACAGCTTGTCCTGAGCCCATGGCGGCAGGTACATCAGCAGGCCCTCGGCGCTCCAAGCGGTCGGCGCGGACTCATCGAATCCCTTGTCGCGCAAGGCGGCCGGCCAGTCGTCGCGCAGGTCGACCGAGACGGTCCGGCGCTCCGCGGTGGGCTCGGCGCCCAGCTCGGACAGCGTCGTGGACTTGAACTCGATGACGGCGGGCTGGTCGACTTCGTAGACGACGCTGCCCGCCGGCCACGGCAGCCGGTAGGGGCGCGAGTCCAAACCGGCGGCCAAAATCACCGCCTGCCGGACGCCCGCGGCGGTGGCGTCGGTGAAGAAGTCGTCGAAGTATCGAGTGCGCACCGCCATCATGTCGACCATGCGCGCCAGGTTGAACTCCACGTCGGGATCGGCGTGGGGGTCGGGTCCGCCGCTCTCGTCGGTGATCTCGCCGTCGAGCACGCGGATGAAGAATTCCTTGCCCACCGCGCGAACCAGCGGGTCGGCGAAGGGATCGTCGATCAGGGCGCCCGGCCGCTTGCTGGCCAGGGCGCGGGCGGCGGCCACCCAGGTCGCCGTCGCTCCCACGCTCGAGGCCAGATCCCAGGTGTCTTGGTCGGTGCGCGTCATGCGTAAGACTCCCTCTCAGGTCAGCGTCGCGGATACGTACTTGATGTCACCGAAGGCGACCATCGACGGCCCACTCGGAAATTCAAATCCGTTGGCGGCATACAGTTCCGGCGTGGTGTGGACGGTGGTTTGCCAGCCGCGGCCGGTCAGGTAGGCCACCACGTCGTTGCGTTCACCGGGGTAGACCAGGTCGGCCCAATTGATGTTGAGGCCCAGGCGGCGCCAGCGTTCGCTGATCTCGTTGCCCCGCTTCTCGATGCGGTCGCGGATGTCGGGCACGTAGCCGGTGCCGATCGCGCTGCCGCGGGCCGACAGCGCGGTGACGTTGTCGAACAGGCGGTCCTGCGCGTCCGGCGGGAGGTAGCCCAGCAACCCCTCCGCGATCCAGGCCGTGGGCCGCCCGGCGGCGAATCCGGCGCCGCGCAGCGCCGCCGGCCAGTCGTCGCGCAGGTCGACGCCCACGGCGCGGCGGTCGGCGGTCGGGGTGGCGCCGAGGTCGGCCAAGGTGCGCGTCTTGAAGTCGATCACCCGGGGCTGGTCGATCTCGTAGACGACGGTCCCGTCCGGCCACGCCAGCCGGTACGCGCGGGTGTCCAGCCCCGAGGCGAGGATGACGGCCTGCCGGACGCCGGCCGCCGTGGCCTCCAGGAAGAAGGAATCGAAGAAACGGGTCCGCACCGCCATGCCCTCGCTGAGCCGCCGCGGGGTGAACGCCGGATCGTCCTCGGCAGCCTCCACCTCGCCGTCCATCAGCTGGATGAAGGCGTCGACGCCGACGGCCCGCACCAGCGGCTCGGCGAACGGATCGTCGATCAGCGGGTCCGGACCCCGGGACGCCAGCGCCCGGCGGGCGGCCACCGCGGTGGCCGTCGCCCCCACGCTGGACGCGAGATCCCAACTGTCCCCGTCCGATCGCTTGCCCTGCGAGTCAGACATCGGCGCCGCTAACCCAGCGTCGCGGTGACGGCGACCATGTTGCGGAGCTGGGACTCGTCGTCGTCGGGGAAGACCAGGCCGTAATCGGCGAAGAACTCCCGGCGCGGCCGGGTCGCCACCTGCCAGCCGCGCTCGCCCAGGTAGTCGACCACGTTGCTGCGTTCGCCGTCGAAGAACAGGCCCGACAAATCGATGTCGCAGCCCAGGTTGGCCCACCGCTGGTTGAACTGCTTGGCGCGTTCGCTCATCGTCCGGCCCGAATCGCCGTGGTACTCGGTGGCCAGCTTGCTCCCCGGCGCGCTGAGCTCGGTGATGTTGTCGAACAGCCGGTCCTGCGCCTCGGGCGGAAGGTACATCAGCAGGCCTTCGGCGCTCCACGACGTCGGCTGGGCGGGGTCGAACCCGCTGCGCCGCAACGCCTCCGGCCAGTCGTCCCGCAGGTCGACGGCCACGGTGCGCCGGTCCGCGGTCGGTTCCGCGCCCAGGTTTGCCATGGCGGTGGTCTTGAACTCGACGACCTTGGGCTGGTCGACCTCGTAGACCACGCTTCCCGGCGGCCAGGGCAGCCGGTAGGCGCGCGCGTCCAGGCCGGCGGCCAGGATCACCGACTGGCTGATCCCGTCGCGCGCGGCATTGAGGAAGAAGTCGTCGAAGAACCGGGTGCGCACGGCGATCGAATCGGTCTCGAGCCGCAGGTCGCGTTCGCCGCTGGCCTCGTCCGCCGCCAGCACGTCACCGTCGACGAGGCGGACGAAGAACTCCAGGCCGACCGCCCGCACCAGCGGCGCGGCGAACGGATCGTTGATGATCGCGTCGGTCTCCGCGCTGGCCAGCGCGCGGGCGGCGGCCACCATGGTGGCGGTCGCGCCGACGCTGGAGGCCAGGTCCCAGGTGTCCTGATCGGTGCGCGTCATGTCGCCCCTTCGATAGTTAGCAACTGCAACGAGCCACCGAAACTCTACGCCTTCCGGCCGTCACCGCGGCGGCCGTTACCGGACCCGCCCGGACCAGCTGTTAGTCTCGTACACGGTTTGACGCGCGACGCCGTATGTCCTGCCTGCGGGTATTCGAGCGACTGACGCAGGATGACCCCAGGAATAACCGCGGGCCGGCCAGACCAGGAGGAAGAGTGCTTTCGGCTTTCATCTCATCGCTGCGGACAGTCGATCTGAGACGGAAGATCCTCTTCACGCTGGGCATCGTCGTCCTCTACCGCGTCGGCGCCGCGCTGCCCTCCCCGGGCGTGAACTACCCGAACGTGCAGCAGTGCATCAAGGAGGCCAGCGGCGGCGAGGCCGGCCAGATCTACTCGCTGATCAACCTGTTCTCCGGCGGCGCGCTGCTCAAGCTGACGGTGTTCGCGGTGGGCGTGATGCCCTACATCACCGCCAGCATCATCGTGCAGCTGCTCACCGTGGTCATCCCGCGCTTCGAGGAGCTCCGCAAGGAGGGCCAAGCGGGCCAGGCCAAGATGACCCAGTACACCCGCTACCTGGCGATCGCGCTGGCCATCCTGCAGGCCACCAGCATCGTGGCGCTGGCGGCCAACGGCGGCCTGCTGCAGGGCTGCTCCCTGGACATCATCGCCAACCAGAGCATCTTCACCCTGGTGGTCATCGTGATGGTGATGACGGCCGGCGCGGCGCTGGTGATGTGGATGGGCGAGCTGATCACCGAACGCGGCATCGGCAACGGCATGTCGCTGCTGATCTTCGTCGGCATCGCGGCGCGCATTCCCGCCGAGGGCAAGACCATCCTGGACAGCCGCGGCGGCGTCATCTTCGCCGCCGTCTGCGTCGCCGCGCTGATCATCATCGTCGGCGTGGTGTTCGTCGAGCAGGGGCAGCGGCGCATCCCGGTGCAGTACGCCAAGCGCATGGTGGGCCGGCGCATGTACGGCGGCACCTCGACGTATCTGCCGCTCAAGGTCAATCAGGCCGGCGTCATCCCGGTCATCTTCGCCTCGTCGCTGATCTACATCCCGCACCTGATCACCCAGCTGGTCCGCAGCGGCAGCGGCGGCGTGGGCAACAGCTGGTGGGACAAGTTCGTCGGCAGCTACCTGTCCGACCCGAGCGACCCGGTCTACATCGGCATCTACTTCAGCCTGATCATCTTCTTCACGTACTTCTACGTGTCCATCACCTTCAACCCCGACGAGCGCGCCGACGAGATGAAGAAGTTCGGCGGGTTCATTCCCGGCATCCGGCCGGGCAAGCCGACCGCCGACTACCTGCGCTACGTGCTGAGCCGGATCACCCTGCCCGGCTCGATCTACCTGGGGGCCATCTCGGTGCTGCCCAACATGTTCCTCCAGATCGGCAACGGGGGAGCGGTCCAGAATTTGCCCTTCGGCGGTACTGCGGTTTTGATCATGATCGGCGTCGGTTTGGATACGGTCAAACAAATCGAGAGTCAGCTCATGCAGCGCAACTACGAAGGGTTCCTCAAGTGAGAGTCGTTTTGCTGGGGCCGCCGGGGGCGGGCAAGGGGACGCAGGCCCAAAAGCTCGCCGAAAAGCTCGGCATCCCGCAAATCTCGACCGGGGAGCTGTTCCGCAGCAACATCGAAAACGGCACCAAACTCGGCCTGGAGGCCAAGCGCTACCTGGACGCCGGCGACCTGGTGCCCTCGGACCTGACCAACCAGCTCGTCGACGACCGGCTCGACGACCCGGACTGCGCCAACGGTTTCATCCTCGACGGCTACCCGCGCTCGCTCGAGCAGGCCAAGGCGCTGCACGAAATGCTCGGGCGCCGCGGCTGCGACATCGACGCGGTGGTGGAGTTCCGCGTCTCGGAGGACGAGTTGCTCAAGCGGCTCAAGGGCCGCGGCCGCGCCGACGACACCGAGGACGTCATCCACAACCGGATGAAGGTCTACCGCGACGAGACGGCCCCGCTGCTCGAGTACTACAGCGACGAGCTCAAGACCGTCGACGCCGTCGGCTCGGTGGACGAGGTGTTCGCGCGCGCGCTGCAGGCGCTGGGCCAGTAACCATGGGCGCGCTGGCGCGGCTGCGAAGTCGCAGGGTCGTGCCGCAGCGCAGCCCCGCAGAGCTCGACGCGATGGCCGCCGCCGGCGCCGTGGTGGCCGCCGCCCTGCGGGCGGTGCGGGCGGCCGCGGTCGCCGGGACGTCGACGTTGGGCCTCGACCAGATCGCCGAGTCGGTGATCCGCGAAGCCGGCGCCACGCCGTCGTTTCTGGGCTACCACGGCTACCCGGCGTCGATCTGCGCGTCGGTCAACGACCGGGTGGTGCACGGCATCCCGTCGGCCGCCGAGATCCTGGCGCCCGGCGACCTCGTGTCGATCGACTGCGGGGCGGTGCTGGACGGCTGGCACGGCGACGCCGCGGTGACGTTCGGGGTCGGGACGCTGGGCGCGGCCGACGAGGCGCTCCGCGACGCGACCAGGGAGGCGCTGCAGGCCGGGATCGCGGCGATGGTCCCCGGCAACCGGTTGACCGACGTGGCGCACGCCATCGAGATGGGCGCCCGCGCGGCCGAGGCGCGCTACGGGCTCCCGTTCGGGATCGTCGAGGGCTACGGCGGCCATGGCATCGGCCGGCACATGCACATGGACCCGTTTTTGCCCAACGAGGGCGCGCCTGGGCGCGGCCCGCTGCTGGCCCCGGGCTCGGTGCTGGCGATCGAACCGATGCTGACGCTGGGCACCGGCAAGACCGTCGTCCTCGACGACGAATGGACCGTGACCACCGCCGACGGGTCGCGCGCGGCGCATTGGGAGCACACCGTCGCGGTCACCGACGCCGGGCCGCGGATCCTGACGCTCGGCTAGCGGGGGCGTGAACTAAACACCTGCTGCGCTCGTTTCCCCGGCAGGAGGTGATCGAGTGGCTCGTGTGGCCGGCAGTCGGGGCGCGTCCGGGGCTGCCGAAGCCGCTCTGATGAAGGCGCTTTACGACGAACACGCCGCGGTGCTGTGGCGCTACGCGCTGCGGTTGACGGGGGACGCCAGCCAGTCCGAGGACGTCGTCCAGGAGACCCTGCTGCGCGCGTGGCAGCATCCGGAGGTCGTCGGCGACACCGAGCGGTCGGCCCGGGCGTGGCTGTTCACCGTCGCGCGCAACATGATCATCGACGACCGGCGCAGCGCCCGGTTCCGCAACGTGGTCGCTTCGCTGGACGAAGACGGCGCGCCGGAGCAGTCGACGCCGGACGAGGTGAACGCGGCGCTGGACCGGCTGCTGATAGCCGAGGCCATGGCCCAATTGTCCGTCGAGCACCGCGCCGTGATCGAGCGGTCCTATTACCGCGGATGGACCACCGCCCAGATTGCTACCGACCTGGAGATAGCCGAAGGAACAGTGAAGTCGCGATTACACTATGCCGTACGGGCATTGCGGCTCACTCTGCAGGAACTCGGGGTCACGCGATGACCATCCCGATGGTCATGGGCTTCGAATACTTGAGGGGTGACAGGAGATGGACGAGATGAGGACGCCGCTGAACGGCATCGGCCCGCCCGGTGACAACGAGGTGTTCGGGTTGACGACGGGGGACGACCACCGCTACGCGCTGTGGGACGCCGCATACGTGCTGGGGTCGCTGTCTGCCTCCGACCGCCGGGAATTCGAGGCGCACATGGCCGGCTGCCCGCAGTGCCGGGAGGCCGTCGCCGACCTGAGCGGGGTGCCGGCCCTGCTTTCGCGGCTCGACCGCGCCGAAGTGGCCGCGATCGACGACTCCGGCCGCGGTTCTTCCGACACGCCGCCGATGTCGCCGGAGCTGTTGCCGTCGCTGCTGGCGACGGTGCGCTGGCGGCGGCGCCGCACGCGCGTGGCCACCTGGGTGGCCTCGTCCGCCGCGGCCGCGGTGCTGGGCGTCGGCGTGCTCGTCGGCGTGCAGGGATTCACCTCGACACCGCCGCAGCAGGCGACGGCGGCCTCGCAGCCGATGGCGCAGGTCGGTACCACCCTGCTGGCATCGACGGTGCAGGTGAGCAGCCAGCACTGGGGCACGTTCATCAACCTCAAGTGCGTCTGCCTGGCGCCGCTGAACGCCCACCACGACACGCTGGCGATGGTGGTGGTGGGCCGCGACGGCAGCCAGACCCGGCTGGCGACGTGGGTGGCCGAACCGGGTCACACCGCGACGCCCGCGGGCAGCGTCTCGACGCCCGTCGACCAGATCGCCGCCGTGCAAGTCGTTTCCGCGGACAGCGGCCAGGTTCTGCTGCAGCGTTCCCTGTAGGCCCCCGCGGAACTGCGCGGCGGGGTGAACTGAAGTTAGCCGCGCGTCGTAGTACAGGACATGTCCAGGAAGCAGCGGGTGGTCGACCTCGTCGTCGAGCGTCTCGCGTCGGCCGGCGTCTCCCACATCTTCGGTGTGGACGGCGCCAACATCGAGGACCTCTACGACGCGGCGCACTTCCGGTCCGACATCACCGCCGTGCTGGCCAAGCACGAGTTTTCCGCGGCCACCATGGCCGACGGGTACAGCCGCAGCGGCGCCGGGCTCGGGGTCGTGGCAGCCACTTCGGGCGGCGGGGCGCTGAATCTTGTAGCGGCCCTTGGGGAGTCGTTCACCAGCCGGGTCCCGGTGCTGGCCCTCGTCGGGCAGGCGCCGACGGTTTTGGACGGCCGGGGCAGCTTCCAGGACACCAGCGGCCGAAACGGATCGCTGGACGCCCGCGCGGTGTTCTCCGCGGTGTCGGTCTCGTGTGAGCGGGTCCTCACCCCCGCCGGGGTCGCGCCCGCGCTGTCGCGGGCGATCGCCGCGGCCCGCACCGGCGGCCCGGCGGTTCTGTTGCTGCCCAAGGACGTTCAGCAGGGTTTTTTGGACTACGCGCCGGACGGCTGCGGACCGCACACGCTGCGCCCCATCGGCAACCCGCAACCCATCCTCGGGATTTTGCGCGATGCCGACGGCCCGGTCACCATCATCGCCGGCGAGCAGGTCGCCCGCGACGACGCCCGCGCCGAGCTGGAAGCGCTGCGCGCGGTGCTGCGGGCGCGGGTGGCGACCGTGCCCGACGCCAAGGACGTGGCCGGGACGCCGGGCCTCGGGTCCTCGTCCGCGCTGGGGGTGACTGGAGTCATGGGTCACCCTGGCGTGGCCGAAGCGGTGGCCGGCAGCGCGGTGTGCCTGGTGGTCGGCACCCGCCTCTCGGTCACCGCGCGCGCCGGCCTCGACGACGCGCTGGCGGCGGTGCCGACCGTGTCGATCGGCTCGGCCCCGCCGTATGTTCCGGCCACCCACGTGCACACCGACGACCTGCGCGGCTCGCTGCGCATGCTGACCCAGGCGCTGTCCGGGCCGGGGCGGCCGATGCGGGTGCGGGTGCCCGACACGGTGCGCCGCACCGAGCTGGCGCCGCCGCCGTTCGCCGGCCCGGGTCTGCGCTACCGCGACGCGATGGCCGTGCTCGACGACTGCCTGCCCGAGGGTTCCGACATCGTGGTCGACGCCGGCAACACCGGCGCCGCGGCGATCCACTACCTGCCGGCGCGGCGGGGCGGCCGGTTCGCCGTCGCGCTCGGCATGGGCGGCATGGGCTACAGCTTCGGGGCCGGCATCGGCATGGCCTTCGGGCGCGCCGACGCCCGGCGGCCCCGCGGGCGCACCGTGGTGATCGCCGGCGACGGAGCCTTTTTCATGCACGGCATGGAGATCCACACCGCCGTGCAGTACCGGCTGCCGGTGACGTTCGTGTTGTTCAACAACAACGCCCACGCCATGTGCGTGACGCGCGAGCAGTTGTTCTACGACGACCTTTACAGCTACAACCGGTTTCGGGCCAGCCGGCTGGGCGCCGGGCTGGCCGCGATGTTCCCGGGCCTGACGTCGGTCGACGTCGCCGACCGCGACGGCCTCGCCGCAGCCATGCGCGCGGCGCTGGCCGCCGACGGCCCGGCGGTGATCGGCGTCGAGTGCGCCGCGGACGAGATGCCGCCCTTCGCACCGTTTCTCGCCCAGCTGTCGGCCACAGCGCCGGCAGCACAACAGATTCCGACCGCAAAGGAGAACCGGACCGATGTCGCTGCCAGCGCTTGAGGACATCCCGACCCCGATCGACGGGGTGACCCGAATCGAGACCAGCCCCAAAGAAAAGGCCACGCCGATCATCATGGATATGATGCGCTCGGTCTACCCGCACGATCAGGTCTTCGGGCAGTACTGCACCGTCAACGACTACGTCGACTGCCCGCCCGACGAGCTGTACGACTACATGGCCGACACCCGCAGCCTCGAGGAGTGGACGTACAGCCTGCGCGGCTTCACGCCCACCGAGGAGCCCGGCCTGTGGCTGGCCTTCGACCGGCTCGGCAACGAGACGAAGATCTTCACCCGCACCGTCGCCAACCCGCAGGCCCGGACCGTCGACTACCACTGCGCCTGGGATCAGGGCAAGCACCTGTGGATGATCTATTTGATGCGGGTGGTCGACGCGCAGCTGGTGCTCGACAAGCCGGGTTCGGTTGTGCTGTGGACGAATTGCCACCACCCGTTCTACGACCACAACCCGTACCCCGAGACCGCTCCGCCGCAGCGCCCGGTGTGGGTCGGCGACTTCTGGGACATGTTCAGCGCCGGCCACCTGCTGGAGCTGAAGAACCTCAAGGCGATCGCCGAGTACCGCCACCGCAACGGGCTGCCGGTGACCCCCAAGTGGATGGCCGAACAGGGGTGGGAATCATGACCGAGCCAACCGTGAGCCTGATCGACGTCTCGACCTATCTGCCCGGCGCACCGATCGGCGCCGACTACTATGCCCAGTTCGCCGAATCCGACGATCTGCGGGACAACATCATGTTCCGGGCGCCCAAGTTTCGCCATCACGTCGCGCCCGACGAGAGTTCGATCGACATGATCGAGCGCGCGGCGGCGGGCCTGATCGAGCGGCACGGCCCCGACGTCGTCGAGGGCGCCGACGTGCTGATCACCCACACCCAGGTGCCCGACATGGCGTTCTACGGCCAAGGCGGGGGCATCGCGCACCGGCTGGGCATGCGCCCGTCGTGGGTGCTCGACCTGAACAACGGCGGCTGCGCCGCATTCGTCTTGGCGCTCAACGTCGCCCGCAAGCTGCTGTCGTCGGGCGCGGGGCATTCCGCCCTGATCGCCATCGCGCAAAACGCCGCCGGGCAGTTCTTCGACCAGCCGACGATTCGGCGCAAGGCGCAGTCCGCGGTGCCCGGTGACGGGGCGGCGGTGGGGCTGGTGACGCTGTCCGACCGGTCACCGATCCTCGACGTCGAGTGCCGCACCTACGGCGAGTACGCCGGCGAGATGACGCTGTCCTTCGACCCGCCGCGCAAGTGGTGGCAGCCCGGCCCCGGCGAGGGCAGCATCGGCTTCACCGAAAGCAAGATCACCAAGGTGCTGGCCCGCGGCAACCGGCAGGTCCCCGAGGTGGCGCTGGCGGTCTGCGACCGAATCGGCTTGCCCGCCAAAGACATCGACCTGTTGGTCACCAACCAGCCCAACCGCGCGTTTTTGCGCAACTGGCGCGATGCGCTGGAATTGCCGCCCGAACGCCACCGGGACACGTTCGACGAGTGCGGCAACCTGTTCGGCGCCGGGATCCCGGTCAACCTGGACCACGCGATCGCCGACGGTCAGCTCGCCGCCGGCGACGTGGTGATGATGGCGGCCTTCGCCCACGCCGGCGACTTCGCCGGCGCGGCGGCGGTGCGCTGGGGTGGGCGAGCCTGATGCAGCCCGTCCCCAGCCCCTTCGCCACCGAGATCGACGAGGCGTTTCCCAACGCCGTCGACCCGCTCGCCTTGTCGCTCAACGAGAATCCGTTTCCGCCGCTGCCCGCGGTGCGGTCGGCGTTGATCCGCTCCATCTACGCGGCCAACCGGTATCCGGAGTTCCTGCCGGAGCGGCTGCGCGGACTGATCGCGGACCACGTGGGCCTGCCCGCCGACCACGTGGTGCTGGGCGCCGGCGCGACGGGGGTGGTGTCACAGGCCCTGCACGCGCTGACGACGCCGGGCGACGCGATCGCGATGGCGGCGCCGAACTTCGACGGGTATCCCATCCTCGCGCAGATGGCCCGGCTGAGGCCTTCGACCGTGCCGCTGGACGACGACGGCCACAACGACCTCGACGGGCTGGCCGACGCCGCCGCGACCGCCCGCGTGGTGGTGGTGTGCCGCCCGCACAACCCGACCGGCACGCTGGAGCCCGTCGCCGATCTGTTGCTGTTCTTGCGCCGGGTGCCGCGCGACACCGTGGTCCTGCTCGACGAGGCCTACATCGAATTCGCCGCCCCCGAGCTGCGGGTCGACCCTTCCACGTTGCTGGCGCAGTTCCCGAACGTGGTGGTGGTGCGGACGTTCTCGAAGGCCTACGGCCTGGCCGGGCTGCGGATCGGCTACGGCCTGGCGGCACCGGAGCTGGCGCGCACGCTGTGGTCCCAGCAGCTGCCGTTCGGCATCGCGCTCACCAGCCTGCTCGCGGTCGCGGCGTCCTACCAGGCCGAAGACCAACTGCTGCAACGGATCCAGTCGATCAACGCCGAGCGCCGCTACCTGCGGATGCGGCTGAGCGCGCTGGGGATCTACACCACCGACGCCCACGCGAACTTCATGTATCTGCCTTCGAGGGGTGGGCGGGACCAAGCGTGGCATGAGGTGTTCGCCGACAGCGGGCTGCACGTCCGCCATTACCCGGACGGGGGCGCACGGATCACCGTGGGCAACCGCGCGTCGACGCTGGCGGTGCTGTCGGCGATGGGAAAGACCTCGCTTCGGCCGTAGATGCGGTAAGAAAAGGGCGTGGGCGCCTCACGATCCAAACGCGATCCGATCGCCGCGGCGCGCGAAAACTGGGAGCGCGCCGGGTGGGGCGAGGTGTCGCAGGGCATGGTTGCGGTCACGTCGGTGATGCGCGCGCACCAGATCCTGCTGGCCCGCGTCGAGACCGCGCTGCGCCCCTACGACCTGAGCTTCTCGCGCTACGAGCTGCTGCGCCTGCTGGCGTTCAGCCGGACCGGGGCGCTGCCCATCACCAAGGCGTCCGATCGCCTGCAGGTCCACGTCACCAGCGTCACCCACGCCATCCGCCGGCTGGAGGCCGACGGGCTGGTGCAGCGGGTGCCCCACCCCACCGACGGGCGCACCACGCTGGTGCGGATCACCGACCTCGGTCGCTCCACGGTCGAGGACGCCACCGTCACGCTCAACGAGCAGGTGTTCGCCGACATCGGAATGGATGCCGGGGAGTCCGAAGCCCTGGTGTCGTCGATAGAAACGTTGCGGCGCAACGCCGGCGACTTCTCCGATTGAGCAGCGGGTGCTTCAGCGGAGCATCTCGATGACCGCGCTGAAGTCCTTGTCGGCGTGGGAGGCGTCGGACGCGATGAACCCGGCGTAGATCTCGGCCGCGTGGGTGCCCAGCGGGGCCGACGAACCGGTCGACGCGACGGCATCCATCGCCAGGCCCAGGTCCTTGTTCATCAGCGCGGTGGCGAATCCCGGCTTGAAGTCGTTGTTGGCCGGAGACGTCGGCACCGGACCGGGCACCGGGCAGTTGGTGTGCACGGCCCAGCAATTGCCCGTCGCGCCGGTGATGACGTCGAACAGCGACTGCGCCGACAGCCCCAGCTTCTCGGCCAGCACGAACGCCTCGCCGATCACGATCTGCTGCACCGCCAGCACCATGTTGTTGCACACCTTGGCG
Organism: Mycobacterium palustre; assembly: GCF_002101785.1. Classification (GTDB taxonomy): domain Bacteria; phylum Actinomycetota; class Actinomycetes; order Mycobacteriales; family Mycobacteriaceae; genus Mycobacterium; species Mycobacterium palustre. Next base: position 30,203 of record NZ_LQPJ01000112.1, read on the forward strand.
GCCTGCCCCGCCCCGGCCGCGCCGCAGTGAATCACCTTGCCCGCCATCGGTTCCAGCACCGGCCGCGCGCGCTGCAGCGCAGATTCGTCGCCGCCGACCATGAAGGCCAGCGTCCCGGCGACCGCGCCCTTGACCCCGCCGGACACCGGCGCGTCCAGCTGCGAAACCCCGTGCGACTCGGCCAGCGAATGCACCTCGCGGGCGTCGTTGACCGAGATCGTCGAGCTGTCGATGAACAGCGCGCCGGCCCGCGCGGCGGGCAGGATCTCGGCGTAGCAGCGCTTGACCACGTCGCCGTTGGGCAGCATGGTGATCACCACGTCAGCGTCCTCAACCGCGTCGACGGGGGTGTCGAAGACCGCGACGCCGTGGGCGGTCGCGGCGGCGGCGGCCACGGACGCCGGATCGAACCCCCGCACCTTATAGCCCGCCTCGATAAGGTTGGCCGACATGGGCGCGCCCATGTTGCCCAGACCCAAAAACGCGACGCTGGGAAGCTCTGTCATGGCTGCCTTTCTAAGCGGTTTTGCGGAACCGGCCCGCCTCGGCACGGCCGATGACCACCCGCATGATTTCGTTGGTCCCTTCCAGGATCCGGTGCACGCGCAGATCGCGCACGATCTTCTCCAGACCGTACTCGCGCAGATAGCCGTAGCCGCCGTGCAGTTGCAGCGCCTTGTCGGCGACGTCGAAACAGGTGTCGCTGACGTAGCGCTTGGCCATCGCGCACAGCTCCACCTTGTCGGGGTCGTCGGCGTCCAGCGCGCTTGCCGCGCGCCACAACATCATTCGCGATGTCTGAAGCCCGGTCGCCATGTCGGCCAAGGCGAACCGGACGGTCGGCTCGTCGAGCAGCGCGGCGCCGAACGCCTCCCGGTCGCGCACGTAGGCACCCGCCTTGTCGAAGGCGGCCTGCGCGCCGCCCAGTGAGCACGCCGCGATGTTGAGCCGGCCGCCGTTGAGCCCCTTCATCGCGATGCCGAAGCCGGCGCCCTCGCCGTCGGTGCCGCCGATCATCGCGTCGGCGGGCACCCGCACCCCGTCCAGGATCACCTGGGCGGTGGGTTGGGCGTGCCAACCCATCTTCTCCTCGGGCGCGCCGAAACTCAGCCCCGCGGTGCCCTTTTCGACGACGAAGGCGGAGATCCCGCGCGGGCCCTCACCGCCGGTCCTCGCCATCACCACGTACACGTCCGACGCTCCCGCGCCGGAGATGAACTGCTTGACGCCGTCGAGCACATAGTCGCCACCGTGTTTGACGGCGCGCGTGCACAGCGCGCTGGCGTCCGATCCGGCGCCGGGCTCGGTGAGGCAGTAGCTGGCGATGAGGTCCATCGCGGCCAACCGCGGCACCCAGGCCTTGCGTTGCTCCGGGGTGCCGAACGCGTCGATCATCCAGGCGCACATGTTGTGGATGGACAGGAAGGCGGCGGTGACGGGGTCGGCGATGGCCAACTGCTCGAAGATGCGGACCCCGTCGAGCCGGCGCAGCCCGCTGCCGCCGACGTCGTCGCGACAGTAGATGGCCGCCATGCCGAGCGCGGCGGCCTCGCGCAACACGTCCGTCGGGAAGTGTTTGGTGGCATCCCATTCCAGGGCGTGCGGGGCGATGCGTTTGGCGGCGAACGATGCCGCGGTCTCGGTGATGACGCGTTCGTCGTCGTTGAGGGTGAACATCGGCATTTAATTCATTGTCGGGATGACGAATTCGGCACCGTCTTTGATGCCCGACGGCCACCGCGACGTCACCGTCTTGGTCTTGGTGTAGAAGATGATCGACGAGGGGCCGTGCTGGTTGAGGTCGCCGAAGCCGGAGCGCTTCCAGCCGCCGAAGGTGTGGTAGGCCACCGGAACCGGGATCGGCACGTTGACGCCGACCATGCCCACCTGCACCCGGGACACGAAGTCGCGGGCGGTGTCGCCGTCGCGGGTGAAGACCGCCACGCCGTTGCCGTACTCGTGCTCCGAGGGCAGCCGCAGGGCCTCCTCGTAGTCGTGCGCGCGCACCATGCACAGCACCGGGCCGAAAATCTCGTCGGTGTAGATCGACATGTCGGGGGTGACGCGGTCGAACAGGGTGGGGCCGATGAAGAACCCGCCCTCGAGGTTGGCGTCACCGAACGTGAGGTCGTCGCTGGTCCGTTCGCGGCCGTCGATGACGATCTCGGCGCCCGCGTCCACGCCCTGGCCGATGTAGTCGCGGACCCGCGCCACGGCGGCCTCGGTGACCAGCGGCCCGTAGTCGGCCTTGGGGTCCAGACTGTGCCCGACGCGCAGGTTGTTGATCCGTTCGATCAGCCTGGCGCGCAACCGTTCCGCGGTCTGTTCGCCCACGGGCACCGCGACGCTGATCGCCATGCAGCGCTCCCCGGCGCTGCCGTAGCCGGCGCCGATCAGCGCGTCGACGGCCTGGTCGAGGTCGGCGTCGGGCATGACGATCATGTGGTTCTTGGCGCCGCCGAAGCACTGCGACCGCTTGCCGTTCGCCGCGGCCGTCGCGTAGATGTACTGGGCGATGTCGGAACTGCCGACGAAGCCGACCGCCTGGATGTCCCGGTGGTGCAGGATGGCGTCGACGGCCTCCTTGTCGCCCTGCACCACCTGGAAGACGCCCGGCGGCAGGCCGGCCTCCAAGAACAGCTCGGCCAGGCGCACCGGCACCGACGGGTCACGCTCAGAAGGCTTGAGCACGAAGGCGTTTCCGCAGGCGATGGCGGGCCCGGCCTTCCACAGCGGGATCATCGCGGGGAAGTTGAACGGGGTGATGCCCGCGACCACGCCCAGCGGCTGGCGCAGCGAGTAGACGTCGATGCCCGGACCGGCGCCCTCGCTGTACTCGCCCTTGAGCAGGTGCGGGATGCCGATGCAGAACTCGATCACCTCGATGCCGCGCTGGATGTCGCCGCGCGAGTCGGCGACCGTCTTGCCGTGCTCGAGGGACAACAGCTCGGCGAGTTCGTCGCTGTGTTTGTTGACCAGCTCGATGAACCGCATCATCACGCGGGCCCGGCGCTGCGGATTCCAAGCGGCCCAACCCTTTTGGGCCTCGACCGCGGAGGCCACCGCGGCGTCGACGTCGGCCTGGCCGGCCATGACGACCTGCGCCTGCACCTGCCCGGTGCTGGGGTTGAAGACGTCGGCGGTGCGGGTGGACTGGCCGGCGGTGCGCTTCCCATCGATGAAGTGCGGGATCTGAGTGGTCATGGTGTCCTCGAATGTCGGCTACGCGCGAATACTTGCATATCCTAGTAACTTGGGGCCCGCGTGGCAAGGTGGGTGACTCGTCGCGCTTCACCGCGCTGTTCAGCGTTTCTGCGTGTCAGAAGAGGGTCTTGGCGTCGACGCGGCACGCGCCCGCGAAACGTTGCTGGCCGAAAGCGTCCGGCCACCTGTGGCGGCTGACCGGATCGTCGTACCAACGCTGCGAGCCGCGTATGAGGGCGCGGTGCGAGCCGTGGCGGGCGACTGCGTCATTCACATCATGCCGATGGGCACCGGGATCGAGCTGAGCAAATCGGCCGACGTGGCGCTGGATATCGGCCGCACCGTTGGGTGTTCGGTTGATCAGAGCGATTTCACGCTGCCGGAGTTGCCGCAAGCGTGGCGGAATCAGCCGGTGGGGTGGACCACGGAGGGATTTCCGCCGTACATACCGAGGCCGAAAGGCTAGCCTTTACCCGGTATGCGCACCGTCGAGGCCGACTACCTGGTTGTCGGCGCGGGCGCCATGGGCATGGCGTTCATCGACACGCTGGCATCCGAAACGGACGCCCGCGTGGTGGTGGTCGAACGCCGCGAGGTGTGCGCGTACTACGACCACGTCATGCGGCAAAAGCTTTTGCCGACGGGGCGGGTCTCCTACTTTCCGATGAGCGAATACCGCGGCGACGGCCGGTTTGTGACGCTCGCCGGGACCCAGTGCGCGGTCGCCGTGACGCGTCGCCTCGTCGACGCCACCCACATGCGGGCCTGCTCGCCCCGGCATCGGCCCAAAAACCGCGGGTGCTGGACCGGATCCTGGGCATGGCCCGCTCGGCGCTGTCGGCCGGCGCCGCCAAGCTGGACGAGCTGATGGCGCGCGAGACCGCGTGTAACCCCGGCCGATATTGATCGGTGAAGGAGGCACGTGGCCGCACACCAAGAGCCCGTCGGCCCGCGCCCGCTGCGCGCGGTGCCCGACAGTGGCCAGCACGACGGCTATCCCGACTGGGAGGCCGTGTACTTCGACAACGCGGCCTGGTTGTACCGCACGCTGTTCGCGCGCGTCGGCAACCGGGCCGACGCCGAGGACCTCACAGCCGAGGTCTTCCTCGCCGCGCTGCGGCCGCTGCGCCTGTCCGCGAGCGTGGGCGAGGTCCGCGCCTACCTGCGGGCCACCGCGCGCACGGTGTTGGCCGCGCACTGGCGCGAGACGATGGGCCGGGAGATAACCTCGATCGACGACATCGAAGAACCGCCCGGCAGCGAGGAGGCGATCAGCACCGCGCCCCAGCGCGTCGCGAAGGTTCTCGACAGCCTGCCGGACCGGTATCGCCGGATTCTGGAAATGCGTTTCCTGCAAGGAGATTCGATCAAGGAGGCCGCCACCCAGCTGGGGATCAGCGTCGCGAACGCCAAAGTGCTGCAACACCGCGCCCTGCGGCTGGCGGCACAGGTCAACGATGGAGGCCACTCATGAACGCGCGAGGACTGCGCCGCTACGTCGATGACTTGCTGCGGGGCCGCCGCCCCAGGCCGTTTGCGCCCGACGACTTCGAGGCGGCGCAGATCCGCACGGCGATCGAGCTGCGGGCCGCCCGCCAGGATGGCGACGCGCCGAGCCAGGAGTTCCTCACCGACCTGCACCGCCGGCTCGCCGAGCAGATGACCGGCGCGCCGCCCGACGCGCCGGCGAAGCCGAACACGACGCGCCGCCAGGTCATCGTCGGCACGTCGGCCGCCGCGGTCGCCGCGGCCGCCGCGGTCACCGTCGACCGGGCGGTGGTCGGCGTCCCCGCCGAAAACCCCGCGGTGGCCGGAGAGCTCACGCCCAACGACGGAAGCTGGCAGCGCGTCGCGGCCAGCTCGGACGTGCCCGACGGCGCGATGCATCCATTCGACCTGGGGTCGGTCACCGGCTTCGTCCGCCGGGCCGACGGCAAGGTCGAGGCCGTGTCGGGGGTCTGCACCCACCAGGGCTGCCGGCTGTGGTTCGACGCGCCGGCCGACACGCTGCGCTGCCCGTGCCACACGACGTCGTTCTCGCCGACCGGGCAGGTGCGCACCCATCAACTGCCGATCGCGCCGAAACCCTTGCCCGCGCTGATGGTCCGCGAGGTCAACGGGGTCATCGAGGTGTTGGCCCCGCCGCGCCGCGACCAACCGGCCTAGAGGCCTTTCACGCGGTGTAACCCACCGCCCTATCTCTTGGCATGACCACCATGCTTCGCGAAAAACACCTGGGCTCGGTTGCCTCGGTTGCCGCAATTGCCGCCGCCGCGCTGTTGCTGGCCGGATGCTCGAGCTCGCGGCAGGCGGCACCGCAGCCGCCGCAGTCGGTGACGATGCCGGCGATGCCCGGAATGTCCGGTGCGCCGGCGGGTCCCACCTCGGCGACCGACGCGCCCGTTGCGGCCGCCGGCGACGCGGTCACCATCGACAACTTCGCCTTCGCCCCCGCGACGCTGACGGTCCGCGCCGGCGGCACCGTCACCTGGACCAACCGCGACGAAGAGCCACACACGGTGGCCGCCACCGACGGATCGTTCCACTCGCCCGGGATGGGCACCGGGGCAACGTATTCCCACACCTTTGCGACCGCGGGGAAGTTCGACTACGTCTGCTCGATCCACCCGTCCATGCACGGCACCGTGGTGGTGACCCCATGACCGAACACGACCCGCGCACCATGAACCGCCGCCAGCTCATCCGCCACACCGCGTGGTTCGGGGCGGCCGTCGGCATCGCCGTGGCCGGCGGCGAGGTGATCTCCCACGTCGCCGGTTCGGCTACGGCCGCCCATGCCGCGACCCGGCCCGCCCTGCGGTTCGCCCAGGTCAGCGACAGCCACATCGGGTTCACCGGCGCAGCCAACCCCAACGTCGCCGACACCTTCAACCACGCCATCGATCGCGTCAACAACCTCGGCTACACACCGGATTTCGTCATCCACACCGGCGACCTCACCCACCTGTCGACCCCGGAACAGTTCGACCAGGTCAAGCAGATGATGACCCAGCTGAACACCCCGCACGTCTTCACGGTGCCGGGCGAACACGACTCGGTCGACGACGCGGGGCAAAAGTACCGCAGCGCCTTCGGCGCGGGCACCCGCGGCGACGGGTGGTACAGCTTCGACATCGCCGGCGTGCACGTGATCGCGCTGGTGAACACCTTGAACCTCAAAAAGCTCGGGCACCTGGGCAGCGACCAGCTGGACTTCGTGCGAAAAGACGTCGCGGGTTTGTCGAGTGACACCCCGATCGTCGTGTTCAGCCACATCCCGCTGTTCGCGATGTACCCGGACTGGGGTTGGGGTACCGACGACGCCACCCAGGCGCTGAGCTATTTGAGCCGCTTCTCGTCGGTCACCTGCCTCAACGGGCATGTGCACCAACTGTTTTCCAAGACCGAGGGCAACGTCCACTTCTACAGCGGAACGACGACCGCCTATCCGTTACCGCAGCCCGGCGACGGTCCCGCGCCCAAGCCGGTCACGCTGCCGGCCGGAAAGCTCGGTGACGCCCTGGGCGTGCGCGAGGTCGGCTACACCAAAGGGCAGACCGCGCTGGCGCTGAAGGAGATTAAGCTGCAATGAGATTCGTTCTTCGGCTCGCCCTGGCCCTCGCCCTCGCCGTGAGCGCGGCCAGCCACGCCTACCTTTATGTCCACGGCTACCGACACATTCCGATGATCGGGCAGGCGTTCCTGATCCAGGTCAGCGTGTCGCTCGCGTTGGCGGTGCTGATCATCGGCGGTGGTCCGCGGTGGCTGGACTGGGCCGCGGCCGCGACGGCGGGCGGCTCCCTGGCGGCGTTCGTGCTGTCGCGGACCGTCGGGCTGTTCGGCTTCTCCGAGACCGGATGGGACCCGTCACCCTTCGCGGCGATCAGCGTCGCCACCGAAGCGTTGACGGTGGTGCTGTGGGCGGTCGCCGTCGTCGCGTCGGCTCAGGCGTCGAAAACGGTGGTCCCGGTGCCGCTCGGGCTGTACGAGAGGTAGATCGGATGTTGCAGGAAGGGAGCGATTCCGGTGTTGAAGTTGCCCCCGAGGAGGCTGGGCACGATTGGAATCTGGTTTGCACCGACCGTCGTGGTGTACAGCAACGTCTTTCCGTCGGGGGTGTAGACGGACACCTTGGTGCCCGACGGCAGGTATCCGTTGGAATTCTGGGCGCCGATGTTGTCCGGCACGGATCCTTGCAGGCCCCCCGAATCGATGAATGCACCCGAAGTCGAATGCAAAGCGCCGTTGTTGAAACGCACGTCCAACGTCGCCGACGGCGCTCCGGTGACGGAGGCGATGGGCGTCAGCGGGTTGGTGCCGAATTGCATGACGCCCGCGGGCTCGTCGATCAGCACGCCCTGACCGAAAGTGCCCGGCAAAGCCGTCACGGGACTGCTGCTGAGCGGTCCGCCCCCGGGATTGACCCCGACGCCCAAGACGGCCGGGAGGTTCGACGTCGGATACGGATTTGTGAAGATGAAGTCGACGGTTTGGGTTGCGGACGTAACCACGCCAATGGTGGTGGGCTGGGTGACGATTCCGTTCCCGAAGTTCACCGTCGCCCGGTAAGTGTTGTAGGTCTCGGTCAACGTATTCCCGGGTTCGCCGTAGGTGATGGTCAGCCCGGTCTTGAGGGGCGCGCCGAGCGTCGCCAGGTTGACGTCTTGGGACGGCAGGATGAGACCGCGGGATCCGGTGTCGACGATGGCGGACACCGTCGGTCCGCCGCCCACCGAGATGTTCGCCATGATGTCGTTGTTCGACAGCGTGATCGGGACGGTGGCCAGGCCGGGAGCGCCCGGGGCCCCCGCCGCGCCGGCCAACAGGCCGCCGCGGCCGCCGGCGCCGCCGAGTGCCGCGGGGCCACCGGTGCCGCCGTTTCCGCCGTTGCCGATCAACCCCGCGGGTCCGCCGGCGCCCCCGCGCGCCCCGACGGCGGTGCTGTTTCCGCCGTTTCCGCCGTTGCCGTACAAAAGCCCACCCGGCCCACCGGCCGTCCCCACCCCGTGCGCATTGGTGGTGCCGTTGGCGCCGTTGCCGATGAGCGGACGCCCCAGCACCGAGTTGGTCGGGGCATTGATCAGCTCGAGGATGCCCTGCTGGAGGGTTTGCAGCGGGTTCGCGTTGGCGGCCTCGGTGGCGGCATAGGCGCCGGCGCTGGCGTCGAGGGCCCGCACCAACTGGGTGTGGAACGCGGCGGCCTGGGCGCCCAGCGTCTGATAATTCGAGGCGTGCTGGGAAAAGAGCGCCGCGATCGCCGCCGAAACCTCGTCACCGGCGGCGGCCAGCACCCCCGTCGTGGGGCCCGCTGCCGCCGCGTGCGCCGCGGTGATCGCCGAGGCAACGCTCTTTAAATTTGTTGCCGCTTCGGTCACCGATTCCGGAATCGCGATCACAAACGACATACGAGCCCCCAGGCGTAGCCCCGATAACGACGTCGCATCCCGATCGCGACAAATCGGATAGTAGCGATCGGCAAAAATGGAATTGCACGTTTTCAAGACGCATTCGCGGCAAATGCAAAACCGGTGCCTTGTTTGGGCGAGTCACCGGGACCAAAGGATCAACTCACGTTTGACGCATATCGCCGACGAAGCGCTGCGCCTCTTCCCAGCTGGGCAGCAGGCCCGAGGCGCGCACCTCGGCGAGGCTCGGTGCGGCGGCGTCACGGTCGGACAGGCTGGGTGCGGCGCCGCCGACCAGCGGCCAGTCGATGGCCAACGCGGGATCCGTCGCGCAGATCGTGTGCTCGCGCTGCGGGTTGTATTCCGCCGAGCACAGGTACATCACCGTGGAATTGTCTTGCAGCGCAAGGAAACCGTGACCGAGGCCCTCGGAGATGTAGATCGTTTTGCGCTGCGAGTCGTCGAGCAAAACCGAGTCCCACTGGCCGAAAGTCGGTGAGCCGACCCGGATGTCGACGACCACGTCGAAGACCGCGCCGGAAACGCAGGTCACGTATTTGGCCTGGCTGGGGGGCAGCTGCGCGAAGTGGATACCGCGCAGCACGCCGGCCGCCGAGACCGAGCAGTTGGCCTGGCGCACGTCCAGCCGATGGCCGGCGAACCCGGTGAACCCGCGGTCGGTGAGCCACTCGAAAAACAAGCCGCGCGAATCGCCGTGGATCTTCGGGGTGATCTCCCAGGCGCCGGGGACCTTCAGCTCGCGAACCTCCATCTCACCGCCCACGTTCGGCGTAACGGGCCTCGGCCGCGTCCTTCAACGGCCGCCACCATGATTCGTTGGCGCAATACCAGTCGATGGTGGACCGCAACCCCTCTTCGAAGTCGGTGTGCTTTGGCGCCCAGGACAATTCGTTGCACAGCAGCGACGGGTCGATGGCGTAGCGCAGGTCGTGGCCCGCGCGGTCGGGGACCCGGTCGAAATCGTCGGGGTCGCGGCCCATCATCTTCAGCAGGGTGCGCAGCACGCTGAGGTTGTCGCGCTCACCCTGGGCGCCGATCAAATAGGTCTGGCCGATGCGGCCTTTTTCGAGGATCAACCGGACCGCGCTGTTGTGGTCCTCGACGTGAATCCAGTCGCGGACGTTGGCGCCGCGGCCGTACAGCTTGGGTCGCCGGCCGGTGAGCACGTTGGTGATCTGGCGCGGAATGAACTTCTCGATGTGCTGATACGGCCCGTAGTTGTTGGAGCAGTTGGAGATCGTGGCGCGCACGCCGTAGGACCGCACCCAAGCGCGGACCAGCATGTCGGCGCTGGCCTTGGTCCCCGAGTAGGGGCTCGACGGGTTGTAGGGCGTCGACTCGGTGAACCGCTGCGGGTCGTCGAGCTCCAGGTCGCCGTAGACCTCGTCGGTGGAGATGTGGTGCAGCCGCACACCGTAGCGCCGGACCGCCTCCAGGATGGTGTACGTGCCGATCACGTTGGTGTGCAGGAACGGCTCGGGGTCGTCCAGGGCGTTGTCCACGTGGCTTTCGGCGGCGAAATGCACGACCGCGTCGGCCTCGGCGACCAGGGTGTCGACCAGCGGCGCGTCGGTGATGTCGCCCTCCACCAGCCTGATGGCGTCTTCGACGTCGGCAAGCGACTCGCGCCGCCCGGCATAGGTGAACGCGTCGAGCACCGTCACGGCATCATCGGGGTGCTCGCGCACCGTGCTGTGCACGAAGTTAGCGCCGATGAAACCGGCGCCGCCGGTGACCAGCAATCGCATGGCCCAAACCCTAGCCGAGCGCGGTCGTCAGCTTGGGGGAGTTAGCCCTAATGGCCCGGCCAGCTCGCCCAGCGCGCTCACCAACTCGTCGTCGTTCGCGCTGCCCAGCACCTGGATCGCCACGTGGTCGGCGCCGGCTTCGCAATGCTCGTTGAGGCGGTCGGCGACGGCCCCGGGGGTGCCGTAGGCCACCACGGCGTCGATCAGCCGGTCGCTGCCGGGCTTGGCGACGTCGTCCTGGGTGAAGCCCAGCCGCAGCCAGTTGTTCACGTAGTTGCCCAGGCTCAGGTAACGGTCGACGGTCCGGCGGCCGATCGAGCGGGCCTGTCCGGTGTCGGTGCTCAGCACCGCCTTGTGTTCCGGTGCCAAAAACACCGACCCGCCCAGCTGCTCGCGGGCCTTGGCGGTGTGCTCGGGCGTCGTCAGGTACGGGTGGGCGCCGGCGCTGCGCTGCGCCGCCAGCCGCAACACCCGCGGGCCCAGCGCCGCTAGCACCCGGCGGCTGGTCGGCACCATCGCCGCGTCGAGCGCGTCCAGGTAGGCCACCAGCGCGTCGTAGGGCTTGACGTACTCCTGGGTGTGCTCGGGGTGGCCGGTCCCGATGCCGAGCAAAAACCGTCCGGGGAAAGCGTTTTCGATGCGCTCGTAGGACTCGGCGACCGTCGGCGCCGGCGCGGACCAGATGTTGACGATCCCCGTGGCCAGCTGCAGCGACGTGGTCTGTTCGAGGGCCGGGTCGACCCACGCCAGGTCCGCGTCCGGCGAACCGCCGACCCAGACCGCGCCGTATCCGAGCGATTCGATCCGCGTGGCCAGCTCCGGTGTGATCGAGCGGGTGGCGAGGAATACGCCGAAGCGGCCCAGGTCCGGTTTCAGGCCGGCTGCGGCGGTCATCTGGATCCCCCTCGAAGACGCGTGTCGGCTCAGGGCTGGGTCAGCCCGAGCGGCCCGGCCAATTCGGCCAGCGCCGAGACAAGGTTTTCATCTCTGGTGAGGACCTGCACGGGGACGTGGTCGGCGCCGGCGTCGAGGTGCTCCTTGAGCCGCGCCGCGATTTGGTCCGGGGTGCCGTAGGCGACGACGGAGTCGACCAGGCGGTCGCTGCCCGGCCGGGTGACCTCGTCGTCGGAAAAGCCCAGCCGCTTCCAGTTGTTGCGGTAGTTGGCCAGGTTGAAGTAGATGTCGAGCGCCCTGCGGCCGACCGCGCGGGCCTGCTCGGGATCGGTGGTCAGCACCGCCTTGTGCTCGGGCGCCAAAAACGCCGACGGGCCGATCAGCTCGCGCGCCCGCGCGGTGTGCTCCGGGGTGGTCAGGTAGGGGTGCGCGCCGGCGGCCCGCTCCGCGGACAGCTTCAGCACCCGCGGGCCCAGCGCCGCCACCACGCGCCGGTGGGCGGGCACGCCGTACTCGTCGAGCTGTTTCAGGTACTCCACGAGCGCGTCGTAGGGCTTACGGTACTCGGCGTGGGCTTCGGGGTGCCCGACGCCGATGCCCAGCAGGAAGCGCCCGGGGTAGGCGTTGTCGATGCGGTGGAAGGACTCGGCGACCGGCTTGGCGGCCGCGGTCCAGATGTTGACGATCCCGGTCGCCACCTGCAGCGTCGTCGTCGCCTCGAGGATGGGCTCGACCCACGCCAGCTCCGCGGGCGGCGAGCCGCCCACCCAGACGGCCCCGTAGCCCAGGGACTCGATCTCTTTGGCCTGCTGGGGGGTCACGCCGCGTCCGAACGATCCGAACCGGCCGAGGTTGGGTTTGGCTGCATCGGTCATGGTCGTTGTCAACCCGCGGAACCGGGCCCCTATTCCGTGCTGTCAGCGGCGGCCGGGACCTCGAGCGGGAGCAGCACGATGAACCGCGTGTCGCCGGGAACGGATTGCACCCGCAGGTCCCCGCGGTGCTTCTTGACGACGATGTTCCAGGCCAGATCCAGGCCGAGGCCGGTGCCTTCCCCGACCGGCTTGGTGGTGAAGAACGGCTCGAAGATCCGCTCGCGAACCTCGTCGGGCACGCCGGGGCCGGTGTCGCAGATCTCGATGCGGGCCATCTTCTCGCCTTCTCGGCGGGTGCGGATGGTCAGGGTGCCGCCTTCGTCGCGCATCGCGGCGATCGCATTGTCGATGATGTTCGTGAACACCTGGTTGAGATCGCCTGGGTAACAAGGGATTTGGGGAAGGGACTTGTCGAGTTCCTTGACCACCTGGATGGCGGCGCCCCCTCGTGCGTTCGGGCCCAGGCGATCGGCGAACATCGTGAGCGTGCTGCGCAGCAGTTCGTGGACGTCGGCGACCTGGAACGGGGCCCGGTCCAGCTGCGAATACTGCTTGGCGTCGGCGACCAGCGCCGAGATCCGTTTGCTCGCCTCCAAGATCTGGTTCAGCAGCAGCTCGCCCTCGACGGTGTAGCTCAGCCAGCGGATGGCCTTCTCCAGCGACGTCGCCGAGCCGAGATCCTCGGTCGCCGCGGCGATGCGTTCCAGCCAGTCGGTGTCGACGCCCCCTTCGACGAAGGTCGGCGCGATGTCCCACCCGTCCTCGACGCCGTGGTCCTCCAGCCATCCGCCGACGGCGTCCTCCAAGTCGGCCGTCTCGATCGCGCTCATGTTCGCCGACGGCGCCTTGGCCACCTGGACCGCGAGCTCTTCCTGCAGCCGCACCAGCGCCCGCAGCGCCTCGGGCGTGACGGTCCCGTCGGCGAGCATCGCGAGCTTCTGGCGCATGCCGGCGACCCGCTGCCGCAGCTCGGCCGCGGCGCGGACGGTGGCCGCCGCGGGGTTGTTCAGCTGATGGGTCAACCCGGCGGACAGCTGGCCCAGCGCCAGCAGCTTCTCCCGGTTGGCGATGATCCGGCGGGTGCGCTCGAGCCCGACCGCCATGCCGTCGAGCAGGTGCACGGCCATCGGGAACTGATCCTTCATAAAGCGCGCGAACGCGGGCGCGTCGAGCACGAAGAACCGCGACGGCTTCGTGACATAGACGGTCGCGTCGTAGCTCTGATGCTGCGGCTGGCCGGTGAAGGCGCGCCAGGCGCCGCAGTACACCCCGCGCTGTGAGGTGCGGTTCGTCTCGATGTCCTGGCCGCCCGAGAGCTTCGACATCACCAGCTCGCCCTCGATCAGGACGTACAGGCACGTCGCCGGCTCGCCCTCGACGCAGATCGGGCCGGGCTCGTACTGCTCGACGTGCCCGCTGGCGCACAGCATCTCGAGTTGCCGGTCGGTGAGCGCCTCGAACAAAAACAGGGTGCGCAGCTCGTCGGGCCGGCACGGCACCGGGGCGGTCACGGGCGTCAGGCCTTCGCCAGGTAGCGGTGCACCAGCATCACGGCCATCGACCCTTCGCCGACGGCGGCCGCGACCCGCTTGGCGGACGCGGAACGCACGTCGCCGGCGACGAACACCCCGGGCACGCTGGTCTCCAGGTGGTGCGGCGGGCGGTCCAGGGTCCAGCCGCACACGTTGCGCAGGTCGGGGCCGGCCAGGATGAAGCCGTGGTCGTCGCGGGCCAGCACCCCGTCCAGCCACTCGGTGCGCGGGACGGCGCCGATGAAGACGAACATCCGGGCGCAGGCGACCTCCTCGGTGTCGCCGGTGCGGTTGTCGACCAGGGTCAGCTTCTCCAGGTGATCGGTCCCGGTGGCGCACTGCACCTCGGTGCAGGTGCGCACGCTGATCTTGGGGTTCTGCTCGATCTGCTGGATCAGGTAGTGCGACATCGACGCGGTCAGCGAGGGGGCGCGCACCACGATCGTCACCGCTTTGGCCTCGCGGGACAGGTGCATCGCGGCCTGCCCGGCGGAGTTGGCCCCGCCGATCACGTACACCTCCTCGCCGGTGCACTCCGACGCGATGGAGGTGGCCGCCCCGTAGTAGACGCCGCGGCCGACGAGCTCGTCGCACCCGGTCGCGGGCAGCTGGCGGTAGGCGACCCCGGTGGCGACGATGACGGCGTGCGCGTCGATGGAGCCGCCGTCGGAGAACCGCACGGTGCGCGCGCACCCGTTGACCTCCAGCGCGGTGGCGGTGCGGGCGGTGATGAGTTCGGCGCCGAACTTCTCGGCCTGCTTGCGCGCCCGCTGGGCCAGCTGGCTGCCCGAGACCCCGTCGGGGAAACCCAGGTAGTTCTCGATCCGCGAGCTCTGGCCGGCCTGGCCGCCGGTCGCGGTGCGCTCGATCAGCACGGTGCGCAGGCCCTCGGAGGCCCCGTAGACCGCCGCGGCCAGGCCCGCCGGCCCGCCGCCGATGACGACCAGGTCGTAGAACTCCTGCGACGGGGCGGTGGTCAGGCCCAGCGTGGCGGCCAGTTCGGCGTCGCTCGGGTCGACCAGGGGGTCGCCGCGCTCGGTGACGACGACCGGCAGCCGCAGCCCGTCCTCGCCGGCGGCCGCCAGCAGCCGCTCGCCCTCGGGTTCGTCGGCCATGAACCAGGTGTAGTAGAGCCCGTTGCGGGCCAAAAAGTCGCGGACCTGCCAGGACCGCGCCGACCAGCGGTGCCCGATCACCTTGGTGTGCGGGATGGCGTGTTCGGGCGTGCGCTTCCAGGCGTCCAGCAGCGCGTCGATGACGGGGTAGAGCTTTTCTTCCGGTGGGTCCCACGGCTTGAGCAGGTAGTGGTCAAGGTCGACGACGTTGATGGCGTCGATGGCGGCGTGCGTGTCGGCGTAGGCGGTGAGCAGCACGCGGCGCGCCGTCGGGTACAGGTCCATCGCCTGTTCGAGGAACTCGATGCCCGTCATCTGGGGCATCCGGTAGTCGGCGATGAGCGTCGCGACCGTCTCGCCGCGCAGTTTGAGCTGCTTGAGGGTGTCGAGGGCCTCGCCGGCCGATTCGGCCCGCACGATCCGGTGCTCCTCGCCGTAGTGGCGGCGCAGGTCGCGCGCCACCGCGCGGGAGACGGCGGGATCGTCGTCGACGGTCAGGATCACGGGTTTGCGTGGCTGGGTGGTGTCGCCGCCGGCGGGTGTGGTCATCAGCGTCAAGTATGCGCTTGTCAGCGGCCCCACGGGAGGTTGGGAAGGGGCCCCGGATTCCTCCCTCGGCGATTTTGGCCAGGGCCGATGACCGGGTATCGTGGACCAACGGTGCGGAATCCGCGCCGACTTTTTGCGTGCCCAGTCTCCCGGAAATCGCGGAATTTCCCGTCACCGGCTCACGTTTTAAGTCGGGGTGAACGCCGCGCCGAACCGGGCGCTGACGCGAACGAAACGAATGACGAGGATTCGAAGAAGAGTATGGCCAAGAAGGACGGTGCCATCGAGGTCGAGGGCCGCGTGGTCGAGCCCCTGCCCAATGCGATGTTCCGCATTGAGCTGGAGAACGGTCACAAGGTGCTCGCCCACATCAGCGGCAAGATGCGGCAGCACTACATCCGCATCCTGCCCGAGGACCGGGTGGTGGTGGAGCTGTCTCCCTACGACCTGTCCCGGGGCCGCATCGTGTACCGGTACAAGTAACCCCAGCCCGAACCGACCACCGACGAGTAGCAGAACAGGATCGAACAGCCGTGAAGGTGAACCCCAGCGTCAAGCCAATCTGTGACAAGTGCAGGGTGATCCGTCGGCACGGGCGGGTCATGGTGATCTGCTCCGATCCGCGCCACAAGCAGCGCCAGGGCTAGTCCCCTAATAACAACTGAATGCAGACCTCCCAGCACCAGTGAGCGGCTGGCATCTAGAAGAGATGGGCCGGCTCATCCACGCCCGGACGGAGGCCGGGCCCCACTTCGACGTTTGGAGGGGAACGGGCTGGGATCAGACCTCCGCAGAGATAAGAGGAAGCGCCACCTATGGCACGACTAGTAGGCGTCGATCTGCCGCGCGACAAGCGGATGGAGGTCGCGCTGACCTACATCTTCGGCATCGGCCGCACCCGCTCGAACGAGATTCTGGCGGCCACCGGCATCGACAAGGACCTGCGCACCAGGGACCTGACCGACGACCAGCTCACCCACCTGCGTGACTACATCGAGGCCAACCTCAAGGTGGAGGGTGACCTGCGCCGCGAGGTGCAGGCCGACATCCGCCGCAAGATCGAGATCGGCTGCTACCAGGGCCTGCGGCACCGCCGTGGCCTGCCGGTGCGCGGCCAGCGAACCAAGACCAATGCGCGCACCCGCAAGGGCCCCAAGCGCACCATCGCAGGCAAGAAGAAGGCCAGGTAATCGATGCCACCGAAGAAGGCAAGTGGTGCTGCGGCGCCCAAGAAGGGCCAGCACAAGACCCGCAAGCGGGAAAAGAAGAACATCCCGCACGGCGCCGCGCACATCAAGAGCACGTTCAACAACACGATCGTGACGATCACCGACCCGCAGGGCAACGTCATCGCGTGGGCGTCGTCGGGGCACGTCGGCTTCAAGGGCTCGCGCAAGTCGACGCCGTTCGCCGCCCAGCTGGCCGCGGAGAACGCCGCCCGCAAGGCCCAGGAGCACGGCGTGAAGAAGGTCGACGTGTTCGTCAAGGGCCCGGGCTCGGGTCGGGAGACCGCGATCCGCTCGCTGCAGGCCGCCGGACTCGAGGTGGGCGCGATCGCCGACGTCACCCCGCAGCCGCACAACGGATGCCGTCCGCCGAAGCGCAGAAGAGTCTAGGAGAAAGTCATGGCTCGTTACACCGGACCCGTCACCCGCAAGTCGCGCCGGCTGCGCACCGACCTCGTCGGCGGCGACCAGGCGTTCGAGAAGCGTCCCTACCCGCCCGGCCAGCACGGCCGCGCGCGGATCAAGGAAAGCGAATACCTGCTGCAGCTGCAGGAGAAGCAGAAGGCCCGCTTCACCTACGGCGTGATGGAAAAGCAGTTCCGCCGCTACTACGAAGAGGCCGTGCGGCAGCCCGGCAAGACGGGTGAGGAGCTGCTGCGGATCCTGGAAAGCCGGCTGGACAACGTGATCTACCGCGCCGGCCTGGCGCGGACCCGCCGGATGGCCCGCCAGCTCGTCAGCCACGGCCACTTCACGGTCAACGGCGTGCGCGTCGACGTCCCCAGCTACCGGGTGTCGCAGTACGACATCATCGACGTGCGGGAGAACTCGCTGAACACCGTGCCGTTCCAGATCGCGCGGGAGACCGCGGGCGACCGCCCGATCCCGAGCTGGCTGCAGGTGGTGGGGGAGCGGCAGCGCATCCTGGTCCACCAGCTGCCCGATCGCGCGCAGATCGACGTGCCGCTCACCGAGCAGCTCATCGTCGAGTACTACTCGAAGTAAAGAACTTTCGAGCCACCCGGCTCGAAACCTTAAAACGGCATCAAATAGCGGGTGCCGAGAAGGAGAAGAAACCCATGCTGATCTCTCAGCGACCCACGCTGTCGGAGGAAGTCCTCACCGACAACCGGTCCCAGTTCGTCATCGAGCCGCTCGAGCCCGGATTCGGTTACACCCTGGGCAATTCGCTGCGGCGCACGCTGCTGTCGTCGATTCCCGGCGCGGCCGTCACCAGCATCCGCATCGACGGCGTGCTGCACGAGTTCACCACCGTGCCCGGCGTCAAGGAAGACGTCACCGACATCATCTTGAACCTCAAGGGCCTGGTGGTTTCGTCCGAGGAGGACGAGCCGGTCACCATGTACCTGCGCAAGCAGGGACCGGGTGAGGTCACCGCGGGCGACATCGTGCCGCCGGCCGGCGTCACCGTGCACAACCCGTCCATGCACATCGCGACGCTGAACGACAAGGGCAAGCTCGAGGTCGAGCTCGTCGTCGAGCGGGGCCGCGGCTACGTCCCGGCCGTGCAGAACCGGGCGTCGGGCGCCGAAATCGGCCGCATCCCAGTCGATTCCATCTACTCGCCGGTGCTCAAGGTCACCTACAAGGTGGACGCCACCCGTGTCGAGCAGCGCACCGACTTCGACAAGCTGATCCTGGACGTCGAGACCAAGAGCTCGATCACGCCGCGCGACGCGCTGGCGTCGGCGGGCAAGACGCTGGTCGAATTGTTCGGCCTGGCACGCGAACTCAACGTCGAGGCCGAGGGCATCGAGATCGGGCCGTCGCCGGCCGAGGCCGACCACATCGCGTCGTTCGCCCTGCCGATCGACGACCTGGACCTGACCGTGCGGTCCTACAACTGCCTCAAGCGCGAGGGCGTGCACACCGTCGGGGAACTGGTCAGCCGCACCGAGTCCGACCTGCTGGACATCCGCAACTTCGGCCAGAAGTCCATCGACGAGGTGAAGGTCAAGCTGCACCAGCTGGGCCTGTCGCTCAAGGACAGCCCGCCCACGTTCGACCCGTCGGAGGTCGCCGGCTACGACGTCGCCACCGGCACCTGGTCCACCGAGGCCGCCTACGACGACCAGGACTACGCGGAAACCGAACAGCTCTAAACTTTCTCGACACTAAGGAGCGTCAGCAATGCCCAAGCCCACCAAGGGCCCTCGCCTCGGCGGGTCGTCGCACCAGAAGGCCCTGCTGGCCAACCTGGCCACCTCGCTGTTCGAGCACGGCCGGATCAAGACGACCGAGCCGAAGGCCCGTGCGCTGCGTCCGTACGCGGAAAAGCTGATCACGCACGCCAAGAAGGGCACGCTGCACAACCGTCGAGAGGTTCTCAAGAAGATCCGCGACAAGG
Organism: Mycobacterium palustre; assembly: GCF_002101785.1. Taxonomy (GTDB): domain Bacteria; phylum Actinomycetota; class Actinomycetes; order Mycobacteriales; family Mycobacteriaceae; genus Mycobacterium; species Mycobacterium palustre. The sequence goes on from NZ_LQPJ01000112.1 coordinate 49,140, forward strand.
ACGTGGTGCACGCCCTGTTCGAGGAGATCGGGCCGTTCTTCGCCGACCGCAACGGCGGCTACACCCGCATCATCAAGGTCGAGGCGCGCAAGGGCGACAACGCCCCGATGGCCGTGATCGAGCTGGTGCGGGAGAAGACGGTGACCTCGGAGGCCGACCGGGCGCGCCGGGTCAAGGCGTCGAAGAAGGCCGCCCCCGAGGCCCCCGAGGTGCAAGCGGCGGCGCCGCAGCCGGCGGTCGAGGAGGCTCCGGAACCGGCTACCGACGCCGAGGCCAAGGCCGAGGAGGAGCACGACAAGGCCATCAAGGCCAGGGCCGAGGCCGAGGCCGACGCGGCTGACGAGGCTGACGAGAGTTAACGAGACCGTCCGGCTGCGGCTCGACGTCGCTTACGACGGAACGGATTTCGCGGGCTGGGCGGACCAGGCCGGGCAGCGGACCGTCGCCGGCGTCCTCGGTGAGGCGCTGACGACGGTCTTCCGCACCCCGGTGCGGCCGCGCGCGGCCGGGCGCACCGATGCCGGCGTGCACGCCACCGGCCAGGTGGCCCATGTCGACGTGCCGGGCGACGCCCTGCCCAACGCCTACCCGCGCGCGCCGCGGGCGGGTGAACCCGAGTTCCTGCCGCTGGTGCGCCGCCTGGGCCGATTCCTGCCCCCCGACGTCCGGGTGCTCGAAATCGCCCGCGCCCCTGCGGGTTTCGACGCGCGGTTCTCGGCGCTGCGCCGCCACTACAGCTACCGGCTGTCGACGGCCCCCTACGGCGTGCAGCCGCAGCTGGCGCGCTACGTCACCGCGTGGCCGCGGGTGCTGGACGTCGACGCGATGGCCGCCGCGTCTCGAGACTTGTTGGGGCTGCACGACTTTGCGGCGTTCTGCCGCCAGCGCGAGGGCGCCACCACCATCCGCGACCTGCAGCGGTTCGACTGGTCGCGCGAGGGCGATCTGATCACCGCGCACGTCAGCGCCGACGCGTTCTGCTGGTCGATGGTCCGCTCGCTGGTCGGGGCGCTGCTGGCCGTCGGCGAGCACCGGCGCCCGGCCTCGTGGTGCCGCGAGTTGCTTTCGGCCACGGACAGATCCAGCGACTTCGCCGCCGCGCCGGCGCACGGCCTGACGCTGATCGGCGTGGACTACCCGCCCGACGACCAGCTGGCCGCGCGCACGCTGATCACCAGGGACCTGCGCACGCGGGACTAGTGGCGATCGCGGCGACGCTAGACCTTGGCGGCGACGAAACCGGCGGCCTGGTTCGTCAGGCCGGGCACGTAGCCTAAGTGCGCCTTCCACTGGTTGCCGTTCGAGCAGATCGGGTCGCCGGGGTTGCACAGGTCGATGGTCTTGCCGTCGAAGTTTGGGGTTAGCGCGCTCATCAGCCCGCCGGCGCGCGCGGACGGATTGCCGAACAGGGCGACGGCCGCGACGTGGTCGGCGGCCCCGGCGGGCAGCGGCTGGCGAAAGCCGAGCGCGGAAACCGGTGCGGCGGTGACGATGTCGACGACGGCGGCGCCCTGGGAGTAGCCGCCGAGCACCACCTTGGTGTTCGGGCAGTTGTTGGCCATCTGTTGCACGTGGTTGCTGGCGTCGTTCGCGCCGTCGGCGGCGGCCAAGAAGTCCTTGTTCGCCGGGTAGTTAACCCCGTACGCGCCAACGCTTTTGCGGGTCTTTGCGCGCAGCGAGCTGATGAAGGCCTGGCCCACCTTTCCGACACCGGGCGGCTCGTCGGTGCCGCGGGCGAACACCACCTCGACGTCGGGGCAGGCCGCCGCCGCCCGCGGCAACCATTGCGGGGCCAACCAAAAGACGACCGCCGCAAAAAATGCGGCGGCCAGCACCAGGCGGATGAGCCTCACACAACGATGTTACGGGCGCAATTGTCAAGCGTCGGTAACGATTCAGACAAGCGGTGCTTGCGGGATCGGGGCGTTGGGGGCGACCGGCGTGTTCGGGTCGTTCGGCGCGGGCACCGACGGGCCCGATCCCGGCGTCTGCGGGCCGTACCCCGGCGTCTGCGGCCCGTACTGGGGCCCGTACTGGGGCCCGTATTGGGGCCCCGAGCCGGGCACCTGCTGGCCCGCGCCCGCCAGCAGCCGCGACGCCACGAACGCCGCCGCCTGGTCGGTGTAGGCGGGCACGTAGCCCTCGGTGTGACCGCTCCACTCGTTGCCCGGCCCGGCGTGGCAGATCGGGTCGGTGGGGTTGCACAGGTCGATCGCCTTGGACCCGAGCAGCGCGCTCCGGGTGGGCAGCGTGCCGCCGGCGCGGTCGGCCACGTCGCCGAAGGTGGCGACGGCGGTGATGTTCTTGGCGTATTCGGGCGGCAGCGAGTTGCCCCAGTTGATGCCGCCGATCGGGACGCCGGCCACGATGTCCATCACCGAGGCGCCCTGCGAGTAGCCGCCCAGCACGATCTGGGTGTTCGGGCACTTGGCGACCGCCTGCTTGACGCGGTTGATGGTGTCGTTGGCGCCGTCACCGCCGTGCAGCTGCAGCTTGCTGGCGGCGTAGTTCACCCCGTAGGTGTCGTAGGTCAGTCCCGGGGTCTGCTGGCGCAGCGCGTCGACGAAGGCGTCGCCGACGCGGCCCATGCCGGGGGGCTCGTTGGTGCCGCGGGCGAAGATGACCTCGACGTTCGGGCAGTCATCGGCGGCGGCAACCGGGGCCATGGACGCGATGGACGCGATAGACGGCGCGAACAGCAGGCCCGCGGCGCTGACCAGTGCAGAAACCCCGGGGCCTACCCAGCGGACGATGCGGTGGGAAGACACGCCGAAATATTACCGGCAACCAGCGCGGCGGAGAAAACTCGCCGACCGGCCGGCTGCCCGCCGGCGGTCGCAGATTTCTGCTGCGCCGCCTGGAATGCGCGTTGCTGGACCGCGACATCAACACGGTCGACGAACCACTGCGCGCGCACTCGGCGTCGCTCACGGCCGGCTGTGTCCTGGCGGCCGTCGCCGTGGCCGGGTGCGCGGTGCTGGGTTTGCTGCGGCCCCGCGCGGACCTCGAGCACACCCGGATCGCGATGGTCCAGCCGTCCGGCGCGCTGTACGTGCGCGTGGGCGATATCTGGCACCCGGCACTGAACCTGGCCTCGGCGCGGTTGATCGTCGGGGCGGCCGACAGCCCGCGACCGGTGCGTGAGTCCGATTTGAGCCGCACCAAACGCGGTCCGCTGCTGGGCATTCCGGGCGCCCCGCAGCTGCTCGGCAAGCCGCTGCCGCCTGACCAGTCCGCGTGGACGATCTGCGACACCGACGCCACCGGCGCCACGACGGTCGTCGTCGGGCCCGCCGACGTGCCGGCGTTCGCGCGCGTGGCGGCCGACCAGGCCATGCTGGTCGCACCCCCCGCTGGTTCGCCGGCATACCTGCTCTACAACGGCCAGCGAGCGGTGGTGGACCTCGCCGACGCCGCGGTGCTGCGGGCGCTCAGGCTGGAGGGCCGCAGCCCGCGGCTCGTCTCGCGGTCGTTGCTGAACGCGGTGCCCGAGGCGCCCGCGATCAGCGTCCCGCGCATCCCGGGCGCCGGCGGCCCGGCGGCCGGGCTGCCGGGGTTCGCCGTCGGCGCTGTGCTGCGCATCGGGCGCGGCGGCGGTGAGCAGTATTACGCCGTGCTGGCCTCGGGCGTCCAGCGCATCGGGCAGGTGGCGGCGGACCTGCTGCGCTTCCGCAACTCACAGGGCACCACCGATGCGGTCGCGGTGGCCCCGGACGTGATCCGGGCCGCCGGAGTCGTCGACACCCTGCCGGTGGCCGGTTACCCGGACCGGGCGCCCACCCTGACCGACGGTGCCGGCACGGTGTGCGTCGGGTGGCGGCCGGTGCCGACGGGGCATCCCGACCTCGCGTTCCTGCACGGGACCGGCGTGCCGGTGCCGTCCGGACGAGCGCCGGTGGGCCTGGCGCGAGCCGACGGCCGCGGTCCCGCGCTGGACGCGGTGTATTTGCCACCCGGCCGGAGCGCCTACGTGCGCGGGGAGGGCCGGGGCGGCGCGCGATACCTCGTCATCGACACCGGGGTGCGGTTCGCGATTCACGACGACGAGGCGGAACGTGACCTCGGGCTCTCGGCCCCGGCCGCCGCGCCGTGGCCGGTGTTGGCCGCGTTGCCGTCCGGGCCGGAGCTGGCCAGGCAAAGCGCCTCAGCCGCCCACGACGCGGTTGCGGGGCCGTAACCGCGGCGCGGCCGCGCCGGCCGCGAGCACCGCTGTCAGCGCGAGCAGGCAGATGGCCGTGCCGCGCAGCGCCGTGGCCCGTGCGCCGAGATGTGGCGGCCCCGGCGGGGGCGGCGTGGCGATCGGCGGCGCGGTGTCGTTGTGGGGGTGTCCGGCGGCGCACCGGCGTCGGTGCTGATCGCCGCCAGGGCATCGATCGTGCCGCTGCCCACAAGCGGATCCCACCCGGCGGGCGGGTGGTGCGCGGTCGACTCGATGCGCTGCATCACCTGCCGCGCGGTCAACGCCGGAAACCGGGCCCGGATCAGCGCGGCCACGCCACTGACCAGCGGGGCGGCGTAGCTGGTGCCGGACACCGGTTCCGAGCCGAGCGGAGTCACCGCCTCGCCGAGCGCCGCGACGTCCACCCACGGCCCGGCAAGCGTGAACGCCGACGGCGTCCCGTCGGCGCTGACCGAGCCGACCGTGAGCACGTAGTCGTCGTACCAGGCCGGGCTGGCCACCACCGATACGGTCTGCCAGGTCGCGTCCGGCCGTTGGGGCGGACACTGGGCGGCCCCACCGGTGTTGCCCGCCGCGGCCACGATCACGGCATTCTTGACGTCCACCGCGTAGGCCAGGGCGGCACCCAGCGCTCGGTCGTCGGGCGCCGACGCGACCGGAACGCAAGCCACCGACGAAACGTTGATCACCGATGCGCCGAGGTCGGCCGCCGTCCTGATGGCCTTGGCCATGGTGTCGACGTCTCCGACCCCGGCGCGGGACCGCGCGCCGGCGGGAGCGAACTTCGCGCTGGACTGGCGGATGCTGATCAACGTGGCCTCGGGCGCCACCCCGCCGAACCCGTCGGCAGCCGAATCCGGTCTGGCGGCGATGATCGCGGCGACCAGGGTGCCGTGGGCGTCGCAGTCCTGGGTGCCGTCGCCGCCGGCCACGTAATCGCCGCCGGCCACCACGTCGGGCAGCCGGCGCTGGCGTGAGACCCCGGTGTCGATGACCGCGATCCGTTGTCCCGCACCGCGCGTCAGCTGCCAGACCCGCGGAAGGTCGTCGAGGCCCGCGAGCTGGCCACGGCCCGTTGTGGAGCCGGCCGGGATCGTCGCACACACCTCGCGCTGCACCGTCGGCCACGGCGGCGCCGGGAGAGCCGGCTTCGGCAACAACGTGTCGTCGATCTGCGGCGGCGAAACCGCCTGCGCCCAGGGCGATCCCGGGACAACCAGCGCGGCGAGCGCCGCCGCCGCCAGCAGGCGCACCAGGCGGGTGGCGATCACGTCAGGCTCAACCCGCGGACGGCGGAGTACAGCCCGGACGCCCAGGCCGCCAGGGGCACCACCGCCGCCAGCGCCAGCCATTCCAGGATCTCGGCGCCGCGCCGCAGCGCCGGCGGGAGCGCTACCGCCGGGGCGACGAAGCCCAGGTGAATCGCCGCGGCGGCCAGCGACGCCGTCGCCGCGGTTATCCATGCCCCGCGCCCGTCCGTGGCCGAGGCCGCGACCGCGAACGTCGCGGCGACGACGGTCGTCCCGCCGATGGCGCACACCAGTGCGCGTGCTTGACCCTGCGACCGGGCGCGCGCCAGCAGCAGCGCGCCGGCGAGGCCGCCGAAAGCCAGGCAGCTCGGCCGCGGGGCGCCCGCTAGCACGGTGACGACGGCGCCGAGGGCGGCCGCCGACGAGGCCGCGGAAACCAAGCCGGTGAGCCAGCCCTCGGCGCGAAACGCCTTGTCCGCCAAGTCATCAGCGGGCTCATGATCGAGTGGCGGTGTGAGCCGCGGCGACAACCCGGCCAGCAGGAGGGAGATGCGCGGCGCCCACCCGATCAGGCCGAGCGACGTCAGTGTCAGCACCGACCCGACAGCGGCCACCGGGGCGCCGGTCAGCACCCCTCCCAGCGCGGCGAGCGCAGCGAGCGTAGCCGCACACGCGATCGCCGTCAGCGCGACGACACCGCAGCCGACCGCGCGGATCGCCAGCACCGCCGTGGCCGCCGCCGCGGCGGCGGCCAGCAACGCGTTGGGCAGACCCGGACCGCCGGGCACCGTCAGCAAGCCGGCGACCGCCGAGAACGCGATGCCGGTGACGCTCAGCGCAAGCGCGGCCATCGCGTCGCGATACGACCTGTGTGCGACCGCCGCGCCAAGCAGCGCGATGACCCCGGCCGCCGCCGCGATGCCCGCCGCGGCGCCGTCTTCGCCGAAGCCATTGGCCCTCATCTCGTTTCGGATGAGGACCACGGCACCGATGCCGGTGAGGCAGCCCGCCGCCATGGCACCGACGAGACGGGCCGACCGCCGCCGGGGCCCGGGCGCCCGCCCCGCGCGAAGCGCGCTCGCTACGGCCTCGGCCACGTCGTCGCAGCGGGGGGTGAGTCGCGGTGTCGGCGTATGGGTCAAGACCAGCACGTCACCGTCTCGAATGCCGTTCTGCGCCAAGGTCTTCGACGAATCCAACGCGCACGCGCCCGGTGTGAACAGCTGATAGCGCTTGGCCTCGCAATCACCGGAACCGTCAAGGAAGTCCACGATCGACGGGATCAGGACTGCGACGGGAACCTCGGCGGGCAGGGCTAGATCGACGTCGGCGGTGCCCGCATGAACGGACACGCGGCGCAGCCCCGATTCGGACGCAGGCAACGGAGACCCCCTCGCTCGGATTACCGGCACAGTAGCCACGTTTCGGACCCGGTCCATCCGGTTGTCCACAGGCGACTTGCAGCCGACTCGGGCCCCGCTTACCGTCGCCAAACGCTGGGAGGGGGCGAGATTGACTCAAAGTTTCGCGCCGGTGGCGCGGCGGCCGCCGCCGGCGGTCGCCACCGCGGACGTCGTCGTCGAGGCGCCACCGGACCCGCCACCTCGACCCCCGAGCGTGCTGCCTCGGCTGGTGCCGGTTGTCGCATTGGTCGTGAGCCTGGGCGCCATGGCGGCGGCCTACTGGTCCGGCTCGTCGGTCACCCGCAACCCGATGATCGCGGCGTTCCCGATCATGATGCTGGTCTCGACCGCGGTGAGCGTGGCGGCCGGGCGCGGCCCGCGGCGAGCCGGCGGCGTCGACTCGGATCGGGCCGACTATCTCGGATACTTGTGCGAACTGCGCCGCACCGTCACCGAAACCGCGGCGGCCCAGCGTCTTTCGCTGCTCTGGAGCCACCCCGATCCGGACACGCTGTGGACGTTGATCGGGGGGCCTCGGATGTGGGAGCGGCAGGTGCGCGACACCGACTTCGGCGTGGTCCGCGCCGGCCTGGGAACGCAGCCGCTGGCCACCCGGTTGGTGGCCCCGGAGCCGAAATCGGGGCAGCGCGCGGATCCGGTCACCGCCACGGCCCTGCGTCGATTCCTCGACGCACAGTCGACGGTGGGCGAGGTGCCCCTCACCGTGGGGCTGGGAGCCGAAGGGACGGTGACGGTCGACGGCGACGGGGAGGCGGTGCGCGCACTGCTGCGGGCACTGATCTGCCAACTGGCCGTGCTGCACCCACCGGACCAACTGCTGGTCGTCGCCGCGCTCAGCGACCGCCATCATGCCGACTGGGATTGGCTGAAGTGGTTGCCGCACAACCAGCATCCGGTCGCCACGGACGCGGTGGGATCCGCCCGCCTGGTGTATCGGAGCCTGGGGCAGGCCCGCGACGCTATAACCGGTGCCGGCGCACCGCACCGGGTGATCGTCGCCGACCTGGACGACCGCACCGATCCGGATGTCGCCGAGACGATTACCGGTGCGACCATCCTGCGGGTCTGCGCCCGCGCCGACGACACGGCGGTGACGGTCCGTCGTGCCGGCGTGGTTCAGCCGCTGCCACGGCCCGACCGGATGAGTCGGTTGGACGCGCTGGTATGCGCCCGTCGGCTCGCGAAATACCGCGCCGGCTCGAGCGGGGCCGACGAAATCGCCTGGCTCGAGGTGGCCGGGCCGGCCGATGCCGCACACGCCGGTCGGCTCCGCGTTCCCATCGGCACCACCGCCGACGGAGCGCCGCTGCTGCTGGACATCAAAGAGGCCGCCGAAAACGGCATGGGGCCACATGGCCTGTGCGTGGGCGCCACCGGGTCGGGCAAGTCGGAGCTGCTGCGCACCATCGCGGTGGGCATGATGGCCCGGAACTCCCCGGAGGAACTCAACCTGCTGCTCATCGATTTCAAGGGCGGCGCAACGTTTCTCGATCTGTCGCGGGCCCCTCACGTGGCCGCGGTCATCACCAACCTTGCCGAGGAGGCGCCGTTGGTGGCCCGCATGCACGACGCGCTGGCGGGCGAGATGAACCGCCGGCAACAGCTGCTGCGAACGGCGCGCTGCGCCGGCGTCGCGGCCTACCAGCGGGCGCGTCGAGCGGGCGGCGCCTTGCCCCCGCTGCCGACATTGTTCATCGTCGTCGACGAATTCTCCGAATTGCTCAGCCAGCACCCCGATTTCGCCGACATCTTCGTCGCGATCGGCCGGCTCGGCCGCTCGCTGGGGATGCACCTGCTGCTGGCCAGTCAGCGGCTCGACGAGGGCCGGCTGCGCGGGCTGGAGGCGCATCTGTCCTACCGCATCTGCCTGAAGACCCTCTCCGCGGGAGAATCGCGGGCGGCGCTGGGTACACCCGATGCGTATCACCTGCCGAATACGCCCGGCGCGGGTTTGCTCCGCTGCAGCCACGGCGAACCGGTTCGCTTTCAGGCCGCGTTCGTTTCGGCGCCGCTGCGCGTCGCGCCGCGGCGCGTCGCGGCGGTGCGGGCGCCGTCGGTCAGCCTCTTCAGCGCCCGGCCGGCCGGCGCCCCGGCGCGGGCGACGGAGGTGGCCGCGCCGCCGCCAAGGACCGTCCTGCAAGCCGTCCTGGACCGCCTGGAGGGACAGGGACCGCCCGCGCACCCGGTGTGGCTACCGCCGCTGGGCGCGCCGCCCGCGCTGGGCGCCCTGCTCGGCGACGGTGCGCCCGTGTTGGCCGACCTGACCGTTGCGATCGGCATCGTCGACCGACCATTCGAGCAGTGCCACACCCCGCTGACGGTCGACTTATCCGGGGCCGCAGGCAACGTCGCGGTCGTCGGTGCGCCCCGATCGGGCAAGTCGAGCGCGCTGCGAACCCTTGTCACCGCCTTGGCCGCGACGCACGACGCGCACCGGGTCCACTTCTACTGCCTGGACTTCGGCGGTGGGGCGCTGGCGTCGCTGCGCTCCTTGCCGCATGTGGGCGCCGTCGCCGGGCGGGCCGAGCCGGAGCTGGTGCGGCGGACGGTCGCCGAGCTGGAGTGCGTCATCCGTTGCAGGGAGGCGCGGAGGTCCGATGAACCCGTCGCCGACGTGTTCCTCGTCGTCGACGGCTGGGCCGGCCTGCGTCACGAGTTCGAGGCGCTCGAGGGCCCGATCACCGCGCTTGCCGCGCAAGGCCTTTCGTTCGGCGTGCACCTGATGTTGTCGGCGTCGCGCTGGGCGGAGATCAGGCCGTCGCTGAAGGATCAAATCGGCACCCGCATCGAGCTGCGGCTGGGTGATCCCGCGGATTCCGAGATCGACCGCAAGCGGGCCCGGCAGGTGCCCCACGATCGCCCGGGCCGCGGCCTGTCCCCCGAGGGGCTGCACATGGTGATCGCCCGGCCCATCGACGACCTTCCCGAGGGCGACGCGGTCGCCCCGCCGATACCGCTGTTGCCCAGCCACGTGGACCTCGACACCGTGGTGCGCGGGGCGGATGCCGGGGCCGCCGGGCGGATCCTCCTCGGCGTCGAGGAGCGCCGGCTCGCCCCGGTGACGGTCGATTTCAGCCGGCATGCGCATCTGCTGATCCTCGGGGACAACGAGTGCGGCAAGACCGCCACGCTGCGCACCCTGTGCCGCGAGATCGTTCGGACGCAATCCTCCGCGCGAGCCGAACTGCTCATCGTCGACTTCCGCCGAGCCCTGCTGGGCGTCGTGGAGTCGGAACACCTTGGCGGCTACGCCACGTCGCCGGCCGCACTCGGTGCGGTGCTGCCGGGTCTGCTCGACGTCCTGCGACGGCGCATGCCACCCGCGGACGCGACCCAGGCGCAGCTGCGGGCGCGGTCCTGGTGGTCGGGGCCGGACGTCTATCTCGTCGTCGACGATTACGACCTCGTCGCGACCCCGGCGGGTAATCCGCTCGCGCCCCTCACCGAATACTTGCCGTTCGCAACGGATCTGGGGCTGCACCTCATCGTGGCGCGCCGCAGCGGCGGCGCCGAGCGCGCGTTGTTCGAGCCGCTGTTGGCCGGGCTGCGCGACCTCGGCTGCCTGACGCTGACGATGAGCAGGCGCCCGGACGACGGTCCCCTGTGGGGCCCCGGCCGCCCCGCGCGATTGCCGCCGGGCCGAGGCCTGCTGGCCGCGAGCGGCGGCGACGAACTGCTCGTACAAGTGGCCTGGACCCCGGCGCCGTGAGACCGGCCACCGGCCCACGCCGCGCGATCATCGAGGCGGGGCCCGGCACGATCCGCCGATTGTGTTGTGGCACAACGGCACAGCCTGACGACGACACATCTGAGATCGTCGGGGAGGCGCTGGGCGCGATAGACGATCGGGTGGCGCTCGTCGCCGGCCGCCCGGTCACCGTCGACTCGTTGTGGCGCAGCGTGTTTCGGTCACTGGAGTGCGAGCACCGCGACGGCCTGGTCCTGGTGCATCCGTCATGGTGGTCGTCGGCGCGTGTCGCCGTGGCGACCAACGCCGCCAAGCGGACGACCGGCGAGGTGGTGGCGCGCCCCCGGGCCTGGCTGCTGGCGCAGGCGGCCGACGGGCGCCGCGACGCGACCGTCGTCGTGGAGATCGACGAGCGGCTGGTGGTGGTCACCGGCGCGCGGACGGCCGCGATACCCCGGATCGAAGAACCGGCCCTTATCGTCGAGCAGACCGTGGCGGTCGTCGCGGACATGGCGCGGGGGACGGCGACCACCGTGGTGATCGATGCTCCCGCAACGGTCGCGGCGGCGGTGCCGCTCGGCGCATCGCTAGCCGCTGCGCTGCGCGACGGCGGGCGACCGGTGATCGAAATCGGTGACGCCCGGCTGTGCCGCGTGGCCCGGTCCGCGCTGGCGATCCCCGACGAGCCCCGCGTGGCCGGCGGGGACGACGAGCGCGGCCCGGTTCGCCGCCGACGCCGGATGGCGGCCGGCGCCTCGGGTGCGGCCGTCGTCGTGACCGGCTTGTTGCTGGGGCTTCCCGCCGTGGCGGCGCCGGGCCGTCGGGGGACGCCGCCGCCGGTGCCGGTCCCGGCGGCGCCGACGACGTTTCTGGTCGAAGGGCGCGTGGCGCTGGAGGTGCCCGCCGCGTGGCCGACGCAGCGGGTGGTCTCCGGGCCCGGTTCGGCGCGGGTGCAGGTCACGTCGCCCACGGATCCGGAGGTCGCCTTGCACGTCACGCAGTCGCCCGTGGCCGGCGAGACGCTAAGCGGCGCCGCCGAGCGGTTGAAGCACGCGATCGACGCGGAGGCCGCCGGGGTGTTCGTCGACTTCAATCCGTCCGGCGCCACGGCGGGACGGCCCGCGGTGACCTATCGCGAGGTGCGCCCGCAGCATCACGTGCGGTGGACGGTGCTGCTGGACGGCCCGGTCCGGATCAGCATCGGCTGCCAGAGCCGGCCCGGCGACGAGGACGCCGTCCGCGAGGCCTGCGAGCGGGCGGTGCGGTCCGCCCACGCGATCGGATAGGCCGGCGACCGAGACGGACGGAACCGAACCGGCACCGGCGCGGTCCTACTTGTATGGCGAACACATTGAGCACCGACTTCGACCTGATGCGCTCGGTCGCGGACACGACGGACGCGCGCAATGACGAAATCCGGGCGACGTTGCAGGCCTTCATCAGCAGGATGAGCAACACGCCGCCATCGGTGTGGGGCGGGCTCGCGGCGGGGCGGTTCAAAGAGGTGGTCGATCGCTGGAACGCCGAGTCGACGCGGCTGTATCACGTCTTGCACAGGATCGCCGAGACCATCCGGCACAACGAGGCCACGCTGCGGGCGGCGGGCCACGATCATGCCGACCGCATCGTTGCGGCCGGCGGAAACTTGTGACGGGCGGGCGACCCGTGGACCCCGTGCTCTCGTACAACTTCGGCGAAATCGAATACTCGGTACGCCAGGAGATCCACGCCACCGCGGCCCGTTTCAACGCCGCGCTAGACGAACTCAGGTCACAGATCGCGCCGTTGCACCAGATGTGGACCCGCGAGGCGGCGGCCGCCTACCAGGCCGAGCAGCTCAAGTGGCATCAGGCGGCGACCGCGCTGAACGAGATACTGGTCGACCTTGGACACGCGGTGGCAGACGGCGCGCACGAGGTGGCGAACGCCGACCGCCGCGCAGCCGGCGTCTGGGGAGGTTAGGGCCCGAGAGCCAGATAGCCCCTGTGTGGTCCCGGCGGAGGAGAGCCGCCGGGACCACACAGTCGTTTTGACCTGCGGGGACGCGCATCGGTAAGCTGCTCGGTTGGCGTGCGGTACGCCGGGGCCTCGGGTCAACGTCGGTCGCCGAGATTAACCCCACCGTGGACGCCTGACCGGCACCCGGCTCGACCCGGGATCCACCTCGAGAAGAAGAGAAGGTAAGCGCTGTGCCCACCTATGCGCCCAAGGCGGGTGACACCACGCGGTCGTGGTACGTCATCGACGCCACGGACGTGGTGCTTGGCCGCCTTGCCGTCGCGGCGGCCACCCTGCTGCGCGGCAAGCACAAGCCGACGTTCGCCCCCAACGTCGACGGCGGTGATTACGTCATCGTCGTCAACGCCGACAAGGTCGCCATCAGCGGCGACAAGCTGCGGAGCAAGCTGGCCTACCGCCACTCGGGGTATCCCGGCGGCCTGCGCAGCCGCTCGATCGGCGAGCTGATGCAAAAGCACCCGACCCGCGTCGTGGAGAAGGCGATCGTCGGCATGCTGCCCAAGAACAAGCTGAGCCGTCAGATCCAGCGCAAGCTGCACGTCTACGCCGGCCCCGAGCACCCCCACACCGCTCAGCAGCCGGTTCCGTTCGAGATCAAGCAGGTGGCCCAGTGACCGAGACAACCGAGGCCCTCGAGGCCACCGCCACCGCGGACGTGGCGACGGAGGCCCCGGCCGCCGTGGCCGGCGAATCGTTCGTGTTCGAGCGGCCCATCCAGACCGTCGGCCGCCGCAAGGAGGCCGTGGTGCGGGTGCGCCTGGTGCCCGGCACCGGCAAGTTCGACCTCAACGGCCGCAGCCTGGAGGACTACTTCCCCAACAAGGTGCACCAGCAGCTGATCAAGGCCCCGCTGGTCACCGTCGACCGGGCGGAAAGCTTCGACATCTTCGCCCTGCTGCACGGCGGCGGGCCGTCGGGTCAGGCCGGTGCGCTGCGCCTGGGCATCGCCCGCGCGCTGATCATCGCGTCGCCGGAGGACCGGCCCGCGCTGAAGAAGGCCGGCTTTTTGACCCGTGACCCGCGGGCCACCGAGCGCAAGAAGTACGGCCTGAAGAAGGCCCGCAAGGCGCCGCAGTACAGCAAGCGCTGATCAACCGTCACTTTCTGGCCGCAATCGTGCGTCTGTGCATGGTGGCGCGGCGTGCCCGCGCGCATCCGTGCGCGGTTTCGGTCAGAAAAGAACGGGCACGTTAAGTGCACGTTGGTTCTCGGTCGTCAACTGTGAGAGGTTTGTCCGCATGGGTCGACTATTCGGCACCGACGGCGTACGCGGGGTCGCCAACCGCGAGCTGACCGCCGAGCTGGCCCTGGCGCTGGGCGCCGCGGCGGCGCGGCGCCTGGCGGGCGCGGGCGGACCGGGCCGGCGGGTCGCCGTGATCGGCCGCGACCCGCGGGCCAGCGGCGAAATGCTGGAGGCGGCGGTGATCGCCGGGCTGACCAGCCAGGGCGTCGACGCGTTGCGGGTCGGGGTGCTTCCCACCCCGGCCGTGGCCTACCTGACCGGCGCGTACGACGCCGACTTCGGGGTGATGATCTCGGCGTCGCACAACCCGATGCCCGACAACGGCATCAAGATCTTCGGCCCGGGCGGCCACAAGCTCGACGACGACACCGAGGACCAGATCGAAGAGCTGGTGGCGGCCGGACCCGGGCTGCGCCCGGTCGGCGCCGGGATCGGGCGCGTCGTGGACGCCGAGGACGCCGCCGACCGCTACCTGCGCCACCTGAGCAAGGCCGCCACGCTGCGCCTGGACGGCCTGACCGTGGTGGTCGACTGCGCGCACGGCGCGGCGTCGTCGGTGGCGCCGCGCGCCTACCGGGCGGCCGGGGCGCGGGTGATCGCGATCAACGCCGACCCCAACGGCCTCAACATCAACGACGGCTGCGGCTCGACGCACCTGGATTCGCTGCGCGCGGCCGTCGTGGACCACCGCGCCGACCTGGGGCTGGCGCACGACGGGGACGCCGACCGGTGCCTGGCCGTCGACGCCAACGGCGAGCTCGTCGACGGCGACGCGATCATGGTCGTGCTGGCGCTGGCGATGCGGGACGCCGGCGAGCTGGCCTCCGACACGCTGGTGACGACGGTGATGAGCAACCTCGGCCTGCACCTTGCCATGCGCGCGGCGGGCATCACGGTGCGCACCACCGGCGTCGGCGACCGCTACGTCCTCGAGGAGCTGCGGGCCGGCGACTACAGCCTCGGCGGCGAGCAGTCCGGCCACATCGTCATGCCCGCGGTGGGCTCCACCGGCGACGGCATCGTCACCGGGCTGCGGCTGATGACGCGCATGGTCCAAACCGGCTCTGCGCTGGCCGATCTCGCCTCGGCGATGCGGGCGATGCCGCAGGTGCTGATCAACGTCAAGGTCGCCGACAAGGCCACCGCCGCCGCGGCCCCCTCGGTGCGGGCCGCGGTCGCGCGGGCCGAGGCCGAGCTGGGCGACACCGGTCGAATCCTGTTGCGCCCCTCGGGAACCGAGCCGATGATCCGGGTCATGGTGGAGGCACCCGAAGAGGGCATCGCCCAGCGCGTCGCCACCCGGTTGGCCGAAGCGGTGAGCGCCGCGGGCTGATCCTTCGCGCTGGAACCCCGACGCCGCGCCGGGCGTCGGATTAGGCATGAGGTTCGACAGCGCGGGGGTGCACCAGATCGCCGACCAGCTCGGCGCGGCCGCGGAAGTCATCGACGACGCGGTGTCAAATCACTTGGCGCGCCTGGCTTTCGGCGGCTCCGCGGCGGGGCGGGCGCATGGCGCGCGCGGGGACGCGCTGCGCGTCGAGCTGGAGCGTCTCAGGGACGAGGTGTCGCAGTGGTCTCGGGTGGTCGTCGAGACCGCCGCCGCGTTGCGCGCCGGCGCCGACCGCTACGCCGACGCCGACCTGTACGCCGCGGCGCGGATCGCCTGATCGTGGCCGACCGGTGGGACGTCGCCGAGCGCCTCTCGGAGGGCCGGGCCGCCGTCGAGCACACCCAGACGTACGTGCAGGCCTGCCATGCGCTCGGCTACCAGCATCCCGAGATGACGGCGCGCCCGTCCCAGATCCGCGACTGGTACGACACCGAAGACGGGATGGATCTTCGCGCGCTGGACCGCGATTGCGCCGAGCTGCGGGCGGCGGGCGAGGCGCTGACGGACGCGTTGCGGTTGCAGCGCGCCCAGATCGCCCGGCTGGCCGCGGCGTGGAGCGGGCCGGGCGGAGACGCCGCGGTTCGATTCCTGGAGCGCCAGGTCGACACCGCCGGCGCGGTGGCCGCCGAGGTGCGCTCGGCGGCCCAACGGTGCGAGTCGCTGCGCGACAACCTGTGGTACCTCGTCGACTCGAAGGTCGCCGCGGCCGTCGCCATCGACGACCGCACGCGGGCGCAGCGCGCCCAGTGGCTTTCCGCCGCCGCTGCCGTGACCACCGGGGCGGGCGGTCGCGCGGCCGCCGAGGACGTGATCCGCCAACAGGTAAATCCTTACGTGGACAACGAGATTCGGGACGACTGGCTGACCGTGATGCGTTCGACGGCCGAGGGGGTGGCGACGTCCTACGACATGGTCATCGACCGGATGGCGGCCGCGCCGGTGGCGCGTTTCGAGTCTCCCGGCGACCTGGGGCCCGACGACGGGCCGCGTTCGACGAGTCCGCCCGCATCGGCTGGCGTCGTCGCACCCGCCGCGGTGCCCGCCGCGCCGGCCCAAGCCGTTGCGCCGCCGGCGGCGACGACCGCCGCGCCGGCCCAAGCCGTTGCGCCGCCGTCCGTCCCCGCGGCGTCGCTGCCGCCCATCCCCGCGGCCGCGCTGCCCGATCTCGGGTCCACCCTGCCCGATCTCGGGTCCGCGCTCGGCGGCGGTTCGGCCATGCCCGGCGGCGAGCTGGGCGGGTTGGGTGGGTTAGGCGGGCTGGCCGGCCGGATCGTCGATGCGATGGCTTCCCTGCTGGGTCCGGCGCGCGGCGGGCTCGACGACTCGTCGGAGCTCGGGGGCTTCGACGGGGATCCCGACGAGGACCCCTTCCATCCCCTCGACGAGCGCGACGACGACGAGCGCGACGACGAGCGGCGTCGCGAGGATCACGAGGAGCACCCGACGCAAGACACCGAGGAGGCCGACCAAGCCGAGGAGGCCAAGCCGGCCGAAGAGGCCAAGCCGGCCGAGGAGGCGCAGCCCGTCGCGGGGCCAACGCCGCCGGACCCGCCGCCCGCGCAGGCGCCGCCGGAGGACGCGCCCGCACCGGAGCCGGTCGCGGCTCCCGCGCCGGCCCCCGCGCCGCCCGGCGGCGGCCCCGGACCGGGCTCGACGCCCTGCGAAATCGCCGTCGACCAGCTACCGCAGGCGGGGCAGTGACGAATCAGGCGGGGCGCAGCCGCAGGACGTCCTCGACGAAGCGCACCGACTCGCGCGGGTCGGCGGCCAGGGGGCTCACCAGCAGCGTCGTCACGCCGGACTCGGCGAAGGCGGCCAGGCGTTCGGCGACGTACCCGCGCGGGCCGACCAGCGACATCCCGCGGACCAGCTCGTCGGGCACCAGGTCGGTGGCCTCGGCCTTGCGGCCGGACAGGTACAGCTCCTGGATGCGGTCGGCGACCTCGCCATACCCGTAGCGGGTCGCCAGGTCGTGGTAGAAGTTGCGGCCCCTGGCGCCCATCCCGCCGATGTAGAGCGCCAGCTGCGGCTTGGCCCACGCCAGCCGCTCGCCGACGTCGTCGCCGATGGCCAGCGACGCGTGCACCACGACGTCCAGCGGGCCCAGGGCCGGGTCGCGCTTGGCGGCGCCGGCCGCCAGCGCGTCGCCCCACACCGTGTGCGCCTTTTCGGGAAGGTAGAACACCGGCTGCCAGCCCTCGGCGATCTCGGCGGTCAGCTCGACGTTCTTGGGCCCCAGCGCCGCGATCGTGATCGGAATCCGTTCGCGCACAGGGTGATTGATGAGCTGCAGCGGCTTGCCCAGGCCCGTACCGCGGTCGGCGGGCAGCGGGATCTGGTAATGCTTGCCGTCGTGTCGCACCCGCTCGCGGCGCCACACCTTGCGGCAGATCTCCACCACCTCGCGGGTGCGGCCCAGCGGGGCGTCGAACGGGACGCCGTGAAAACCCTCCATCACCTGCGGTCCCGACGTGCCGATGCCCAGCCGGAACCGCCCGTCGGACACGAAGTCCAGGCCCGCCGCGGTCATCGCCAGCAGCGACGGGGTGCGGATGTAGAGGGGAAACACCCCGGAGGCCAGCTCGACGGTGCCGGTCTTGGCGGCCAGGTACCCGAGCTGGCTGACCGCGTCGAAGGAATACGCCTCGGCGACCACCGCGATGTCGATGCCGGCCTTTTCCAGTTCGACGACGCGCTCCACGCCCTCGCGGAAGCCGCCCGAGTAATCCAACGCGATCCCGATTCGCATCCCCGACAGATACCACGGCCGCCGGGGCGGGGCCGCGGACGGGCCGATGCCCGGGCCGACGTCGAGGGGCCGCCGAGCCGAAGCCGCGCTACCCGCTTTCCGTCACTTCAGCAGCGCGGCGATCTTCTCTTCGAGCTTGATCGCCTCGGCCTCGGGATCCACCCGGTCGGTCCGGGGCAGCCTGACGTCGGCGTCGGCGAAGCCGCGGTAGGTCTTGTCGCCGCCGAGCGCATAGAGCAGGTAGCCGGTCAGCAGCGCCCGCACCGACCGCTGGGTGCGCCGGTGCGCGCCGGCCAACCCGACCACCCTCGCCAGCCGCCGGCCCTCGACCAGCCCGCCGGGCTGGGCCTTGCCCACGACGCGCAGCGTCGCGGTGTCCCAGGCGGCGGCCAGCGCCAGCGCGTTGGAGTTGAGCGCCTTGGCGTCGCCCGGCGCGGCCAGGATCAGGCCCGGGACCTTCAGCGCGGCGGCCGGCTGCTCGGCCGGGGGACTGGTGACGGCCGGGAAGATCGCGGCCGCCGCGGCCGGCTTGTCGGGCATGCCGGCCGCGGCGAACACGGCCGCCGACCCGCCGAAACCGTGGCCCACCACGCCGAGCTTGGCGGGGTGCACGCTGATCTTGCCCGGCCCCAGGCGCACGCCCGCCACGACGTCGAGCGCGGTCCCGATATCGAAGGCGAAGTTGAGCACCGACGGCGCCACGCCCCGTTCGGTGTCCGGCGCCCCGGCCACGATGCCCCACGACGCCAGGTGCTCCAGCAGGCCCGCGTAGCGCGCGGCGCCGGTGAGCCAGTCGTGGCCGAAGGCCACGCCCGGCAGGTTGAACCCGGTCTCGGGGGTATACACCACGCCCGGCAAACCGGCGAAGGCCAGGTCACCGCGCAAGACCCGGTGCGGACCACGGCGGCTGAGGGCTGCGACGAGCTTGCGGATGCGGGCCACGGGTCGACGTTAGCGCATCGCGGTGGCGTGCCGGTTGGTGCGGCGGCGCCGCGGGTCCGCCGGGCGCCGGCTAGGCGATGACCTCGATCAGGCCCATCCGCCACAGCACCGCGTAGACCTGGCGCAGCGGAATGCTCAGCAAACGGGCGGCCCCGTCGACCAGGGGGTCGCCGCCGCCGACGGGGGCGCGGTGGGGGCGCTTCGTGACCTGGGCCGGCTCGGGGGCGGTCGACCGCGCCGCGGGTAGGTTCGTCACCACGTCGTCGTGCAGAACAGCGGTCATGGTTCCCCTCCTGGGAGATCTACGCGGGCGGTCAGAGCGGAAGTCCGGTAGTCGGGTGCGACCCGTTCGTACATTCTTCGAATTCAGGGTTGGCGTTTCGAAAGGCCGGACATTGTCGCGGTGTTTACGTGTAGCTGAACTATTGGCGTTGATTTGTGTTGCGACCGACGCCGAGTGCCCGTCACGGTCAACCTTTGGCCCGCAGCTTGTTTCGCGGGGAGCGGTTGGTTGCTGCCAGTCGTCGCCCGACATTTCGCAGTGTAGGGCGGCGGCCCGCCGGCGCACCGAAGGCAACGAAAACGGCGCGAATACATCAGATGAAATCGCCGACGGCCGTTTGTGAAGACGACGTGAATCCATTGCTGCGGTCCTCCCCGGTGTCGGTTTCGATGCCACAGCGTCCCGCGGGGTCCTTGGCGGATTCTCAACGTCGCCTTGGCGCGGGCCGGCGGGGGTTAACCCGCAGGTCGGGTCGGTGCTGACGGCTCCGGCGCGGTCGCTGCACTACCCTGTTCAGGATGTGCGGGATCGTCGGCTACGTCGGGCAGCGCCCGGCCTGCGAGGTCGTCATGGACGCGCTGCGCCGGATGGAGTACCGCGGCTACGACTCCTCGGGAATCGCGCTGGTCGACGGTGACGGCAAACTGACCGTGCGGCGCCGCGCCGGCCGGCTGGCCAACCTGGAAGAGGCCGTCAAAGAAGCAGCCGAGGCGTCCCCCGGGTCGCTCGGCGGCACCACCGGGCTCGGCCATACCCGCTGGGCCACGCACGGCCGTCCCACCGACCGCAACGCCCACCCGCACCGCGACGCCGCCGGCAAGATCGCCGTCGTCCACAACGGGATCATCGAGAACTTCCCGGCGCTGCGCCACGAGCTGGAGGCCCAGGGCGTCGAGTTCGCCAGCGACACCGACACCGAGGTCGCGGTGCACCTGGTGGCTCAGGCGTACCGCCACGGGGACACCGCCGGCGATTTCGCCGCGTCGGTGCTGGCGGTGCTGCGCCGGCTGGAGGGCCACTTCACCCTGGTGTTCGCCAACGCCGACGAGCCGGGCACCATCGTGGCGGCCCGCCGCTCCACCCCGCTGGTCGTCGGGGTCGGCGACGGCGAGATGTTCGTCGGGTCCGACGTGGCCGCTTTCATCCAGCACACCCGCGAGGCCGTCGAACTCGGCCAGGACCAGGCCGTGGTGATCACCGCGGACGGCTACCGCATCACCGACTTCTACGGCAACGACGACCTGCAAGCCGGGCGCGAGTACCGCGAGTTCCACATCGACTGGGACCTCGCCGCCGCCGAAAAGGGCGGCTACGAGTACTTCATGCTCAAGGAGATCGCCGAGCAGCCCACGGCGGTGGCCGACACCCTGCTCGGGCACTTCGTCAACGGCCGCATCGTGCTGGACGAACAGCGCCTCTCCGACCAGGAGCTGCGCGAGATCGACAAGGTGTTCGTGGTCGCCTGCGGCACCGCCTACCACTCCGGGCTGCTGGCCAAATACGCCATCGAGCACTGGACGCGGCTGCCCGTCGAGGTCGAGCTGGCCAGCGAGTTCCGCTACCGCGACCCCGTGCTGGACCGCAGCACGCTGGTGGTCGCCATCTCGCAGTCCGGCGAAACCGCCGACACGCTCGAGGCGGTGCGGCACGCCAAGGAGCAGAAGGCGAAGGTGCTGGCGATCTGCAACACCAACGGCTCGCAGATCCCGCGCGAGAGCGACGCGGTGCTCTACACCCGCGCCGGCCCGGAAATCGGGGTGGCCTCCACCAAGACGTTCCTGGCGCAGATCGCCGCCAACTACCTGGTCGGCCTGGCGCTGGCGCAGGCCCGTGGCACCAAATACCCCGACGAGGTCGAGCGCGAGTTCCGCGAGCTGGAAGCGATGCCGGATTTGGTGGCCCGGGTGCTGTCGACGATCGAGCCGGTGGCCGCCCTGGCGCGCCAGTTCGCCCCGTCGTCGACCGTGCTGTTCCTCGGGCGCCACGTCGGCTACCCGGTGGCGCTGGAGGGCGCGCTCAAACTCAAGGAACTGGCCTACATGCACGCCGAGGGCTTCGCGGCCGGCGAGCTCAAGCACGGCCCCATCGCGCTGATCGAGGACGGGTTGCCCGTCATCGTCGTGATGCCGTCGCCCAAGGGCTCGGCCACGCTGCACGCCAAGCTGCTGTCCAACATCCGCGAGATCCAGACCCGCGGCGCGGTGACGATCGTGATCGCCGAGGAGGGCGACGACACGGTGCGGCCCTACGCCGACCACCTGATCGAAATCCCTTCGGTGTCAACCCTTTTGCAGCCTCTGCTGTCGACCATCCCGCTTCAGGTGTTCGCCGCCTCGGTCGCGCAGGCCCGCGGCTACGACGTCGACAAGCCGCGCAACCTGGCCAAATCCGTCACCGTCGAATAACCGGGCCTAACCGCTTACAATGTTCCGGGCCGTCAATTGATGGCAGTGACCGACTAGGGGCGCGGTGTCGTCGAATCGTTCGTCCGCTCAGGGCAAAAGGTTTCGACGGCTGTTGATGATCGGCCTGGTGGCGCTCTTCGTCGTCACCTACGCCATCACGGTCGGGCTCTATGCCAGATCCGGCTGTGGGTGCCCCCTGCAGGTCACGCAGGGCCGGCCGACGGCGGACGGAACCACCGTGACCATCGACCTCCAGGAGTTGCAGGCGGTGCGGGGCGTGCTGAACGGCAACGTCACCGTCTCGCCCGGATCCGACTTGCTGGACCCGCTGACCGGCGGCCTGCGGGACGATCTCACCGTCGCGGTCCACTCCGCGGTGACGCCCAGCCGGCGCAGCTGGGCCAAGGGCACGGTGCCGGGCGTCTTTGCCGTGCCGCTGCCGATCGCGGGTGACTCGTCGGACTACCCGTTCGACCACTACCGCACGGGCCCGATCACCGTCGATCTCTTCCGCGGCACCAGCCAAGTGCCGCAACGGGTGTCGGTCGCGTTCGTCGACCGCCTGCCGGGCTGGAAGGTGGGCGTACCAGCCGGCGCCAAAACGGATCCGCCCGCCCCCTACCGGATCGAGGTGCACCGGTCGTTGAGCACGGCCGCCTTCGCCGCCGTCATCGTCGCCATGCTGATCGCCGTCGCCGCGATCGGTCTCGTCGTCGCCGTCCAGACGCTCCGTGACCGGCGGAAGTTCCAGCCCCCCATGACGACGTGGTATGCGGCCATGCTGTTCGCGGTGATGCCGCTGCGCAACGCCCTGCCCGACACGCCGCCGATCGGCTCGTGGATCGATGTGACCATCACCTTGTGGGTGATCGTCGCCCTGGTGAACGCGATGCTGATCTACATCGTTTGCTGGTGGCGCCACCTAAAACCCGAGCCGGTACCGGCCGCGCCGTAGGCGACGCTGCACCGGCGCAACGCCGGGCGTGCAAAAGTTGACATCGTGGTGAACACGTCGGTGCGAAAACGCCTGCGGAGCATCTGGCTTTCGGCGCTGCAATTCGTCACCGGCGCGCCGCTGACCTACAGCTGGCTGTTCGCGCTGATGATCACGACGATCATCCAGAACCAACTTCCCGGCCGGCAACTGCACACCGTGCTGCTGCACCGTTCCACCAACATCCACGCGCTGGGCACCGATCCGCTCGACGTGCTGTTCTCCAGCCTGTTGTGGATCGACGGCAAGAACCTCGAGCCCTACCTGCTGCTGTTCACGCTGTTCTTGGCGCCCGCCGAGCACTGGCTGGGCCAGTTGCGTTGGCTCACCATCGGATTGAGCTCCCACATCCTGGCCACCTACCTCAGCGAGGGCATCCTCTACTACGCGATCGAGAACCACGAGGCCTCCGAACGGCTGGTGCACGCCCGCGACATCGGCGTCAGCTACTTCCTCGTCGGCGTGATGGCCGTGCTCGCCTACCACATCGCGCGGCCCTGGCGCTGGGGCTCCCTCGGCGTGCTGTTCGTCATCTACACCTTCCCGCTGCTGACCATGGACCGCCACGAGCTGAACTTCACCGCGATCGGTCACTTCGCCGCGATTTTGATCGGGCTGTGCTTCTACCCGATGGCCCGCGAGCGCAGGCATCCGCCGTTGAACCCCGCCAGGTTCCGAGCCGCCGTGCGGCGGATCGGCGCGCGCGAGGGCTAGACGTTCTCGTCGACGACCGGGGGGCGGCTAGGTCCGCCTGGCGGTCACGTACTGCAGCTCGGTGAGGGTCTGGGCCTGCCCGTCGGCGGCGGCGGGCAACGACAGGCCAAGGGAGGCGGCCAATTCGGCGATGCCGATCGGCGACGTCGCCCAGCCGCGGCCGCTTAGGTACTCGACGACGTCGTTGCGGTCGCTGGCATACCACAGGTCGCTCATCTGGACGTCGAAGCCGTGCCGGCGCCACTGCTCGGTGACCTCACGCATGCGGTCGGCCATCGCCTGCACCGAATCGCTGCCGCCGCGCATGTTCTCGGTGGCCAGCTGGCTTCCCGGCGGGCTCAACGCAGAGATGTTGTCCAGCAACCGATCCTGCGCGTCGGGCGGAAGGAACGGCAGCAGGCCCTCGGCGCTCCACGCGGTGGGCTTGTCGGGATCCAGGCCCGCCGCGCGCAGCGCCGCCGGCCAGTCGTGGCGAAGGTCGACCGGGACCGCCCGCCGCTGGGCCGTCGGCGCGGCGCCCAGATCGGCCAGGGCCGCGGCCTTGAACTCGAGAACCCGGGCCTGGTCGATCTCGAACACGGTGGTCCCCGCCGGCCAGGGCAGCCGGTAGGCGCGGGCATCCAGACCCGACGCCAGAATCACCGCCTGCCGGACGCCGGCCTCGGCCGCGGCCATGAAGAAGTCGTCGAAAAAGCGGGTGCGCAGGCCCATCATGGCCACCATCCGCACCATCGAAAAGTCGCCGTTGTCGTCGACCGTCGCGGGATCCAGCTCGCCGCAGGCGAGCCGGGTGAAGAAGTCCACGCCGACCGCGCGCACCAGCGGCTCGGCGAACGGGTCGTCGATCACCGGGTTCTCGCCGCGACTGGCCAGCGCGCGCCCCAGCGCGACCCCGGTGGCGGTGGCGCCCACGCTGCTCGCCAGGTCCCAGGTGTCGTCGTCCGTCCGAGCCATCGGTGCCCCCCATGTCCGCCGTTTCGTCCGAGCCGTGCGCGAGGATACGCCCCGGCATGGAATGCTTGCCTCGATGCGGCATTACTACTCCGTAGACGCGATCCGCGACGCCGAGGCGCCGCTGCTGGCCAGCCTGCCCGACGGTGCCCTGATGCGGCGCGCGGCCTTCGGGCTGGCCACCCGAATCGCCGGCGAGCTGACCGCGCGCACCGGCGGGGTCGCCGGCCGCCGGGTCTGCGCGGTCGTCGGCTCCGGCGACAACGGCGGCGACGCGCTGTGGGCCGCGACGTTCCTGCGCCGCCGCGGCGCGGCCGCCGACGCCGTGCTGCTCAACCCGGAACGCGCCCACCGCAAGGGGCTGGCCGCGCTGCTGAAAGCCGGCGGCCGTATCGTCGAAAGCGTCTGCGCCACAACCGATCTCGTCATCGATGGGGTGGTGGGCATCTCCGGCTCGGGGCCGCTGCGGCCCGCGGCGGCCGAGGTGTTCGACGCGGTCGAGGCGCAGGGGATCCCGGTCGTCGCCGTCGACATTCCCAGCGGCGTCGACCCGGCGACCGGCGCGGTCAGCGGCCCCGCCGTGCACGCCGCGCTGACCGTCACGTTCGGCGGGCTCAAGCCCGTGCATGCGCTGGGCGACTGCGGCCGCGTCGAGCTGATCGACATCGGGCTGGACCTGCCGGACACCGACATGCTGGGTTTCGAGGCCGCCGACGTCGCCGCGCGCTGGCCCGTGCCCGGCCCCCACGACGACAAGTACACCCAGGGCGTGACCGGGGTGATGGCCGGCTCGTCGACGTATCCGGGCGCCGCGGTGCTGTGCACCGGTGCCGCCGTCGCGGCGACCTCCGGCATGGTCCGCTACGCCGGCAGCGCGCACAAGGAGGTCCTGGCGCAGTGGCCCGAGGTGATCGCCTCGCCCACCCCGGCGACGGCCGGGCGGGTGCAGGCCTGGGTCGTCGGCCCCGGGCTGGGCACCGACGACGCCGGGGCCGCGGCGCTGTGGTTCGCCCTGGAGACCGACCTGCCGGTGATCGTCGACGCCGACGGCCTGACCATCCTGGCGGCCCACCCCGAGCTGGTGGCCAACCGCACCGCCCCGACGGTGCTGACCCCGCACGCGGGCGAATACGCGCGGCTGGCGGGTAACCCGCCCGGCGACGACCGCGTCGGCGCCTGCCGCAAGCTGGCCGACACGTTCGGCGCCACGGTGTTGCTCAAGGGCAACGTCACGGTCATCGCCGACCCCGGCGGCCCGGTCTACCTCAACCCGGCCGGGCAGTCGTGGGCGGCCACCGCCGGCTCGGGCGACGTGCTGTCCGGGATGATCGGCGCGCTGCTGGCGGCGGGCCTGCCGCCCGCCGAGGCGGCCGCGGCCGCGGCCTTCGTGCATGCCCGTGCGGCGGCCCTGTCGGCGGCCGACCCGGGCCCCGGCGAGGCGCCGACGTCGTCGTCGCGGATGGTCCCGCACGTCCGGGCCGCCCTGGCCGCCCTCTAGCGAAAGGAACCGCTCGTGCCCCAACATCCGTCCCTGCCGGCGCACTCGATCGCCCCCGCCTACACCGGCCGGCTGTTCACCGCGCCGGTGCCCGCGCTGCGGATGCCCGACGAATCGATGGACCCGGAGGCCGCGTACCGCTTCATCCACGACGAGCTGATGCTCGACGGCAGCTCGCGGCTGAACCTGGCCACCTTCGTCACGACGTGGATGGACCCCGAGGCCGGCAAGCTGATGGCCGAGACCTTCGACAAGAACATGATCGACAAGGACGAATACCCGGCGACCGCGGCCATCGAGCAGCGCTGCGTGTGCATGGTGGCCGACCTGTTCCACGCCGAGGGCCTCAACGACGCCGACCCCTACAGCGCCTGCGGGGTGTCGACGATCGGCTCGAGCGAGGCGGTCATGCTGGGCGGGCTGGCGATGAAGTGGCGGTGGCGGGCGAAAGTCGGGAAGGGCTGGGAGGCCCGCCGGCCCAACCTGGTGATGGGCTCCAACGTCCAGGTGGTGTGGGAGAAGTTCTGCCGCTACTTCGACGTCGAGCCGCGCTACCTGCCGATGGAGGAGGGCCGCTACGTCATCACGCCCGAACAGGTCGTCGACGCCGTCGACGAGGACACCATCGGCGTGGTGGCGATCCTGGGCACCACCTACACCGGCGAGCTGGAACCCGTCGCCGATATCTGCGGCGCGCTGGACAAGCTGGCCGCGGGGGGCGGGGTGGACGTCCCGGTGCACGTCGACGCGGCCAGCGGCGGGTTCGTGGTGCCGTTTTTGCACCCCGAGCTCAGGTGGGACTTCCGGCTGCCCCGGGTGGTGTCCATCAACGTCAGCGGCCACAAGTACGGGCTGACCTACCCCGGCGTCGGTTTCGTGGTGTGGCGCAGCAAGGAGCACCTGCCCGACGAGCTGGTGTTCCGGGTCAACTACCTCGGCGGTGACATGCCGACCGTCACGCTGAACTTCTCCCGCCCGGGCAACCAGGTGGTCGGCCAGTACTACAACTTCCTGCGGCTGGGCCGCGACGGCTACACGAAGGTCATGCAGGCGCTGTCGGGGACGGCGCGCTGGCTGGCCGAGCAGCTGCGCGTCAGCGACCACTGCGAGCTGATCTCCGACGGGTCGGCGATCCCGGTGGTGGCGTTCCGGCTGGCCAAAAAGTGCGGCTACACCGAGTTCGACGTCTCGCACGAGCTGCGGACCTACGGCTGGCAGGTGCCGGCCTACACCATGCCCGACAACGCCACCAACGTCTCGGTGCTGCGCATCGTGGTGCGCGAAGGCCTGTCCGCCGACCTGGCGCGGGCGCTGCACGACGACGTCGCCTCGGCGCTGGCGTCGCTGGACAAGGTCAAGCCGGGCGGCCATTACGACGCCCAGCACTTCGCGCACTAGCCGCGCGGCGCCGGCGCGTGGCGCGCTTCTGGGACAATGGCGGCCATGCAAGGGCGCGCCGTTACGCCGACATCCCTGTCGCCCGGGGTCCTCGCCGAGGCCGTCGTGGACCTGGGTGCGATCGCGCACAACGTGCGGCTGCTGCGCGAGCACGCCGGCGCCGCGCAGGTGATGGCCGTCGTCAAGGCCGACGGCTACGGGCACGGGGCCACCGCGGTGGCCCGCACGGCGCTGGCCGCCGGGGCGGCCGAGCTGGGTGTGGCCACCGTCGACGAGGCGCTGGCGTTGCGCGCCGACGGGATCACCGCGCCGGTGCTGGCCTGGCTGCACCCGCCCGGCCTCGACTTCGCGCCGGCGCTGCTGGCCGGCGTGGAGCTCGGCGTGTCCTCGGTGCGCCAGCTCGACGAGGTGGCCGACGCGGCGCGCCGCACCGGCCGCACGGCGACGGTCACGGTCAAGGTCGACACCGGGCTGAACCGCAACGGGGTGGCCCCGGCGCACTACCCGGCGATGCTTTCCGCGCTGCGCGCCGCCGTCGCCGACGGCGCCATCAGGCTGCGGGGCCTGATGTCGCACATGGTGCACGCCGACCAACCCGAGAGCCCCGTCAACAACCTTCAGGCGCAACGGTTTTCCGAGGCGCTGGCCCGGGCGCGCGACGAGGGGCTGCGGTTCGAGGTGGCGCACCTGGCGAACTCGTCGACCACGATGTCGCGTCCCGATCTCGCCTTCGACCTGGTGCGGCCGGGCATCGCGGTGTACGGCCTGAGCCCGGTGCCGCAGCGCGGCGACATGGGCCTGATACCGGCGATGACGGTGAAATGCGCTGTGGCGCTGGTCAAGCCGGTCCGCGCGGGTGAGGGCGTGTCGTACGGGCACACCTGGATCGCCGAGCGCGACACCAACGTGGCGCTGCTGCCGATCGGCTACGCCGACGGGGTGTTCCGGTCGCTGGGCGGGCGGCTGGACGTGCTGATCAACGGCCGGCGGCGGCCCGGTGTCGGGCGGATCTGCATGGACCAGTTCGTCGTCGACCTGGGGCCCGACCCGGTCGACGTGGCCGAGGGCGACGAGGCCATCCTGTTCGGGCCCGGTACCGGCGGGGAACCCACCGCGCAGGACTGGGCCGACCTGCTGGGCACCATCCACTACGAAGTCGTGACCAGCCCCAGGGGCCGGGTCACCAGGACCTACCGGGAGGCCGAAGGCGTTGGGCCCTGACAGAACCCGCGGGCGCCAGAGGGAACGGGCTTGGCTTGCGGGAGGCGCCGGGCTGAGCGCCGTGGCGACCATCGTCGGAGCCTCCGTCGCCCGGTCGATGACCCAGCGCGCCACCGCGTTCCAGGACCCTTACGCCGACGAGGATTTCGACACGCTGGACCGCGACCGCAGCTACGTGGTGATCACCCCGGACGGTGTGCCGCTGGCCGTGCGCGAGGCGGGTCCCGTGGACGCCGATGTGACCATGGTCTTCGTCCACGGATTCTGTCTACGGATGGGAGCCTTCCACTTTCAGCGCACCCGGCTTCCGGACCGGCTGGGCCCGGGGGTGCGGATGGTGTTCTACGACCAGCGCGGGCACGGGCGCTCCGGCGAAGGCGCGCCGGAGACCTACACGCTGACCCAGCTGGGCCAGGACCTGGAGAGCGTGCTGAAAAAGGTCGCGCCCCGGGGGGTGATCGTGCTCGTCGGCCACTCGATGGGCGGCATGACGGTGCTGTCGCACGCCCGCCAGTTCCCCGACCAGTACGGCGGCCGGATCGTCGGCGCGGCGATCATCTCCTCGGCCGCCGAGGGCGTCACCCGGTCGCCGCTCGGCGAGATCCTGAAAAACCCTGCGCTGGAAGCCTTTCGGTTCACCGCGCGCTCGGCGCCCAGGCTGATGCACCGCGGCCGCAACGTGTCGCGGTCGCTGATCGGCCCGATCCTGCGGGCGGCCTCCTACAGCGACCTGCAGGTCAGCCGGAGTCTCGACGCCTTCTCGCAGCGGATGATGAACGGCACCCCGATCGCCACCATGGTCGGCTTTTTGGAGGCGCTGGAAAAACACGACGAGACGGCCGGGCTGTGGACGTTGCTGAAGGTCCCGACCCTGATCGCATGCGGCGACCACGACCTGCTCACCCCGGACGAATACTCGCGGAAGATGGCCGAGTCGCTGCCGCGATCCGAGCTGGTGATCGTCGACGGGGCCAGCCACCTCGCGCTGCTGGACAAGCCCGAGGCCATCAACGACGGCCTGGTGCGGCTGGTGCGCCGCGCCGTTCCGGGCAAGTGGGCGCTGCGATACCGGCGCCTGCGGGAACGGTTGCGGCGGAATGGATGACAGGGGCGGCACGGCCACGCTGGAGCGCGTCGAGGACACCATCGCGCTCGGGCAGCGGCTCGGGCGCGAGCTGAAGGCGGGCGACGTGGTGGTGCTCTCCGGGCCCCTGGGCGCGGGAAAGACCGTGCTGGCCAAGGGGATTGCCGCCGCGATGGACGTCGACGGCCCCGTCACGTCGCCGTCGTACGTGCTGGCGCGGGTGCACCCGCCGCGCCGCGGTGGCGCGCCTGCGATGATCCACGTCGACATGTACCGGCTGCTGGACCGCGACGGCGCCGACCTACTCGGCGAACTCGACTCGCTCGACCTGGACACCGATCTCGACGACGCGGTCGTGGTGGTCGAGTGGGGCGAGGGCCTGGCCGAACGGCTCGCCGAGCGGCATCTGGACGTCCGGCTCGAACGCGTCAGCCACTCCGACGTGCGGATCGCGACCTGGAATTGGGGCGGCCCGTGACGCTCGTGCTCGCCCTCGACACCTCTACCCCGGCCGTCACGGCGGGCGTCGTCCGCATGCCCGGGCTGGCGGTCCTGGCCGAGCGCGTCACCCACGACGCCCGCGCGCACGCCGAGCGGCTCACGCCCAACGCGCTGGCCGCCCTCGACGACGCGGCGCTGACGATGGCCGACCTGGACGCCGTCGTGGTGGGCTGCGGCCCCGGCCCGTTCACCGGCCTGCGCGCCGGGATGGCGACCGCCGCCGCGTACGGGCACGCGCTGGGCATCCCGGTGCACGGGGTGTGCAGCCTCGACGCCATCGGCGTGCGGACCACCGGCGACGTCCTGGTGGTCACCGACGCCCGCCGCCGCGAGGTCTACTGGGCCCGCTACCGCGACGGCGCCCGCACCCACGGCCCCGCCGTCAACGCGCCCGCCGACGTCGACCCCGGGCCGGCGCGCGCGGTCGCCGGCTCACAAGAACACGCCGCCCTGTTCGGCCTGCCGCTGGCCGGGCCCGAGCGGCCCACCCCGGCCGGCCTGGCCGCGGCCGTGGCGGACTGGTCGTGCGACCCACCGCCGCTGGTCGCGCTGTACCTGCGCCGCCCCGACGCCAAGCCGCTGGCGGCGCGGCGATGACCGCCTGCAGCGAGCCCGTGACCATCGGCGCGTTGACCCCCGCCGACGCCAAGCGGTGCGCCGAGCTCGAGGCGGTGCTGTTCCCCGGGGACGACCCCTGGCCCGCGGTGGCGTTCAACCGGGAACTGGCCAGCAAGCACAACCACTACGTCGCCGCGCGCGCCGGCGACACGCTGGTCGGCTACGCCGGCATCTCCCGGCTGGGCCGCACGCCCCCGTTCGAATACGAGGTGCACACCATCGGCGTCGACCCGGCCTACCAGGGCCGGGGGATCGGCCGCCGGTTGCTCGACGACCTGCTGGCCTTCGCCGACGGCGGCGCCGTCTACCTGGAGGTCCGCACCGACAACGAGGCCGCCATCGCGCTGTACCGCAGCTCGGGTTTCGAGCGGATCGGCTTGCGCCGCCGCTACTACCGGGTCAGCGGCGCCGACGCGTACACGATGCGACGGGAGCCCACGTGATCGTCTTGGCCATCGAAACCTCTTGCGACGAAACGGGAGTCGGCATCGCGCGCCTCGACGGCGGCACCGTGACCCTGCTGGCCGACGAGGTGGCCTCCAGCGTCGACGAACACGTCCGCTTCGGTGGGGTGGTTCCCGAGATCGCCTCCCGCGCGCATTTGGAGGCCCTCGGCCCCACTATGCGCCGCGCCCTGGCGGCGGCCGGCGTGACGAAACCCGACGTCGTCGCCGCCACCATCGGGCCCGGGCTGGCCGGCGCGCTGTTGGTGGGGGTGGCCGCGGCCAAGGCGTATGCCGCGGCGTGGGGGGTGCCGTTCTACGCCGTCAACCACCTGGGCGGGCACCTGGCCGCCGACGTCTACGAGCACGGGCCGCTGCCCGAGTGCGTGGCGCTGCTGGTGTCCGGCGGGCACACCCACCTGCTGCACGTGCGGTCGCTGGGCGAACCGATCGTCGAGCTGGGAAGCACCGTCGACGACGCCGCCGGCGAGGCCTACGACAAGGTGGCGCGGCTGCTGGGGCTGGGCTACCCGGGCGGCAAGGCGCTCGACGACCTGGCCCGCGCCTGCGATCGCGACGCCGCGGAGATCCCGGCGTTCCCGCGCGGTATGACCGGCCCCGCCGACGACCCGTACGCCTTCAGCTTCTCGGGGCTGAAGACCGCCGTCGCGCGCTACGTGGAAAGCCATCCGGACGCCGCGAGCGCCGACGTCGCCGCCGGCTTCCAGGAGGCGGTCGCCGATGTGTTGACCAAGAAGGCGGTGCGCGCCGCGACGGACGTCGGCGTCCAGACCCTGCTGATCGCCGGGGGAGTGGCCGCCAACTCGCGGCTGCGCGAGCTGGCCACGCAGCGCTGCGCCGAGGCGGGCCTGACGCTGCGGATCCCGCGGCCGCGGCTGTGCATCGACAACGGCGCGATGATCGCCGCGTTCGCCGCGCACCTGCTGGCCGCCGGGGCCGCGCCGTCGCCGCTGGACGTCCCCAGCGATCCCGGCCTGCCGGTGCTAAAAGGCCAGGTGGCGTGATCGCTTTGGGCGAACACGCGGGAAGCAGCGGGCCGCCCTTGAGTGCTAGCACTCTCCTGTATAGAGTGCTAGGTGGCAATCGGACGATCCCCTGTGCCGGCACCCGCGACGACGGCGCGAGGGCACGAACGAATGCCGATCACCTGATAAATCGGACGGTTCGGGGCACGCTCGGACCGGCCGCCCAACCCCGGTCCGGATTCCCGGACCCGCTACCAATTACTGGAGGGCTCCAATCGTGGCGAAGGTGAACATCAAGCCACTCGAGGACAAGATCCTCGTGCAGGCCAACGAGGCCGAGACCACGACCGCGTCCGGTCTGGTCATTCCTGACACCGCCAAGGAGAAGCCGCAGGAAGGCACCGTCGTGGCAGTCGGCCCCGGCCGGTGGGACGAGGACGGCGAGAAGCGTATTCCGCTCGACGTGTCGGAGGGTGACACCGTCATCTACAGCAAGTACGGCGGCACCGAGATCAAGTACAACGGCGAGGAATACCTGATTTTGTCGGCACGCGACGTGCTGGCCGTCGTATCCAAGTAACTCGCGTCCCGCCCCGGCGATCCCTGCGTTGCTACGCGGGTGATTTCCGGGGCGGCATGCGTTCGTAGCCGGTGAGGGAACCTGATGAGCAAAGTTATTGAGTACGACGAAACCGCCCGCCGCGCCATGGAGGCCGGCGTCAACAAGCTAGCCGACGCGGTCCGGGTGACGCTGGGGCCGCGCGGTCGGCACGTGGTGCTGGCCAAGGCATTCGGCGGACCCGCCGTGACCAACGACGGCGTCACCGTCGCGCGCGAGATCGACCTGGAAGACCCGTTCGAAAACCTCGGTGCCCAACTGGTCAAGTCGGTGGCCACCAAGACCAACGACGTCGCCGGCGACGGCACCACCACCGCGACCGTGCTGGCGCAGGCGCTGGTCAAGGACGGCCTGCGGATGGTCGCGGCCGGCGCGAACCCGATCGCGCTGGGCGTCGGGATCGGCAAGGCCGGCGACGCGGTGTCGGAGGCCCTGCTCGCGGCGGCCACCCCGGTGTCGGGCAAGGACGCCATCGCCCAGGTGGCGACGGTCTCCTCGCGCGACCCGCAGATCGGCGAGCTGGTCGGCGAGGCGATGACCAAGGTCGGCGCCGACGGCGTCGTCAGCGTCGAGGAGTCGTCGACGCTGAACACCGAGCTGGAGTTCACCGAGGGCGTCGGCTTCGACAAGGGCTTCCTGTCGGCGTATTTCGTGACGGACTTCGACTCGCAGGAGGCGGTGCTCGACGAGCCGCTGATCCTGTTGCACCAGGAGAAGATCAGCTCGCTGCCGGACCTGCTGCCGATGCTGGAGAAGGTCGCCGAATCCGGCAAGCCGCTGTTGATCATCGCCGAGGACGTCGAGGGCGAGGCCCTGGCGACGCTGGTCGTCAACTCGATCCGCAAGACGCTGAAGGCCGTCGCGGTCAAGGCGCCGTTCTTCGGTGACCGGCGCAAGGCGTTCCTCGAGGACCTCGCGGTGGTCACCGGCGGTCAGGTGATCAACCCCGACGCCGGGCTGCTGCTGCGCGAGGTCGGCACCGACGTGCTGGGCTCGGCCCGCCGCGTGGTGGTCAGCAAGGACGACACCATCATCGTCGACGGCGGCGGCTCCAAGGACGCGGTCCAGGCGCGCATCAAGCAGCTGCGCGCCGAGATCGAGAAGACCGACTCGGACTGGGATCGCGAGAAGCTGCAGGAGCGGCTGGCCAAGCTGGCCGGCGGCGTGGCCGTCATCAAGGTGGGGGCCGCCACCGAGACCGCGCTCAAGGAGCGCAAGGAAAGCGTCGAGGACGCCGTCGCGGCGGCCAAGGCCGCCGTCGAGGAGGGCATCGTGCCCGGCGGCGGGTCGGCGCTCGTTCACGCCCGCAAGGCGCTGCAGGAGCTGCGGTCCTCGGTCAGCGGCGACGAGGCCCTGGGCGTCGACGTGTTCTCCGAGGCGTTGGGCGCACCGCTGTACTGGATCGCCACCAACGCCGGGCTGGACGGCGCGGTCACGGTCAACAAGGTCGGCGAGCTGCCCGCCGGGCAGGGCCTGAACGCCGAGACGCTCAGCTACGGCGACCTGCTCGCCGACGGCGTCATCGACCCGGTCAAGGTGACCCGCTCGGCCGTCGTCAACGCGGCGTCGGTGGCCCGGATGCTGCTCACCACTGAGACGGCCGTCGTCGACAAGCCCGCCAACGAGGATGACGACCACGGGCACGGGCATCACCATCACCACTGAGTGGCGCTAGAAACGCACCGAAACGAATGACCCCACGTCTTTCACGGGGGGTCATTCGTTTCGTTGGAACACGGCGCGCGAGCTGATGGAACTTACCGACATTTGACGTTGAGCTGGAAGGGTTTCGGTGGACTCGAGTCCTTCGTGTCCTCTGGGACCGCCTCGCCGGTGATTTCATACATGCCGTCGTGTTCGGAGACCTTCGCGTCGCGTGCGACGAGCGACTTTCCGGTCGAGTTACCCAGATCTATGTCCCTCACGCCGGAACCTCCCGGCGCGAGGCGGACGTCGATGCCCGCGGGCAAGTCTCCCACCGTGATGACGTCACCGCCGGCGTGAGAACTACACGAAATCGCACCCCGAACGTCCTGCTTCTTGTCCCCGATTACGAGGCTGACGTCATCGCCCGGCACGGTCGAGCAACCAGCCACCCATGACAGGCTGGCCGCCGAAATCAACAACACCGCCAGTCGTTGCACTGCTCCGCTCCGATGGCCGTCGGAATTGTCATTCAACACACCCAAGACGTGAGTGACTGCCGGACAACGAAATAATGCTTGGGCTGTACGTCCTGCACCGCCGAGACGGCCGCTGTCGAGAAGTCGGCTGAGGAGGACGACCACGGCCTCGGTCATCTGGCCGGGGGGTTTTCGTGGCTCAGCCGCGGGTTTCCGTCCGCGGTTGATCTTGGCAATCAAAAGACGTACTAGCCCGCCCGCGGCGATTGTTAAGCTGGCTACACCATGAGGGGGGCACGAGCGTGAGCTATCCGCAGCAGTGGCCACCGCAGCCGCCGCGGTACCCGCAGCAGTACCCGCCGCAATGGCCCGCGACGTACCCGCCGCCGGTTCCAGCGCCGGCTCGCGCGCCGCGCAAGACCAATGTCGCGCTGATAGTTCTGCTTTCGGTGGCGGCGATGATCGTTCTCGTACCGGTGGCGTTGGTCGGGTTCTTCGTGGTGCAGGACATGGCCCGCGACGGGCGCGGCGAAAGCCGGAAAGCCGCCTCCCCGGGGGACTTCGACGTCGTGTGCGATGGCGGGTCGATCAGCAACGCCGCCGCGTACGGCAAGCCGTACAAGATCGCGGCGTTCGCCCCGGACGACGAGCCGGACCCGATGCGCGAAATCACAGGTGTCCACTGGCGCGCGGTGACACTCGATGCCGGTGCCGATTACCGGATGAACACCGACGACCTCCAGTCCACGAATGTCGTTGCCTGCCTTACCCGTAAATCCGGTACCGAGGTGAAGTCCCGCACCTGCGACATGAAGACGGACGCCGGCGAACACGTCGGCATCGACTACTACGCCGTGCAGTACGACATCGAACTCCGCGAGGCGCGGACCGGCAAGCACATCGAACAACTGGGAACGGTCGACGGTCCCACGACCAGCTGCCCGTTCTATGTGTGGGTCAACAAACGCGATCGGAAGACATACGCGGAACCCGATGCCGCGGCGGTGAGTGCCAAGCTCGCCGAATTCGCGCATCGGTGACACCCATGGGGTGCTTCGCCGCCGGGGCCGCCTGCGTCCAGACATAAATCACGCACACTCACCTCGGCGTGTCGTCGCAGACGTCGACGTGTCGCGATGGCCTGTGATCGACGGCCGACCCCCGGAATGCGAACGGCGCCCGACGGCGTTGCAACAATGCGTGACTATTCGCCTCGGATTGCAGATTCCCAACTTCTCCTACGGCACACCGGTTGCCGAACTGTTCCCCGCCGTCCAGGCTCAGGCCCGAGAGGCCGAGGCCGCGGGGTTCGACACCGTCCTGCTGATGGACCACTTCTACCAACTGCCGGGGCTCGGTGAGCCCGACGAACCCATGCTGGAGGCCTACACCGCGCTGGGCGCCCTGGCCACGTCGGTCGAGCGGGTGCAGCTGTCGACGTTGGTGACCGGCAACACCTATCGCAACCCGACCCTGCTCGCCAAGGAGATCACGACGCTGGACGTCGTCAGCGCGGGGCGCGCGATCCTCGGCATCGGGGCGGGATGGTTCGAGCTGGAGCACCGGCAACTGGGCTTCGAGTTCGGCACGTTCACCGAGCGGTTCGAAAAGCTCGAGGAGGCGCTGCAGATCGTCGTCCCGATGCTGCACGGCGAGCGACCCAGCTTGTCCGGCAAGTGGTATCACACCGAGGGCGCGATCAACGAGCCGCGGTATCGGGACCACATTCCGGTCATGCTCGGCGGGAGCGGCGAAAAGAAGACGTTCCGGCTGGCCGCCCGCTACGCCGACCACCTCAACATCATCGCCGACATCGACCAGCTGCCCGGCAAGCTCAGCGTGCTGCGGCAGCGCTGCGCCGAAATCGACAGGAACCCGGCAACTTTGGAAACCAGCGCCCTGTTGACGATCGTGCTCGACGGCTACGGCGCCCCCAGCAACATCGGCGAGGCTCAGGGCGGCCGCGCCATCGCGGGCACGCCCCAGCAGGTGGCCGACGAGATTCAGCGCCGGGTGCTCGGCGCGGGCATCGACGGCGTGATCGTCAACCTGCCGACGCATCGCTACACGCCCGGTGTCATCACAGCGGTAGGGGAGGCCCTCAAGCCACTGGTCGACGCGCAGTCGGGTAATCGGGTCACGGCGCACTGAGCAGAGCCGCGCGTCCTCGCACGCAGCCTGTTGATCGTGGAGCGGCGCGGGCGGGTGATGCGCTCGCCTTGTCGCCCAGTCGACGGGGAGCACACGTGCGGCGAGTGGGATGGCTCAAATCGCTCGCGGTCAGGCCGACCGGCGGATGCCGCGCCCGCGGCCGATGTCGCCCTTCAGGAGGAGGTCGCGCTCGGACTCCGACAGGCCACCCCAAACGCCGTACGGCTCACCGACTTCCAGCGCGTGGGAACGGCATTCCTGGATGACCGGGCACTGGCGGCACATCTCCTTGGCCCGCTGCTCGCGTTGCATGCGGGCGCGGCCCCGCTCCCCGTCGGGGTGGAAGAACATCGAAGAGTCGACGCCGCGGCACAGGCCTTGCAGTTGCCAGTTCCAGATGTCGGCGTTGGGTCCAGGTAGCTGCTCCGGCTGTGGCATTGGATCGTTCCCTCTCTGCACGGCATCGCCCGCAGCGTCGGGCTGGCGAAGTGATTGTGCAACCGATTTCGGAGTGGGGTCACCGATGACTACCCGTCAACGGTAGAACTTAGGACCGACCGCGAATTTCCGTCAATAGCCACTTAGCCCGGCAAAATATGTAACCGTTAGAGCAGAATTAACTCATCGTTCATCTGTCACCGATTTACCGGCCGACAACCGTGCTACCAGGAGCTTCACCGAACCGTGATTTCCCAGCTCAGGCCGTCGGAAAGTGGCGAGAGCAATTAGCGCGCCGCCGATCATAATTAACAGCTCGGTAACACAAACAGCACGAAGTGTTTACTACCATCACCGTGATTGAAACTGGTCACACTTCCACGATCGAGCAAAAGCTCGCCGCGGCCGCCTTCGGGGACCGCCCCGGCACCTGGCCGCTGCCGGCGGCGGCCACGCCGCAGCAGCTGTGGTGGCGCGCCGTCGCCGCCGGCGGCCAGGGCCGCTACGGCAGCGCCTACCGCGACCTGGAGTTGCTGCGGCGCGCCGTCGCGGCGGGCCCGCTGCTGTCGCTGGCCCACAGCACGCGGGGATCGTTCCTGCGCCAGCTCGGCTGGCATGCGTCGGCCCGCGGCTGGGACGGGCGCGCGCTGGCGCTGGCCGGTGACCACCCCGAGGCCCGCGCCGACGCGCTGATCGGTCTGGCGGCCGACGCGCTGGGCGTCGGCCGCTTCGCCGCGGCGGCAACGCTGTTGGCGCGGGCGGACCCGACGCCCGGCGCCGTGCCGGATCGCCTGCCGGTGCGCCGCGGGTGGGTGGCCGCCGAGCTGGCGATGGCCTCCGGCGACGGCCGAACCGCCGTGCGCCACGCGGAGGCGGCGGTCGATCTCGCCGCAACCATGGCCCCGGCGTCGGTGCGGCACCGCGTCAAGAGCGACGTGGTGCTGGCCGCCGCGCTGTGCAGCGCCGGCAGCGTCGAACGCGCCCGCGTCGTCGCGGACGCCGCGCTGCGGGCCACAGAAGAGCTGAACCTGATACCGCTTCGGTGGGCGCTGGCGTGCTTGCTGATCGATATCGAAAGCGACACGTTTTCGGCACGGAAGCTGCACGAAATTCGGGATGTCTGCGCAGGCCAGGTGCGGCGCGCCGGGGGCGCGTGGCGTTCCGCTTGAAACGGCCCTCCGACCGTTATTGTCATTTGGTTAGTTAGCCCGCGATGTGTCCCATTCGTAACGTTGGAGCTACCGCCGTCGATGACAATTCAAGGGGAGCGTCTCGACGCTGTCGTTGCGGAGGCCGTGGCGGGGGACAGGAACGCACTACGGGAGGTGCTGGAGACCATCCGTCCGATCGTCGTGCGATATTGCCGGGCGCGGGTCGGCACGGTCGATCGGGGTGGCCTGTCGGCAGACGACGTAGCTCAGGAGGTGTGCTTGGCCACCATCACCGCGCTGCCGCGGTACCGGGAGCGGGGCCGCCCTTTTCTGGCCTTCCTGTACGGCATCGCGGCCCACAAGGTCGCCGACGCCCATCGGGCCGCGGGCCGCGACCTCGCCTACCCCTCCGAAACGATCCCCGAGCGCTGGTCGCCCGACGCGGGTCCGGAGCAGCGGGCGATCGAGGCCGATTCGGTCAGCCGGATGAACGAGTTGCTCGAGATCCTGCCCGCCAAGCAGCGCGAGATCCTGATCCTGCGGGTGGTCGTCGGCCTGTCGGCCGAGGAGACCGCCGCCGCCGTCGGCAGCACCACGGGCGCCGTCCGGGTCGCCCAGCACCGGGCGCTGTCGCGGCTCAAGTCCGAGATCGTCGCGGCAGGTGACTATGCCTGAGTTCGGTTACGCGATGCCCGACCAACCGGCCCTCGACGAGTTGGCGCGCACCGATCTGCTCCTCGACGCGCTCGCCGAGCGCCGCCCGGTCGACCTCGACGACCCCAACGACGACGCGCTGGCCGTTTTGATGGGCGACTGGCGCGACGACCTGCGGTGGCCACCGGCCAGCGCGCTGGTGTCGCCCGAAGAGGCCGTGGAGGCGCTGCGCGCCGGGCTGGCCGAGCGCCGCCGCGCCCGCCGCGGCCTGGCGACGGTCGGGTCGGTCGCCGCGACCCTGCTGGTGCTCAGCGGGTTCGGTGCCATGGTGGTCGAGGCCCGCCCCGGCGACACCCTCTACGGCCTGCACGCGATGTTCTTCGACCAGCCGCGGGTCAACGACAGCCAGATCGAGCTGTCGGCCAAGGCCGATTTGGCAAAGGTCCAGCAAATGATCGACCAGGGCCAATGGGCCCAGGCCCAAAATCAGCTGGCCGAGGTCAGCAGCACCGTGCAATCCATGAACGACGGGGCCAGCAGGCACGACCTGATGAACGAGGTCAACCTGCTCAACACCCGGGTGGAATCGCGCAACCCGAACGCGACGCTGCCGCCGTCGGCCACGAGGGCGCCGAGCGCCCCGGCCGCCTCGACCACGCCGCCCTCGACCACGCCTTCCGCCAAGCCGTCGAGCGCGGCGGCCACGACGCCCCCGTCCGCGAGTCCGTCCGTGACGCCGTCATCGGGCCCCTCGGCGACCACCACGACGACGAGCCCGTCCTCGGGCCGGCACCACCACCACGGGCACACGACCACGCCGTCGACGCAGGCACCCGACGACACGCCCTGACGCGCGCGGGCCGGCCTGCGGGCCGTTCAGTGGCGGTGGTGGAAATCGGCGTCCGACGTGGCTTCGTTGAGCGAGGCGTCGGCGTAGCCGCGGCAGTAATCCCACGTGACGTAGGAATCGGGTTCGGGGTCGTAGGCCGGCTCGTGCGGGCGAACGGTCCCGTCGATGAGCAGCTGTAGCAGGTTGGCCCGCAACATGTCCCAGTCGTGGTAGTGGTCCTGCTGGCACTCGTCACAGCACACCACCAGTCCGCGAATCCCCTTGTGCGCCAACAGGGCCTCGTAGACGGCCAGGTCGGCCAGGTCGGCCTCGACCGCCATCCGCTCCTGCTGGTCGAGCGGTTGTCCCGGCTCGACGGCTTCCAGCGCAGCCGACGGATCGCATGGGTCGTCGGCGAAGGGGTCGGGCGGCAAACCCGGTGGGAGGTGGTCGCGCACGCCCCTAGCCTACGCAAGCGGGCCGTCATAGCGCCAGCAGGCGACGATCCGCGCAGTCCGTATCGGGTGCGCCGGGCGGCACGCCCGAGCAAGCGGGTCCGGGGCCCCGCCGAGCCGATAGGATGGGCTTCTCACTCCGCATTCGTATGGAGGGTCCCACCGATGTCCCGTGGCACGTCCGACCTAGAAGACAGCTCCGCCCTGGTCGCCAGTGCGTACGTGCGCGACCCGCACATCCGGGGCCTGACCGACGACCCGGTGCCCACCGGGGGCGACAACCCGTACAAGATCGCGATGCTGGGGCTCACCTTCGACGACGTCTTGCTGCTGCCGGCGGCCTCCGACGTGGTGCCCGCCACCGCCGACACCTCAAGCCAGCTCACCCGAAAGATCAGGCTCAAGGTGCCGCTGGTCAGCTCGGCCATGGACACCGTGACCGAGTCGCGGATGGCCATCGCGATGGCCCGGGCCGGCGGCATGGGCGTGCTGCACCGCAACCTGCCCGTCGCCGAACAGGCCGGGCAGGTCGAGATGGTCAAGCGCTCGGAGGCCGGCATGGTCACCGACCCGGTCACCTGCCGCCCGGACAACACGCTGGCCCAGGTCGACGCGCTGTGCGCGCGGTTCCGGATCTCCGGGCTGCCGGTGGTCGACGACGCCGGCGCGCTGGTCGGCATCATCACCAACCGCGACATGCGCTTCGAGGTGGACCAGACCAAGCAGGTCGCCGAGGTGATGACCAAGGCCCCGCTGATCACCGCCCAGGAGGGCGTCAGCGCCGACGCGGCGCTGGGCCTGTTGCGGCGCCACAAGATCGAGAAGCTGCCGGTGGTCGACGGCCACGGCCGGCTGACCGGGCTCATCACCGTCAAGGACTTCGTCAAGACCGAACAGCACCCGCTGGCCACCAAGGACAGCGACGGCCGGCTGCTGGTCGGCGCCGCCGTCGGCGTGGGCGGGGACGCCTGGGTGCGGGCGATGATGCTGGTCGACGCCGGGGTGGACGTGCTGGTGGTCGACACCGCGCACGCGCACAACCGGCTGGTGCTCGACATGGTCGGCAAGCTCAAGGCCGAGGTCGGCGACCGCGTCGAGGTGATCGGCGGCAACGTCGCCACCCGGGCCGCGGCCGCCGCGCTCGTCGACGCGGGGGCCGACGCGGTGAAGGTCGGCGTGGGGCCGGGGTCCATCTGCACCACCCGCGTCGTGGCCGGCGTCGGCGCCCCTCAGATCACGGCGATTTTGGAGGCCGTCGCGGCGTGCGCGCCCGCGGGCGTGCCGGTGATCGCCGACGGGGGCCTGCAGTACTCCGGCGACATCGCCAAGGCGCTGGCGGCCGGCGCGTCGACCGCCATGCTCGGCTCGCTGCTGGCCGGCACCGCGGAGGCGCCCGGCGAGCTGATCTTCGTCAACGGCAAACAGTTCAAGAGCTACCGGGGCATGGGTTCGCTGGGCGCGATGCAGGGCCGCGCCGGCGGCAAGTCCTACTCCAAGGACCGCTACTTCGCCGACGACGCGCTCTCCGAGGACAAGCTGGTGCCCGAGGGCATCGAGGGCCGGGTGCCGTTCCGGGGGCCGCTGTCGTCGGTGATCCACCAGCTCACCGGCGGGCTGCGGGCCGCCATGGGCTACACCGGCTCGCCCAGCATCGAGGTGCTGCAGCAGGCGCAGTTCGTCCGGATCACGCCGGCCGGCCTCAAGGAAAGCCACCCCCACGACGTCGCCATGACCGTCGAAGCGCCCAACTACTACGCGCGGTGAACAGCGAACTGGCCATGGTCGAGATCGGGATGGGCCGGGTCGCCCGTCGCACTTACGAACTCAGCGAAATCAGCATCGTGCCGTCGCGGCGCACCCGCTCGTCGCAGGACGTCTCGACGGCGTGGCAACTCGACGCCTACCGGTTTGAGATCCCGGTGATCGCGCACCCGACCGATGCCCTGGTGTCGCCGGAATTCGCCATCGAGCTCGGCCGCCTCGGCGGGCTGGGCGTGCTCAATGGCGAGGGGCTCATCGGCCGGCACGCCGACGTGGAGGCCAAGATCGCCCAGCTGATCGAGGCCGCCGAGAAGGAGCCCGAACCCTCCGCGGCGATCCGGCTGCTGCAGGAGCTGCACGCCGCGCCGTTGGACCCCGACCTGCTGGGGTCGGCGGTGGCCCGCATCCGCGAGGCGGGGGTGACCACCGCGGTGCGCGTCAGCCCGCAAAACGCGCAGGCGCTCACGCCGGTGCTGCTGCAGGCCGGCATCGACCTGCTGGTCATCCAGGGCACCATCGTCTCCGCGGAGCGGGTGGCGAACGACGGCGAGCCGCTGAACCTGAAAACCTTCATCTCCGAGCTCGACGTCCCGGTGGTCGCCGGCGGGGTGCTCGACCACCGCACCGCGCTGCACCTGATGCGCACCGGCGCCGCGGGCGTCATCGTCGGCTACGGCTCGACGCGCGGCGTGACCACCAGCGACGAGGTGCTGGGCATCAGCGTGCCGATGGCCACCGCGATCGCCGACGCCGCCGCCGCGCGCCGCGAATACCTCGACGAGACCGGCGGCCGCTACGTGCACGTGCTGGCCGACGGCGACATCCACACCTCCGGCGAGCTGGCCAAGGCCATCGCCTGCGGCGCCGACGCGGTGGTGCTGGGCACGCCGCTGGCCGAGGCCGCCGAGGCCCTGGGCGGCGGGTGGTTCTGGCCGGCGGCCGCGGCGCACCCGTCGTTGCCGCGCGGCGCCCTGCTGCAGATCGCCGTCGGCGAGCGCCAGCCGCTGGCGCGCGTGCTGGGCGGCCCGTCCGACGACCCGTTCGGCAGCCTGAACCTGGTCGGCGGCCTGCGCCGGTCGATGGCCAAGGCCGGCTACTGCGACCTCAAGGAGTTCCAGAAGGTCGGGCTCACGGTCGGCAGCTGAAAGCCGGCCGCGGCCGGTCATTCGCGTCGCGCCAGGCCGTGCAAAAGTGCGTCGACCGCGTCGTAGATCAGCGTGTCGTCGAGCGGCTCGATCATCCTGTTGTTGCCCATCGTCGCGATGCCGTGCAGCGTGGCGAAAAGCACCGTCCCGATGCGCTCGGGATCCCCGGCGATCAGCTCACCGGTGGCTTGGCCGGTCTCGACGAGTCGCGCGACGGGCGCGAAGCTCGCGTCGCGGGTCCGTTTCAGCTCGTCGGGGGCGTCGGCCAAATACCTGCGTTGGGACATCAGGTCGACCAACGAGGGATGGCCGGTGGCGAAGCGAACGTAGGCCACCGCGACGTCGTTCACCATGGTGACGAAGTCACGGCCGTCGGGTTCGGCCGCCTGCGCCAAGGCGTGGCCGAGCCGCTCGAAACCGTCGGCCACCAGGGCGTCCAACAGCGCGGCCTTGTCCTCGAAATGCCGCCGCGG
The DNA here is from genome assembly GCF_002101785.1 of Mycobacterium palustre. Taxonomy (GTDB): domain Bacteria; phylum Actinomycetota; class Actinomycetes; order Mycobacteriales; family Mycobacteriaceae; genus Mycobacterium; species Mycobacterium palustre. Next base: position 92,920 of record NZ_LQPJ01000112.1, read on the forward strand.
AGCGGCGTGACTCACGCCCACCGCGCGAGCCAGCTCCCGCAGCGACAGACCGTTGACGCCGGATACCCGCAGCGTGCGTTCCGCCTGCTCGAGCAGTGCCGCTCGCAGGGCGCCGTGGTGGTATCTGCCGTCGACCATGCCCCGCAGACTACAGCAATGTTGTCATTGACATCATTGTTGTCTCTGGCTACATTCGGGGTTCGTGCCGGAGTGAGGCGGCTCACAATCGAGGAGACCCGATGACGCGACAGGCCGCGACGCGGACGGTCCGAAGTTTCTGCCGGATCTGCACCTCGGTCTGCGGGATCCTGGTCGACGTCGACGGCGACACCGTGACCCGCGTGCGCGGCGACCGCGAGCATCCGCGGTCGAAGGGCTACACCTGCCCGAAGGGCCGTGCGCTACCCAAGATGCACCACCACCCGGACCGGATCGAGCGGCCGATGATGAGGGTCGACGGGGACCTGGTGCCCGCGACCTGGCAGGAGTGCCTCGACGATCTGGGCGCCCGGCTCAACGGCATCATCGCCGACCACGGCCCGCAGTCGGTCGGGATCTTCTTCGGCAGCGGTCTTGGCATGGACGCCGCGGGCTACCGGACGGCGCAGGCCTTGCACGCCGCCCTGGGCACCCCCGCGAAATTCAGCCCGATGACCATCGACGGTACGGCCAAGGTGCTGGTCTCCGATCTGGTGGGCGGCTCGATAGCGCTGTCCGGGCGCCCCGATTACGACAACGCCGAGTTCGTCCTGCTGATCGGCACCAATCCCGTTGTGTCACATGGTCACAACATCGCTATGCCCAACCCCAAGGGTTACCTGCGCGCGCTGACACAGCGGGCGGCGCTGTGGGTGATCGACCCCCGTCACACGGAGACCGCGCGGCTGGCCACCGGCCACCTTGCGCCGCGGCCGGGCACCGACTACGCCGTGCTGGCGTTCCTGGTTCGTGAATTGCTTTGCCAGGGAGCCGATTTCGACTTTCTCGCGCAGCACACCACCGGCTCCGACGCGCTGGCCGAAGCGGTCACGCCGTTCACGCTCGACCACACCGCGCGGATCACCGACGTCCCCGAAGCGGGGCTGACGCGGCTTCTGGCGGCGGTGCGACGCGCCGGGCGAGTGGCGGTGGAAACCGGAACGGGCGTGACCATGTCGGCCGGCGCCAACGTCACCCAATGGCTGTCCTGGGCGCTGATGGCGGTGACGGGGTCGCTGAACCGGCCCGGTGGCTACTGGTTCCACCCGGGTTACTGGTATCAGCTCGAAACGTTCGAACTGCCGGTGTCGCCGGCCGAGGGCTCGTTCGGGCCGGGGCCACGCAGCCGACCCGAAACGCGCTCGATGCTCGACGAATGGCCCTGCGCGGCGTTGGCCGACGAGATCGATGCCGGCAACATCCGGGCCCTGCTGAACCTGGGTGGCAGCCTGATCACCGGTTTCCCCGACGCCGACGTTTTGGTGCCGGCGCTGCGGAAGCTCGAGGTCCTGGCGACCGTCGAGATCATCGGCAATGAGACGACCCTGCTGTCCACCCACGTGCTGCCCACCAAAGACCAGCTGGAGCGCGCGGACGTGACGCTGTGGGATGTGCTGTTGACGCAGGTCGCCGCGCAGTACACGCCCGCCGTCGTGGCCCCGGTCGGCGATCGCCGGTCGGCCTGGTGGGTCCTCGCCGAATTGGGGCGACGGTTGGGCTACCAGCTCGCGGAGACCACCGGCGAGCAGGCCGGCGACGACGCGATGCTGGCGGCGGTTGCCGCGGGCGCACGGGCACCGCTGCGGCGGCTCGTCGAGGAGGGTTGCGCGGAGGAAAGCCACCAGCTGCCGGCGCCGTGGGTCGACAGGCACGTCGAGCGGCTCGGCGGGTGGCGGCTGGCTCCCCGGTTGCTGGTCGAGCAGCTGGCGACGCTCCCCGAGCCGGCCCCGCTGGTGCTGGTACCGCGGCGGCAGCGCAGCCAGTTGAACTCGCAGCTGGAATACCTGGGCGAGCCCGCCGAGATCCTGATTCACCCCGACGACGCCGCGGCGGCCGGCGTCCTCGATGCCCAGGCGGTGATCGTTTGCAGCGCCAACGGTGAGCTCACCGGGGTCGCCAGGCTCGACGCGTCAATCCGCCGCGGAGCGGTGTCGATACCCCATGGACACTCCGCAGCCGCCAACGTCAACCGGCTCACCAGTAAGGACGACCTCGATTCCATCACCGGGATGACCCGCTACTCCGGCGTTCCGATCACCGTGGGCCCCGCGTCATGACACCGCCCGAGATGCAGCCGGACCCGTTAGTGCCCAACGGTTTTCGCTCAGAGCGCGAGGCGTATCGCGTCGTCCAGTGGGCCACCGGCACCATCGGCCGCCGCGCTCTGCGGGGCATCATCGAACACCCGGGTCTGAGGCTGGTCGGCGTGCACGTGTACGCCCAAGACAAAATCGGCCGCGACGCGGGCGAGCTGTGTGGGCTCCAGGGCGCCGGGGCCACGGGTGTCACCGCGACGGCGACCCTGGACGAGATCGTGGCGCTCGGCGCCGACTGCGTGCTGTACATGCCCCGCATCCCCGACATCGACGCGCTGTGCCGCCTGCTGTCGGCGGGCGCCAACGTCATCACCACCTGCGGGCAATTCCACCATCCGCCGAGCATGGACCGCGATCTGCGGGCGCGGATCGAGGCGGCCTGCGCCGCGGGTGGCACGTCGATACACAGCACGGGCAGCAGCCCGGGATTCATCTCCGAAGCCATGCCACTGGTCGTGCTGTCCTTGCAACGGCAGCTCCGCAGCCTGACCATCGACGAGTACGCGGACATGTCGCGCCGCGATTCGCCGGAATTGATGTTCGACCTGATGGGTTTCGGCCGCCCGCCGGCGCCGTTCGAAGAGTTCCGCGCCGACTACCTGCGGTCGAGTTTCGGGCCCTCGCTGCAGTTGCTCGCGGACGCCGTCCGCCTACCCCTGGACTCCGTGCGGGCCAGCGGGGAGCTCGCCACCACCGCCAAGACGGTGCGGATCGCCGCGGGCACGTTGGAGGCGGGCACTGTCGCGGCGCAGCGCATCACGGTGGCCGGCATCCGCGACGGCCGACCTTTGCTGCAATTCCGCGCCACCTGGTACTGCGCCCGCGACCTCGAGCCCGACTGGGACGTCGCCGCCACCGGCTGGCATGTCGTGGTCGACGGTGACGCGCCCCTGGACATCGCCATGCGGATGCCGGTGCCCCTGGACCGGATGGCCGAGGTCTCGCCGGCCTACACCGCCAATCGCGCCGTCAATCTGGTGCCCGCCGTCTGCGCGGCCGCACCGGGCATCCGCTCGACCATCGACCTGCCGCAGGTCCCGGCGGCGCTGGGCTGACGGGCCGGGCCGCAAGACGACCTCCCTGGTTTGTTACCGGCCGGTAAGGCCATACTGGTGCGGTGAAGCCTGATTACGACGTCCTGATCATCGGTTCGGGATTCGGGGGGAGCGTCAGCGCGCTGCGGCTGACGGAAAAGGGCTACCGCGTGGGCGTGCTGGAGGCCGGACGGCGCTTCGCCGACGAGGAGTTCGCCGAAACCTCCTGGGACCTGCGCAAGTTTCTGTGGGCGCCCAAGCTGGGTTGCTACGGCATCCAGCGGATCCATCCCCTGAAAAACGTGATGATCCTGGCCGGCGCCGGGGTGGGCGGCGGCTCGCTCAACTACGCCAACACGCTCTACGTGCCGCCGGAGCCGTTCTTCAAAGACCGGCAGTGGTCGCACATCACCGACTGGCGCGACGAGCTGATGCAGCACTACGAGCAGGCGCAGCGGATGCTCGGCGTGGTGGAGAACCCGACGTTCACCGACGCCGACCGCGTCGTCAAGGAAGTCGCCGACGAGATGGGGTTCGGCGACACGTTCGTGCCGACCCCGGTCGGGGTGTTCTTCGGCCCCGACGGCACCAAGGCGCCCGGAAAGACCGTGCCCGACCCCTACTTCGGCGGCGCGGGCCCGGCCCGCACCGGCTGCCTGGAGTGCGGCTGCTGCATGACGGGCTGTCGCTACGGGGCCAAGAACACGCTGGTGAAGAACTACCTGGGGCTCGCGGAATCGGCTGGCGCACAAGTTCATCCGATGACGACGGTGAAGAGCTTCGAGCAGCGCCCCGACGGCCTGTGGGAGGTTCGCACGGTCCGCACCGGCAGCTGGCTGCGCCGCGACCGGCGGGCCTTCACCGCCGAATACCTGATCCTGGCCGCGGGCACCTGGGGGACCCAGCACCTGCTGTTCAACATGCGCGACAAGGGCAAGCTGCCCCGGCTGTCCAAGCGCCTGGGAATGCTGACCCGCACCAACTCCGAATCGATCGTGGGCGCCGGGCGGCTCGAGGTGACGCCGGACCTCGACCTGACCCACGGCGTGGCCATCACGTCGTCGGTCCATCCGACGTCCGACACGCACATCGAGCCGGTCCGATACGGCAAGGGCTCCAACGCCATGGGGCTGTTGCAGACGCTGATGACCGACGGCGCGGACCCGGAGGGCCCCCCGGGCAGCGCGGTGCCGCGCTGGAAGCAGCTGCTGGATCAGGCGCGGGCGGACCCGCGGCGCATGATGCGGTTGCTCAACGTCAGCCAGTGGAGCGAGCGCACCCTGATCGCGCTGGTGATGCAGCACCTGGACAACTCGATCACCACCTACACCAAGCGCGGCAAGCTCGGAATCCGTTGGTATTCCAGCAGGCAGGGCCACGGCCAGCCGAACCCCTCGTGGATCCCGATCGGCAACGAGGTGACCCGCCGCATCGCCGACAAGATCGACGGCGTGGCCGGCGGCACCTGGGGGGAGCTGTTCAACATCCCGCTGACGGCCCACTTCCTGGGCGGCGCGGTGATCGGCGACAGCCCCGAGACCGGCGTCATCGACCCGTACCACCGGGTGTATGGCTACCCGTCGATGTACGTCGTGGACGGCGCGGCGATCTCGGCGAACCTGGGCGTCAACCCGTCGCTGTCGATCACCGCGCAGGCCGAGCGGGCCGCGTCGCTGTGGCCGAACAAGGGCGAGAACGACGTGCGGCCCCTGCAGGGAGACACCTACCGGCGCCTGGACCCGATCGCGCCCGAGCACCCGGTGGTGCCCGGGCACGCCCCGGGTGCGCTGCGCCGGCTGCCGATCAACCCGGTCAGCACCGCGGGCTAGCCGGCGATGGCGCGCAGCTCGGCGCCGCTGACCACGCGGCTGCGCCGGCCGTGCACGTCGACGGGCACGTCGCCCATCAGGGTGACCCGATGCATGAGCCGGTGCTGGCCGTCGTAGTCGTCGATCGCCCGGTGCTGGGTCGCCCGGTTGTCCCAGATGGCGACGTCTCCGTACGCCCAGCTCCAGCGAATCGTGTTCTCGGGCTGGGTGATTCGTCGTTGCAGCAGTTCGAATAGCGCCGTCGACTCGTAGCTGTCCAGGCCGACGAAGCCGCGCACGAAGTCTCCCAGCAAAAGCGTCCGCTCGCCGGTCTCGGGGTGCACGCGCACGACCGGGTGTTCGGTCTGGAAGTCCGGCTTTTCGAACGCCTGCCGGAACGCCCGCTGCGCGTCGGTCAGCGCCTCGTTCGCGACATAGTCGTAGCGGTTGGTGTGCAGCGCCCACAAATCCTCGACGAGACGCTTGAGCGGTTCGGGCAGCGCGTCGTAGGCCGCCGCGGTGGACGCCCACAGCGTCGACCCGCCGTAGCTGGGCAGCGTGACCGCGCGCAGGATCGACGCCGCGGGGTAGTTGGCGGCGAACGTGACGTCGGTGTGCCAGCGGGTGGCCTTGCCGTACTCGGAGTTGATCGGCGTGATGATCGGCGCGTTGTCGGCGGCCAGCACCGAGGCGGCCGGGTGACCGATCGGGGTGCCCAGCAGGCGCGCGAACGCCAGCTGCTGCTGGTCGTCGAGGTGGTCCTGGCCGCGGAAGAAGATCACCTTGTGCGTCAACAAGGCCCGCCGGATTTCCCCGACGCTGCCGTCGTCCAGGTCGCCGCCCAGGCGGACGCCGTCGAGTCGGGCGCCGATGCGGCTGCCCAGCTTGGTGACGGTGATCGAGTGGCCCATTTTCGTCCTCTTCGACTCGTAGCTGTAGTCAACTGACTACATGCGCTAGTGTAGTCATATGACTACAGGTTCGGCAAGGGCCGGCCGGAAAAACCCCACGGGGCGCGAGCAGGTGGCGCCCGCCATCCTGGAGGCGGCCACCGACCTGTTCGCCGAACGGGGTCCGGCCGCGACCTCGATCCGCGACATCGCCGCGCGGTCAAATGTCAACCACGGCTTGGTGTTTCGTCACTTCGGCACGAAGGACCAGCTGGTCGGCGCGGTGCTGGATCACCTGGGCGCCACCACCACCGAGCTGCTACAGGCAGACCCGTCGTCCGCCGAGGCCGAACGGGCGATGGACCGCCACCTGCGCGTCATGGCCCGCACCCTGCTCGACGGCTATCCCGCCGGCAAGCTGCAGACGCGGTTCCCCGGCGCCTCCCAACTGCTCGAGCGCATCCGCCCGGCTTACGGTCCGGGCCGCGAGGGGGACCGCGGCGCGCGCCTGGCCGTGGCGAATGCCTTTGCGCTGCAGTTCGGTTGGCGGCTGTTCGCGCCGTTCCTGCGGTCGGCGACCGGGCTCGACGACATGACCGACGACGAGCTGCGCAAGGCTGTCGTCGACGAGATGGCCCGGATCATCGAACCTCACTGAGTGCGCGCCAGGGCGCGCCGGCGCAGCGGCTCGCGTCCCGGCGGCTGCTGCGGGGTCGGCAGCAGCGGCTTGCGCGCGTGCAGCGCGATCGTCGCCGGGGACTCGGTGGTCAGCGTGATCTCCTGACCGGCGTGCCGCAGGCACAGCTCGGAACCGGGCCCGTCGTCGACCGTGTAGGTGACCTCGGAGTGGTTGACGTCCACGGTCAGCCGGAAGTCGCGCCACCGCAACCGAAACCGCAGGCGCGAGATGCCGTCGGGCAGTTGGGGGTCCAGCGACAGGATGCCCTCGTCGTCGCGCAGCCCGCCGAACCCCACGACCAGCGCCATCCAGGCGCCGGCCAGCGAGGCCATGTGCAGCCCGTCCCGGGTGTTGTGGTGCAAATCGCGGAGGTCGATCAACCCCGCCTCGTACGCGTAGTCGTGGGCCAGCTCCATGTGCCCGACCTCGGCGCACATCACCGCCTGGGTGCAGGCCGACAGCGACGAGTCGCGCACCATGCGCCGCTCGTAGTAGTCGACGTTGCGCGCCTTCTGCTCGGGCGTGAACGCGTGGCTCTGCCACTGCATGGCCAGCACCAGGTCGGCCTGCTTGATCACCTGGGCGGGGTAGAGCCGCACGTAGGCGTAGTGCAGCAGCAGCGGGTAGCTGGAGTTTTTCTCGAAGTCCCACTCCGCGCGGGTGGTGAAGCCCTCGCACTGTTGGTGGACGCCCAGCTCGGCGTCGTAGGGGATGTTGACGCGGCTGGCGGCGTCGCGCCAGGAGGCGGCCTCCTCGGTGGTGACGCCGAGCTCCTCGGCCTCGTCCGGGTGGCGGTTGCAGGCTTCGGCTGCGGTGACCAGGTTGTGGGCCGCCATCAGGTTGGTGTAGACGTTGTCGCGCACGATCGCGGTGTACTCGTCGGGGCCGGTGACCCCGTCGAGGTGCCACACGCCGTGGCGGTCGTGGTGCCCGATCGACATCCACAGCCGGGCCGTCTCGACCAGCACCTTCAGGCCGCACTCCTTTTCCAGGTCGTGGTCGCCGGTCACCACGCGGTACCGCTCGAAGGCCATCGCGATGTCGGCGTTGACGTGCCAGGCCGCCGTGCCGGCGGGCCAGTACGCCGAGCACTCCTGGCCGCGGATGGTCCGCCACGGAAAGCTGGCCCCGGCCAGGCCGAGTTCGGCCGCCCGCTCCTTGGCCAAATCCATCGTCGACGCCCGCCACCGCAGCGCGTCGGCGACGGCATGGGGTGCGGTGTAGCTGAGCACCGGCAACACGTAGGCCTCGGTGTCCCAGAAGGCGTGGCCGTCGTAGCCCGTTCCGGTGAGGCCCTTGGCGGGGATCGCGCGCCGTTCGGCGCGCGCGCTGGCCTGCAGCAGGTGAAACATCCCGAACCGGACCGCCTGCTGCGACTCCGGGTCGCCCTCGACCTCGACGTCGGCGTTCTCCCAGAAGTCGTCGAGGTAGGCGCGCTGCGCGTCGACCAGCCCCTGCCAGCCGGTGTAGCGGGCGCTGTGGATCGCCGCGGCGGCCTGGTCGCGCAGCGCCGGGCGCGAGCGCATGCTCGACCAGCCGTAGGCCAAATACTTGACGATGCGCAGCTTCTGGCCCGCGCGCAGCCCGCAGATCACCGTCGTCCGGGCCAGGTCCGGGCGGGCGTCGGTGCTGAACTCGACGCGCCCGGGCACGTCGATCTCGTGGTCCATCGCGGCGGACATCATCAGCGCGCTGGCCCGGGTCCGGTGCATGAGCAGCGCTCCGGTTTCGGTGCTTTCGTGGTCGACGGCCTCCAGGGGGTTTTCCAGGATGGCCGACACCCGCGGGTCGTCGGAGGTCTGCGGCTGGTCCTCGTTGGCGACGAGCTCGGACTGCACGGTCACGCGGACGAACTGTTCGACGGCCTCGACGACGTACTCGATCGCGGCGACGCCGCGCTGGGCCAGCGACACCAGCCGGGTGGACACCACCTTGACCTGCTTGCCGTTGGGCGAGGACCAGTGCGCGCGGCGGGTCAGCGTCCCGGCGCGCAGGTCCAGGACGCGCTCGTGGGAGAGCAGCTCGCCGTAGCGGACGTCGAACGGCTCGTCCTCCACCAGCAGCCGGATGATCTTGCCGTTGGTGACGTCGACGATCGTCTGGCCGGCCTCGGGGTAGCCGTATCCCGCCTCGGCGTAGGGCAGCGGCCGGATCTCGTAGAACGAGTTCAGGTAGGTGCCGGGCAGGCCGTGCGGTTCGCCCTCGTCGAGGTTGCCGCGCAACCCGATGTGCCCGTTGGACAGGGCGAACAGCGATTCCGACTGGGCCAGCAGGTTCAAGTCGAGCCGGGTCTCGCGGACCTGCCACGGTTCGACGGGAAAGGCTTCTTCAGTAATCATCGGGGAGCATGCCTCACAGCAGGTCGGCCAGGTCGGTCACCACCACGTCGGCGCCGTTGCGGCGCAAATCGTCGGCCTGGCCCACCCGGTCGACGCCCACCACGTAGCCGAAGTTACCGGCACGTCCGGCCTGCACGCCCGAGAGGGCGTCTTCGAAGACGGCCGCGGCCTTGGGGCCGACGCCCAGCAGCTCGGCCCCGCGCAGGTAGGAGTCGGGGGCGGGCTTGCCGGCGATGTGCTCCTCGCGCAGCGTGACCCCGTCCACCCGCTGCTGGACGAACCGGTCGAGGCCGGTGATCTGCAGGACGTCGCGGGTGTTGGCGCTCGAGGACACCACGGCGATGCCCAGGCCGGCCTGCGAGGCGGCCTCCAGGTAGCGCCGCGAGCCCTCGAATACCTCGACGCCGTCGTCGTGCAGGACCTTCTGGAACATCTCGTTCTTGCGGTTACCCAGCCCATTGACGGTTTCGGCGTCGTCCGGGTCGTCCGGCTCGCCCTCGGGCAGCTCGATGCCGCGGCTCCGCAGAAACGACCGGACCCCGTCCTCGCGCTTCTTGCCGTCCACGTACAGGCGGTAGTCCGCGGACGCGTCGAAGGGGACGAACTTTTCCCCGGTTCTCGTGGCCCGCTCGCGGAGGTAGGCGTCGAACATGGCCTTCCAGGCCTTGGTGTGCACGCTGGCGGTGTCGGTGAGCACACCGTCGAGGTCGAACAGGCAGGCACGTACCTTCTCGGGCAGACCCAGCACGGGTACCTCACTCTCCGGTGTCGGGGTGATAGCTAAAGCGATACCCACTCCACCATGCCGAGATGTCTGCCGCCAGCAATCACCGGGAATCGGCGGCGTGGCGCGTGACGCGCGCCGTGTCCGCGGGCCGGTGGTGGGTAGCGCCGATCCGGAAACTAGTTGTGCCGCCACGGTTCAACCTCTGCTCACGGCCTGGCGTCGCTCATTTCTGCGCCTTCGTCCATGCGGTGATGAGCGGGGGCAGCGTGATGAGGGCGTCGGCGGCCCGCGCCTCTTACCGGAATCGCGGCACGAACTCGTCGATGTCGAGCCCGTCGATGGCGAAGCCCCCGTCTTCCGCGGCCGGGGAGACCAGCCGCCGGACCGCCGCGGCGCAGGCCAGCATGTCGGCGTCGGCGGCGGTGCCGCTCGGCGTGCCCCGCGTCAGCCGCGGCGCGCCCAGGCCGGCGTCGGCGAAGACCGTGTGCGGCGTGGTGCCGAACCGCGTGCTGAGCCCCATGGCCTCGAAGGCGCGGACGATGCCCGTTATGACCCGATCGAACAGCGGCAGGTTCGGGACGCTGCGCGCCGCGGCGATGTCGTTCTCGGAGAACGAAAACGCAATGCAGCCAAGCCCCTTTCGGCGGCGCGGGCGCGGGCCAGCTCGACCATCGCGGGCGCGGCGTCGACGCCGAGGACGCTTCCCGTCGGACCGACCGGCCGGGCGGCGGCGAACGACACGCCGGGAACGCGCGGTCGACGGCGTCGCGCACGGAGCCGGCCTGTGGTGCGGGCAGCCGACCGATCACCTTGTGCGCCAACGCCATTGAGTGGCGCATCGCGTCGGCGGGCAATCCCGTCAACGTGGTCGCACCGAGGTGCCCCGAGTACACCGACGCGAAGATGCTGCCGGCGATGGCCACGCCGAGGGTGCCGCCCAGTTCGCGGGTGGTGTCGTTGACGGCCGAGCCGACGCTGGCCTTGTCGGCGGGCAGCGATCCCATGATGGCCTCGGTGGCCGGCGCCGAGCAGCAGCATCTGCAGGGCGATCTGGGGGTAGGGCGTCGCGGCGTCCGCCGTGGACGCCCATGCCAGGCCGGCGGCGACGACGGCGGTGGTGCCGATCCGCTCGGCCAGCCGCGGCCCCAGGACGCTGGCCAGCGCGATCGGGGCGGCGACCGGCAGCAATCGCACGCCGCTCTGAAATGCCGTGTATGCCGGCGCCGATCGGGCGCACCGTGTACACGCTTTCCGACCCGGGCTGGGAGCATGCTGCCGGTTTTGCAGAGCGTCGCCTGGTTCGGGCTGGACCGGTTGGACCCGATCGGGGACGGGCCGACGGCGCCGCTGAACGGGTTCTTGGCGGGATTTCTCTCGGTTTCGACTCGCGCGGCGCCGCCGGCCTGGAAGCGACGATCGCATCGAAATAGACGGCCGCCGTTTCGGGTTCGCCGTGACCCGCGGTCGGCTCGCCGCGGGGCGGGGTGAGCCGTCGGTGACGCTCAAGGCCAGCGCGGCGGACCTCGTCAAAGCGCGCCTCGGGGCCAGCGAGGCCAAGCGCAGGGGGGCGCTGCGGCGCCTCGAGTTCAAAGGCGACCCCGAGGTCGTCGACGCGGTGCGCCGGGCGTTTTCGCTGTCGGCGTAGGAGCCACCACGCTGAACCACGCCAGGAGCCGGCCCGAGCCGAGCCACTAAGCTGGCTGCCGTGGAAACACCCTCACCGCGGCCCGTACTGGTGGTCGACTTCGGTGCGCAATACGCGCAGCTGATCGCCCGCCGGGTCCGCGAAGCGCGGGTCTTTTCCGAGGTCATCCCGCACACCGCCTCGGTCGAGGAGATCAAGGCCCGCAACCCGGTGGCGGTCGTGCTCTCCGGCGGACCGGCCAGCGTCTACACCGAGGGCGCGCCGCAGCTCGATCCGGCGCTGTTCGACCTGGGCCTGCCGGTGTTCGGCATCTGCTACGGGTTTCAGGCGATGGCGCAGACCCTGGGCGGCACCGTCGCCCACACCGGCAGCAGCGAATACGGCCGAACCGAACTGAAAGTCCTTGGCGGCGAACTGCATTCGGGTCTGCCCGACGTTCAGCCGGTGTGGATGAGCCACGGCGACGCCGTCACGGCCGCGCCGGACGGGTTCGACGTGGTGGCCAGCAGCGCCGGCGCCGCGGTGGCCGCCTTCGAGAACCGCGGCCGGCGGCTGGCCGGTGTGCAGTACCACCCCGAGGTGATGCACACCCCGCACGGCCAGCGGGTGCTCAGCCGGTTCCTGCACGACTTCGCCGGGCTGGGCGCGGAGTGGACGCCGGCCAACATCGCCGACGCGCTGGTCGAGCAGGTGCGCGCGCAGATCGGTGACGGCCATGCGATCTGTGGGTTGTCCGGCGGGGTGGACTCGGCGGTGGCCGCCGCGCTGGTGCAGCGGGCCATCGGCGACCGGCTGACCTGTGTCTTCGTCGACCACGGGCTGCTGCGCGCCGGCGAGCGCGCCCAGGTGCAGCGCGACTTCGTCGCCGCCACCGGCGCCAACCTGGTCACCGTCGACGCGGCGGACACCTTCCTGCAGGCGCTCTCGGGGGTGACCAACCCCGAGGGCAAGCGCAAGATCATCGGCCGCCAGTTCATCCGCGCGTTCGAGGGCGCCGTGCGAGACATCGTGCGGGAGAGCGGGGCCGACACGGATTCTCAGGTCGAGTTCCTGGTGCAGGGCACGCTGTATCCCGACGTGGTGGAGTCCGGCGGGGGCAGCGGCACCGCCAACATCAAGAGCCACCACAACGTCGGCGGCCTGCCCGGCGACCTGAAGTTCAAGCTCGTCGAGCCGCTGCGGCTGCTGTTCAAGGACGAGGTGCGCGCCGTCGGACGCGAGCTGGGGCTGCCGGAGGAAATCGTTGCGCGCCAACCGTTCCCGGGGCCGGGGCTGGGCATCAGGATCGTCGGGGAGGTCACCGCCAAGCGGCTCGAGACGCTGCGGCGCGCCGACTCGATCGCGCGCGAGGAGCTGACCGCGGCGGGGCTGGACAACCAGATCTGGCAGTGCCCGGTGGTGCTGCTGGCCGACGTGCGCTCGGTGGGCGTGCAGGGCGACAACCGCACCTACGGGCACCCGATCGTGCTGCGGCCGGTGTCCAGCGAGGACGCCATGACCGCCGACTGGACCCGGGTGCCCTACGAGGTGCTGGAGCGCATCTCGACGCGCATCACCAACGAGGTGCCCGAGGTCAACCGCGTGGTGCTCGACATCACCAGCAAGCCGCCCGGCACCATCGAGTGGGAGTAGGCCGGCGGCTTTCCCGCGGCACCCGGCCAGTTGCGAAGACACGCCTCACGCGCGCTTTTTGACACATCGGCCCCACCAGCACCGGGCGCATAAAGCAGCCTCTTGGGTTTCTTGACGGTTGTCGGAGGGCGGGTGTTAACTCCAGCTGTATCGAACATACATTCGAACAACGCTGGCAGGAGGCTTCGTCATGACCACGGCTTTGGCCTCCGCACACGGCCGCAAAAACCGCGCTGACCAGCTGGAATCGCTGCGGCGACGGATGGCTGAAATCTCCGGGAAGGCCGTCGCCCCCGCCGAGGATTTGCTGCCGGAATCGGAAGCGCATGTGGCGTTGCCGCCGTGGCTGGCGGAGTCGCTGCCGGCGCCGTTGCCGCGCGGGACGGTGGCGGTGTGCTCGGGGGCCCGGTCGATGCTGCTGGGCATCGTGGCCGCGGTGACGGCGGCCGGCGGCAACGTCGCCATCGTCGGCCACCCGGACATCGGGCTGCTGGCCGCCGCGGAGATGGGCGCGGACCTGAGCCGGCTCGCGGTGATCCCGGATCCGGGAACCGACCCGGTGGAGGTGGCCGCGGTGCTCATCGACGGCATGGACCTGGTGGTGCTCGGCCTGGGCGGGCGGAAGGTGCCGCCGACCCGGGCCCGGGCGGTGGTGGCCCGGGCCCGCAACAAGGGCTGCACCCTGCTGGTCACCGACGGCGACTGGCAGGGGGCGCCGACGCGGCTGGCGGCCCGGGTCTGCGGCTACGAGCTCACGGCCGGAGGCCGGCCGGGATTCGGCCGGATCGGCAGGGTGCGGCTGCAGGTCAGCGGGATGTGCGCGGGCAGACGGGTGATCGGCCGGGCGCGAGCCGGGTGAAGTCGGGTGGCTCCTTCCCCCTCTGGTTCCCGGGTTTTGGCGATCTGGTGCATGGACTGGCCCGCGGTCGCGGCGGCGGCGGCGGCCGACCTGCCGGCGACGGCCCCGGTGGCGGTCACCCTGGCCAACCGGGTGATCGCCTGCTCGTCGGCCGCCCGCGCGGCCGGGGTGCGCCGGGGGCTGCGGCGCCGCGAGGCGGCCGCGCGGTGCCCGCACCTGCACGTCACCACCGCCGACGCCGACCGCGACGCCCGCTTCTTCGAAGGCGTGATCGCGGCGGTGGACGACCTGGTGCCCCGCGCCGAGGTGCTGCGGCCCGGGCTGCTGGTGTTGCCGGTGCGCGGGGCGGCCCGCTATTTCGGCTCCGAACAGCAGGCCGCCGAGCGGCTGATCGACGCGGTGGCTGTGAGTTCAGTGGCCGGCGCCGAGTGTCAGGTCGGCATCGCCGACCAGCTGTCCACCGCGGTGTTCGCCGCGCGGGCGGGCCGCGTGGTGGAGCCGGGCGGCGACGCCAGGTTCCTGTCGGTGCTGTCGATCCGGCAGCTGGCCACCGAGCCGAGCCTGTCCGGCCCGGGACGGGAAGAGCTGACGGACCTGTTGTGGCGGATGGGAATTCGCACCATCGGGCAGTTCGCCGCGCTGTCGGCTACCGACGTGGCTTCCAGGTTCGGCGCCGACGGGGTGGCCGCGCACCGGTTCGCCCGCGGCGAACCCGAGCGGGGCCCGTCCGGGCGGGAACCGCCGCCGGAACTGGTGGCCGTGCTCGACTGCGATCCGCCGATCGACCGGGTCGATGCCGCGGCATTCGCCGGCCGCTCGCTGGCCGGCACGCTGCACCAGGCGCTGATAGCGGCCGGGGTGGGCTGCACCCGGCTGGCCATCCACGCCGTCACCGCCAACGGCGAAGAGCTGCAACGGGTTTGGCGGTGCGCCGAGCCGTTGACCGAGGACGCCACCGCCGACCGGGTGCGCTGGCAACTGGACGGGTGGCTGAGCAATCGCACCGCCGACCGGCGGCCCACCGGGCCGGTGACGCTGTTGCGGTTGCAGGCGGTGGAGGTGGTGTCCGCCGAGGCGCTGCAGCTGCCGCTGTGGGGCGGCCTGGGGGAGGAGGACAGGCTGCGGGCCCGCCGGGCGCTGGTGCGGGTGCAGGGCCTGCTCGGCCCGGAGGCGGTGCGGGTGCCGGTGCTGTCCGGGGGCCGCGGGCCCGCCGAACGCATCACCCTGACCCCCCTGGGCGACGAGCCCGTGCCGCGGGCCGATCCCGGCCCGCCCTGGCCCGGGCAACTGCCGGAACCCTCGCCGGCCGTCCTGTTCGACGATCCGGTGGAATTGCTTGACGCCCAAGGCAACCCGGTGCGCGTTACCAACCGGGGGCTGTTTTCGGCCGAACCCGCGCGGCTGACCGTGCGCGGCCGCGACGAGCCGCTGTGCTGGTGGACCGGGCCGTGGCCGGTCGACGAGCGGTGGTGGGATCCCGAGGCAAAGGGCCGCACCGCCCGCGCCCAGGTCCTGCTGGAGGGCGAGCGGGCGTTCCTGCTGTGCTACCGCCAGCGGCGCTGGTACCTGGAGGGCAGCTACGAGTGACTAGCCGACGGGCCGCAACGCATCTGGCGTCAGGTCCTTCAGCGAGGCGTACCCGTCGACGGCCATGATCAGGTCCGCCTCGGCCAACATTGAACGCAGCACGTGCACGATGCCGTCGACCCCGCCCAGCGCCAGGCCGTAGGCGTACGGGCGGCCGATCCCCACCGCGGTCGCCCCCAGCGCCAGGGCCTTGATGACGTCGGCCCCGCTGCGAACCCCCGAGTCGAACAGCACCGGCAGCCCGTCGGCGGCCTCCAGCACCCCGGGCAGGCAGTCCAGCGTTGGAAGCCCGCCGTTGGCCTGCCTGCCGCCGTGGTTGGAGCAGTAAATGCCTTCGACGCCAATGTCTTTGGCGCGGCGGACGTCGTCGGGGTGACAGATCCCCTTGACCAGCAGCGGCAGGCTGGTCTCCGACCGCAGCCACTCCAGGTCACTCCACCGGAACGGCCCGCCGAAGATCGGCAGCTTGCGCACCGCGGCCTCGGTGGCGTCCTCGCCCGGTTGCAGGCCGGCGCGGAAGACCGGGTCGGAGGTGTAGTTGCTCAAACACCCGCTGGGCACCTGCGGGTAGTTGCCGGCGCTCAGGTCGCGCGGGCGCCAGCCGGTCACCCAGGTGTCGAGGGTGACCGCGATGGCCTTGAACCCGCACGCCTCGGCGCGGTGCACCAGGCTCGCCGCCATCTCGCGATCGGGCGGCGTGTACAGCTGGAAAAAGCTTGGGGTGTCGCCGACTTCACGCACGACGTCCTCCATCGGGTCCGACGTCAGCGTTCCCACGAAGAACGGCACGCCGGTGCGCGCGGACGCCCGCGCCGCGGCGATGTCGCCGTGGCCGTCCTGGGCGCACACGCCGATCACACCGATGGGCGCCATGAAGATCGGCGACGGCAAGGCGATGCCGAACAGCTGCACCGACATGTCACGCCGGTCGGGGGCGATGCCCATGCGCGGGTACAGGCCCCACCGCTTGAAGGCCTCGCAGTTGGCCCGCTGGGTGTGCTCGTCGCCGGCCCCGCCCGCGACGTAGCCGAGCACCTTGGGCGGCATCGCCGCGGCCGCCTTGGCCTCCAGGTCGGCGAAGTTGATCGGGTAGGGCGGCTGCCGGCCGGCCTGCCCCTGCTCGTACAGCTCGTTTTGATACTCGGCGAACGCCATGGGGAGGCCTCCTAATCGCTTGTGGCCCAAAGCCTTCGGGACAAGAGGGTGGCGGCGACGGCGCCGGCGCCCAGCGCGGCCACCGGAATCGCGATCCGGGCGGCGCGGGTGCGCCTGCCGGGTTCGGGCCGAGCCGGGGGAGCGGCGGAGCCGATGTCGGCCGACGCGTTGGCCATCGCGAGGACCTGGCCCAGATGCAGCGCCTTGGCCGAGCCCGAGTCGGCGATCTGCGTCTGGCACGAGAACCCGTTGGCCACCACCAGGGCGCCCGGATTCTCCCGGATCGACGGCAGCAGCGCCTGCTCGCCGCAGTCGAGCGAAAGTTGGTACTTGCCTTGCTCGAACCCCCACGAGCCGGCCAGCCCGCAGCAGCCGCTGGAGACCGGCACGACGTCGACGCCCGTCTGCCGCAAGACCTTTTGGTCGGCGTCGACGCCGCCGGTGGCCCGCTGGTGGCAGTGGCCCCACAGCAGCGCCCGCGCGCCGGACACCGCGGGGACGTCGATGTCGAACGACGCGACGAACTCGGCGAAGTGATAGCTGTTGCGCGCCAACCGGTCCGCGTCGTCGTCGTGCGGGAAGAGCTTCTTCAGTTCGTCCTTGAACACGGCCAGGCAGCTCGGCTCCATCCCGACGATCGGTGTGCCGGAACGGATCTCGTCGTGCAGTCGCCCCAGCACGTGCCGCAGGTAGCGCTCGGCGGCGTCGAGGAAGCCGTAGTCGTACAGCGGGCGGCCGCAGCAGATGTGCCCCATCGGCATGACGACCCGCCAGCCCGCCGCCTCGAGCGCCTCCACGCACGCCACCCCGACGTCGGTGTGCAGGCGGTTGTTGAACGTGTCGGGGAACAGGACGACCCGGCGCCCGCCGGGGTTGACCACCGCGCGCCCCGAAAACCACCGCTGCAGCGTCGTCGGCGCGAAGGTGGGCAGCGGCCTGCGGCGGTCGATCCCGGCCAGCGCCTTGGCGATTCGCGCGAGCCCGGGCGTCTGGGTGGCGAAGTTGGCCAGTTCGGGCATCGCGCTGGCCAACCGGGCGGCCTGGTCGATGAACCCGAACGCATAGGCGCAGCGCGGCCGCCAGCGGCGCGGCGACCGGAAGTGGTGGTAGAAAAACTCGGCCTTGTAGGTGGGAACGTCGACGTCGACCGGGCAGTCGCTGGTGCAGCCCTTGCACGCCAAACACAGGTCCAGCGCGTCGGCCACCTCGCGGGACTGCCAGCCGTCGGTGATCACCTCGCCGCGCAGCATCTCGAACAGCAGCCGCGCCCGGCCGCGGGTCGAATGCTTCTCCTCCCGGGTGACCTGGTAGCTGGGGCACATCGTGCCCTGCGCCTCGGGCACCCGGCATTTGCCGACACCGACGCAGCGCAGCGCGGCGTGCGAAAAATCGCCGCCGTCCTCGGTGTAGGCGAACTTCACCTTCGGCCGCGCCGGGTTGTAGTCGGCGCCGAGCTTGAGGTTTTCGTCGAACCGGTAGGCGTCGATCACCTTGCCGGGGTTCATCTTCCACTCGGGGTCCCAGATCAGCTTGAACTTGCGCATCGCCTCGAGCAGCCGCGGGCCGTACTGCTTGCCGAGCAGCTCGGCCCGTTGCTGCCCGTCGCCGTGCTCGCCGGACATCGAGCCGCCGTAGGACGCCACCAGGTCGCCGGCGGCCTCCATGAACCGGCGATAGGTGCGCAGCCCCTCGGGGTGCCGCAGGTCGAAATCGATCCGGGAATGGATGCAGCCCTCGCCCAGGTGCCCGTACATGGCGCCGCGCAGGCCGTGCTCGGCGTACAACCGCCGCAGGTCGCGCAGGTAGTCGCCGACCCGCGGCGGCGGCACGGCCGAGTCCTCCCATCCGGGCCAGTGATCGCCGCTGTCGGCGGGAAACGCCGTCGAGCCCAGGCCGGCCTCGCGGATCGCCCACAGCTCCTCGCTGTTCCCGCCGTCCTGCTTGCTGCGCGACACCGCGATGCGGTCGTCGTCGTAGCCCCGCTCGTCGCGCAGCCAGCGGGCGAATTCCTCGGCGCGGGAAGAAGATTCGCCGGGCTCGTCGGAGCCGAACTGCACGAACGCCCACGCCCCGGTGGCCTTGGGCCCCGGCAGCGCCGCCCGGCCGGCCGCGTTGACGCCGGTCAGCTCCTGGTTGTGCACGAGCAGGTGGTCGACCGCCTCGAGCCCGATCGGCTTCCATTCCATGATGTCGGGCACCGCGTCGCCGGCCTCGCCGATCGAGTCGTACTGGACCACCACCAGGGTGCGGTGCGCCATCGCCGGGGTGAGCAGGACCGTGGCGGTCAGCGCCACCGCGCAGGTGCTCTCGGTACCCACCAGCGCGCGGGCCACGTTGAACCCGTTCTCGGGCAGCAGCTCGTCGAGGTTGTAGCCGGAAACCCGGCGCGGCAGCTCGTCCACCGACGGGTAGCCCCGCCGGATGTCGTCGGCGTACTCGTCGCGCAGGTCCCGCAGCGCCGCATAGATTTCGCCCTTGCGGCCCCCGGCGGCGACGATGGCGTCGAGGTCCTTCTCCTCGTCGACGCCGACGGTGAACCGCGCGCCGTCGTAGGTCACGATGTCCAGCGCGTGGGTGTTGTCGGAGGTTCGCGGTCCCGGACCATACAGGTGCGACTGAATCGAGTGCACCCCGCACGAGTTGTTGCCGATGTTGCCGCCCAGGGTGCACCGCGAGTGCGACGACGGGTCGGGCCCGAACACCAACCCGAATTCCCCGGTGGCCCTGTTGAGTTGTTCGTTGATCACGCCGGTCTGCACGGTGGCCAGCCGCCGCCTTGGGTCGATGTCGATGACCTCGGTGAGGTACTTCGAAAAGTCCATCACCACAGCCACATTCACGGTCTCACCCGACAGGCTGGTGCCGCCGCCCCGGCACAGCACCGGGGCGTGGTAGGCGTGGCAGGCCCGCACCGTCTGCACCACGTCGTCGAGCGTCCTGGGCACCACCACCCCGATCGGGACCTGCCTGAAGTTCGACGCGTCGTTGGCGTACATCGCCAAGGTGGCGTTGTCGAACCGGACTTCGCCGTCGACGCGGCGGCGCAGCTGGTTTTGCAGGCCGGTGACGTTGACCCGGTCGGCGGCCATCCCGGCGGCGAAGCGCGGGTCCGGGCGGGCCGGCACCGTCCGCACCCGGTCGGCGCGGAGCAGGTTCATCCGCCGTCGCCCCGGCGGCCGAAGATCGCGTGGCTGCCCCACTGGCGCAGATGCTCGACGATGAGGTCGGCGGTTTTGGGCATGTCGCTCCTCGTATCGGGCTGTGTGGGCCACCCGGCATCGCCGTCATCGGCCGGTTGCCGCCGATAAGTGCCAATGGCAACGATTGCCGGGGGCCACGATCTGTCGGCTACCCTCGGCGGTGGCGGTCAAAACGGTGCAGAGGTGGGTTTTCCCGGTCGTGTTCGGGTAGTCCCCCGGCATGGCTTTGCGCGCGAGCGTTGCGATCCCGATCGAGTCGGTACAGGCCTCGGCGTACACCATCCCGACCGACGCGCCCGAGTCCGACGGCACCCTGGCGTGGGACTCCACGACCTTCGTTCTGGTCAGCGTCCGGGCCGGCGGGCAGGTCGGGACCGGCTACACCTATGCGGGCACGCCGGTCGTCGCCGTGGTGAGCTCCAAGCTGGCCGACGTGCTGTCCGGCGAGGACGCGTTGCAGCCGCCGGCCCGGTGGGCCCAAATGCAGCACGCGGTGCGCAATCTCGGCAAGCCCGGGCTGGCCGCCGAGGCGATTTCGGCCGTCGACATCGCGCTGTGGGACCTGCGCGCCCGGCTGCTGGACGAGCCGTTGGTGATCGCGCTCGGCGCCATCCACGACGCGAC
Source organism: Mycobacterium palustre (assembly GCF_002101785.1). GTDB lineage: Bacteria > Actinomycetota > Actinomycetes > Mycobacteriales > Mycobacteriaceae > Mycobacterium > Mycobacterium palustre. The sequence continues at coordinate 113,393 of NZ_LQPJ01000112.1, forward strand.
ACCGATCTACGGCAGCGGCGGCTTCACCTCCTATGACCACGACACCCTGCGCGCCCAGCTCGCCGGCTGGGCGGAGGCCGGCATCCCGCGGGTCAAGATGAAGGTCGGACGCGACCCCGACGCCGACGTCGGCCGCGTCGAAGCCGCCCGGTCGGCGATCGGTGACGACGTCGAGCTGTTCGTCGACGCCAACGGCGCCTACCACCGCAAGCAAGCGCTGTGGTGGGCGCACAGCTTCGCCGACTACGGCGTGCGCTGGTTCGAGGAGCCGGTGAGCTCCGACGACCTCGAGGGCCTGCACCAGCTGCGCGAGCACGGCCCCGCCGGGATGGACATCGCCGCCGGCGAATACGGCTATCACCTGCCGTACTTTCACCAGATGCTGGCCGCCGGCGCGGTGGACTGCCTGCAGGCCGACGTCACCCGGGCCCTCGGCATCACCGGTGTGCTCAAAATCGCCGCGCTGTGCGACGCGCGGGGCATGGACCTGTCGCTGCACTGCGCGCCGCAGATCAGCGGCCAGGTCGGCACCGCCGTCTGGCATATGCGCCACCTGGAGTATTTCCACGACCACATCCGGATCGAGGGGCTGGCGTTCGACGGCACCCTGAAACCCCAGCCGGGCGGGGTGCTACGGCCCGACCGCTCGGCGCCGGGACACGGGTTGACCGTCAAGCGCGCGGATCTCGAGCGGTTCCGGGTTGCCTGAGCGCCGACAGCCGGCGCGCGAACGGCCCGACCCGCTCGACGAACCGGTCGAAGAACGCCGCGGGGTCGACCCCGATGCCGATCAGCGCGTTGGGTTTCCGGGCGCCCGACCGGTCGGCGGCCGTCACACCCCGGGTCGCGGTGTCGGCCAGCTCGATGTCCACCGTCGCCGCCCGGGTCGACACCAGCGCCGGGTCGAGAGCCACCGCGGCGGCCAGCGGGTCGTGCATGAACGCCACGTAGCCGTGTCCGCGGGCCTGGTGGGATTCGAAGTAGAACCGCACCGCGTCCTCGATCACCCGGACAAGGGGCGACGGTCCCGCGGCGGCCGCGAGACCGGCCAGGATGTCCGGCGTCATGGCGACGCGCCGGGTCAGATCCAGGCCGCAGACGACCGGAAGCTGTTGGCGCCCAGCCCAAGCCGCGAAGACCGCGCTCGCCGCCTCGGGATCGACCCGGATGTTCCATTCGGCCATCGGGTCGGTGTCGGCGCCGAACGCGCCGCCCATGATCACCAGCCGCCGCAGCAGCGTCGGCAGCGCGGGCTCGGCGCGCAGGGCCAGCGCCAGGTTGGTCAGCGGGCCGGTGACCAGACCGATCAGCTCACCGGGATGCTCGCGCGCCGCGGCCACCCACGCCGCGGCGGCGTCGCGCCCGGCGAGCCGGCGATCGGTAGGGGGCAGCTCGGCGTAGCCCAAGCCCTTGTCGCCGTGGAACTTCGACCGCTGCGGCCAGCGGCCACGCAACGGGTCGTCGGCGCCCTTGAAGACGGGAATGTTTGGCGCGCAGCATAATTCGAGCAAGCCCAGGTTGTTGGCGCACACCTGCGCGACGTGGATGTTCCCACCGGTGCAGGCGATGCCCACCAGCTCGGCGTCGGCGCTGGCCAGCAGGTAGATCAGCGCCATCGCGTCGTCGATGCCGGTGTCGGCGTCGACGAAGACGGTGTGCACGGCGGTGATCCTATGGCCAGGCCGAGGCGAAGGTGATCACCAGGACGTCGCGCTGCGCCGGCCCCGACCCGTCGACGGGTCGGATCGGCGAGACGCCGTGCACGGTGCGGCGGTCGTCGCCCAGCATCAGCGTGCCGGGCTCGGCCAGCGTCGCCTTCAGCAGCCTCCGGCCCGTCAGGTCGCACACCGTGCTCTCGCCGCCGACGGCGTTGCGCCGCGCGACCAGCAGCGAGGTGACCAGCGTGACGCCGTCGCGGTGCATGCCTTCGGGCGTCGGGAGGCCGTTCCCGTCGGCCGCCGACCGGATCCGGAACGGGTGCACCTTGACGTTCCACTCCGCGACGTCGTCGAGGGCTCCCGCCAGCCGGGCCAGCAGCCGAATCACCCTGTGCAGCAGGGGGTCTCGGTCGAACCCGGCGGTCAGCGGTTCGAACCGGCGGTCCCTGCCGATGTAGAGCGGGTTGGAGTCCTCCGGCTGGGCGAAGACGCCGATGGGCACCCGCCGCGCGAGCCCGTCGCGCACCGCGTACTGGCCGTACCGGCGCAGCCGCTGCACCCCCAGCTCCGCCGCGTAGGGGTCGGGCGCCAGGTGCCGCCAGTGCCGGGCGAACCGGGCCCATTCCTCCTGGCCCACCCCGAGGCTGCGCGTGGTGTCCAGCGCGGGCATCACGGCGGCGCCCGTCGTGGTGAGCATCCGGGCGGCGGCGGCCACCGGGTCGGCGTCGGTCCGCTCGTCGCAGAGAATCACGGCGCCGGAATACCGCAATCCGGCGCCGGCAAAACCCGCCCGCCTACCAATGCACCCCGGGCACCAGGCGCGCCAGCCGCTTGACCGGCCGGGGCGTGCGGATGCCGCCGGCGGCGGCGCGGGCCGGGCGCTTGGGCCGGCGCATCGGCGCCGCCGCGGTGTCGGTCGCCAGCCCACGGGCCGCGGCCGAATCGGGATAGCCCAGGTAAAGCTGGTGCAGGATGCGCCGCGAAATGCGCGGCGCGAAGTAGTTGCCGGCTTCCGCGAGGGTGCCCAGCGGCGTGTCGATGCGCGCCGGCTTCTCGACCAGCCCGCGCACCACCATCGCCGCCGCGTGCTCGGGGCTGATCGCGGGCACCGGGTTGAGCCGATGCGACGGCGCGATCATGGGCGTGCGGACCAGCGGCATGTGGATGTTGGTGAAGGTGATGTGGTCGGAGAGCGTCTCGGAACCCACGACGTCGGCGAACGCGTCCAGCGCCGCCTTGGTGGGCAGGTACGAGCTGTACCTGGGGTTGCGGGCCTGCACGCCGGCGCTGGAGACGTTGACCACGTGACCGAAGCGCCGCTCGCGCCAGTGCGGCAGCAGCGCCAGCACCATCCGCACGGCGCCGAAGTAGTTGACCGCCATCACCCGTTCGTAGTCGTGCAGCCGGTCGGTCGAGTTGACCACCGAGCGCCGGATCGACCGGCCGGCGTTGTTGACCAGGTAGTCGACGTGGTCGAAGCGGCCCAGGATGTCCTTGACGGTGTGCTCTACCGAGGTGGAATCGGTGACGTCGCAGGTGAAGGCGTGCGCCTGCCCGCCGCCCGCGCGGATCTCGGCCACCAGCGCGTCCAGCGCCTCGGCGTTGCGGGCCAGCGCGAACACCGTCGCGCCCTTTTCGGCGACGGCGATCGCCGACGCCCGCCCGATGCCGCTGGACGCGCCGGTGATGATGACGTGCCGGCCGCGCAGCGGATGGGCGCGACGGGCGCGATCGGGGTCGAGGTGCTCGGCCCAGTACCGCCACAGCCGGGGTGCGTAGGCGGCGAAGTCGGGGACCTCGATGCCGGTGCCGCGCAACGCTTCCCGGGTGCGGTCGCTGGCAAAGGTGGGCTTGAGGTCGACCACGTCGAAGATCTCGGCGGGGATGCCCAGCTGGGTGGCGGCCATGTCGCGCAGCACCCTGGCCCGGCCGCGCGCCTTGAGCACCGGCGCGGCCGCCGAACGCGGCAGCGACCCGCGCAGCGGCGGCAGGCCGGCGGCCCTGGCCACACCGCGGTAGATGCCGCGCAGCCCAATGGTTTTCGGTGCGGTCAGGTGGAACGTCTGGCCGTCTCGCCCCTCGGCGTGCATGAGCGCCACGAGCGCGTCGACGACGTAGTCGACGGGCACGACGTTGGTGCGGCCGGTGTCGGGCAGCAGCATCGGGGTCAACCTGGGCAGCACGGCCAGCTTGGCCAGCGCGCCGAAGAAGTAGTACGGCCCGTCGACCTTGTCCATCTCGCCGGTGCGCGAATCGCCGACCACCACCGCCGGGCGGTAGACGCGGTAGCGCAGGCCGGGCGCCGAGCGCACCAACGACTCCGCCTCGAACTTCGTCCGGTGATACGGGGTCGGCAGCGGCTGGCCGACGTCGAAGTCGTCCTCGGTGTACTCGCCGGGGAAGTCGCCCGCCACGGCGATCGACGAGACGTGGTGCAGCGTCGCGCCCAGCCGCCGCGCGAGCCCGATCACCGCCCGCGTCCCCTCGACGTTGGCGGCCCGCTGCTCGGCCTCCGCGGCGGTGATGTCGTAGACCGCGGCGCAGTGCACGATGTGGTCGACCGGGCCCAGCTCGGCGAGGGTCTCCTCGGTCAGCTCCAGCTCGGGCAGCTCGCCGACCAGCGGCCTCGCCCGGTCACCCCACTCGGCGGCGAGGCGTTCGAAGCGGCCCAGCGAGCGGCGCCGGACCAGCACCCAGACGTCGGCCTCCGGGCGCGTCTCGAGGAGGCGCGACACGACGCGGCGACCGATAAACCCGGTACCGCCGGTAACGACATACCGCATGCAAGCCATCGTGGTGCCTCGGGGCCGCACCGTCAACCATCATGAAGGCGGCTCATGAAAGCGGCTCAGGATAAAGCGACATGAAACCACCGCACGACGATTCGGTCTGGCCCGACGACACCCGTCGCGCCGCGGTGACGCTCGCGCTCGCGGCGGCCGCCGAAAGCGACATGCAGTTTCACGACATGGTCGACTCGATCCGGGGCGCGCTGGACAGCGGACGTCCCCTGCAGTTCGTGATGGAGTTGATCCGGCTGCTCGCCGGCGGATGGGGGGAACAGTTCAAAGACCCCGACACCGCCGCGGGTTACCGGCAGTTGGCCGCGGAAGCCCAAGCGTACGAAGAGGATATGCGGGCCCGCCGAGAATGGCGGGCCGCTGACTGATCAGCCGGAGAAGTTGCGGATCCCGTCCCACTCCACCAGCGTCCAGCCGTTCATCGGGTTGCCGGTGAGCACCACGCGGCCGACGTTGGGCAGCGGGTGGCTGCTCAGCAGACTGGTCTTGGCGTTCTTCGCGTTCAGCACCGTCCAGTACTCGATCGCGAACTTGTGCGAGAAGACCACCGGGTCGTGGTGGCCGCCGTCGTAGACCTTCTGCACGGCGGCGGTGAAGCGGTCGTTGAACTCCTTGCCGCTGACCGAGCCGGGGATCGCGTCCTGCATGTCGCCGTTGACCCAGTCCGCCGGCGCCAGCAGGTAGGTCGAGTTCTCCTGTTTGACCGGCTTGCCCTCGAACCAGCCCGCCTTGATCTCCTGGATGCCCTGCAGCACCTCCACCCGCTTGTGCAGCTCGGAGGCCAGCGGTGCGGCGGTCTGCTGGGCCCGCGCCATGGTGGAGGCGTAGATGGCGTCGTAGTTGTTGTGGGCGAGCTGGCGCGCCGCCTGCGCGGCCTGCTCCTTGCCCTCGGGACTCAGGCCCGGGCCGGGCACGTCGGTGTCGACGATCCCGCTCGCGTTGGCCTCCGACTCCGCGTGCCGGACGAACGTCAGCGTGATGCTGCGCTGCTGCGGCGTTCCGCCGCAGGCGCCGACGATCAACGTCGCGGCGAGCACCACCAGTGCGTTCGACGCCTTCCGGACCATGCTCCCCTTGCGCATGGCGTTAGCCTGCCCTGCCGATGGTGCCGCTGGGAAGGGTTTTGCGATGGTTTGCAAAGCTTTGGTGGCGAAAACGTGAAAGGAGACTCGCGTGGCCATTGACCCGAGCGCCGTCGGCGCGGTGACGGAGCCGATGCTGTTCGAGTGGACCGACCGGGACACGCTGCTGTACGCCCTGGGCGTCGGCTGCGGGACTGACGATCTCTCGTTCACCACCGAGAACAGCCACGACATCACCCAGCAGGTGCTGCCCACCTACGCGGTGATCTGTTGCCCGGCGTTCGGCGCGGCCGGCAAGATCGGAACGTTCAACTGGGCCATGCTTTTGCACGGATCGCAGGGCGTTCGGCTGCACGCGCCGCTGCCGGCGGCGGGAAAGCTGTCGGTGGTCACCGAGGTCGTCGACATCCAGGACAAGGGCGAGGGCAAGAACGCGGTCGTGATGCTGCGCGGCCGCGGCACCGACCCGGATTCGGGGACGCTGATCGCCGAGACGTCGACCACCTTCGTCGTCCGGGGCGCAGGCGGTTTCGGGGGGCAGCCGGGCCAGCGTCCGCCCGCGCCGGAGTTTCCGGACCGCGAGCCCGACGCCCGGATCGCGCTGCCCACCCGCGAAGATCAGGCGCTGATCTATCGGCTGTCCGGTGACCGCAACCCGCTGCACAGCGATCCGTGGTTCGCCCGCGAGCTCGCCGGATTCCCCAAGCCGATCCTGCACGGGCTGTGCACCTACGGGGTGTCGGGCCGCGCGCTGGTCGCCGAGCTGGGCAAGGGCGTGGCCGCCAACGTCACCTCGATCGACGCCCGGTTTTCCTCGCCGGTGTTTCCCGGGGAGACGCTGACCACGCTGATTTGGCGCACCGAACCGGGCAAGGCGGTGTTTCGCACCGAGGCGTCGGGTGCCGAGGGCTCGGACGCCCGGGTGGTGCTCGACGACGGCGCCGCGGAGTACGTGGCTTAGGTTCCGTTTAGCTTCCGTCGGCGCCGGGGGCGCCGGGGATGCCGTACAGGTTGCCGGCCTTGCCGCCGCTGGCGCCGGTCCCCACCGCGCCGTCAGCCGACGGGCCCGTGCCGGCGTTGCCGCCGTTGCCGCCGGCGCCGCCGTTGCCGACGTTCTGGGCGTTCCCTCCTTCGTCGGCGCGAAGCTTAACGCCGCCCCGCACCAGAGGCAGGAATTCCACGGATCTCTCAGCTATCGGCAGCGAAAATCGCCTATTCAACGGCCAACGGTCACTTGACTCTCCGGGGGCCGCTTAGCCGCCGCGCCAGCTCTCTGGTGAACTCGGCGGCCGCCGCGGGGCTCTCCAGCGCATACCGGGCGGCGGTCGCTCGGTCACCATCCTCGTTGTGCCGCACCAGGATTGGAATGCCGTCCTGCTGGATGGCGTCGAACGCGTCCTCGTCGGTGATGTCGTCGCCGAGATAGACCGGAAGGCGGGAATCGGCGGCGGGCACGTGATCGATCACCCAACGCAAAGTCTTTCCCTTGTCCCAGTCCAGGTCCGGGCGCAGTTCGATCACCTCGCGGCCGGTGGTCACCCGCAGCGCGTCGCGCCGACCCGCTGCGCGCACCGCCGCCGCCACCTCGCCGACGCGGTCGCGCGCGGCGTTGCGGTAGTGCACCGCGACGCCAAAACGCTTGTGCTCCACCATGATTCCCGGAATCGCCCCAAGCCGGTCGCGCAGCTCGGCGGCCGCCTGTTCGAGCACCGGGATGGCCGCCGCGGCCTCCTCGTTCTGGTGGTGCGTTCCGTCGGGCGCGGTCAGCTCGAAACCATGGCTGCCCGCATACCAGAGGCCGGGCACGCCGAGGCGGCGCGCCACGTCGGCGAGGTCGCGGCCGGACAGCACCGCGACCGGGCATCGCGCGGCGAGCTCCTGCAGGGCCTCGACGGCGCCGGCGACCGGCCTGGCCGCGTCGGGGTCGTCGACGATGTCCGACAGCGTGCCGTCGAAGTCGTAGAACACGGCCGGGCCCTGTTCGGTCAGGAGTTCGAGCGCGTTGGCGGCATCCGGCAGCTGCGACATCCGGCGGTCCCCGACTCGCGCCGTTATCTCGCCGAGGTCGGCGACGACCGCGTCGGCGCCGGCGCGCCGCAGCGCGTCGGGTTCCGCCCCGACGCCGACCACCAACGCGAAGCCGGCGTCGCGCGCGGCCGTAACCCCCTCGGCGGTGCCGGTGACGACGGCGCAGCGGCCCGGCCGCACCCCCAGTTGGTCGGCCGACTGGGTAGGGGCCGCGCCGCTCGGGGGCAGGACCCCGGTGCGCAGGCCGGCTTCGCGCAGCCGTCCGGACAGCGCTTGCGGGAGGGCCAATGCGGCGTCGAACAGCGCCGCGTCCAGGCGGCGCGGGTCGATGGTGACCGGCATTCACCCAGCCTCTCACGGTGACGCGGGCCGCCGACGGGGTGGCGCATGTCGAACATACTTTCGATACACTGGCCGCCGTGGGCTGGTTTAACGGTCCGCCGAGCTGGGCGGAAATGGAGCGGGTGCTCGACGGCAAGCCGCGCCACGCCGGCGCGCCGGAGCACGTCCCCGAGGATGCCCCGTTGTCGCGCAAGCGCGGCACGTACCGGCCGCCGGGCGGCGCCCGGCCGGCGCCGTCGTCGGTTCCCTATGCCGAGCTGCACGCGCATTCGGCCTTCAGCTTTCTCGACGGCGCCAGCACGCCCGAGGAGATGGTCGAGGAGGCCGCCCGGCTGGACCTGCGCGCCCTGGCGCTCACCGACCACGACGGCCTCTACGGGGCGGTGCGGTTCGCCGAGGCGGCGGCCGAACTCGGCCTGCGCACGGTGTTCGGCGCCGAACTGTCGCTGGGGCCGGGCGCGCGCACCGAGACGCCCGACCCGCCCGGCCCGCACCTGCTGGTGCTCGCCCGCGGCCCGGAAGGGTACCGGCGGCTGTCGCGGCAGCTGGCCGCCGCGCACCTGGCCGGCGGGGAGAAGGGCAAGCCGCGCTACGACTTCGACACGCTGACCGAGGCCGCGGGGGGCCACTGGCACATCCTGACCGGATGCCGCAAAGGCCATGTCCGCCAAGCGCTTTGCGACGGAGGGCCGGACGCGGCGCGGCGCGCGCTGGCCGACCTGGTGGACCGGTTCGGCGCTTGCCGGGTCAGCGTCGAGCTGACCCATCACGGCCACCCGCTCGACGACGAACGCAACGCGGCGCTGGCCGCCCTGGCGCCGCGCTTCGGCGTCGGCGTCGTCGCCACCACCGGGGCGCATTTCGCGCACCCGTCGCGCGGCCGGCTGGCCATGGCGATGGGCGCCATCCGGGCCCGCCAGTCCTTGGACTCCGCCGCCGGGTGGCTGGCCCCGCTGGGCGGCGCGCACCTGCGGTCCGGCGAGGAGATGGCCCGGCTGTTCGCGTGGCGGCCCGATGCGGTGACCGCCGCCGCCGAGCTCGGCGAGCAGTGCGCGTTCGGGCTGGCGCTCATCGCGCCGCAGCTGCCGCCGTTCGACGTGCCCGACGGGCACACCGAGGACAGCTGGCTGCGGCAGCTGACCATGGCCGGAGCCCGCGACCGCTACGGGCTCCCCGAGCGCGCCCCGCGCGCGTACGCCCAGATCGAGCACGAGCTGAAAGTCATTGCGCAACTGCGATTCCCGGGCTACTTCCTGGTGGTGCACGACATCGCGCGGTTCTGCCGGGACAACAACATCCTGTGTCAGGGCAGGGGATCGGCGGCCAACTCCGCGGTCTGTTTTGCCCTGGGCGTCACCGCGGTCGACCCGGTGGCCAACGAGCTACTGTTCGAGCGCTTCCTGTCGCCGGCCCGCGACGGGCCGCCCGACATCGACATGGACATCGAGTCCGACCAGCGGGAAAAGGTCATCCAGTACGTCTACGACAAATACGGCCGCGACTACGCCGCCCAGGTCGCCAACGTCATCACCTACCGGGGCAAGATCGCGGTGCGCGACATGGCGCGCGCCCTGGGGTTCTCGCAGGGGCAGCAGGACGCGTGGAGCAAGCAGATCAGCAGCTGGAGCGGGGCGGCGGACTCGCCGGATGCCGATGGGATCCCCGAGCAGGTGATCGAGCTGGCCACGCAGATCCGAAACCTGCCCCGGCACCTGGGCATCCATTCGGGTGGCATGGTGATCTGCGACCGCCCGATCGCCGACGTGTGCCCGGTGGAGTGGGCGCGCATGGAGAACCGCAGCGTCCTGCAGTGGGACAAAGACGACTGCGCGGCAATCGGTTTGGTGAAGTTCGACCTGCTCGGGCTGGGCATGCTTTCCGCGCTGCACTACGCCATCGACCTGGTGGCCGAACACAAGGGGATCGAGGTGGACCTGGCCCGCCTGGATCTCTCCGAGCCGGCGGTCTACGAGATGCTCTCGCGCGCCGATTCCGTCGGCGTGTTCCAGGTGGAGTCGCGCGCGCAGATGGCCACCCTGCCACGGCTGAAGCCGCGGATGTTCTACGACCTGGTGGTGGAGGTGGCGCTGATCCGCCCCGGGCCCATCCAGGGCGGGTCGGTGCACCCCTACATCCGGCGGCGCAACGGCATCGACCCGGTGGTCTACGACCACCCGTCGATGGAACCGGCGCTGCGAAAGACGTTGGGGGTGCCGCTCTTTCAGGAACAGCTGATGCAGCTGGCGGTCGACTGCGCCGGCTTTTCGGCCGCCGAGGCCGACCAGCTGCGCCGCGCCATGGGCTCCAAGCGGTCCACCGAACGCATGCGCCGCCTGCGCGGCCGGTTCTATGAGGGCATGCGTGCGCTGCACGGCGCCTCCGACGAGGTGATCGACCGGACCTACGAAAAGCTCGAAGCCTTCGCCAATTTCGGCTTCCCGGAAAGCCACGCGCTGTCCTTCGCGTCGCTGGTGTTCTACTCGTCGTGGTTCAAGCTGCACCACCCGGCGGCGTTCTGCGCGGCGCTGCTGCGCGCCCAGCCGATGGGCTTTTATTCGCCCCAGTCGCTGGTGGCCGACGCGCGCCGGCACGGCGTGACGGTGCACGGCCCGGACGTCAACGCCAGCCTGGCGCACGCCACCCTCGAGAACGGCGGGACGGAGGTCCGCCTGGGGCTTGGCGCGGTCCGCCACATCGGCGACGACCTGGCCGAGCGGCTGGTCGAGGAGCGAAAGGCCAACGGCCCCTTCGCTTCCCTGCTGGACCTGACCTCGCGGCTGCAGCTGTCGGTGCCGCAGACCGAGGCGCTGGCCACGGCCGGGGCGCTGGGCTGCTTCGGCATGTCCCGGCGGGAGGGGCTGTGGGCGGCCGGGGCCGCGGCCACCCAGCGCCCGGACCGGTTGCCCGGTGTGGGCTCGTCGTCGCACATCCCGGCGCTACCGGGGATGAGCGAGCTGGAGCTGGCCGCCGCCGACGTGTGGGCCACCGGCATCTCCCCGGACAGCTACCCGACGCAGTTCCTGCGCGAAGACCTCGACGCGATGGGCGTGGTGCCCGCCGCGAAGCTGCTGAGCGTGCCCGACGGCGACCGGGTGCTGATCGCCGGCGCGGTGACCCATCGGCAGCGGCCCGGGACGGCCCAGGGGGTGACGTTTCTCAACCTCGAGGACGAGACCGGGATGGTCAACGTGCTCTGCGCGCCTTGGGTGTGGGCGCGGCATCGCAAGCTGGCCAACACGGCGCCGGCGCTGCTGGTGCGCGGCCAGGTCCAAAACGCCACCGGCGCCGTCACCGTCGTGGCCGAGCGGCTGGGCCGCATCAGCCTGGCGGTGGGCTCGAAGTCCCGCGACTTCCGCTAGATCTCTCGCCGAGCGTGCATTCCACGACGCGACACGCCGCAACGGCGTCGTGAAATTCACGCTCGGCGGGCAGGAGCCCTAGCCGGTGGGCGTCGTCCACACCTTGGTCGGGGTGATCACCAGCCGGGTGCTGTAGGAGCCCATCGCCTCGGTCAGGCCGAACCTGTCGGCGTCCTCGCGGTACTTGGCCCAGTACGGCCCGTCCTCGCGGCAGTCGACGCCGGTGGCCTCCACCGCCGCGATGCCGCCGACGACGATGATGCCGCCGCCGTCGCCGTTGGAATCCAGGTTCAGGCTCACCTGCGGGTGCGCCGCGATGTGGGCGACCTTGGCGGCCCGCGGCATCGAGTACACCGTCAGCTTGGACCCGTCGAAGTAGAACCAGACCAGCCGGGGGACCGGTTGCCCCGACTTCGCCACCGTGGTCAGCCACCCGTAGTGGTCAAAGACAAGCCTGTCGGAAACCTCTTGTGTCAGTTCGACGCTCATGGCACCACGCTAGCCCGGTGACGATGCACGCCGCCGAAGGCGGTGTGAGGAGGAGGCGGGCTATCGGACAGTAGTCTCCACACATGACCCTGAACCTGTCCGTCGACGAAGTCCTCACCACGACCCGTTCGGTCCGCAAGCGCCTCGACTTCGAGAAGCCGGTGCCCCGCGAGGTGCTGATGGAATGCCTCAACCTGGCGCTGCAGGCGCCGACCGGTTCGAACTCGCAGGGCTGGCAGTGGGTGTTCGTCGAGGACGCCGCCAAGAAAAAGGCGATCGGCGACATCTATCTGGCCAACGCCCGCGGCTACCTTGACGCGCCCGGCGCCGAATACCCCGAGGGCGACACACGCGGCGAGCGCATGGACAAGGTCCGCGACTCCGCGCGCTATCTGGCCGAACACATGCACGAGGCGCCGGTGCTGATGGTCCCCTGCATCGAAGGCCGCGATGACCAGACGCCGCTGGGCGGCGTGTCGTTCTGGGCATCGCTGTTTCCCGCGGTCTGGAGCTTCTGTTTGGCGCTGCGCTCTCGCGGCCTGGGCTCCTGCTGGACGACGCTGCACCTGCTGCGCGACGGGGAGCAAAAGGTCGCCGACGTGCTGGGCATCCCCAACGACAAGTACAGCCAGGGTGGGCTGTTCCCGATCGCTTACACCAAGGGCACCGACTTCCGGCCCGCCAAGCGGCTGCCCGCCGAGCAGCTCACCCACTGGAACAGCTGGTAGCGGCTGTGGCTCATTGGCTGGCCCCGGCGTAGCCGTGCTGACGCCACGCCTCGTAGACCGCGATCGCCGCGGCGTTGGACAGGTTCAGCGATCGCCGCCCCGCCAGCATCGGGATGCGCACCTGGCGGGTGACGCGGGCGTCGGCCAGGGTCGCGGCGTCCAACCCGTCGGGCTCCGGCCCGAACATGAGCACGTCCCCGGGCTGGTAGGCCACGTCGGCAAACGACGTCGCGGCGTGCGCGGTGAAGGCCAGCACCCGCGCCGGCAACAGCGCCTCCCACGCGGCCCGCAGCGACGGGTGGACGGTGACCGACGCGAGGTCGTGATAGTCCAGCCCGGCCCGGCGGAGCTTGGGCTCGGACAGGTCGAAGCCCAGCGGCTCGACCAGGTGCAGTTCGACGCCGGTGGCCGCGGCCGTCCGGATGGCGTTGCCCGTGTTCGGGGCAATGCGCGGGGAAACGAACATCAGCTTGAACACGTGCCGATCATGGCAAAGCCGTTTGTTTGCCAGACTTGCGCGTCGGCGCACGGGACGACCTTGGAGGGCTCTGCGTACTCAGTAAGAATTGTGGAGACCTCGGCCATGGGCTGTCATACTCGTCGGATTGCCAGGCTTTTATCGCTCGCGCCCCGCTGCGCGGGCGCTGGCGCGAACAACGCAGGAAGTCTCATGAGCATCTCGTTACGCAAAGCGCTATGGGTCAGCGCGGCGGCCGGGCGCCCGGCCGCGACGACGTGACCATGTTCACCCGCCCGGCCCATCAGGCCGAGGCGGCCCGACACGAAATCCCCGCCGACGAGGCGGCGCCGGCCAAACGCCCGGCCACCTGGTCGCTGAGCAACTGGCCGGTCCGCTACAAGGTGCTGGCGATCGTGCTGGTACCGCTCGTTTTGGTGATCGGCTTCGCCGGGCTGCGCATCAAGGACGCGATGTCGAACTCCGGCGCCCTCAAGCTGGCCGCCGCCCGCGCCGACGTGCTGCCGGCGATCACCAAGTACATGTCGGCGCTCGACGTCGCCCTGCTGGCGAACTCCACCGGCCGCGACGTCGAGGGCGCCAAGAAGAACTACGAGGCCCGCAAGTACGAGCTGCAGACCCGGCTGGCCGACACCGACGTCACCCCCGACGTCCGCTCGGGGGTGAGCACGCTGCTCAACGGCGGCCAGGGGCTGCTGGAGAAGGTCGCCGACAACAGCATCGGTTTGCGGGACCGGGTGACCACCTACGCGCCGATCCTGCTGACGGCCGAGGACGTCATCAACGCGTCGGTGCGCGTCGAGGACGAGCGCATCCGCGCGGCGGCGCAGGGCCTAAGCCGGGCGGTCGGCGCCCGCGGCCAGATGACGATGCAGGAGATCCTGGTCACCCGCGGGGCCGACCTGCCGGAGCCGCAGTTGCGGACGTCGATGATCACCCTGGCCGGCACCGAGCCGTCGACGCTGTTCGGCATGAGCGAAGTGCTGGGCGCGGGCTCGGCGGAGGCCAAGACGCTGCAACAGCAAATGGTCACTCGCATGGCGATCATGTCGGATCCGGCCAGCGTGCTCGTCGACAACCCGGAGCTGCTGCGGTCCATCCACACCACCGACGGCATCGCCGAACAGGTCATCAAGGACGCCACGGCGTCGGTGACCAAGTCGGTGCGCGCCCAGGCCGACGACCGCCGCAACGCCGCCATCCTCGACACCGCGGTGGTGCTGGCGGCCATCGTGGTCGCGCTGGTGATCGTGTTGCTGGTGGCGCGCGCTCTGGTGCGCCCGCTGCGCGTGCTGCGCGACGGCGCGCTCAGGGTGGCCCACCGCGACCTCGAGGACGAGGTGGCCCGCGTCAAATCCGGTGGCCCCGAACCGATCCCGCAGCCGCTGCCGGTCTACACCACCGAGGAGATCGGCCAGGTCGCCCACGCCGTCGACGAGCTGCACACCCAGGCCCTGCTGCTGGCCGGTGACGAGGCCCGCCTGCGGCTTTTGGTCAACGACATGTTCGAAACCATGTCGCGGCGCAGCCGGTCGCTGGTGGACCAGCAGCTGGCGCTGATCGACCGGCTGGAGCGCAACGAGGAGGACCCCGAGCGCCTCGACAACCTGTTCCGGCTCGACCACCTGGCGGCCCGGCTGCGCCGCAACAGCGCCAACCTGCTGGTGCTTGCGGGGGCGCAGCTCGCGCGGGACCAGCGCGACCCGGTGCCGCTGTCGACGGTGATCAACGCCGCGGTCTCTGAGGTCGAGGACTACCGCCGGGTCGAGATCACGGGCCTGCCCGACTGCACCGTGATCGGCTCGGCCGCCGGCGGCGCCATCCACCTGTTCGCCGAGCTCATCGACAACGCCCTGCGCTACTCGCCGCCGACGACGACGGTCCGCATCTCGGCCGCGCGCGGCGGGGACGGCGGGGTGGTGCTGCGGGTCTCGGACTCAGGCCTGGGCATGAACGACGCCGACCGGCGGATGGCCAACATGCGGCTGCAGGCCGGCGGCGGCGCCAGCCCGGACCCCGCTCCCGAGAACGCCCGCCACATGGGCCTGTTCGTGGTGGGCCGCATCGCCGCGCGCCACGGCATCCGGGTGGGATTGCGCGGGCCGGCGCCCCGCGAAACGGGCTCGGGGACGACGGCCGAGGTCTACCTGCCGCCGAAGCTGCTGGAAGGCCTTCCGGCGCCGCCGGGCGCCTCGCCGCCGCGCGGTCGGGCCCGGGGCGTCTCGTCGCCGAGCACCCAGCTCGCCAACGCCGCGGCCACGACGGATCCCGGGACAAAGGGCGCCGCACAGCACGCCGCGCCCGAGCCGGCCAGCCAGAACGGCTCGCAGGCGGCGGCGCCGTCGGTCACGCTGTTGCCGCGCCGTAACCCCGGTTCCAGTGGCATCGCGGACGTTTCGGACGTCTCTGTGGTTCCGCAGCCGCCGGCCGAGCAGCTGCCCCGTCGGCACCGCCGCGAGCTCGCCACGCCGTGGTGGGAGAGCGCGTCGCCGGCGCAGCAGGCGCCCGAACCGCAGCCCGAACCGGAGCCGGCGCCGCCCCGGCCCGCTGGCGTGTCGGACACGTCGGCGTTCTTCGCCGCGCGTTCGAGAACCGCCGCCGACCGGGCCGAGCAAGCCCCGAGGCGAGCGCCCGAAGCCCCACCCGCCAAGCCCGCCGAGCCCGCCGCCGAGTCGATCCCGGCCATCCCGAAGCCGCCGGCGCCCCCGGCGCCGTCCGACGACGACGTGATCTACCGCCGGATGCTCTCGGAGATGCTGGGTGACCCGCACGACCTGGTGAACAGCCCGGACCTGGATTGGCAGTCGGTGTGGGACCGCGGGTGGTCGCTGGCCGCGGCGGCGGAGGAGAAGCCCGTCGAGACCCACACCGCCGAGCACGGGCTGCCGGTCCGCGAGCCCGGCGCCCGCCTGGTGCCGGGCACGGCCAACGGGACCGGGCAGGTCCAGGACGACGACGAAGGATCGCTCGTCGGCTCCAACGGCGGATCCCATCGGCAGGCGCAGCACGCCGCCGTGACGCGCGACCCCGAGGCGGTCCGCGCGTCCTTCAGCAGCCACTTCGGCGGTGTGCGCTCCGGACGGTCGCACGCCCGTGAGACGAACGAAGGACCCGAACAGGCATGACGTCCGCCGACAATTCGCTGGACTGGCTGGTGACGAAGTTCGCCCGCGAGGTTCCCGGGGTGGCGCACGCCCTGCTGGTGTCCGTCGACGGGCTGCCCGTCGCCGCCAGCGAGCACCTGCCGCGCGAGCGAGCCGATCAGCTGGCCGCCGTGGCCTCGGGGCTGGCCAGCCTCGCCACCGGCGCCGCGCAGCTGTTCGAGGGTGGCCAGGTGCTGCAGTCGGTGGTCGAGATGGCCAACGGCTACCTGTTGCTGATGCGCGTCGGCGACGGCTCGCATCTGGCCACGCTGGCCGTGGCGTCCTGCGACATCGGGCAGATCGGCTACGAGATGGCTATCCTCGTCGAACGGGTGGGCGGCGTGGTGCAGTCCAGCCGCCGGTCCGCTCCCCAGCGCTCGTGAGCCGACATGGACAGACGCGAACGGTGGCCGGCTTCCCGTGAGGCAAACCTGGTCCGTCCGTACACGCTGACCGCCGGACGGACCGACACCCGCGTCGAGCTTCCCCTGGAAGCGCCGATACAGGCGTTGCAGGCGGGCCTGGCGCACCCGTGGCCACCCAATGACGCGAGAGGCAAGATCATCGAGCTGTGTGTCGAAAGCCCGTCGCTGGCCGAGATCTCGGCCCGGCTGGATCTACCGGTCGGTGTCGCGCGCGTCCTGGTCGGGGATCTGGTGCTGTCCGGCTACCTTCGGGTGCATAGAACGTTGACCGAGCGCTCCACCCGCGACGAGCGCCACGAACTCATAGGGAGGACCCTGCGTGGTCTTAAAGCACTCTGATGGCCGATCCCACGCGTCGACGAAGATCGTCATCGCGGGCGGCTTCGGCGTCGGGAAGACCACGTTCGTCGGGGCGGTCTCGGAGATCATGCCGCTGCGCACCGAGGCGATGCTCACCGACGCGTCGACCGGCGTCGACGTCCTCGAGGCCACCCCGCACAAGCGGACCACCACTGTCGCGATGGACTTCGGCCGGATCACCCTGGAAGAGGACCTGGTGCTCTACCTGTTCGGCACCCCCGGGCAGCGCCGATTCTGGTTCATGTGGGACGACCTGGTGCGCGGCGCCATCGGCGCGATCGTCTTGGTGGACTGCCGGCGGCTGCAGGACAGCTTCGCCGCGGTCGACTTCTTCGAGCACCGCAACCTGCCGTTTTTGATCGCGATCAACGAATTCGACGGCGCGCCACGCTATCCCGTCGAGGAGGTGCGCGAGGCGCTGGCCCTGCCGCGGCACATCCCGGTGATCACCGTCGACGCCCGCGACCGCCGGTCGGCGACCGACGCGCTGATCGCGGTCAGCGAGTTCGCGCTGGAAACGCTGGCCGCGAGCTGATTCCGCTTTGCAGGAGTGGGTCGACCGCGAGTCCTCGGCCGCCGATTTCCGTGGCGCCAACCTGGCGGAGTCACCGCACACCGGCTCGGCGTTTCGTAACTGCATTTTGCAACGAACGTCGTTGTGGCACAGCACCTTCGCGCAGTGCAGCGTGCCGGGCTCGGTGTTTGTGCAGTGCCGGATGCGCCCGGTCACCTTCGACGAGGTGGATTTCACCCTCGCGGTGCTGCGCGGCAACGACCTGCGCACCGCCGCGCCGGCCGGCGCGCGTCGACGTCGACCAGGCCGTGGCCTTCGCGCTGGCGCACGGGCTGCGCCTGGGCGCGGGCCGGGACTAGCGGTTCAGCGCTTCAGCCGGATGCGCCACCGCACGATCACGGCATAGACCACCGACAGCGCGGCGAGCATGCCCATGTCGAACAGCCACGCGGCGGGCGTGTGCGCCCAGTGGCTGTCCTGTTGCACGAGCGACCCGGGCACCAGCTCGCGCAGATTCACCGTCGCCGCCGACGCGGCGTAGCCCCAGCGGGAGGGCATCACCCAGGACAGCTGGTCGAGGAAGACCCGGCCGGTCACCGGGACCATGCCGCCGCCCAGCACCAGCTGCAGCATGAGCGACACCACCAGCAGCGGCATGATCTGCTCGCTGGACCGCGCGAGCGACGACAGCACCAAACCCAGCACCGCCGAGGCCACGCACATCGCGGCGACGGTGACGAACAGTTCGACGCTGGCGGCGAACCTGGAGGGGCCCAGCAGCACCGCGGGCTGGGTGGGCGCCCCCTTGCCGATTAGCACGATGGCGGTGGCGATCGCCGCCTGCGCGACCGCGAAGACGCAGAAGACGACGAGCTTGGCGCTCAGGTAAGCGCCCGTCGACAGGCCCACCGCCTGCTCGCGCCGGAAGATGGCACGCTCGCCGATCAGGTCCCGGATGGTCAGCGCGGTGCCCATGAAGACGGCGGCGACCGACATCAGCGTCAGGATCTGCGCGGCCTCGTCGGGCGTCTGGCCGTTCGGTTCGGCCACGCCGAACCCGGTGTTGCCGGGCACCGTCAGCGACAGCGCGCCCAGGATGAAGGGCAGCAGCGCCAGAAAGACGAAGTAGGCGCGGTCGGAGACCACCAACCGCACCTGGCGCCGCGCGATCGTCGAGAACTGCCGGCCGATGCTGGTGTGCGCCGGGGCGCCGAGGTCGGCCGGCGCGCCTTCCGCCGGCGGCGGGGGCCGGTTGCGGGCCAGAAACCGCCGGTTGGCCTCGTCGGGGTCGGCGCCGACCTTGGCGAAGATCCGGGCCCAGTTGCTGGTGCCCATGGCCTCGCCGATCTCGCCCGGCGCGCCCAGAAACGCCGTCTTGCCGCCGGGCGCCATCAGCAGCACCTGGTCACACACGTCGAGATAGGTCAGCGAGTGGGTGACCACCAGCACCACGCGGCCGGCGTCGGCCAGCTGGCGCAGCATCGTCATGACCTGCAGGTCCAGCGCCGGGTCCAGACCCGACGTCGGCTCGTCGAGGATCAGCAGCGACGGCCCGGTCAGCAGCTCCAGCGCCACCGAGGCGCGCTTGCGCTGGCCGCCGGAGAGCTTGTCCACGCGGGTGTCGGCGTGCTTGGTCAGACCCAGCTCCTCGAGCACCTGCGCGACGACCTGTTCGCGGTCGGCCTCGGTGGTGTCGGGCGGCAGCCGCAGCTCGGCGGCGTAACCCAGCGCCTGGTTGACCGTCAGCTGCCGGTGCACCACGTCGTCCTGGGGCACCATCCCGATCCGGCTACGCAGCGACGCGTACTCGCGGTGGATGTCGTGGCCCTCGAACGCGACCGAGCCGGCTGTCGGGGTGGTGTAGCCGGCGATCAGCCGGGACAGCGTGGTCTTGCCGGCCCCCGAGCCGCCGATGATCGCGGTCAGGGTGCCCGGCCGGGCCGTCAGCGACACCCTTTCCAACAGGGTCTTGCCGTCGACGGCGAAGTCGACCTCGCGCACCTCGAGACCGCCGGTGCGCGCCGCCGCCTCCTGGCGGCGGACCAGCCCGCCGCGGGAAAAGACCAGGTCGACGTTGCCGATGGTCACCACGTCGCCCTCGGCCAGCACCGCCGACCCCACCCGCATCCCGTTGACGAAGGTGCCGTTGATGCTGTGCGCGTCGCGGATCTCGGTGCCCGCCGGCGTCGCGGTCAAAAACGCGTGATGGCGCGAGGCCAGCACGTCGTAAATGACGATGTCGTTGTCGAGAGCGCGGCCGATCCAGGCGGCGCGCGTGGCCGACGGCTTGCCGTCGGACGGCGGTCCCAGGCCCTTGATTCCGGTGGTCGGGAACTCGGCGGCCTCGCCGCCGAGGCCGAGCTCGGTGGGCGGGTTTAGATCCTGCGCCGGCGCCCGTCGGGGAGCGGCCTGGGTCGCGGCAGCGGGGGGTGGCGGGGCCGCGGAAGGC
>NZ_LQPJ01000113.1 GCF_002101785.1 Mycobacterium palustre
GATTGGCGGAGCCGGCGCCCCCACCGGGCGGCCCCCCTCCCGGGCCACCGGCTCCGCCAATCACCGGCGCGCCACCGGCGCTTCCACCGCATGATCTCTTTGTTCCGGCGCCGGGTGAGGTTCCTTCGGCGCAGCCCCCCACCGACACGACATCCCACGAGCCCGGACGGTGATCGATGTGAAGACCAAACCGCGCCTCAAAAAGCTGCTGATAGCCGTTCTCAGCGTGGTGCTGATTGCGGGAATCGTGGAGGTGATCCGCGGGCAGTCGGTCGCCGCGCGCACCCGGATTACCGCTTATTTCAACAACAGCAACGGTATCTATCCAGGCGACGATGTCCTGATCCTCGGCGTCAAGGTCGGCAAAATCGACAAGATCGAACCGCAACCGACCAGAGCGAAAATCAGCTTTTGGGTGAACGACAAGTACAAAGTGCCCGCCAACGCCAGGGCGGTCATCATCTCCCCGCAACTGGTGACGGCGCGCGCCATCCAGCTCACGCCCGCCTACACCACCGGACCAGCGCTCGCCGACAACGCGGTAATCCCGCAAAGCCGTACCGCCGTGCCCGTCGAATTCGACGATTTGCGCAAGCAACTGCAGAAGGTGTCCGACGCGCTCCAACCCACCCAGCCCGACGGGACGAGTCCGCTTGGGAAGCTGATCAACACCGCCGCAAATAATCTGCGGGGGCAAGGTCAGAACATCCGCGACGCGACGCTGGAGCTGTCGCGGGCGTTATCAGCGCTAGGGGATCACAGCGACGACATTTTCAGCAGCGCCAAGAACCTCGCGACCCTCGTATCGGCGCTGCAGTCCAGCGCCGACCTCATGCGCCAACTGAATGTCAACCTCGCCTCGGTGACCGGGGCGCTCGCCAACGATCCCGACGAGATCGGACAAGCGGTCGCCGACATCGACGCCACCACCGCCGACCTCGGGCGGTTCATCGCCGACAACAAAGAGGCGTTGGGCACCACCTCGGACAAACTGACATCGGTTACCAACATGATGGTGGCCAGCCTCGACGAGGTTAAGCAGATACTGCATGTCGCGCCGAACGTGGCGCAGAACGTCAGCAACATCTTCTACCCGGCGCATGGATCGTTGACCGGCATACTCGCGGTGAACCAGTTCTCCAACACCATTGGATTCATTTGCGGTGCTGTTCAGGCCGCGTCGCGACTCAACGCCGATCAATCATCAAAACTATGTGCGCAATACCTAGCGCCGATCATCAAAAACCGGCAGTACAGCTATCTTCCGCTGGGTATCAACCCGGTCGTGGGGGCGATGGCCCGTCCGAACGAGCTCACCTACAGCGAGGACTGGCTGCGTCCCGACCACCGGCCGTCGCCTCCGGCTGCGGCGCCCGCACCCGACTCGCCGCCGCCCCCGCCGGAGCTGCCTGTCGCCTCGCCGGTAAACACCCCGGTTCAGCCGACCAAACCCGCCGACGGGTTGCCCGGGCTCATGGTGCCACCGGCAGGGGGTACTCCGTGACCGCCGTCCGGCGCCGCGCCTGCGCGGCGGCGCTCATCATGCTGCTGGTGTCTTGCCTGACCGGCTGCGGTTGGCACGGCTTGAACACCCTGCCGATGCCGGGCACCCACGGACAAGGGCCGGGGTCTTACGAGGTGAAGGCGCAGTTGCCGGATGTGACTAATCTGCAACCGAATTCGCGGGTACGTGTCGGTGATGTCAATGTCGGCACCATCCGTAAGATCGAACGCCAAGGGTGGCACGCGGTGGTCACGATGCGCCTCGACGGCGACGTCGATCTACCCGCAAACTGCACCGCCAAAATCGGCCAGACCAGCCTGCTGGGGTCGTTGCACGTCGAACTTGCCGGGCCCACCAAAGAACCGCCGCATGGCAGATTGCACGAGGGCTCGCTCATTCCGCTCTCGAACGCGGGTGCCTATCCAACCACCGAGCGGACCCTGTCCTCGCTGTCGCTGCTGCTCGGTAGCGGCGGCATCGGTCAAGTCCAAGACATCACCGCCGCATTGAGCACCGCGTTCGCCGGCCGCGAGAACGATCTGCGTGGCCTGTTGGATCAGCTCAACGACTTCTCGGGCCGCCTCGACGACCAGACGGGAGATATCATCGCGGCCACCGACGCCCTCAACCGGTTGACCGGCCAATTCGCCGCGCAAAAGCCCGTGGTGGACAAGGCGCTTCACACCATCCCCGACGCGTTACAGGTTCTTGCGCAACGGCGCGAGCAGCTGACCGATGCCCTGACCAAGTTCGGTCAACTCAGCGCGGTGACCGTCGACACGGTCAATAAGACCAAAAAAAACCTTGTCGCCGAGGTCAGCACCCTGGAGCCGGTGCTGCGCTCGCTGGCTGACGCCGGGCCCGCCCTTACCAGGTCGCTGAGCTTGTTTTCAACTTATCCCTGGCCCAAGGAGACCATCCAGAACTGGTATCGCGGCGACTACGCCAACCTCACCCTCGTTTTGGACCTCACGCTCAGCCGCCTCGACAACAACTTGCTCACCGGTACGCGCTACGAAGGCAACCTGACCACGCTGGAACTTCAGTGGGGACGCACTATCGGTCAACCACCCAGCCCGGCGACCAACGCCAACCCCCTCACCGTTCCCTACCACCTCGATCAGGGGCCATAACCATGTACATGCCCAGGCGGATCAAAGTGCAACTGGCGGTGTTCACCGGTATCTCCGTCGCGGTCGCCAGCGCCTTGGTCTTCGGCTACGCCAATCTGCCCGCCTACTGGTTCGGCGTCGGCCGCTACAGCGTGACATTGAAACTTCGCGACTCGGCAGGCCTTTACCACAACAGCGTGGTGACCTACCGCGGAGCCGACATAGGCCGCGTCAGCGATGTGCGCCTCACCCCCGCCGGTGTCGAGGCCGAACTCTCACTGGAGTCAGGAGTCCACATCCCCGACGACTTGCGCGCGGAAGTGCACAGCGTGACCGCGCTCGGCGAGCAGTATGTGGCGCTCCTGCCGCGCCGAGACGACGCGCCACCTCTGAAAAACGGTGATGTGATCCCCGAGAGCGAAACCAGCATTCCCGCCGACATCAACACCTTGCTGGACACCACGAATCGCGGGCTGCAAGTCATACCGAAAGACAACCTGACCACCGTTCTCGACGAGAGCTACACCGCCGTGGGTGGGCTGGGCCCTGAATTGGCCCGCATCGTGGACGGATCGACCAAGCTGGCCATCGACGCGCGTGCCAATCTCGATCCGTTGGTGACGCTGATCCAACAGTCCAAACCGCTCCTGGATTCCCAGATCGACAGCTCCGACTCGATAGGCGCTTGGGCCAAGCACCTCGCGGCCATCACCGGTGGGCTGGCTGAACACGACAGCGCCGTAGCGGGCGTGCTGAAAAACCTTGGTCCCGCCGTCGACCGGGCCAACGCGCTTTTTGACCGGCTAAAGCCGACTTTGCCAACGCTATTGGCCAACCTGGTCAGCGTGGGTCAAGTCGCGGTGACCTACCAACCGGCCTTGGAACAGTTGCTCGTCGTACTGCCGCAGAACGTCGCCGAACTGCAGGCCACGGCCATTCCCAACCTCAATACCAAGCAGGATTATCGAGGCCTCAACCTCGACCTCGCATTGAACATCAACCTCCCACCCGTCTGCGCGACCGGATTCCTCCCGCCGCAGCAGCGGCGCTCCGCCGCACTGGTGGATGCACCCGACCGCCCCGCCGGCGACATTTATTGTCGGATCCCGCAGGACTCACCGTTGAATGCCCGTGGGGCACGCAACTACCCGTGCCTATCGGTGCCGGGAAAGCGGGCCCCGACGGTCAAAATGTGCGAAAGCGACGAGCAATATGTTCCTCTCAACGACGGCTTCAACTGGAAGGGTGATCCGAACGCCACGTTGTCGGGCCAACCGGTTCCCCAGCCGCGAAATGGGACGCCACCGCAGGCACCGCCAACAGCTTCCGCGCCGCCTACAGCTCCGTCCGAGGCCATTCCCGTTGCTCCCTACGATCCAGCAACCGGAAGATATGTGGCGCCGGATGGAAGCATCCATACCCAGACTGACCTGGCAAATGGTGGGGGACCGAAGTCATGGCAGGCGATGTTGGTGCCTCCAGGAGGGTGACCCCATACTACGTGTGGCTGGCGTCAACCCGGGCAACGCTCTGCGGTGAGGGTGGCATCATCACACCGAAATATGCTGTGGTGCAGCGGTCCTCGCAAAGCAGTCGATGACGGGGTGCCGCACGCCCAAGCTCACCCCGGATAGGCATCTGCCGTACGAGTGATCAAGTCGGCCACGCGTGCGGGATCTTCAGCGGCAGCCAGATGGCCTGCGGCGGGAAGCACTTCCAGCCTCCCTCGTTGGACCCCAAGTGCCAACCGCTGCAACGTTTCTGGCGGAGTCGCGCGGTCATGCGCCCCCGCGATACACAGAACCGGCGTTGAGATCCGTGACAGGCACGCCGTGAAGTCGAACGTCGCGAATGCCTCGCAAACCCGCGCATACGCGTCATCGTCGGTGTCCAGCAGCGCTTGGAGCAGGCGCGAACTGACCTCGGGTTCACGGCTGGTGAATCCGGGCGCAAACCAACGTTCGGCGGATGCCGCGTACATGGCGGCGGTGCCGGCACGGCGCACCATGTCGGCACGCTCGCGCCAATCCGCTGGAGCACCGACGGATGCCCCCGTCGCCAACAACGTTGCCGTTCTCACGCGTGGTTGTGCGTCTAATGCCAGCTGGAGACCTACGCACCCACCAATCGACGTTCCGGCGTAGTGAAAAACCGTAGTCGTCGCCAGCCGGTCAACGCACGACAGGACACCGCAGGCAAGGTCGGCAACCGAAAACTGTTGTGCCGCCGACGGCGCGCCGCCGTGGCCGGGCAGATTCCACCCGATAACGCGAAAGTTCCGCACCAAAAGTTGCGCGACTGAACCCCACAGGGTGGCCGCCGAGGTGCCCAATGACGGGCCTAGCACGACGAGCGGTGCAGAGCCTGGACCGCCAAAGTCGACACCCGTGACTTCGGGAACACCCACCGCAACTCCTTTGCACATGCCGACCGAACCAGCCTGCCGACCACTCATTGCACCCGCGATCGTCGGCCGCCAGTGTCCTCGCGAAGAGTACGTGCTGCGGCGAAAGCCGATCGAAATGTGGTCTAGGTAACCATTTCGGCCATATTTCGCGGCTCGGGAAACGATCACCGGGATGGAATCGCACGTCGGACACTGCGCTGCGCAGCTGCCGACAGACTTGTGAGGAGCACCGTGTCCGACGCATGGTCACGCAAACAGATGTACCGCACCTACTTCGAGGACTACAGCGTCAAATGGTCCGAATACTTTACGTTCAAGCGTGAAGACGGCATCCTCGAGATGTGCATGCACACCGAGCATGATTCCGCCAAATGGAGTCTCGAGTTGCACCGCGCGTTCATCCCGGCGCTCGCCGACGTCCATCACGACCCCGACAACGAGATCCTGATCTTTTCCGGCACCGGCGAGAAGTTCTTGGACAGCATGGATCCCGAGGGCTGGGAGCGGTACGGATTCCGGCAGGATATGAACTTCGACCGCGGCTACGACTTCTGGTACCTCGACCAGGTGCACGAGCCGTTCGCTCTGCTCAACCTGGAGATTCCCGTCATCGGTGCAATCAACGGACCATTCTTCATCCATCAGGAGCTCGCGCTGCTGAACGACATCGTGATCGCCACGGAGAGCACGGTGATGGCCGATGGCCACTACACCGGGATGGGTATCGTTCCCGGCGATGGTGTGCAAACTATCTTCCGAGAGCTCATGGGGATCAACCGCGCCAAGCACTTTCTGCTGACCGGGCAGACGATGGATGCGCAAACGTTACTGCAACTGGGCCTGGTGGCCGAGGTCGTGCCCGACGACCAAATCCTCGAGCGGGCGTGGGAGATCGCGCGCACGGTGTTCAAGCCGCGTGCCCGTTCGACGCGCCTCATGACCCGCGCGCTGCTCGTGCAGCCCTGGCGGGAACTGCTGGTGAAGGAACTGCCTAACGGTATGGCGCACGAGTGCTGGGGCGTGCATGGCTACTGGGGCATGGCCGAAAAGGGCTATGACATCGCCAACCTCAAGTCATCGAACGGAGAGGGGACATCGTGACCCGCATTCACCACGCCAACATCCGAGTCGCCGACCCGGTCAAGTCGGTCGCGTTCTACCGCACCCTCGGGCTCGAACACACCGGAACGCTGTCGATGGGTCCGGGCTACACGTTGCTCTACATGACAGATGGCGACGAGCTAGCACTAGAGCTGGTGGCAAACGACACCACCGACCCTGCATATGACCGCAGCACCGGCAGCGGGCATCTGGCCCTGGAAGTCGACGATTTGGACGCCACCCTTGCCGCGCTGCGGGAGGCACACGGAACCGAGCCCGAGGCGGCTCCGTTTCACCCCGGCGGGCGCACCGACCTCAATAAAGTTGCGTTCGTGCGCGATCCGGACGGGGTCCGACTGGAACTGCTGCAAGCGGCATGGCCGATCCCCCACGACCCCCTGCCGGCGGAACTGCAAACGCTGGCTTCGCCGTCGTGAAGATCGCTCGGCGCACGGTTGACGGCCCGGACGGGCAAAGCGCGAGAATCCTCGTTGCCGCGCCCGACGACGATGCGTGGTACGACCTACGCACGGCCGTCCGGCTGCATGCCCTGCAGCGGGGCGCTACGGTGGAGTCGGCGAACCGGCTGGCCGCGGCGCTGGTGCCAAGCAGCCTGGCCCAAGCACTTGGCGGCGGCGATGTCTTTGCCGACGCGATGAAGCGAACGCTCGACGAGCGGCCAAATGAGGCAAAGGTCGTCGAGCCGGTGCTGACCAACGCCCTTGACCCGATCACTTACCGCGACTTCATGGTGTTCGAGCGGCACTTCTCGTTCGGGTACAAGTGGCAAGGCAAGCCCGTGCCGGAGATCATGTACGAGCTGCCGATTTCTTATGCCGGTGATCCGCGCTCCTTCCTCGGCCCTGACGACGTGATTCCATGGCCGGGGTACACCGAAAGGCTCGACTACGAGCTCGAGCTCGGCATCGTCATCGGTCGCACCGGCACCGATCTCACGCCCGACACCGCCCTGGACCACGTGTTGGGGTTGACCATTCTGAACGATGTCAGTGCGCGCGATATCCAGGCGCGCGAGATGGCCGGTGGGCTCGGGCCGTCGAAAGGAAAGCACTTCGCCTGTGTCACGGGACCCCTGGTGACCTCACTCGATGAGATCGATGAGTCCGGCCTCGGAATGCGCGTTCGGGTCAACGGCGAGACCTGGTGCGAAACCACTAGCGCGGAGATGGTGTGGTCGGTCGCCGAAATAGTGGCATGGGCCTCGCAGGGCGAAATCTTGAGGCCGGGCGCACTATTGGGCACCGGCACCTGCAATGGCGGGTCAACGGTAGAAATCGAGCGCATGTTGTCGCCAGGTGACGTGATCGAACTCGAGATCGACCAACTGGGCACACTGCGAAACCGTCTCGGTCAGCCAGCTGCAGCGGGGTGGCATCCGAAACCACTTAGTCGCACGGCAGACGGTGAAGCCGCGACGGTCAAATTTCTTCGGTGAACCACACGGCGCCGCCACGCCGCCTGTCGCGGGCGACGCAGTCTAAGGGCCCTCCGAGGAGTTCGGTACCGGGAGGAGATATGAGCTATGCAACGCCTTCTGATCACGGGTGCAACCATTCTGAGCGCCGACCCCGCGATCGGTGTGCTGGACAGTGGCGATCTTTTGATATACGACTCGAAGATCGTCGAAGTCGCGCCGACTATCGATGCCACCGACTGCGAGATCGTTGAGGCCACGGGTCGTATCGCGCTGCCTGGATTCATCGACACGCATCGGCACGTGTGGGAATCGGTATTGCGCAACGTCGCCGCCGATTGGCAAGGCTCGCACTATTTTTCGGGGATCCGGGCCATGCTGGGCGGCTACTTCGGCCCGGATGAAATTTATGCGGCCAACCTCGTCGGAGTAGTCGAAGCGCTCGACATGGGCATCACGTCCATTTTCGACTGGTCGCACAACATCAACACCCCCGAATGCGCCGATGCTGCGGTCCTGGCTCTCAAGGAATCCGGCGGCCGGGTGTTGTTCGGACTGGGTGATCCCAACGCGCTGTGGTTGCCCATCAGCGATGTCGCGTCGGACGCAGACCTAGCCAAGCGGATACGAACCCAATACTTCAATGCCAACACGGGATTGGTGACGATGGCGCTGTCGGTCCGCGGACCGGAGTACACCACGCCAACGGTGACCCACCAAGACGTCGCGTTGGCCCGCGACCTCGACCTCAAGATGAGCATCCACGTCGGCAACGGCGCACGCTTGGCAGCCAACGACGCGCCGGTGATCGTCCTCAACGAAGCCGGACTGATCGGTCCAGACATGTTGTTCGTCCACTGCAACCAGTCCACCGACGAGGAACTGAGGATCATGGCCGACGCCGGATGCCCGCCCCCATCGGTGACTCCGGACAGCGAGGCGCATTTCGGGCTGGGCTTCCCCGCAGCCAGCCGCCTGATGGAACTCGGGTTGCGCCCCAGCCTGGGCATCGACATCGTCATCAACGCCCTAGGCGACATGTTCGGCACATTTCGGACCCTTGCGGCACTCGAGCGCGCCCGCCAGCACGAGTCGGCGGAATCGATGCCCGAGCGCCTCCAGGTCACTGCCCGCGATTTGCTGGAAATGGCCACCATTGAGGGAGCCCGGTCGGTTTGGAAGTCGGACCTCATCGGTAGCCTGACACCGGGTAAGCAGGCCGATATCGTGCTCCTCAGAGCCGACACGCTCCATCACGCACCGATCAACAATCTTTACGGCGCCGTCGCCTTAGGATCGCATGCTGGTGACGTCGAAAGCGTTTTGGTAGCAGGCAAATTCGTCAAACGTGACGGCGTGCTCTCCGCGGATGTCGCCCGGATTCGCCGCCTCGCCGAGCAGGCCCGCGACACTGTGGTGCGTCGCGCATATGACGACGGCCACCGATCGGTGAGCGTGACGGGCGAATGGTTCCCCGATCCCTATATCCGCCGGACGGGTGACGCCCACAAGGGCTGAACATCGCCGTAGTTGAGCGTGTCAGGCGCGTAGCTGGTTCAGTAGATCTTGTGTGGCTCGTGCCGGGGTGGCCGGCAGTTCGCGCAGAGCCGCCTCGCAGCCACGATAGGCAGCAATCACTCGGTCGGTGTCACCGACGGCCGAGGCGATCTTCATCGACAGACGCCACGCCCGTTCGCGGTAGGCGTCGCGGGCGAGAACCTGTTGCACGAGACGGTGGGCGAGACCGTAGCGGGCCGTGTCGAACGCCGCCTCGGCGGCGGTGTGGCAGATGTCAAGAACCAACGCAGCCCATCGCTGCTGGTGGTCGAGCGCCCAGATGGATCGGGCTCCCTGCAGAATCGGTTTCCCGTCGACTTCCTTGAGCAGGTTTAGGGCCAAGTCGAGGCGCTCCGAGCCGTTCACGGTTCGAAGGCGCCGGTAAGCGGCCATCGTCGATACGTAGGTGCTCGTCAGAATGCCGCGTTTCCATTGGACATGCCCGTCGGAAATTTGCAGACAGTCCGGATCGTCGAGGAGCTCGCGGATTCCGTTGACTGCAATCCGCAGATACGCGTTGGCGGCTTGGTCGCTCTTGCTGTCAAACAACGCCGCGATGACGTCCGCGCGATGGGCGCTTCCGCCGGACGCAGCAAGGTAGCTCAACAACTCCAAACTTTTGACCAGCTTGACGGGGTGCCGGCGTCCGTCAATCACAATCGCCGGGACCTCGCGCTCATCGACCGCCACGGTTGCCGGTCGGACCACCTCGGACGTTTCAGCGTTGATGATCAGGGTGCGGCCCAAGTCGTGCCACGGGCCGTCGGGATCCTCCTCGATGTCTAGGTGTCGTGACAGGACAGCCGGAAAATCCGCCAGTGAACTACTCAACAGCTGCATGGCCCCAGTTTCCAGGGCGGTGCGGAGAGCCAAATCGGCCGCGGCATCCGAGAGATCTTCATCGCCGGCGCGCCACTGCGCCTCGGACAGGTAAACCGCTGCCATGGGCAAAAACAACCGTCGATCCCATTTCGTCATGAGTGAGACCGCGGCATCGAGCTGGACGACCGCCTCGGTGGTGTCGCCCTCTAGCAAAGCGATAAGGCCCCTCCACAGTGCCAGCTGTTCGAGGACCCGCACTCGGCGCGTTGCGGTGGGCTGGAGCTCGACGGCGCGGAGTACGGCACGGGCATGTTCGATATCACGCCCGAATCGCAGCGACAGATTGGCTTCGGCAAGCAGGGCGAACATTCGGTACAGCGGCGACTCTGATTGGGCGAGGCGGTCGCGGCCGGCGATCAGTGCCGACCATGCTTCCTCGGGCTGCCCACTTTCGGCGAGCAGTTCCACCTGCATCCGGGTGCATGTCCATCCGCGTACCCCGACGGGAATACCCTTTTGCGCCTCCTCGAGGCGACCCAGCGCGCCCAGCGCCCCAACCTGGGCGAGACGCACCGCGGTTAAGCGGCTTTCGGCATGGGTGACGAGCTCACGGAATCGGCCATGTGCCAGATCGACCCTCGCCAACAGGCCGTCTATTTCGGTATAGGTGTCGGCCGGGCGGTCACGGTAGTGGGTGTCGTCGTCGATGAGTTCGACCCCGATACAAAAGCGCATGGCCGCGGTCTGAGGATCAGACGGCGCCGTGTCGAGCACCGCGTAGGTGTCTTCGATGCGACCCACTACGAAGTACACCCACGCCATCACCGATGTCAGGCGGGAATCGATAGGGAAGGCCGTCTTGGCGGCGCGAAGACGATCGGCCGCGCGCGCGGCCCGCCCGAACTCCTCGCGATCGAGTGCGACGAGCAGTTCAGCCGCGATGAATACAGGCAGGGATTCCACCCGCCAACGCCGGAACGCCTGCAGCCAGCCTTCGACCACCTCAATGTCTCCGCGACGCGCGACCTCCAAGATGACTTCCGCGGCGACATCTTCGGCCTGGGCGGCGTCGCCCGCCCGCAGAAACTCCCCGACTGCTTCCTCGGAGCAGCGTTCACTGACGAGAAGCTGTCCGTGGCGATACCGGATGTCGGCTTGCGTCGCTTCATCGAGTTCGAGCCATCGTTCGAGGAGATATTCGCGGAATCTGGTGTGGCAGCGCATGCGGCCGGGCCCGTCGAATTCCGCGGGCAGGTGTGCCTCATGGAGCCGGCGCATCGTTTCGGCTGCCTGCCGAAGACCTAAATGCGTTGCCCGATGCGGCGAGACGAAGTCCAGAACCGAGGTGCGAATGAGGAAATCCTGCGCTTGCGGGTCAAGCGCGGCCATGATCTCGGATGACAGGTAGCTGCTGAGCGGATCAGCCTCCCCTCCCGATCCCGGCACATGGTGCGCGGAACGCCACGCCTCAAACAGCACGCCGGTGACCCAGCCCCCCGTTGCGCGTACCGCGCTGGCCGCGTCGACCCCGTCGGAGCGATCGCTTTGGGTAAGAGCGTCATGGGCTTCTTCGACGGAAAAGGCGAGGTCGCTCTCGCAGACGTGGCCGATGCGCCCGTACATGTCGGCTCGCGCCAAACCGAGTTCGACTTTACGGCGCGAAATCAGGATCACTTGCGTCTGCGATCCGGCATAACTCAAGAAGGCTGACAGCACATCTCTGGTGCCAGGCGCATCGGCGATGTGCTCGACTTCGTCGATCACAACGAGCAAGGGTTCGTCAGCGATCGCTTCGGCGAGCAGCGCGGCCGTATCCGTCTGTGAGATGCCCCGCTCGAGAGCCTCGGCAATCATGGCCGGGATCGCGGGGAGTGCTGCCCGGATCGCGCGTTCGAGGTAGACGAGGAATCGTCCCGGCGCGCTGTCGCCGTCGTCGACACGCAGCCAAGCCACCGGTGAGCTCTGGGATTGCGCGTACTGCGCCGCCGCGGTGGATTTTCCCGCACCAGCCGTAGCGGTTACGCAGACGATGTTGTGAGGCCCAAGCTGTGTTGAGATCAGGTCGATGACGCGTGGTCGAGTAACGGTACTCGTCGCGAGTAGAGGCATACGTGTGCGGGCATGGATCAGAAACTCGTTGTCGATGCTGATTGACACACTGCTCCGATCTAGTCAGCGCTGACTGTGACTGCGATTACATATCGCCGCACAAACACTGTAAACCTAGGCGAAATGACTGGTAGGAGAGCTAAGGGTCGGATGCCCCAGGCCGTGCAACTGCGACGGGGTAAGGACACGTCAGACACCACGTCAAAGACCGTCGGTGCGGTTTTCGCACGAATTTTGACGCGGTCGTCACCATCATTTCGTGCCGTCCCCATGACGGGGTCAGCCGTAGGTGACGCAGCTGAATGGCTGACCGCTGCCGTAGATCGCGATGAAAGGCTAAACGGTGATCTTTGTTCGCTCCACGCTTCGCGGGTCGCCGGTACAGTTGAGGCGCACGCCAGGATCGAGCCGATCATGACGGTCGACCAGCACCGGCCACCGACGACCGTGCCGGACCCGGCCACCTTTCGCATCGCGATGTCAAGGGTGCCCACCAGTGTGATCGTCGTGGCGACGATGCGGGAGGGCATGCCGATCGGCATGATCGTCGGCACTTTCACTTCCGTGTCGCTTTCGCCGCTGCTCGTCGGCTACTTGGGTGAGCGGACCTCCCGAACAGTGCCCTACTTAGTGGAGGCCGACACGGTGTCCTGCAGTGTGTTGCGCGAGTCGGACATGCAAACCGTCGAGGAATTCCGCAAGCCCCTGGAGTCGCGTTTCGACCGAATCAGTTGGAGCCTGGACGAGGAGTTCAACGTACCGGTTCTGGCAGGCGCACCGCTGACTGTCTTCGGGCGGCCCACAGCCGCCCTTGAAGCTGGGGATCACCTTTTCTCGCTGATTGAGGTGCTGGGTGTGCGCACCAACGGTCCTTGCCGGCCGCTCGTCTTTTGCGGCGGCCGCCTTACCCGGATGGATCCCAGCCACGTGGTGGACAGCGACATCTGGCAACTGGGTTGGCATTAGCAGCGCAGGCCGGTTTTGCGTGGATTTTCATGCGTGAGGGATGGTTCGAGAGGAAGCGCCGCGGCGGTGTGGCACCGTCCGCTAAAAGGTATTGAGGAGTTGTCGATGTCGGAGGCCGTTGCTGACGCCGAGTTGACGGTGGCCGGTGTGCGGTCGCGGGTGGATGCGTTGGTGGACACGCTGCGTGA
>NZ_LQPJ01000114.1 GCF_002101785.1 Mycobacterium palustre
CGACACGCCACACCCCACCCGGGGGTTCTCCTCACATCAAGCCGACACGCCTGCTACCAACGTCCTGGCCGAGTACAGCTAGGGCTTTAGGCCGGCCGGTGTCCGGCGTGCAGCGCGACGATGCCGCCGGTCAGGTTGCGCCACCGCACCGCCGACCATCCGGCCGCTGAAATCCGCGCCGCCAGCCCGGCCTGATCCGGCCACGCCCTGATCGACTCGGCGAGGTAGGAGTATGCCTCGGGGTTGCTCGACACCGCCCGCGCCACCCGCGGCAGCGCCCGCATCAGATATTCCTTGTAGACGTTCGCGAACAGCGCGTTGGTGGGAGTGGAGAACTCGCAGACCACCAACCGCCCGCCGGGGCGGGTGACGCGCAACATCTCACGCAGCGCGGCCTGGGTGTCGGCCACATTGCGCAACCCGAAGCTGATGGTGACCGCGTCGAACACCCCGTCGCCGAAGGGCAGCCTGGTGGCGTCGCCGGCGACCTTGGGCACCCTGCGCGCGGCGCCGGCCGCCAGCATGCCGACCGAGAAGTCGGCGGCCACACACCACGCCCCCGATCTCTGCAGCTCCACGGTGGATACGGCGGTCCCCGCGGCAAGGTCGAGCACCCTCTGGCCGGGCCCGATCCCCAACGCCGAGCGGGTGGCGCGCCGCCAGCGCCGGTCCTGGCCCAGCGACAGCACGGTGTTGGTCAGGTCGTACCGCCGCGCGACCCCGTCGAACATCGAGGCGACGTCCCGGGGGTCCTTGTCCAGCGCGGCGCGGCTCACGACGGCAACGGTACCGGCCGTGCGGGAATGCGGCGCCGACGAACGCGTTGTAGCGCTTCGTGGCTGAAAAAGTTTGGTTTATCACCGGTACATCACGGGGCTTCGGGCGGGCGTGGGCGATCGCCGCGCTGGAGCGGGGCGACAGGGTCGCCGCGACCGCGCGCGACACCGCGACGCTAAACGAGCTGGCGGAGAAATACGGCGACGCGCTGTTGCCGATCCGGCTGGACGTCACCGACCGCGACGCCGACTTCGCGGCGGTCGGGCGGGCGCACGACCACTTCGGGCGGCTGGACATCGTGGTCAACAACGCCGGCTACGGCCAGTTCGGCTTCGTCGAAGAGCTCTCCGAGCGGGAGGCGCGCGACCAGATCGAGACCAACGTGTTCGGCGCGCTGTGGGTCACCCAGGCCGCGCTGCCCTACCTGCGTGAGCGGGGCAGCGGGCACATCATCCAGGTGTCGTCGATCGGGGGCATCACCCCGTTCCCCGGGATCGGCGCCTACCACGCGTCCAAGTGGGCGCTGGAGGGCTTCTCGCAGGCGCTGGCCCGGGAGGTCGCCCCGTTCGGAATCCACGTGACCTTGATCGAGCCGGGCGGCTTCGACACCGACTGGGCCGGCCCCTCGGCCAAGCACGCCGATCCGCTGCCGGCGTACGACGACGTGCGCGCGGCCGTTCAGGCCGAACGCAGCAAGCGCTGGGCCGCCCCGGGCAACCCCGAGGCGTCCGCCGCGGCCCTGCTGAAGGTGGTCGACGCGCAGGAGCCGCCGCTGCGGGTGTTCTTCGGCGCCACCCCGCTTCAGACGACCAAGGCCGACTACGAGAGCCGGTTACGCAACTGGGAGCAGTGGCAGCCGGTCGCGGAGCTGGCGCAGGGCTGAACGCAAAGCCCTACTCGCCCAAGGCATAACGCTTGGCGGACACCCGCCGCCGGGTGAATGGCGGCAGCACCGCCTCGTAGTGGCCCAGCAGCTCGTCGCAGATGACCGGCCAGCTGCGGCCGAGCACGCTGCGCCGGGCGGCGGGCGCATAGCGGTGCCGTTCCGCGATCAGGTGATCGACGGCGCCGGGCAGCCGCGTCTCGAATTCGTTGACGGGCAACAGGAGTCCGGTGCGGTATGGCGCCACCAGGTCGCGCGGCCCGCCGGCATCCGGAGCGATGACCGGCAGCCCGGAGGCGAGCGCCTCCTGCACGACCTGACAAAACGTCTCGTGCTCTCCGGTGTGCACGAACACGTCCATGCTCGCGTAGGCGGCTGCCAGCTCGTCGCCGTACAGCGCGCCGGTGAAAACCGCTGTGGGCATGGCCGATTGCAGCTTGGCTTGGTCGACGCCGTCACCGACGACGACGACCTGCACCGAACCGGTGGCGCTGAGCGCAATCAGGCGCTCGACGTGTTTTTCCGGTGCCAGCCGGCCCACGAACCCGACGATCGGCTTGCCGTGCGGCGACCAGCGCCGCCTGAGCCCCTCGCTGCGCGCCGACGGCGCGAAGCGCAGCACGTCGACGCCGCGCGCCCACCGATGCACCCTTGGAAACCCATGTGCCACAAGGGATTCCATCGTGACGCTGGACGGCGCCAGGGTGCGGTCGGCGAGGCCGTGCAGGTGGCGGAACCACGCCCACGCCGCGCGGGTGGTCATCGGAATGCCGTAGCTCGCCGCGAAGCCGGGGACGTCGGTCTGGTACACCGCGACCGTCGGCACCTTGAGCCGGCGCGCCGCCAGCACCCCGCCGTAGCCGAGCAGCGCCGGCGACGCCAGGTGCACGACGTGCGGATCGAATCCGCGCAGCACCTTGAGCATTCGCGGCATCGGCACACCCAGCGGCAGCGTCGTCACCTTCGGGAACATGCGCGACGGCACCCGGTGCACCCGGATGCCGTCGTGAATGCGCTCGGCCCTGGGCCGGCCCGGCGGGTTGTCGGGTGCGATGACGAGGGCCTCGTGCCCCGTTTTGCGCAGGTGCTCTAAGACGCGCAGCACGGAATTGCTGACACCGTTGACATTGGGGAGGAACGACTCGGCGACGATAGCAACGCGCACGACACCACAATGTCAGGGTCGGCTGTCGCAAAGGTTGCCTACGGGCATACGTCGCGCGAAATCTGCTGGTCGGACGCCTCGTCGCGGCCGTCCAGCCACCTGTCCAGCAGCGCCAGGCCGACCAGGGCGCCCGCCGCGACCAGCCACGCCACCGCCGCGATCGAGCCCGCCGGGATGATCGCCAGCCCGGCGTTGCGGTGCTGCACCCGGACCAGGTTCGGATCCCGCTTGTTGTATTCGACGTAAATCCGCATGCCCGTCGCCAATTCGGACGGATACAACACCCCGAGCTCGGGCCGGTAGGTGACGCGCTCGGGCGTGACGAACTCGATGGTGGAGCGGCGCGGCCCGGCGCTGAGCACCTCGGCCCGCGCCACCCCCATGTTGTGTTGTATGGCAAGGTCGTCGCGCCAGGCGCCGGCCACCAGCAACACCGACTGCAGGGTGACCAAGGCGGTCACGATCAACACCGCGATCCGCGCCCACCGCAACGCAATCCGGGCCCGGGTCTTGGGAGGCTCGTCGCTGCGGCCGTGAATCAGGATGTGCAGCAACGCCTTTGGCGATATCATAGGGCCGCTTTGATCGCGGCGTGCAGCTGTCGCAGCGAGGACCGGTCGGCCTTGACCTCCAGCACCCGCATCCCGGCGCCCGGCTCGTCCAGGGCCGCGCCGAGCTCGTCGACCTCGATCTGCCGGCTCTCCACGTGGTAGGCGCGGCACAGCGCGCCTACGTCGACGTCGTGCGGGGTGCCGAACACCCGCGACGACACGTCGGAGAACCGGGGGTCGCCCTGCTCGAGCAGTTCGAAGATGCCCCCGCCGTTGTCGTTGGACACCACGATGGTCAGCTGCTGCGGTGTGGGTTCGGTGGGGCCGATGAGCAGGCCGGAGCTGTCGTGGACGAAGGTCAGGTCGCCGATGAGCGCCACGGTCCGCCCCTGGTGCGACTCCTCGTGGGCCAGAGCCGCCCCGATCGCCGTGGACACGGTGCCGTCGATGCCGGCCACGCCGCGGTTGGACCGCACCTTGATGCCGTGGGTGTCCAGACCGACCAGCGCCGCGTCGCGGACCGGGTTGGACGCGCCGAGCACCAGCTGGTCGCCGGGCCGCAGCGCGTCGGCGACGGCCGCGGCCACGTGCAGCCCGGTGGTCAGCGGGTGCGCCTCGAGCTGACCGCGCACCGCGGCGACGGCGTGCCGGTTGGCTTCCGCGCAGCGGTGCAGCCAGGCCGGGTGCGGGGCCCCGGACGTGACCGCCCGGGTGCCGGTGGCCTGCGAGTTGCCCGAGACGTCGGGCCAGCGCGGGCCGGTGGTCAGCGCATAGACCGGCACCTGCGGGTCGGCCAGCAGCGCCGACACCGGGCGGTGCAGCGTGGGGCGGCCGAGCATGATCACCTGCTTGGGCCGCAGCAGTGGCAGCGCCAGCGGGTGCAGCGGGTTGGCCGGGGCGGGTGCCGTCGGCTCGGCGACGGTGGGCAGCTGCGCCAGGTTGGGGTGTTCGCCGGCCCCGTGCCCGGCGATGACGACGGTGTCGGGCGACAGGTCGATGTCCAGCGGCTGATCGAAGGTGACCGGCGGCGTGTACGTCCAGGGCTTGCCGCCCGGCCGGCCCGCCGGGACGACGGCCCCGTGCGGCTCGGGGTCGGGCACCAGCGGCTCGCGCAGGGGGATGTCGAACTGCACCGGGCCCGCGTTGGCGCTGCGAGATCCCTTGGCGGCCACCAGGACCCGGCAGGTCGCCGATCGCCAGGTGGCGTTGAGCGCGTCCAGGCGCTCGGGCGCGTCCTCGGCCAGGCCCAGGCTGATCGTGGCCCGGACCTGGGTGCCGAAGTAGCCCAGCTGCTCCATGGTCTGGTTGGCCCCGGTGCCCAGCATTTCGTAGGGCCGGTTGGCCGACAGCACGATGAGCGGCACCCGGGCGTAGTTCGCCTCGACGACGGCCGGGCCGAGGTTGGCCACGGCGGTCCCCGACGTCATCGCGACACACACCGGCGCGCCGGCGGCGATCGCCAGCCCGATGGCCAGGTAGCCCGCGGTGCGCTCGTCGATGCGCACGTGCAGCCGGATGCGGCCGGACCGGTCGGCGTCGGCCAGCGCGAACGCCAGCGGCGCGTTGCGCGACCCTGGGCATAGCACCACGTCACGAACGCCGCCGCGGATCAGTTCGTCGACGACCACGCGGGCCTGTGTCGTCGAAGGGTTCACTCCTACAGGGTGTCATAACCGGCTGACCGCGCGGCGGGCGCGGAGTTTGCCGGGCGCGCGGCTAGGCCCGTACCCCGGCGAAGAACTGCAGCGCGGCGGTGTTGACGGCCTGCGGGCGCTCCAAAAACCCGAGGTGACCGGCGTCGGCGATCTGCAGGTAGCGGCCGTTGGGGATCGCGTCGGCAACCTCGCGTCCCAGGTGGGGCGGCGTCACGATGTCGTCGGAGAAGCCGATCACCAGCACCGGCGCGGCGATGCTGCGGTAGGCGGGCAACCGGTTGGTCTGCGGGGAGACGTCCAGCTGGCACCGTAGCCCCGGCGTCTGCTTGACCGGCCAGGTGGAAAACATCGCGATCCAGTCGGCGACGGCCGCGTCGTCGTTGATCGTCTTGCGCGAAAAGCTTTCCAGCAGACGGTTTCTCGCGTCCAGCGCGGGGGGCAGCTCGATCCCGGAGGCGTACAGCTCGGCCTCGGCGTCGTAGAAGAACTTCCGGGCGCGGTCCAAACGACCGCGGGTGGCCATCAGCACCGCCGAGCTGACCAGCTCGGGCCGCGCCACCATGAGCTCCTGCGCGATGTAGGAGCCCATGGACACCCCCACGAGGCGCGCGGGTGCCACGCCCAGCGACTCGATCAGCGCGGCGGTGTCGCCGACCATGGTTTGCGTCGTGAAGCCCTCGGCGTTTTCGGTGGCGCCGATCCCACGGTTGTCGAAGGTGATGCACCGGTATCCGGCGGCGGTAAACGCGGGGACCTGGTGGGGATGCCAGGTGCGTCCGGCGCCGCCGCGGCCGGCGATGAAGACCACCGGCTCACCGGACCCGCGATCGTCGTAAGCCAGGTTAATCACCCGGACGACGGTACAAGGAGCGGGTGGCAGGCCTTGACCCGGTCGATCCACCACTGCCGGCGCGCGGGCGGCGCGGCGAGCGCCTCCAGCCGTGCCGGGTCGGGCGTCACCGGCCCGACGCGAAGATAGCCGTCGACGGGCGCTGCGGGCTCGGCGACGTCTTCGGCGAACAGCCCGCCGGTGCCCAGGCCGCAGGCGTGGCAAAGGCCCGGCAGGGCCGCCGCGGCGGTCAGGCCGGCGGCGATGCCCACCGCCGAATCGAGCGCGCTGGAGACCACGATCGGGACGTCGATTCGCGCGGCGATGCCCAACAGCGCCGAGACGCCGCCCAGCGGGGCGACTTTGAGCACCGCGACGTCGGCGGCGCCGGCGCGGACCACGGCGAGCGGGTCGTCGGCCTTGCGGATGCTTTCGTCGGCCGCGATCGGCACGTCGACCCGGCGCCGCAGCGCGGCGAGCTCACCGACGCTCGCGCAGGGCTGTTCGAGGTATTCCAGCGGGCCGTCGGCGGTCAGCGCGGCCGCCGCCCGCGCCGCCTCCTCGACGCTCCACCCGCCGTTGGCGTCCACCCGCACGGTGGCGACCACCCGGCGCGCCGCGTTCACCCGTTCGACGTCGTCGGCGAGGGTTTGGCCGGGCTCGGCGACCTTCACCTTGGCGGTGCGGGCCCCGGGGAACCGGGCCAGCACCTCGGCGACCCGGGCGGCGGGCACGGCCGGCACGGTGGCGTTGATTTCGACGCGGTCCCGCAGCACCGGCGGTGGCGGGCGGTAGGCGCCCTCGACCGCCGACGCCAGCCAGTGTGCGGCCTCGGCGGGGCCGTATTCGAGGAACGCCCCGAACTCGCCCCAGCCGGCCGGGCCCTCGATCAGCGCGACCTCGCGGGTGGTGATGCCGCGGAACCGCACCCGCATCGGCAGCGCCACCACGTGCAGGCGCTCCACAAGGTCGTCGAGCGGGGGCCTCACCGCGGGTAGACCCGGCGGCCCGCCAGGAACGTCGCGCGGACCTCGAGATCGGCGATGTCCTCGGGCGGCACGGTGCGGGGATCGGCCGACAACACCACCAGGTCGGCGTACTTGCCGACCTGCAGCGAGCCGATCACTTCGTCGGCGAACAGCTGCCAGGCGGCGTCGATCGTCTGCGCCCGGATGGCCTGGTCGACCGTCAGGCGCTCCTCGGGCGCCAGCACCCGCCCGCTGGGCGCAGTCCGGGTCACGGCCACGCTGATGTTGCGCAGCGGCTCCTCGGGGGTGACCGGCGGGTCGTTGTGCAGCGAGATCCGCATCCCGGTGGCCACGGCGGAACCCGCTGGCATCCAACGCGATCCGCGCTCCGGGCCGAACAGGCCGTCGACGATGACGTCGCCCCAGTAGTGGATCTGGTCGACGAAGATGCTGCAGGTGACCCCGAGGCCGGCGGCCCTTCGCAGCTGGTCGGGGCGGATGGCGCCGACGTGCTCGAGGCGCAGGCGGTGGTCGTCGCGCGGGTGGCGGCGCAACGCCTCCTCGTAGACGTCGAGGATGGTGTCCACCCCGGCGTCGCCCTGCACGTGGCAGGCCATCGGCCAGCCGAGCGGGAAGTACGCGCCGACGATCTCGGCGAGCTGCTCGCGGGTGTAGTTGGCGTGCCCGCAGGAACCCGGCCGCACCCCGATGGTGCGGGTGGCGTCGGTGTCGAGGTACGGGAAGGACAGCGCGATGTTGCCGACCCACGGCGAGCCGTCCACCCAGATCTTGATGCCGACCTGGCGCAGCATGTCGTCGCCCTCGCCGGGGCTGGCGTCGGTGCGCATCCGCGGGTTGGAGATCTCGTAGGTGCGCAGCCGGACCGTCAGCTCGCCGCGCAGCTGCTCGACCAGCGGCCGAAACCCCGGGTCGAAGGCCATCTCGGAGCAGGTGGTCAGGCCGGCGCGGTTCAGGCGGGCGCACTCGGCCAGCAGCATCCCCGGGTAATCCCCGGGCGCGATGGCGCCCGCGAGCAGCGGAAAGACGGCGCCGGTTTCCTCGGCGGTGCCGTCGAGCTCGCCGGTGGCGTCGCGGCCGAACTTCGCGCCCTTGGGGTCCGGGGTGTCGCGGTTCAGGCCGGCGGCCCGGGCGGCGTGCGAATTGAAGTAGGCCTTGTGTCCCGAGTTGTGGATGATCACCAGCGGCCCGTCCGGGGCGATCTCGTCGAGCCAGGCCAGCGTCGGCTCTGGTAGCCCGGGCTGCAGCAGCGGGTCCCAGCCGTTGAGGTAGGCGCCGTCGGCTTTCCGCGCGGCCGCCTCGCGGGCGACCGCGCCGACGACGTCGGCCGCGCCGCGCATGGTGACCGGCCGGATGTCGACGATGCGGTCCGACAGGGCCACCGCCTCCATCAACGGATGCCCGTGCGCCTCAACGAATCCCGGCATGACGCAGCCGCCAGCGAAATCGAGGGTCTGGGTGTCGGGGCCGATGTGGCCGGCGACCTCGGCGCGGGTTCCGACGGCGACGATGCGCCCGTCGGCGACCGCCAGCGCCTCGGCGGTGGGGCGGGCGTCGTCGACGGTCAGCAGGGTTCCGGTGACGACGAGATCTGCGGCGGGCACGAGCGTCGATCCTAGTGATCCGCGGGGTTGCCCAGGGGGCGGCTGAGCAGAATTGCAACACGTTCTAGTCTTGGCCGTGACGCGCGTCGGCGACGATGCAGAACGAAGCGATGAGGAGGAGCGGCGCCATGGGCGACGAGCTGTTGCGCAACCCGACCCATAACGGCCACATGCTGGTGGGCGCGCTCAAGCGCCACAAGGACAAGCCCGTGCTCTTCCTCGGCGACACCACCCTGACCGGCGGTCAGATGGCCGACAAGATCAGCCAGTACATCCAGGCGTTCGAGGCGCTGGGCGCCGGCACCGGCGTCGCGGTCGGGCTGCTGTCGCTCAACCGCCCCGAGGTGCTGATGATCATCGGCGCCGGCCAGACCCAGGGCTACCGGCGCACCGCGCTGCACCCGCTCGGTTCGCTGGACGACCACGCCTACGTGCTGTCGGACGCCGGGATCAGCTCGCTGATCATCGACCCCATCCCGATGTTCGTGGAGCGCGCCCTGGGGCTGCTCGAAAGGGTGCCGTCGCTCAACCAGATCCTGACGATCGGCCCGGTGCCGGAGGCGCTGCGCGGCGTCGCCGTCGACCTGTCGGCCGAGGCCGACAAGTACGACCCCCGGCCGCTGACCGCCCGAGACCTGCCGCCGGATCAGGTCATCGGGCTGACCTACACCGGCGGCACCACCGGCAAGCCCAAGGGCGTGATGGGCACCGCGCAGTCGATCTCGACGATGACGATGATCCAGCTGGCCGAATGGGAATGGCCCGAGGAGCCGCGGTTTTTGATGGTCACCCCGCTGTCTCACGCCGGGGCGGCGTATTTCCTGCCCACCCTGGTCAAGGGCGGCCAAATGTACGTGCTGCCCAAGTTCGATCCGGCCGAGGTCCTGAAAACCATTGAGGAAAAACGGATCACGGCCACCTTCGTGGTGCCGTCGATGCTGTATGCGCTCATGGACCACCCCGATTCGCACACCCGCGACCTGTCGTCGCTAAAGACCGTGTATTACGGGGCGTCGGCGATCAACCCGGTGCGGCTGGCCGAGGCGATCAGCCGGTTCGGCAAGATCTTCGCCCAGAACTACGGGCAGTCCGAGGCGCCGATGGCGATCACCTACCTGGCCAAGGGCGATCACGACGAGAAGCGGCTGACCTCGTGCGGGCGTCCGACGCTGTTCGCGCGGGTGGCGCTGCTCGGCGAGGACGGCAAGCCGGTGCCGCAGGGCGAGCCGGGCGAAATCTGTGTCAGCGGGCCGCTTTTGGCCGGCGGGTACTGGAATTTGCCCGAGGAGACGTCGCGGACTTTCAAAGACGGCTGGCTGCACACCGGCGACATGGCCCGCGAGGACGAAGACGGCTTCTACCACATCGTCGACCGGGTCAAGGACATGATCGTCACCGGCGGCTTCAACGTGTTCCCGCGCGAGGTCGAGGACGTCGTGGCCGAGCACCCGGCCGTCGCGCAGGTGTGCGTGGTCGGGGCGCCCGACGAGAAGTGGGGCGAGGCCGTCACCGCGGTGGTGGTGCTGCGCGCCGACGCGCCGCGCGACGAGGCCGCGATCGAGGCGATGACCGCCGAGATCCAGGCCGCGGTCAAGGAACGCAAGGGCTCGGTGCAGTCGCCCAAACGGGTGGTCATCGCCGAGTCGCTGCCCGTCACCGGCCTGGGCAAGCCTGACAAGAAGGCCGTGCGGGCCCAGTTCTGGGAGGGCGCCGGCCGCGCCGTCGGCTAGGTTTCGGGCCCCGACCCC
This sequence comes from Mycobacterium palustre, assembly GCF_002101785.1. Taxonomy (GTDB): domain Bacteria; phylum Actinomycetota; class Actinomycetes; order Mycobacteriales; family Mycobacteriaceae; genus Mycobacterium; species Mycobacterium palustre. The sequence continues at coordinate 10,199 of NZ_LQPJ01000114.1, forward strand.
GCGGCCTCAGGCGGCGATCCCGGCCAGCAACAGGTCGAGCATGCGGCCGGTCTGTTCCGGTGAGCCACTGACCAGGAAGATCCCGTGCAGGCTGGACACCACGTCGCCGGCCTGGACGTCGGCGCGCAGGGTTCCGTCGTCGGCGCCGGCGCGTAGCAGCAGATCGACCGCACCGACGATGCTGTCGAGGGTCTGGCTGCGCTCGATGGCCCCCGAATCGAAGATGGCGTGCAACGACTCGGCCATGCCGCGCTTTGCGGCCACGAAGCTGGCGTAGCGGTCCATCCACCGTCGCAGGGCGGTCTTGGGCCGGTGGTGGGTGAGGAGTTGCCGGGCCGCCGCCGCCACGTCGGCCAGCTCGGCGCGGTACACCGCCTCGACAAGCGCCTCGCGGCTGGGGAAATGGCGGTACAGCGTGCCGATCCCGACCCCCGCTTCGCGCGCGATCGACTCGAGCGACACCGGCTGTCCGTCCCCGGCGGCGAACGCCGCGGTCGCGACCTCGAGGAGTCTCTCGCGATTCCGGCGCGCGTCCGATCGCATCGAATCCGCCAAGCGGAGGCACCTCCGTTTCGTGCTAGGCTGCGGTCATGCGGAGGCCCCTCCGCTTTTGTCCAGTGTGACGGGAGCACCATGACAGAGCAATCCCACCCCGGCGGCCTCGGCGCCATCGGCGGCACGCCGGTGGCCCGCATCGGCTACGGCGCCATGCAACTGTTCGAGGCATCGCCCGACGACGCCGCGGCGGTGCTGCGCCGCGCGGTCGAACTCGGTGTCAACCACATCGACACCGCGTCCTTCTACGGCCCCGGGGAGGTGAACCGCCGGATCCGCGCCGCACTGTCGCCCTACCCCGGCGACCTCGTCATCGTCAGCAAGGTCGGTGCGCGCTACACCGGTGCAGACCCGATGCCCCTCGCGCCGGCCCAGCGGCCGGCCGAGCTGCGCGCCGCGGTCGAGGACGACCTGCGCCAGCTCGGCCTCGACTGCGTGCCGGTGGTCAACCTGCGCCGCCTCGACCTGCCGCCGACCATACCCGCCGGGGACGACGAGGTCGTCGACCTCGACGACCAGCTGGCCGAGATGATCGCGCTGCGCGACGAGGGCAAGATCGGCGCGATCGGGGTCAGCAGCGTGCCACTCGACGTGGTGCGACGCGCACTGCCCGCGGGTATCGCCTGCGTGCAAAACTCCTACAGCCTGCTTGACCGCTCGCAGGAAAAGACCGTGGCGTTGTGCGCGGCCGAAGGCATCGCCTGGGTGCCGTTCTTTCCGCTCGGGTCGGCGTTCCCGGGTGTCCCCAAGGTCACCGACAACCCGGTCGCGGCCGAGATCGCCGGTGAACTCGGCGTCACACCGGCCCAGGTCGGGTTGGCGTGGCTGCTGGCGCACGCGCCGACCACGTTGCTGATCCCCGGCACGCGGTCGGTCGCGCACCTCGCGGAGAACGTCGCAGCGGCCGGCGTCACGCTGGGCGCCGGGGCGCTAAAACGACTGGACGCTGTCGCCCCACCCAGTCACGGGTAACGTCGCTGCCGTGGGCAACAGCGAGCGAGTCAAGCCGCCGTGGTGGCTGAAACCTGCCAACAAGCTGTTCATCGGAATGTCGCGGCTGGGCCTGAGTTTCGGCGGCGAGAGCCCGGTGGTGTTGACGGTGCGGGGCCGCAAGTCCGGCCGCGAGCGGTCGACGCCGGTGACCCCGATGACCGTCGGCGGCCACCAGTACCTGGTCGCCGGATTCCCCGGCGCCGACTGGGTGGCCAACGCGCGCGCCGCGGGCCGGGCGAGGCTGGCCCGCGGCCGCCGCGTCCAGACGGTGCGGATGGTGGAGCTGCCGCCCGGCGACGCGCGGCCGATCCTGCGGGCCTTCCCCACCGAGGTGCCCACCGGCGTGGGCTTCATGAAGCGCGCCGGGCTCGTCACCGAGGGTCGCCCCGAGGAGTTCGAAGCTTTGGCCGGGCGCTGCGCGGTGTTCCGGCTCGACCCGGTGTAGCCCCATGCGGCGCGTGCTGGCGGTGTCGCTGTTGCTCGCGGCATGCCTGGGTGCCCCGGCCGGGCGGTCCTTCGCAGCGACGGGCTGCGCGCCAGGCGGCGCCCCCGCGCCGGCCGGGGCGGCGCAGCGCACGGTCGGCGACCTCGACTGGGACGGCCAGGCCGACAGCCTGTGGGTAGGCCAAATCCGGGACGGCGGCCGCACCGAGCGAGTCGTCGGCGTCACGACGGCCAGCGGCGCCACCTCCGACGTGCGGGTGGCCTCGGCGAGCCCAATCCCGTTGTCCGCCTTGGCCATTGATGCCCAGCAGGATGGACAGCACCAGATCATCGTCAGCGACGGTCGCGGCGCGCACCTCTACGCGTTCGCCGACTGCCGGATCCAGACCGTCGCCGACAACCAGGGCGCGCCGTTTCTGTTCGACCTGGAAAACCTGCGCGACCGCGGCACCGGGATCGGTTGCGGCGACCTCGGCCCGCCGTCGGCCGGCCGGCACCTGGTCGCGCTGCAGGCCCGCAACGACGGCCAGTGGACCGTCCGCCGCACCGAGATCGACCTGAACGGCACGCTGGCCACCATCGGGGCGTCCGACACCGTGACGGCCGCCTCCGCGCAGGATCCGGCGGTGACCTCCGCGCAGACCATCAGCTGCGGCGACCTCACCATGAGCAAGGACGGAGTTCAACAGCCTTGAGCGACAACCCATTCGACGCGCGGGCCTGGCGCGAAGTCGACGGCTTCGGCGATCTGACCGACATCACCTACCACCGCCACGTCTCCGACGCCACGGTGCGGGTGGCGTTCAACCGGCCCGAGGTGCGCAACGCGTTTCGGCCCCACACCGTCGACGAGCTGTACCGCGCGCTCGACCACGCCCGGATGTCGCCCGACGTGGGCGTGGTGCTGCTGACCGGCAACGGCCCGTCGCCCGAGGACGGCGGCTGGGCCTTCTGCTCCGGCGGCGACCAGCGCATCCGCGGCCGCTCCGGCTACCAGTACGCCAGCGGCGAGACCGCGGACACTATCGACGCGGCCCGGGCGGGCCGGCTGCACATCCTCGAGGTGCAGCGGCTGATCCGCTTCATGCCCAAGGTGGTCATCTGCCTGGTCAACGGGTGGGCCGCCGGCGGCGGGCACAGCCTGCACGTGGTCTGCGACCTCACCCTGGCCAGCCGCGAGCACGCCCGCTTCAAGCAGACCGACGCCGACGTCGGCAGCTTCGACGGCGGCTACGGCAGCGCGTACCTGGCCCGCCAGGTCGGCCAGAAGTTCGCCCGAGAGATCTTCTTTCTGGGCCGCACCTACAGCGCCGCGCAGATGCACCGGATGGGGGCGGTCAACGAGGTGGTCGACCACGCCGACCTGGAGCGGGTCGGCGTCGAATGGGCCGCCGAGATCAACGCGAAATCCCCTCAGGCGCAGCGGATGCTGAAGTTCGCGTTCAACCTGCTCGACGACGGGCTGGTGGGCCAGCAGCTCTTCGCCGGCGAGGCCACCCGGCTGGCCTACATGACTGACGAGGCCGTCGAGGGCCGCGACGCGTTCCTCGAGAAACGCGCCCCGGATTGGAGCGCGTTCCCGCGCTATTTCTAAAGCTGCAGCCGCGCCCACCTAGACTTCCGTCGTGTGAGCAAGAGTCCCCTCCGCCGGTTCACCGACCAGATCGTGCTGGCCAGCATGCGTCCGCCGATGTCACCGCAGGTGCTGGTCAACCGGCCCGCGATCAAGCCCGTCGACCTCGACGGCAAGCGCATCGTGCTCACCGGGGCGTCGTCGGGCATCGGCGAGGCCGGGGCCGAGCAGCTGGCAGGCAAAGGCGCCACCGTGGTCGTCGTCGCGCGCCGCGGCGACCTGCTCGACGCGCTGGCCGACCGGATCGCCGCCGCGGGCGGCGCCGCGATACCGATCCCCTGCGACGTGTCGGACCTCGACGCCGTCGACGCGCTGGTCGCCGACGTCGAAAAGCGCCTCGGCGGCGTCGACATCCTGATCAACAACGCCGGGCGGTCCATCCGCCGGCCGCTGGCCGAGTCGCTGGAGCGCTGGCACGACGTCGAGCGGACCATGGTGCTCAACTACTACGCGCCGCTGCGCCTGATCCGCGGGTTCGCGCCCGGGATGCTCGACCGCGGCGACGGCCACGTCATCAACGTCTCGACGTGGGGCGTGCTGTCGGAGGCGTCGCCGCTGTTCTCGGTCTACAACGCGTCGAAGGCCGCGCTCTCGGCGGTGAGCCGGGTGGTGGAGACGGAGTGGGGCCGCCGGGGCGTGCATTCGACCACGCTGTACTACCCGCTGGTGGCCACGCCGATGATCGCGCCGACCAAGGCCTACCAGGGGGTCCCCGCGCTGACGTCCGAGGAGGCCGCCGAATGGATGGTCACCGCGGCCCGCACCCGTCCGGTGCGGATCGCGCCCCGGATGGCGATCGCCGCCAAGGCGCTGGACACCTTCGGCCCCCGCTGGGTCAACACGCTCATGCAGCGGCAGGGCATCCAGCCCAACCGCGACGGCGCCGCCTGACCCCGCCGTGATAGACACGACGCTATGGAGATCCTCGCCAGCCGGATGCTGCTCCGGCCGGCGGACTATCAGCGGTCGCTGAGCTTCTACCGCGACGAGATCGGCCTGGCCATCGCGCGCGAATACGGCGCGGGCACAGTGTTTTTTGCCGGCCAGTCGTTGCTGGAGCTGGCCGGCTACGGCTCGCCCGACCATTCCCGCGGGCCGTTCCCCGGCGCGCTGTGGCTGCAGGTCCGCGACATCGAGGCGACCCAGGCCGAGCTGCGGGGCCGCGGCGTGCCGATCGCCCGCGAGGCGCGCCGCGAACCCTGGGGCCTGCGCGAGATGCACGTGACCGATCCCGACGGGATCACGCTGATCTTCGTCGAGGTGCCGGGCGATCACCCGCTGCGCCGCGACACCCGCGGCGACGATGGGAAACGTCGGGTTAACTAACAGCTAACATGTGACGACAAGTCAAGGTACACCTGCGTTTCGGCTATCTAAGCGTTCGACAATTGAATCTCCCAACTACCAGAATCAGGCGCTGTGAACATCGATTTGTTCCTCTTGATCATCGTCGTAATCACGGCACTCGCTTTCGATTTCACCAACGGCTTCCACGACACCGGCAACGCGATGGCAACCTCCATCGCCAGCGGCGCCCTGGCGCCCAAGGCCGCCGTGGCGCTGTCGGCGGTGCTCAATCTGATCGGTGCCTTCATGTCCACCGCCGTCGCGGCAACCATCGCCAAGGGCCTGATCGACGGGCACGTCGTGACCCTCGAACTCGTCTTCGCCGGCCTGGTCGGCGGCATCGTGTGGAACCTGCTGACCTGGCTCCTCGGCATTCCGTCGAGCTCCTCGCACGCGCTGATCGGCGGCATCGTGGGCGCCACGCTCGCCGCGGTGGGTGCGCACGGGGTGATCTGGAAGGGCGTGGTGTCCCACGTGCTGATCCCGGCCGTGGTCGCCGCGGCCCTGGCCATCGTGGTCGGGGCCATCGCGACCTGGCTGGTGTACCGGATCACCCGCGGACTCGCGACCGAACGCACCGAGGCCGGGTTCCGGTACGGCCAGTGGGGCTCGGCCTCGCTGGTCTCGCTGGCGCACGGCACCGGCGACGCCCAGAAGACGATGGGCATCATCTTTTTGGGCCTGATGTCCTACGGGGCGATCAGCAAGACCTCCGCGTCCCCGCCGCTGTGGGTGATCGTTTGCTGCGCGCTGGCGATGGCGGCGGGCACCTACCTGGGCGGCTGGCGGATCATCCGCACCCTGGGCAAGGGGCTGGTCGAGATCAAGTCGCCGCAGGGCATGGCCGCCGAATCGTCCTCGGCCGCCGTCATTTTGCTCTCGACCCACTTCGGCTACGCGCTGTCGACCACCCAGGTGTGCACCGGTTCGGTGCTGGGCAGCGGGTTGGGCAAGCCCGGCGGCGAGGTGCGCTGGGGCGTGGCCGGCCGGATGGTGGTCGCATGGCTGATCACGCTTCCGTCGGCCGGGCTGGTCGGCGCGATCACCTACTGGATCGTGCACCTGATCGGCGGCTACCCCGGCGCCATCATCGGCTTCGGGCTGCTGGTGGCGGTCTCGGCCGCGATCTACATCCGGTCGCGGCGGGTCAAGGTCGACCACAAGAACGTCAACGCCGAGTGGAAGGGCGGCCTTACCGCCGGTCTCGAGGGCGACGAGCACACGCCGCCCTCCGATACCGGCCGCACCGGCTCGCAGGACCCCGTGAGCGCGGGGAACCCCTCATGAGCCACTTCAGCGACTGGTTCAACTACGAAGCGTCTTTGAAGATCCTGGTCTTTTCGATGTTGGCCGGTGCCGCGCTGCCGGGCATGTTCGCGCTCGGGCTGCGGTTCCACGCCGTCGGCGTCGGGGAGGTCAGCCCGGACGGCAGCACACCACACCGCAATCCGGTGCTGGTGGGCATCGCCTGGGCGATCTACGCGGTGGTCCTGGCGGTAATCGTGTTCGCTCTGCTGTACATCTCCCGCGACTTCATCGCGCACCAGCTCGGCCAGCCTTTCCTGGGCGCCAAACCGCCCCGCAAGTAGGATCGAATATCGTCCACCCAGCCGATCCCGCATGCGGGGAGGGGAAGCGAAGTGAACGGATTTTTGAATTCGATCGTCTCGTGGCTCCGCGCGGGATACCCGGAGGGGGTCCCGCCCACCGACACCTTCGCCGTGCTCGCCCTGCTGACCCGCCGGCTGAGCAACGACGAGGTCAAGGCCGTGGCGTGCGACCTGATGGAGCGCGGCGAATTCGACAACATCGACATCGGCGTGGCGATCACCCAGATCACCGATGAGCTGCCCGCGCCGGAGGACGTCGACCGCGTGCGAGAGCGGCTGGCCGCCAAGGGCTGGCCGTTCGACGGGCCGGACGACGCCGAGGACCACGCATAGCCGTCCTGCGCGCGCTCGGGGTCGAATCCGGCTCGGCAGCCCCCGCCTTGATGCCCGCGCTGGAGCGGGTGCTGCAGCGCCGCGATCGCGCGCTGGTCGCGGTGCCGGCGCACGACGACCGCGTCTCGCCGGCGCTGCGGGTCGGAGAGGCGATCGACGACGACGTCGCCCTGGTGGCGACAACGTCGGGAACCACCGGCGCCCCCAAGGGCGCCCTGCTGACCGCCGCCGCCCTGACCGCCAGCGCGTCGGCAACCCACGACCGGCTCGGCGGGCCCGGCGCCTGGCTGCTCGCGCTGCCGCCCTATCACATCGCCGGGCTGCAGGTGTTGGTGCGCAGCGTGCTGGCCGGCTCGACGCCCGTCGAGCTCGACGTTTCCGGCGGGTTCGACGTCAGCGAATTGCCCGGCGCGGTAAGGCGTTTGGGCGCCGGTCGGCGATACACGTCGCTGGTGGCCGCGCAGCTGGCCAAGGCGCTCGCCGACCCGGCGGCCGTCGCGGCGCTCGGCGAGCTGGACGCGGTGCTGCTCGGCGGCGGCCCGGCCCCGCGACCGATCCTGGACGCCGCGGCGGGCGCGGGCGTCACGGTGGTCCGCACCTATGGGATGAGCGAGACGGCCGGCGGCTGCGTGTACGACGGCGTGCCCCTGGCCGGGGTGCGGCTGCGCGTCGAGGCCGACGGGCGCATCGTCATCGGCGGCGCGACGCTGGCCAAGGGCTACCGCAATCCCGTCGATCCCGACCCGTTCGCCGAGCCGGGCTGGTTTCGCACCGATGACCTCGGCGCCCTGGACGGGCGCGGCGCGCTGACGGTGCTGGGCCGGGCCGACGACGCGATCAGCACGGGCGGGTTGACCGTGCTGCCGCAGCCGGTCGAGGCCGCGCTGTGCACCCACCCCGCGGTCGGCGACTGCGCGGTGTTCGGGCTCCCCGACGGGCGGCTGGGGCAGCGGGTGGTCGCCGCGGTCGTGGTGCGCGACGGGTTCGAGCCGCCGACGCTGGAGGCGCTGCGCGCCCAGGTGGCCGCCACGCTGGACGCCACCGCCGCGCCGCGCGAGCTGCACCTCGTCGAGGGGCTGCCGCGGCGCGGCATCGGCAAGGTGGACCGGGCGGCGCTGGTGCGCCGGTTCGCCGCCGGCGGCGATCAATAGGCTCAGTGACCGTGACCAAGGCGCGGCGGGAGCTACTGGCTGCCGCGGCCGGGCTCGCCCTGGTGGCGGCGGCGTTCGTGCTGCCGCGATTGCACTTTGGCGTGCGGCCGCGGCTGGACACCGGCCCCGAGCGGTTCGCCACCCACGCCGGGGCCGCGCCGATCTTCGGCGCCTGGGAGATCCACGCCAGCTGGGGAACCGGGCCGGCGATCTTGATCGCCGTGGCCGCGGTGATTTGGGGACCCGCTGTGGCGCAACGTGTTTCGTGGCGGGCGCTGACGCTGTGCACCTGGGGCGTTGCGTGCGCGTGGGCGTTCGCGCTGGCGATGATCGACGGCTGGCAGCGCGGCTTCGCCGGCCGGCTGACCACCCGCGACGAGTACCTGTCCCAGGTGCCCACGATCACCGACATCCCGACCGCGGTGCGCACGTTCGCCGGCCGGATCGTCGACTACCAGCCCGACTCCTGGACCACCCACGTGTCCGGGCATCCGCCCGGCGCGCTGCTGACGTTCGTCTGGCTGGACCGCATCGGCCTGCACGGCGGCGCGTGGGCCGGGCTGCTGTGCCTGCTGGCGGGCTCCAGCGCCGCGGCCGCCGTCGTGATCGCGGTGCGCGCGCTGGCCGACGAGCCGACCGCCCGGCGCGCCGCGCCGTTCGTGGCGGTGGCGCCGACGGCGATCTGGGTGGCGGTGTCGGCCGACGGCTACTTCGCCGGGGTCGCCGCGTGGGGGCTCGCGTCGCTGGCCGTGGCGGTGCACCGCGCGGTTCGGTTCCCCGCGCTGCTCGCCGCCGGCGCCGGGCTGCTGCTGGGCTGGTCGGTCTTCCTCAGCTACGGCCTGGTCCTGCTGGGGCTGCCCGCGCTGGCGGTGCTGGTGAGCGCGAGGCGGTGGCGGGCGGCGCTGCGCGCGCTGGGGCCGGCCGCCCTGGCCGCCCTGGCGGTGGCGGTGACCTTCGCCGTCGCGGGGTTCTACTGGTTCGACGGTTATGACCTTGTCCAGCAACGCTATTGGCAGGGCATCGCCAAATATCGGCCCTTCCAGTACTGGAGCTGGGCCAACCTGGCGTGCGTGGTGTGCGCGATCGGGCTGGGCGGCGTCGCCGGGATCAGCCGGCTGTTCGACCGGGACGCCATCCGCCGCCGCTCCGGCGTGCACCTGGTGTTGCTGGCGATGCTGGCCGCCATCGCCTGCGCGGACCTGAGCATGCTCAGCAAGGCCGAGGTGGAGCGGATCTGGCTGCCGTTCACGGTCTGGCTCACCGCGGCGCCCGCCCTGCTGCCGGTGCGCTCGCACCGGTGGTGGCTGGCCGTTAACGCCGCCGGCGCGCTGCTGTTCAATACCGTGATGGTCACCAACTGGTAGCCGGGCGTCAAAGCCCGGCCGCGCGGGTGACTCGGGCGAAGCGGCCGTCGGGCGCGCAGGCGTCGCGCACGGCGGCCACGTCCTCGGCGACGTCGATGTCGGACAGGGGCTGCACCGCCGCCACGTCGATGCCGTTGGCGCGCAATGCCTTCAGCGTGAGTTCGCCGGTGTCGGGTTGCGACATCGGCACGGCGCGCAGGCATTCGGCCATCGCCGGGTTCCGCAACCCAAGCACCCACCAGCCGCCGTCGTGCGCCAATCCCAGCACGGCCGGCGCGCCGTCGAGCAGCCGGCGCGCGCCATCGGTGAGCAGCTCGGCGGTGACCTGTGGGGTGTCCATGCCGATCTGCAGCACCGGACGGCCCCCGGAACACGAGCCGGCATCGGCGTGCGCGTTGGCGAGCCGGTCGGCAAAACCCGCACCGCGCTGTCCGATCACGGTGAACGACTCGAGCCGCCGCGTGATCTCGGCGGCCCCCGCCGCGGCGTCCAGGTCGCCGGTGAGGGCCACCACCCGCGCCGCGACCGGCGCGGCGGCCACCGCGTCCAGCGTGTCCAGCAGCGCCGCGGCCGCGATGTCGGCGGCGAGCCGGTCGCCGACCGTCGCCGCGAGCCGCGTCTTGGCGCGGCCGGGCTCGGGCGCCTTGGCGACCACCAGCACCGTCACCGGCAGGGCGCTCACGAGATCACTTTCCAGAAGTCGAGGATCGCGGTGATGCTGCCCCGCAGCGACCCGCTGACCTTCGACTTGCCGCCGGTGCGGGGACCGTAGCTGACGTCGAGTTCGACCACGCGCCACCCGGCGGCCGCCGCCCGCACCAGCAGTTCGAGCGGGTAGCCCGATCGCCGGTCGGCGACGCCGAGGTCGAGCAGGGCCCGGCGCCGCGCCACCCGCATCGGAGCGATGTCGTGCACCGGCAGCCCGTGGCGAGTGCGCAGCCGCCAGCTCATCACCACGGTGCCCAGCCGCGCCACCCACGGCCAGTGCAGCCCGGGCACCGGCCGGCGGCGCCCGATCACCAGGTCGGCGCCCCGGTCCAGCGCGGCGACCAGCCGGGGCAGGTCACCGGGATCCATCGAGCCATCCGCGTCGATGACGGCCACGATCGGGGTCGTCGCGGCCACCACGCCGGCGTGCACGGCCGACCCGTACCCGGGACGCGGTTCGGCGACCACCCGGGCGCCGTGGCGGGCCGCCACCGCGGCGGTGCCGTCGGTGCTGTTGTTGTCCACCACCAGCGCCCGGTAGCCCGCCGGGATGGCGGCGAGCACCGCCGGCAGCGACTCCTCCTCGTTGAGGCACGGCAGCACCACGGTGACCGAGTCCTCGGGCATCGGCCGGACCGCGATCAGAACCCGGGAAGATGCCCGGCCCGCGGCGCCTGCTGCGGCGGCTGCACCGGCTTGGGAGCCACGGGCTGCTGCTGCGTGGGCTGCACCGGCTTGGGAGCCACGGTCTGCTGCTGCGTCGGCTGCAGCGGCTTGGGAGTCACGGTCTGCTGGGTCTGGGTCTGCGGCGCGACGGTGGTCGTCGGCGCCACCGTGGTCTGCGCCTTGGTGGTGGGCGCCGCGGTCGTCGTCGAGGGCGGTTCCGTGGTCGTCGTCGGTTCCGTGGTCGTCTGCGGCGTGGTGGTGGTCGGTGTCGTGGTGGTCGGCGTCGGGGTCGTGGTCGTGGTGGGCGTCGTCGTGGTGGGCGTCGTCGTGGTGGGGGTGGTCGTCGGGCCCAGCGGCGGCGTGTAGGGCGGCCGCCAGCCCGGATACGGAACGATGATCGGCACCGGCACCGGCACACCCGGGTTCGGGTTCGGCACGAACCCCGGGGTCCCGGGGGTCTCCGGACCGACCGGGGCGGCGGGCGCCCCACCGGAGCCGGGCGACACCACCTGCGCGGGAAGGTAGCCGTTGGCGTCCGGAACGACGCCGCCCTGGAATCCGGCGAAGGGCTGATCCGGCGGGGGCGGCGGCACCGGGGCCTGCTGCTGCGTCGGCAGCAGCGGCATAAACTTGCCCGGCGCGGCGTTCTGATGCCCGACCACCGGCTGTTGGCTCGCGGTCGGCCTGACGGTGATGGCCACCGCGGCGGCCAGCGTCGCGAACCCTATGACGGCGAACGCGATGACGGCGTTGCCGAGCACCAACGAGCGGCGGCTGAGCCGGGCCGGCCCGGTTTCGGGATCGTCGACGTCGCCGTACTCCTCGTCGAATTCGGGTCCGTACTCGCCGGCGTACGGCTCCCCCTCGGCGGCCTGCGAGTAGGCCAGCTGCGGTTCCTCGGCACCGGGACCGGTGACCGGGGCGTACCCCGTCTGGTCGGCGGAACCGGCCGCGGGGGCCATCGCGGTCGCGTCCGCGCCGAACCCGGCCGCCGGGGCCATCGCGGTCGCGTCCGCGCCGGCGACAATCGACGGCGCCGCGGCCAGCGCCGCGCCGCGGGCCAGCGCGAACGTGGGATCGTCGGGGATCTCCACCCTCATGGTCGACGCGTCGCGAAGCTGGTCGGCGACCCTGTCGAGGTTCGAGGACGCGCCCACCAGGTAGACGTCCTGCGGCGCGCCGGGCTGCTCGGTCAGCCGGGCCATCATCGTGTCCAACGCGGCGGTGGCGTCACCGCCCGGGCCGCCCGCGTCGCCGCCGAGGGGCTGGCTGGCCAGCATCGTCGGCGGCGCGTCGGCGTCGCCCACCAGCGACAGCGACGCCGTTTCGTCGTTGACCACCAGGACACCGCCGGCCCGCCCGGCGGCGCGCATCAGCGCCGTGACCGCCTGCGACTCCGACAGCACCGCGACGTCCCGGACGCCGGAATCCTCCAGCGCCCGCCGCAGCCGGTCGGCCTGGGCGGCGTCGTCCCAGCAGAGCCGGGTCGCGACGAGCCGATGGTTTTCGTCGGCCAGCAACCGGTTGGTGCCCGCCACGGTTTGGGTCAGCGCGTCGACAGGGTTGCCGGCCAGGTCGACCGTGGACTGGTCGATCACCTCGGCGCCCCGCCCGCCCGACCCGACAAGCGCTAGGCGGGCAACGGGGCCGGTGACGGCGACCCCCAATACGACGTCCATCCCGCACTCCTTCGGCTGGCTACCCCACCACCAGCATCTCCCGCATCATTACACTGCGATAGCGTCGGCAGTAAACAGTCATTCGGTCCACAACGTTCGCCGATCAGCGCAGCAGAACCGCGTTCTCGACACTGCCGCGCCGCCCGAACGGAGATTATGTTTCCAAGTGAGCAACGACGGCGGCGCGGCAGGGGGTTCCCCCGGCCCGCCACCCAAGCTGCGCCGCCAGTAACCGTCCTCGAGCCCCGGGGGAAACCGTGAGTCAGAGCAGCGACGACGCCCCGACCGGCCCCATCCGCGGGCGCGCGCAGCAAACGGCCCCGCCCGGCGCCGGCGGGCCGAACCGCCGGTGGAGCATCGCCGCCGACCTGACCGCGGCCGCGTTGCTCGTCGTCGCGCTGATGCTGCCGTGGAACCTCTACGTCGGGATCGGGGTCCCGGGCAGCGACAAAGTCGCGTTGGCGCTGACGTTCGTGGCGACCGTGCTGTCCCTCGGCTCGATCGCGGTGGCCGGCTCCTGGAGGACGTCGGGCGGGCGGTTCGATCCCGCGCTGGCGGGGCGGCTGCGATTGTGGCTGAACGTCCCCTACGCCGTGCTGGTGCTCGGCTTCGTGGTGTTCGACGTGGTCGAAACCGTCCGCTTCGGCGGCAGCGTGCACGTGCCCGGCGGCGTGGGGCCCGGGGCGTGGCTGGGCGTCGCCGGTTCGCTGCTGAGCGCGCAACCGGTGGTCACCGGCCCGGCCGCCGACGGCGAGGACTTCAGGTCCGCCCGGATCATCGGTTACGCGTCGATGGTCGGCGCCGCGCTGAGCTTCCTGTTCAACCTGTTCTGGCGGGTGCGCTACGCGCTGCACGGCGACTTCGGCAAGCAGAACATCGCGGTCATCGTGACCGCGGTGGTCTACGGGGTGGTGGCGCTGGTCGCCGTCGTGGTGGGCTCCCAGTGGCTGGTGCGCAACACCCGGGCCTCCCGACTGGCGACCGTCGCGCTGGGCGCCTCGACGCTGATAGCCGGGATCCTGGTCTGGTTTTTGCCCGTGGGCCGCGACATCGACGCGTTCCACGGCATCGCGCAGAACACCTCGACGGCCGGGGTCGGGTTCGAGGGCTACCTCGCATGGGCGGCGGCCGCGGCGATCTTCGCGCCCCGCGCCCTGCTGGCCCGCCGGGACGCGTCGGCGACCGAGGAGAACGCCTGGCGCGCGGCGGCCCGAAACGGCTTGCTGCTCATCACGGTGTGGTGCCTGGGCTCGATGGTCATGCGGATCACCGACCTCGTCGTGGCCGTGACCCTGAACTACCCGTTCTCCCGATACGACACCTTGGTGATGGCGGCGTTCGACCTGGCCACCGCGGTGCTCGCGATCTGGCTGCGGATCAACCTGGCCAACGACGCGGTGTCGGCGCGGCTGATCTCGGCGCTGTGCGGCCTGGTCGCCACGCTGAGCGTCACGCGCGTCGTCGTCGGGCTCGCGCTGGCCCCCCGGTTCGCCGAAATCCCCAACGCCCCCGCGCCGAACCCGGTGTACGGAAACAACCTCGCCCAGCAGATCACCAGCACGTTCGACGTGGCGCTGTGCGCGTTGGCGCTGTGCATCCTCGCGGCGGCGATCATCACCGGCCAGCTGAGCGCCCGGCGCCGCCGGCGCCGCCGGGCGGCCCGCCCGCGCGCCGCCCGCCCCGGCGCCCAGCGCGATGCCGGCCCGACGACGCGCATCCCCGCCGGCCTCGGCGGCCCGCCGTCGTCCGCGGCGACCACCCGCATCCCGACCGGCCAGGACATGGAGGCGCCGACCGGCGTGATACCGCAGCCGGCCCGCTCTCCCCGGATCTTCCGGGGCGACGACTCGGCCACCTCAAAGATCCCGGTGCACAGGCCCCGGATCTTCCGGCCGTCGCAGGACTCCTAGAGCGGGCTAACGCAACGGCGCGAAGGCGAATTCGCGAATGCCCTCGCTCGGGTCGATGACCGCGCGGAAACCCAGCTCGCGGGCGGCGCGGCTCGGGTCGGCGACGATGTGGCGCACGTCGCCGCTGCGGTACTGGCCGGTGACCACCGGGGAAACGGAGTCCCCGCGCGCGTCGCACAGGGCGTTGGCCACCTCCAGGATCGAGATCGGCCGCCCGGAGCAGACGTTGAACGCCGCGAAGCCTTGGGTCGCGAACGATATCGCCGCCAGGTTGGCGGCGGCGACGTCGTCGACGTGGACGAAGTCGCGCATCTGGCCGCCGTCCTCGAAAACCCTTGGCGGCTCGCCCCTTTCGAGCGCCGAGCGGAAAATCGCCGCCACCCCGGAATACGGGGTGTCGCGGGGCATGCCGGGACCGTAGACGTTGTGGTAGCGCAGCGCCACCACCGCGCCGCCCGTCGCCTCCGACCACGCCAGCGCGTAATGCTCCTGCGCGGTCTTGCTGGCCGCGTACAGGCTGCGGGGGCGCAGCGCGGCGTCCTCGCCGACCAGCCGCCAGGCCACGTCGAGACCACAGGCGGGACAACGGTTTTCGAAGATTTTGGCGTCGAGGTCGGCGCGCCGGCGCGGCGGCGGGTCGACGAGCCCGTGGTCGGGGCAGGCGTAGTGGCCCTGGCCGTAGACCACCATCGACGAGGCCAGCACCAGGCGGCGCACCCCGGCGGCGAACATCTGCGCCAGCAGCACCGTCGTCCCGAAGTCGTTGTGGCCGCCGTAGGCGGGCGCGTCGGCGGCGTCCACGCCCGCGCCCACCATCGCCGCCTGGTGACACACCACGTCCACGCCGTTCAGCAGCGGCGCCAGCGCCGCACCGTCGCGGATGTCGACGCGGTGACATCCCTGTGGGAGCACCGGATTCGGGCCGTGCGCGGCGGGCAGCAGCGCGTCGACCGCGACCACGTCGTGACCGGCCGCGCGCAGCGCCGCGTCCACCCGTGACCCGATGAAGCCGGCGGCGCCGGTCAGCAGCACCCTCATGGCAGCCGCACCGGCAGGGTGACCCCGGCGTGCGGCTGGCAGTGCGTGCACGCGTTCTCGGCGGGGGCCCGGCCGATCGCCGCGCGCACCAGCTCTTTGAACGGCTCGATGTTCTTCTCGAATTCGGCGAACACCTCGACCGCCTTGACGCCCTCGCCGGCCCGCACCCCGGCATCCAGGTCGGTCACCAAAGCGATTGCGGCATAGCACATCTCGAGCTCGCGGGCGAGCACCGCCTCCGGGTAGCCGGTCATGTTGACCAGCCCGAACCCCGCGGCGGCGAACCAGCGGCTCTCGGCGCGGGTGGAAAAGCGCGGCCCCTGGATCACCACCATGGTGGCGCCGTCGACGACGCCGGGCAGGCCGGTGGCCGCGGCGCGCAGGGCCGGGCAGTACGGATCGGCGAAGTCGACGTGGATGCCGCCGGAGTCGAAGTAGGTGTCCGCGCGGCCTGTGGTGCGGTCGACCAGTTGGTCGGGCACCACGACGGCGCCGGGCCCGTTGGCGGGGTTCAGGCTGCCGACGGCGCAGGGCGCGAAGACCCGCCGCACGCCGAGCTTGCGCAGCGCCCACATGTTGGCCCGGTACGGCACGGTGTGCGCCGAGAACTGGTGACGCGCGCCGTGGCGGGGCAGGAAGGCGACCTCGCGGTCGGCGACGACGCCCACCGTGACCGGCGCGCTGGGCGGCCCGTATGGGGTGTCCACGTCGATGGTGCGGGTGTCGGACTCGAAGAACGTGTAAAAGCCGCTGCCGCCGATGACTCCAAGCACCCGCCCATTGTGGTGCATAGGGCAGGATGCCCTGGTGGCCAGTTTCGCGCAGTGGGTCTCGGGGGCGCGGCCCCGGACGCTTCCCAACGCGGTGGCGCCGGTGGTCGCCGGCACCGGCGCGGCGGCGTGGCTGCACGCCGCGGTGTGGTGGAAGGCGCTGCTGGCGCTGGTCGTCGCGCTGGCGTTCGTGGTCGGCGTCAACTACGCCAACGACTACTCCGACGGCATCCGCGGCACCGACGACGAGCGTGCCGGGCCGGTGCGGCTGGTGGGGGCGCGGCTCGCGACGCCGCGCGCGGTGTTGACCGCGGCAATGACGAGCCTGTCGGTGGGCGCGGCGGCCGGGGTGGCGCTGGCGCTGCTGAGCGAGCCGTGGCTGATCGCGGTCGGGGCGGCCTGCATCGCCGGGGCGTGGCTGTACACCGGCGGGTCGAAGCCCTACGGCTATGCCGGTCTCGGCGAGGTGGCGGTATTCGTGTTTTTCGGCCTCACCGCCGTGCTCGGCACCCAGTACACCCAGGCGCTGCGGGTGGACTGGGTGGGGCTGGTGCTGGCGGTGGCGATCGGCGCGCTGTCGTCGTCGGTGCTGGTCGCCAACAACCTGCGCGACATCCCCACCGACGCCGTGTCCGGCAAGATCACGCTGGCGGTGCGGCTTGGCGATGCCCGCACCCGGGTGCTCTACCAGGCGCTGCTGGCCACCGCCGGCGTCCTGACCCTCGGGCTGACCGCGGCGACGCCGTGGTGCGCGATGGGGTTGGTGGGCACACCGCTGGCCGTGCGCGCCGCGGGCCCGGTGCGCTCCGGGCGCCGCGGGCCGGAACTGATCCCGGTGCTGCGCGACACCGGGCTGGCGATGGTGGTGTGGGCGGTCGCGGTGGCGGCGGCGCTGGCGCTCGCCGGGCCTGGGCGTTGAGTGCGGCCTGGGCGTTGAGAGTGCGGTCAGGGCGTTGAGTGTGCGCTCAGGGCTTTGAGCGTGCGGCCTGGGCGTCGCCGCCCAGCGTGTCGCCGCCGTGGGTACACACGCAACGCCCACGATGCACACTCGCCGCCGTAGATGCACACTCGCCGCCGTAGATGCACACTCGCCGCCGTAAATGCACGCGGCGCGAAGCTAAGCGCCGGATTGCCCCGGCTCCTCGCCGGGCACCGCCTCGCCGCGCAGCCGGGCCCGCAGCTGCTCGCGTTCGCGGCGCCGGCGTTCCCCGGCGACCGCCAGCGAGGCGGTAGCCCGCCGGCGCAGCGGGCCGAACATCCAGATGCCCAGCGGCATGCCGATGATCAGCGCGAACAGCACGGCGACGACGGCGGGGAACTCGGTGACGCCCAACAGCCGGGCGACGCCGTAGATCACCCCGCTGAGCACCGCCACCAGCAGCAGACGCGCCGCGGCATACGCCAAAACGTCGATGACCACGCGGTTTCCGGAGCGATCCGCCCTGCCCCGGGCGACATTGTCGCTAGCGCCTTCTGACACAACCCGAGCCTACGGCGCGCGTATATTCGTCCAAGGAGGTGTTGAGTGCTCTACCTGCTGCTCGTCCTAGTTCTGGGGACGCTGATCTACGTTGGCTGGCGCGCGGCGCGGTCACAAGTCCACCGGCCCACGACTCGGGTGATCGGTCCCGATGACGATCCGGAGTTCTTGCGGCGGTTAGGTCACGGGGACAAACCGCTCTAGGACCCTCCAAGGTTCCTCTAAACCACGCCCGGATTGCGCTGATCGCCCGGGAATCCGTCGGCCACGACGGCCGCCAGCTCGGTCAGCGCCTCGCGGGTGGGCCGCTTCAGCCGATCGAGATCGATCTCGGCGCCCTCCTCGAGATGGGGGTCGAACGGGATCAGCCGCACCGCTCGGCAGCGACGCGAGAAGTGATCGATCACCTTGTTCATGTCGACCTTGCCGGTCCGCGAGCGCACCGCGTTGATCACCGCAACCGAGTTGCGGACCAGGTCCTCGTGGCCGTGGGCGTCCAGCCAGTCCAGCGTCTGGGACGCGCTGCGCGCGCCGTCGATCGACGCCGAGCTGATCACGACCAGAAGGTCGGCCTTCTGTAGCACCGACGACATCACCGAATGCAGCAACCCGGGGCCGCAGTCGGTGAGCACCAGGCCGTAGAACCGCTCCAGGACCTCCAGGGTGCGGGCGTAGTCGTCGGCGCTGAACGGCTCCGAGGAGGCCGGGTCGTTCTCCGACGCCAGCACCTCCAGCCCGCTCGGGCCCTTGGAGGTGTAGCGGCGGACGTCGCTGTAGCGCTCGATGGCGCCGGCGTCGTGCAGCAGCTGACGCACGGTCGCCGACGTTTCCAGCGGGATCTTCTGGCTCAGGGTGCCGCGGTCGGGGTTGGCGTCGACGGCGACCACCCGGTCGCCGCGGATGGACGCGAACGTGGAGCCCAGCGTCGCGGTGACGGTGGTCTTGCCGACCCCGCCCTTCAGCGACAGCAGCGCGATCCGGTAGCAGCCGCGCAGCGGCCGGTTGACCTGGGCGACGAGGTTGTTGTGGTGGGCGGCCCGCGGGCTCTCCCCGAGGTTGATCAGGTGCCCGGACACCTCGTAGAGCCAGCGGCGCCAGCCCTCCGATGGCGGCGGCTTGACCGGCCGCAACAGCATGCCGGTGGACAGCTCCGGGTAGGGCGTGTGCGGCACCGGCTCCGGGCGGTACGGCGCCGGTGCCGGGGCGGGCGGTGCTTCGGCCGGGCCGTTGTAGTAGGCCCCGAATGCCGTCGGGTCGACCCGCGGGATGCCGGTCACCGGCGTGGGATCCCAGGGAGGCATCCCGGCGGGCCGCGGCCCGGCGGGCGGCGGCGAGGGTCGCCGCTCGGTGCGGAACCCGGCGAAGGCCCGGGTGGGGGCCTCCGGGCTCGGCTCGGGTTTCGGCTCGGGCTGCGGCTCGGCGGGGGCCTGCTGCGGCGGCAGCTGCGCGGTCTGCTGGTCCGGCGCCCCCACGCCGCTGGTTGGATGCTCGGACACGTGCACTCCCCCTTGCGTGTGTTACTTGGGTCGGTTGCTGGTTGTCATCCCACGCCCGCATACGAATGCAGGCCCACGGTGACCAGGTTAACGAAGAACAAGTTGAAGACCATGGCCACGAAGCCCGCGACGTTGATCCAGGCCGCCTTTTTGTCCCGCCAACCGGCCGTCGACCTGGCGTGCAGGTAGGCGGCGTAGATCACCCACGCCACGAAGGAAACCGTCTCCTTGGGGTCCCAGCCCCAATACCGGCCCCACGCCTCCTCGGCCCAGATGGCGCCGAAGATGACCCCGAAGCCGAACACCGGGAACGCGAAAATCGTGGTGCGGTAGGCGACGCGGTCCAGCGTCTGCGCGTCCGGGAACCGCCGGACGATCCGGGCCAGCGCGCCGTCGGCGTCCGGGTCGCCGAACCGCGACGTGCGCAGCAAAAACAGGATGCTCGCGATGCCGGCGACCATGAACACCCCGGAGCCCAGGCTGACCACCGACACGTGGATGGGCAGCCAGTAGGACTGCAGCGCCGGCATCACCGGCGCGGCGCTGGCGTAGAGCCAGCGCCCGGAGACGGTCAGCAGGATCAGCACCGGCACCAGCAGGAACACCCACAGCGGGCGGTATTGCGGGCGGCGCAGCACGACGGCGCCGGCGACCAGGCCGCACAGGCACGTCAGGTTGATGAACTCGTACATGTTGCCCCACGGCACCCGCACGGTCGCCAGCCCGCGCAGCACGATGCACGCCAGCAGCAGCCCGACGCCGAGGTAGGCCACGGCCAGCCCGGCCCGCCCGACGCGCTCGTCGAGCGGCCGCGCCGGGGCGTCCTCGACGATGCCGGGGACGGCGCTGTCGGCGGTCACCGAGCCGGCCAGCACCTTTTCACGGCGCTCGGCGCGGCGGCCGCCGACGTAGGCCAGCTCGAACGCCAGCAGCAGCAGGGCGACCACCAGGGCCACCACCGCCGAGGTGAACGCCCAGTCGGAATAGCGCGCCAACCCGATGTTAACGTGCAGGGTGTTCATTTGACGTCCACCTGAGAACTCCTTTTGGACGCGGCGGGCTCGTCCAGACCCGCCAACAACCGTTCGGTCAACCGCTCGAACTCGTCACCCCACCCGGAGTTGTCGGTGCGCGCCAGGCCGCCCAGTTCGACGTTCACCGTACCGGCCGCCTCGTCGGCGGCCTCGGTCAGCCGAACCCACACCCGGCGGCGACGCACCAGCAGGGAGACCAGCAGCCCGGCCATCATCGTGATCGCGAAGACGAGCACCCAGGTCTGGCCGGGGTCGTGGGAGACCTGCAGGTTGACGAACGGCACCGCGCCGTCGAAGCGGATAGCGGTGCCCGCGGCCGGGCCCGCGTCGATGCGGACCTGCTGGCCGGCGCGCAGGTTGACGCGCTTCTCCTTGGTCAGCCGGCCCTGCTCGATCAGCCGCGGGTCCAACGTGAACAACGACTGGGGCCGCCCGTTGTCCAGGCCCGTGTCGCCGCGGTAGATGTCGACGGCCACCGCCGGCGCGTTGAGTGCCGGGAACCGCGACGACAACAGGGTGCCGTCGAGCTGTTCGGTCGGCGCCAGCAGGCCCTGGATGGCGATCTCGTGCTGGCGGCGCTCGGCCGGGCCGGGGTAGCTGCCGGCGGGCGGGTCGATGCGGGCCACGCCCGAGCTGAGCAGCGTCTGCGGGTTGTCGGGGCGCCATTGCACGGTCGACGTGCGGGTCTGCCCGTCGGGGAACGTCACGGTGAAGGTGGGCGCGTAGCCGTGGCCCTGCAAATAGACGCGGTCGCCGCCGACGCGCAGCGGGTGGTTGACCTCGAGCAGGTAGTGCCGCCAGGTGTTGGCCGCCAGGTCGCGGCCCGACTGGTAGTCGATGTCCGCGGCGAACGAGGTGGCCTGTCCCGACGGCAGGTAGTGCGCCTGGAAGTCGTTGACCCGCACGCAGATCGGGTGCAGCGAGGTGCCGTCGACGGTGTTGCCGGCGCGGAACGAGTCGAACGCCGCCGGCGACGCCGAGCAGAACCCGGGGCCGCCGTCGGCGATGACGATGACGTTGCCCTCGTAGCCGAACAGCTTGCCGACGGCCACCGCGACCAGCAGGCCCAGCAGCGAGAAGTGAAAGACGATGTTGCCGAACTCGCGCAGGTAGCCCTTCTCGGCGGACACCTCGACGGTGCCGGCGCCGGCCGTGTCGGGGCGGCGGATGGCCGTGCGCCAGCCGCGCAGCCGGCTGGCGATGGTGTCGGCCAGCGCGTTCAGCTCGTCGGGGGCGGCGTTTAGGCGGGTGCCGGCGTGCTTGGGCAGCCGGGCCAGGTTGCGCGGGGCGGGCACCGGGGTGGCGCGCAGGCTGCGGGCGTGCTCGATCATCCGCGGGGTCAGGCAACCCACGAGCGACACGAACAGCAGCACGTAGATCGCGGTGAACCAGAAGCTGGAGAACACGTCGAAGGCCTGCAGACGATCCAGCCACGGCCCGATCACCCGGTGGGCCCTCAGGTAGTCGTCGACCTTGCCGGCGTTGAGGCTGCGCTGCGGCAGCAGCGCGCCGGGTATCGCGCCCAGCGCGAGCAAGAACAGCAGCACCAGCGCGGTGCCCATCGAGGTCAGCGCGCGCCAGGTGTTGCGGGCCTTGGCGGCGACGCCCGCGAGCGCGCTCAAATCGGCAGCCTCACGTCGGAGACGAACGCGTCGCGCAGCCAGGAGATGAAGTCGTTCCACAGCCCGGTCACCAGCAGGGCGCCGACCGCGATCAGCAGCGCACCGCCGAAGACCTGGATCGCGCGGGTGTGCCGCCGTAGCCACGCCAGGCCACCGACCGCGCCGGCCGAGCCGAACGCCAGCAGCACGAACGGGATCCCCAGGCCCAGGCAGTAGGCGACGACCAGCGCCACGCCGCGCGCGACGTTCGCGCCGTCGGTGGCCGAGGCCACGGTGATCACCCCGGTCAGCGTCGGCCCCAGGCAGGGCGTCCAGCCGAGGGCGAACACCGCGCCGAGCAGCGGCGCGCCCGCGACCGTCGTCACCTGCCGCGGGCTGAAACGCGCCTGGCGCTGCAGCGCGGGGATCAGGCCCACGAAGATTAGCCCCATCGCGATGGTCAGCACCCCGCCGACCCGTTGCAGCACAAGCTGATTGGTGATGAGCGTGGTGGTCATGCCCAGCACGGCGACCGTGCCGAGCACGAACACCGTCGTGAACCCGGCGACGAACAACGCCGCCGACCCGGCAACCCGCCAGCGCGCGGCCGGCGGGGCCTTGACCGCGCCGGAGCCGGGCTGCACTTCCTCCGAGACGCCCACCAAGGCCGCCAGGTAGGACAAATAGCCGGGCACCAGCGGCACCACGCACGGCGAGGCGAACGACACCAGGCCGGCCACCAGGCACACGCCGAGCGCCGCCAGCAGCGGGCCGGCGGCGGCGATCTGGGTGAAGCCCGTCATCGTTCGCCAGCCACCCGCTGCACGACGGGCTGCAGGTCCTGGGCCAGCAGTTCGCGCAGGAACACCGCGGCCACCCGGTGCTGGCGGTCCAGCACCAGCGTGGAGGGGATGACGGTGGTGGGGTACTTGCCGCCGAAGGCGATCAGCGTGCGCATCGCCGGGTCGTAGATGGAGGGGTAGCTGACGTGGTGGTCGTCGACGAAGTCCAGGGCAGCCTGGCGGTTGTTGTCGCGGACGTCGATGCCGAGAAAAGACACCCCGGCGGCCCGGGTGGCGTCGTAGACCTGCTGCAGCCGGCCGACCTCGGCCCGGCACGGGCCGCACCACTGCCCCCAGACGTTGATGACGACGACCTGCCCGGCGAAGTCGTCCAGCGACCGGGTGTGCGCGGGCTCGGCCAAGTCCGGCCCCGACAGCGGTCCCGGCCGGCCGCGGCTGCCCGGCGGGTCGTAGTAGATGTCGGTTTTGCCGCCCGGCGAGACAAATTCGAAGGTGCCGCCCTGGGCCACCGCGTCGCGGCCGGAGCAGCCGGCCAGCACGATGGCCACCGCCGCTCCAGCCATCGCCAGCCGTCGCGCGGTCATGGCGCCGCTCCTCCGCATCGCTTCGCTCTGCATCGTCGCCGACGCGGTCATGGCGCCGCGGGCTCGGAGTACTCGATGCCGGCCAGCCGGTCGCCGTCGTAGATCAGGGTGGTGATCGAGCACAGCCCGCATTGGCGCCGCCGCGGGTCGTGCCAGAGCCGCTTGCCGCTCAGGTGCAGCCGCAGCGTCCAGACCGGCAGTTGGTGGCTGACGCACACCACCTCGTGGCCGGTGCCGCGGGCGCGGGCCTTGTCCACCGCGGTCGTCATGCGCGCCGCGATCTCGGTGTAGGGCTCGCCCCACGACGGGGTGAACGGGTTGCGCAGCCGCCACCAGAACCGCGGGTCCTTCCAGGCGCCGTCGCCGGGGCCGACGCGGCGGCCCTCGAAGAAGTTCGCCGATTCGATCAGGTCCGGGTCGGTGTCCACGGGCAGGTCGTGCTTGGCGGCGACGGGGGCGGCCGTCTCCTGGGCCCGCTGCAGCGGGGACGCGATGACGGCGACGACGTCGCGGCCGGCCAGCGCGTCGGCGACGGCCGCGGCCTGCGCCCTGCCGTTTTCCGAGAGGTGAAAGCCCGGAAGGCGGCCGTAGAGGACGCCGTCGGGGTTGTGCACCTCGCCGTGGCGCACCACGTGGACCCGGGTCTGCTCGGCCATCAGGGCTGCCTCTCCTGCGCCGCGGCGCGGGCGGCCGCGGGCAGCGCGTCGGCGATCCGCTCGAAGGCGGCGTCGTCGAGCGCCGTCGAGACGAACCACGTCTCGAACGCGCTGCACGGCGGGTAGACGCCGGCGTCCAGCAGGGCGTGGAAGAACGGCGGGAAGCGCCAGGTCTGGCTGGCCCGGGCCGAGGCGAAGTCGGTCACCGGCGCCTCGGAGAAGAACACGCTGAGCATGTTGCCGGCCCGCGGAATCTGGTGCGGCACACCGGCTTTCGTCAGGGCGTCGGACAGCAGCCCGGCGAGGCGGTCGGCGTTGGCGTCCAGGGTGGCGTAGGCCGCGTCGTCGGCGGCGCGCAGCGTGGCCAGCCCGGCGGCCACCGCCACCGGGTTACCCGACAGGGTGCCGGCCTGATACACCGGACCCAGCGGCGCCAGCCGCTGCATCACCTCGGCGCGCCCGCCGAACGCGGCAGCCGGCAGCCCGCCGCTCATCACCTTGCCGAACGTGAACAGGTCCGCGGGGACGGGATCGATTCCGTACCAACCGCTTCGGCTGACCCGGAACCCGGTCATTACCTCGTCGACGACGAGCAGCGCGCCGTGCTCGGCGGTAATCTCCCGCAGCGCCGCGTTGTAGCCCGGCCCCGGGGGGACGACGCCCATGTTGCCGGGGCTGGCCTCGGTGATCACGGCCGCGATCTGGTCGCCGAACCGGTCGAACGCCCGCCGCACCGCGGCGATGTCGTTGTAGGGCAACACGATCGTGTCGGCCGCGGCGGCGCCGGTGACCCCGGGCGTCGCCGGCAGACCCAGCGTCGCCACCCCGGATCCGGCGTCGGCGAGCAGCGCGTCGACGTGGCCGTGGTAGCAGCCGGAGAACTTGACGATCTTGGCCCGGCCGGTGAACCCGCGGGCCAGCCGGACCGCGCTCATGGTGGCCTCGGTGCCGGAGTTGACCAAGCGGATCCGCTCGACGGGCGCCACCCGGTCGATGATCTCGGCGGCCAGCCGGCTCTCCGCGGGGGTCGGCGCCCCGAACGACAAGCCCGAGGCGGCCGCCCGGGTGACCGCGTCCACGACGGCCGGGTGGGCGTGGCCCAGGATCATCGGCCCCCACGAGCAGACCAGGTCGACGTAGCGGTTGCCGTCGGCGTCGGTGAGCCAGCACCCGCGCGCCTCGGTGATGAACCGCGGGGTGCCGCCGACCGCGGTGAACGCGCGCACCGGCGAGTTCACCCCGCCGGGGATGACGGCGCAGGCTTGCTCGAAAAGCCTGGCCGAGGCCGCCGCGGCCGCCGGGGCGTGCGCGGTCGCCTGGTCACTGCTACCCATGCCGACCAGTGTCCCAGCCTCGCCGGATCGTTCAACTACAGGGTGTAGCAGCAACGGCCGCCGGGCGGCGCGCGCGTTGTCGCCGGCTCCCGGCGGGCGTCTTGATGTCGGCAGCGCGGCCGAGTTGGATTGGCGGCATGAAACTGCCTGAGGGGCTCGCACGGTTCAACCGCCACGTCACCAACCCGATTCAGCGCATGTGGGCGGGTTGGCTCCCGTCGTTCGGAATTGTCGAACACGTCGGCCGGCGTTCGGGCAAGACGTACCGCACCCCGGTGAACGTGTTCAGCGCCGACGTCGACGGCAAACCGGGCGTGGTGATCATGCTCAGCTACGGCCCCGACCGCGACTGGCTGAAGAACCTCAAAGCGGCGGGCGGCGGGCGGATGCGCCGCAAGAGCAAGACCTTCGGCATCTCCGACCCCAAGGTGGTGAGCAAGGCCGAGGCCGCGGGGTACGTCACGGGCCGGGCCCGGCGGATCGTCGCCAGGCTGCCGTTCGAGGAGGCCGTCGTGCTCACCAAGACCGGCTGACCGGGCCAGCACGGGGTATAGGGGCCCAATGACTGAAGCCGCCACCGAGCTGATCTGCAGCGCCTCGGCCCGCTTCGGTCACGCCGGGCGCGGGCTCCCGCGGGTTGACGCCCTCCGGCGGCCGCGGGCGCGGGCGACGAAGTACACCGCCACCACCACCGCCCACGACAGCAGGCTCAGCCACAGCTGGCTGCGCGCCGCGCGGTCGAAGGCCATCTGGACCAGCACGGCGGTGATGGCGGCGAGCGCGAGGACGGACAGCACCGGGAAGAACCACATCTTGACCCGTAGCTTTTCCTCAGATGTGCGGCGCCGCAGGATGATCTGCGACAGCGCGATCAGCCAGTAGACGAACAGGATGATCGCGCCCGAGGAGTTGAGCAAAAAGAGGAACACCGTGCCGGGCGCGAGCCACGCCATCAGGACGCAGCCGAAGCCGATCGCCGACGAGCACAGGATCGCGACGTGGGGAACCCCGCGCCTGCTGAGCCGCACCAGCCGGGCCGGCGCCTCGCCGCGGTCGGCGGCCACGAAGAGCATGCGCGACGCCGTGTACAGGCCCGAATTCAGGCACGACAGCACCGCGGTGAGCACCACCGCGTTCATCGCCTGGTCCGCGCCGCGCAGGCCCATGTGCCTGAGCGCGGCGACGTACGGGGAGGCGCCCACCTCCACCGAGTCCCAGGGCTGGATGGCCGCGAGCAGGAACACCGAGCCGACGAAGAAGACCCCGATGCGGGCCACCACGGATCGGGTGGCGCGCTGCACCGCAAGCGCCGGGTCGCGGCTTTCCGCGGCGGCGACGGTGACGATCTCGGCGCCCACCATCGAGAAGATCACCACCACGATGGCGGCGAACACCGCCCCGACGCCCTTGGGGAAGAACCCGCCGCGCGAGGTGAGGTTGGAAAAATCCGCGTCATGCCCGGGGAGCAATCCCAGAACGAACAGCGTGCCGACGACCAAGAACGCCACGATCGTCGCGACTTTGATTCCGGCGAACCAGAATTCGAATTCGCCGAACGAAGACACCGAGAACAGGTTGGTCGCGGTCATCAGCACCATCAGGCACAGCGACAGCAGCCACAGCGGCGCGTGGAACCAGTAGCCCAGGACTTTGCCCCCGGCGACGGCCTCGAACCCGACGACGATCACCCAGAAGTACCAATACAGCCAGGCGACCGAGAACCCCGCCCAGCCGCCCAAGGCCCGCCCGGCGTAGTCGGCGAACGATCCGGTTTGCTGGTTGGCTCCCCGGCTGGGCCCCCCGACCCAGTCGACCGCCGATGAGGGTCAACCAGCTCCTCGACGGGCGCTTCGTCGGCGAGCCGGAGGTAGGCGAGAGCGTTGTCGTCGACGGCGTCGCTGACCTCAGCCTGTGTGGGGAGCCGGAGTAGCTGGCCGCCCCGGCGTTGGGTCCTGGAAGGGTTTATGGCGGGCGCCGGCGGGTTGGGCGGCATCGGCGGCACTTCCCGGATGCCGGTCGTGATGTAGGTGAACGACAGTCCGAGCGCGTTGCAGAAGTGAACGAGTTCGCCGACTGCCCAGTCGGTCACTCCGGTCAGTCGGCGCGATAGCCATTGCTGTTTGCGGCCGCCCAGCTCGGCGGCCGCTGTCTCGCTGAGCCCTCTGCCTGCGAATTCCTGCCGCAGGCGCCGGTTGATCGCGGCGGCAGCGGGTTCGTCCGCGGCCCCGTCGATCATGATCAAAGTGGTCATAGCTGCGTACTCTACTCACTCACCGAGTATTCGCAACCATTCACGATGTAGCCTACGCAACATTTGCGTGAATTTGGCGACGTGTTGCCCTTGCGCACGACTCTCTAAGAGAGTAGAACGGTCGCCATGCCAAGTGATCCACTCGATAAGCGAGTAGGGGCCAACGTCCGCGCCGAAATGGCACGCGCCAACCAAACCCAGGCATCAGTAGCCGAACGGCTCAAGATATCGCAGCAGTCGCTCTCCCGACGTATTTCCGGAGAAAAGGCCTTCGACGTCGGCGAACTCGAAACGATCGCCGCCGTGCTGGGCGTCCCCCTGGACCGGCTCGTCGGCGACGCAGTGCAGGCCGCGTCATGAGCGCCGACCTGGTCGACGGGGCAGAACTGCACCTGTACGTCTTGGAGATCGTCGGCCGCGGCGTCAAGGTCGGAGTGACCAAGCAGCCAGACCGCCGCATCGCGAACCTCCGCCGCGAAGCGGCTGGATATGGCCAGTCCACAGGACGCGTGTGGGTCTCTGAGCCGCATGTCGAGGCCCGCGCAAACGAACGCGAGCTGATGGCGCTCGGCGGTCCCAACAATCGACGCGAGTACATCGCGCTCCCCTACGAAAGCGCCGTCGGCGAAGCAGAGACGCTGCCGATGACGCGCGCCGACCGCGCTGCTGTGGAGGCCCGTCGCTCCGCCGTCCTGGACATGTTCCAAGGGTTCGTTCTCGGAGGCGCTCGATGACCGCACTTCAGTTGTTCAAATTCGAGCACGAGCCGGTCCGTGTCGTGCTGGTCGACGGCGAACCCCGATTCGTCGCCCGGGACGTCTGCACCGCGATCGGCCTGTCCAACGTGTCGATGGCCCTCGCGCGATTGGACCCCGACGAGAAGGGGGTCAATCCGATTGACACCCCCGGTGGCCAGCAGCAGATGACGACGGTCACCGAGTCGGGTCTCTACTCGCTGGTGCTGCGCTGCGACAAGAAGGAGGCGGCGAAGTTCCGCCGCTGGGTGACGCACAAGGTGCTGCCTGAGATCCGGCGCACCGGAAGCTACAGCCACCACCCGGCGGCGGCGCGCCAGCTCCCATCGAAAAAGGAGCTCGCGAAGTGGGTCATCGAGGCTGAGGAACGCGCCGAGCGCGCCGAGGCCAAGGTCGCCGAGCTGGCGCCGCTCGCATCGTCGTGGACGGAGCTGGCCGACTCGGCCGGTGACTACGAGGTCGCCGACGCGGCCAAGGTGCTCAGCCGCGACCCCAACATCAACATCGGTCGGGACCGGCTGTTCTCGTTCATGTGCGCCGAGGGCTGGGTCTATCGCGGCCACGGCCACCGCTGGCGCGCCTACCAGTCGCAGGTCGACTGCGGGCGCCTGACCGAGAAGGTCGGCAAGCCGTACTGGCATGAAGGCCGCGGCGAGCGGGTTGTGCCTGAGCCGACGGTGCGGATCACGCCGAAGGGTCTCAACGAGCTGCACAAGCGGCTCGGGGGTGCTGGTTCGGCGCAGCTGGTATTGGCGGCGACGTCATGACCCGCGTCCTGCGCGTCTCGCTGATCGTCGTGGCCATCGCCGCGCTGTACGCGGCGTGCGTGTCGATCATC
>NZ_LQPJ01000115.1 GCF_002101785.1 Mycobacterium palustre
CGATGAGGAGGAGTGGCGCATGACCCGCGCCGGCGACGATGCATCGCGGAAGCGATGAGGAGGAGTGGCGCATGACCACCGCGGCGGTGTTGCTGGCCATCGCGCTGTGGATCGGACCCGGCCCCTCGGCGGTGCGGGCGCGGGCGGGGATGCGGCCCCTCACGTCCGGAGCGCGCCCGCGGCCGCTCACGGGGCCCGACCCGCTGGCCGTCGCGTCCAGCCTCGACGTGCTGGCCGTCTGCCTGGAGGCCGGCATGGCGGTGTCGGCCGGCGCCGCGGCGACGGCGCCGTCCGCCCCGGCGAAGCTGGGCACGGTGCTGCGCCGGGCGGCCGACCTGCTCGCGCTGGGCGCCGACCCCGCAGTGGCATGGTCGATCCCGCCCGACGCGCCGGCTGGCCACGCCGACGCGCACACCGACGCGCTGCTGCGGCTGGCGCGGCGGTCGGCGTCCTCGGGCGCCGCGTTGGCGCGCGGCATCACCGAGCTCGCCGACCAGTCTCGTCACGACGCCGCGCACGCGGCCACCGCGGCCGCCGAGCGGGCGGGTGTGCTGGTCGCCGGGCCGCTCGGGCTCTGCTTCTTGCCCGCGTTCGTATGCCTGGGCATCGTGCCGATGGTGGTGGGGCTGGCCCGCGACGTGTTGCAGTCGGGCCTGCTATGAAACGAAAGGAAACCATTGATGCGCAACATATTCCGCGGCTTGCTGATCCGGATGGTCGTCGTCGCGACCGACGAGTCGGGCATGTCGACCGTCGAATACGCTATCGGCACCGTGGCGGCGGCGGCCTTCGGCGCGATCCTCTACACCGTCGTCACCGGCGATTCCATCGTGTCGGCGCTCAACAACATCATCGGTCGCGCCCTCAACACCAAGGTTTAGCCCGCTGTGCCGGCGGCGCGAGCACCGTCGAGGCGGCGCTGGCGATCGCCGCGCTGGTCGTGGTGCTGGTGCTGTGCCTGGCCGGTGTCACCGCGGTGTCGATGCAGGTGCGCTGCGTCGACGCCGCCCGGGAGGCGGCCCGGCTGGCCGCTCGCGGTGACGAACGGGTGGCGGTCGAGGCCGCGCGCCGCGTCGCGCCGGTGGGGGCGCGGGTCCGCGTCGACCGCGACGGTGATTTCGTGGTGGCCACCGTCGTTGCGCGTTCAAAGCTCTTGCCCGCGTTGGACATTGCGGGCAGGGCGGTTTCGGCGGCCGAACCCCGGTGATGACCGGGGCGCGGCCACCGTGCTGGCGGCCGCGATGGTGGTGGTGTTGCTGTCGGTCACCGGCGCCGGCGCGTACCTGGGGTCGGCGGTGGTCGCGCGTCACCGCGCGCAGGCCGCCGCCGCCCTGGCGGCGCTGGCCGCGGCCGGCTATCTGCCCTCCGGCGCCGCGGCGGCCTGCAGCCGCGCTTCGGCCGTCGCGCACGAAATGCGCGTCGACGACGCCGCGTGCGGCGTGGACGGTCTCGACGTCGTCGTCACCGTCCGGGTGGTCGTCGCCTTCGGCGGGGCGGCACGGGCCGCCGCGCGGGCCGGCCCCGTCGGCTCGGCCGTCGGTGGCGGCTAGGTCGTCTCGTTGAAGGCTTGCGGCAGTCCCGCGGCGGCGACTTCCTCGTCGGTCGGCAGTCGCAGCGAAACCAGCCCGGCGAAGGTGTCCGGTTCGAGTTCGACCCGGTTGACCGTGACGTGCAGCGGAACCCAGTCGACGTCGTGGCCGGGCATGCGCAGCACGCGGCTGGTGGGCCCGTCGGCGGATTCCTTCGTCATGCGGGTCCACAGGTGTTCGTCGTCGGGGTGCACCCTCGGCCCGCCCGTCTTGGCGGCCCGCCAGTCATAGAAGGGGCAGGGCTCGTCGAGCCATTTCAGCAAGGACCAGTTGCTGACGTCGACCAGCGCGCGGTGCACACCGGCTTGCGCCAGCCCTTGCAGGATCCGCTGCGCCAGATCATCGGTCGAGACCGGCGGGCCCTTGAATTCGGTGCGCCAGTTCATCGCCCGCGCCACCAGGTGATCCCGCCCGTCCGGCCCCGGTTCCAGCGTGGTGCGCGCGACGAAGCCGATCCGGACTGGGCTGCCCCGCCAATCGGCGACATCCCATGTGCTGCAGAGGGTTTGGTCCGGTTTGGCCCTGACTGCCATGGCCAGCACCTTGGTTTCGTTCGGGTTGAGTTCGCGCGACGGCAGGTCCTCGGCGAATGCCCTGCCGAACGCCACCTCGACGTCGGGATTCTTGCCGCTGTTGATCAGCGACTCGCGGGTGTCGGTGGCCACGCCCAGGGTGAGGTCCCACTTCAGCGGCCCCGGGATGGGGCGCTCGGCCGGCTCGGCGTCGGCCGGGCCGGTCCACACGTGCACGCCGTGGACGTAGCCGTCGGACATCACCACCGGTTCGGTGCGGATGACGCGGTCGCGCTTGGTGGTGATGCTGGTCAGGCTCTGGCCGTTGCGCACCGTCTCGGCGATCGCGGTTCGGACCGCGGCGAGGTGCGGGCTGCGGCGCAGGAACGTGGTGATCGGCACGAGGTTCTTGAGTTGCCGCCCCTGCGCCACGACGGCGGGCTCGCCCCCCCAACGTCTCCACGAGCAGCCAGTCGTGGGCCATGGGGCCGATTTTATGGCCGCTGTTGTCCGCCCTTTTCGCGCTCGGCGTGATGGTACGTTGGGGTTTCCTCGGCAGGCAAGAACGGCGCCTGTGACGACGCGGATCCATGGGTCGACCGTTGAGGGGTCGGTCGCCGTCCTTGGGTTCACATCGCCGAATGAGCCCGGTTAGCCCGGGCCCCGGCCCAACGCCGCGAGCACCAGCCGCAGCACCCGCACGGCGCCGGCCTTGTCGAGCGGGTCGTTGCCGTTGCCGCACTTGGGCGACTGCACGCACGACGGGCACCCGCCCGGGCACTCGCACGCCTCGATGGCCGCCGCGGTGGCGCCCAGCCAGGTGCGGGCGCGGCGGAAGCCGCGTTCGGCGAAGCCGGCCCCGCCCGGATACCCGTCGTAGACGAAGACGCTGGGCAAGCCGTCGGGGCCGACCGCGGTGGACAGCCCGCCGATGTCGCCGCGGTCGCAGCTGGCCACCAGCGGCAGCAGGCCGATGGCCGCATGTTCGGCGGCGTGCAGCGAGCCGGGGATTTGCGGCGCGTCAATGCCGTTGCGCAGCAACGCCTCCGGGGTGATGGTGTACATCGCGGCGGTGGTGGGCAGCACGTGCTCGGGCATGTCCAGCTCGATGAAGTCGATGACCTCCCCGGAGAGCCGGCGCCGCAGGTAACCGACGACCCGGTGGGTGACCTTGACCGGCACCAGCCCCAGCGTGACCGGCCCGAACTGCGAACGCTCACCCGTCCCGGTGACGACGATGTCGGTGAGTTCGCGCGCGAACGTGGAGTAACCGGGATCCTCGGCGTGGACGAACGCGATCTGGTCCTCGAGGTCCAGGGAGTCGACGACGTAGGTCTCGCCCTGATGCAGATACACCGCGCCCGGGTGCACCGAGGCCGGGGCTCGATCGACACCCGCGCTGCCGAGCAGCCGCCCCGTATCGGCCTCCACGATGACGATCTGGCCGCCGGCCGACCCGCGGATGTCCACCGCGCCGTGCGGTTCGATCCCGGCGGCCGGAAAGTATTTGCCGTTACGGCGCCGCAGCAGCCCCTGCTCAACCAGGGAGTCGACCAGGCCCTGCGCTGCCTCGGCGGGGCCGAAGTTCCGCACCTCCGCCTCGTCGAGCGGCATTTCCGTTGCCGCGCAAAGCAATTGGGGGCCCACGATGTAGGGGTTGGCGGGATCGATGACCACGCGTTCGACCGGCTTGCCCAGCAGCGCGTCGGGGTGGTGGACCAGGTAGGTGTCCAGCGGATCGTCGCGGGCGATCAGCACCACGAGCGCGCCCTGACCGCGCCGGCCCGACCGGCCCGCCTGCTGCCAGAACGAGGCGACGGTCCCCGGGAACCCGGCGAGCACCACCGCGTCCAGCCCGGCGATGTCGACCCCCAGCTCCAGCGCATTGGTGGTGGCCAGGCCGCGCAGCCCGCCCTCGGCCAGCGCCCGCTCCAGCGCGCTGCGGTCCTCGGCCAAATATCCGGCCCGATACGACGCCACCTTCTGCGCGAGCTCGGGCGCGATGTCGGCCAGCCGCGCCTGCGCCCCCAGCGCGGTCAGCTCCGCGGCGCGCCGCGACCGCACGAACGTCAGCGTCTGCGCCCCTTCGGCGATCAGGTCGGCCATCACCCGCGCCGCCTCCGCGCCGGCCGAGCGGCGCACCGGGGCGCCGTTCTCGCCGACCAGGTCGGCCAGCAGCGCGGGCTCCCACAGCGCCACCGTCCTGGACCCCTGCGGCGAGCCGTCCTCGCTGACCTCCTCGACCGGAAGGCCGATGAGCTCGGCGGCGGTCGCGCCGGGCGAATCGGTCGTCGCGCTGGCGAAGATGACCGTCGGGGCGCTCGAGTACCGCCCGCACAACCGCAGCAGCCGGCGCAGCACCATCGCCACGTTGGAGCCGAAAACGCCGCGGTAGTAATGGCATTCGTCGACGATCACGAACCGCAGGCCGCGCAACAACACCGCCCAGCGGGCGTGGTTGCGCAGGATCGACAGATGGATCATGTCGGGGTTGGAAAACAACCAGCGGGAGCGTTCGCGGGCGAAGCCGCGCACCTCGGCGGGGCTGTCGCCGTCGTAGGCGGTGGGCGCGACCGCAAAACCGGGCTCTTGCAGCCGCGGGATGGCCGCGGTCAGCGCGTGCGCGGCGCGCAGCTGGTCGTGGCCGAGCGCCTTGGTCGGCGACAGGTACAGCACCCGGGCCCGCGGGTCCGTCGCCAACGCGTTGAGAACGGGAAGCTGATAGGCCAGCGACTTGCCCGACGCGGTGCCCGTGCTGACCACCACGTGGCGCCCCGCGTGCGCCAGCTCGGCCGCGACGGCCTGATGCGACCACGGGCGGCTGATGCCGCGGCCGGCGAACGCGCGCACCACGTCGGGATCGGCCCATTCCGGCCAGGCGTGCGGCCGGCCGGTGCGCGCAGGCAGCTCGGCGACGTGGCGCAGGGGGCCTTCGCCCGCCGCGGTACCGGCGAGCGCGACGGCAAGCAGGTCGCTGCCGAAACTCGCCAAGTTCACACCCTCCTAACATCAGCCGGTCACACAAGTCTGTCGCCGACGCGATGAACATGATTGGATGATTGCGGTCGCAGCTTCTGTGTTCGTGTCAAACTTTCGCAGGAACAATGTTGCGGCCGCGGTTCCTGCGAGGTTATCGGTCGGGTGAAGTTCCGGCGACTACGCGAGGTATGGCGGTCGCAGCTGGCCCGGGGCACCGAAAGGCGGTGCACCGCACCCATAAGAGAAGGAAAAATCAGGAAATGCCACAGGGAACTGTGAAGTGGTTCAATGCGGAGAAGGGGTTCGGGTTCATTGCCCCCGAAGACGGTTCCGCGGATGTTTTTGTCCACTACACGGAGATCCAGGGTTCGGGCTTCCGCACCCTCGAGGAAAATCAGAAGGTCGAGTTCGAGATCGGCCACAGCCCTAAGGGCCCCCAGGCCACCGGAGTCCGCTCCGTCTAAGGAGAGCAGACACTCCACCGGAACCCCCCGTGCAGTCCCGCCCAGCGGGCCCCGCCGGGGGGTTTTCGTTTCGGCGTCCCGTGCCGCCCAAACCGCCGCCGCGCCGGTTAACTGAACGCGCGGAGGGGCGAGCTGGCCTACTGTCGGTGGCGTGAGCCAGCTTTCCTTCTTTACAGCGGAGTCGGTGCCGCCCGCGGTCGCCGACCTCTCGGGGGTGCTGGCGGCCTCTGGCCAGATCGTGTTGGTCGGTGCCCCGGAGGCGCAGGGCGCCCGGCTTTCAGTGGTCGTCGACCACGAGTGGCGGGCCGCGGCGCTGGCCGAGATGATCCAAGAGGCGGGCCTAAAGCCCGAAATCGGGCGCACCGACGAAGACACCCCGCTGGTGCGGACGGCGGTGACGCCGTCGTTGGTGGCCCTGGCGGCCGAGTGGACCCGCGGCGCGGTCAAGACGGTGCCGCCGCGATGGCTGCCCGGCCCGCGGGAGCTGCGGGCGTGGACGCTGGCGGCCGGTCGCCCGGAGGGCGGGCACTACCTGCTCGGTCTGGACCCGCACGCCCCCGACACCCATTCCCCCCTGGCGTCGGCGCTGATGCGCGTCGGCATCGCGCCCACCCTGATCGGCACCCGCGGCGGCCGGCCGGCGCTTCGGATCAGCGGCCGCCGGAGGCTATCGCGCCTGGTAGAAAACGTTGGGGAACCTCCCGACGACTCGGCGGCGTTGCCGCTGTGGCCCCGCAGTGCGCCGTCGGTTACGGCGTGATTTTCGGCTAGCCGGTTTGCGCAGCCACGCCCGAGGGTGCGAAATTGTCAGGTGCCCCAAAGCGAAGGAACGCCGGCGTACCTGAAGTTCACCGGAATTTCAGGCGCCGGCCTGTCATTCTTCCTGCAGGGCGGTCTCGTAGGGGGGCCGGGATAAGAGATGGAGCGTAAGCGCAGTTGGCTGACCCGAAGCTAAAGGACCCACAAAGCCCGACCAGTGGCGGAAATGGGACCCCTAGGCGACTCGTGATCGTCGAGTCGCCCACCAAGGCGCGCAAACTGGCCAGCTACCTGGGCTCCAGGTACATCGTCGAGTCCTCCCGCGGACACATCCGCGACCTGCCGCGGGCCGCGGCCGACGTCCCCGCCAAGTTCAAGTCCGAGCCTTGGGCCCGGTTGGGGGTCAACGTCGACGCCGACTTCGAGCCGCTCTACATCATCAGCCCGGAGAAGAAGAGCACCGTCAGCGAGCTCAAGGGGCTGCTCAAGGACGTCGACGAGCTCTACCTGGCCACGGACGGTGACCGCGAAGGCGAGGCCATCGCCTGGCACCTGCTGGAGACCCTCAAGCCGAACATCCCGGTCAAGCGGATGGTGTTCCACGAGATCACCGAGCCGGCCATCCGCGCCGCCGCCGAGCACCCCCGCGACCTGGACATCGACCTGGTCGACGCCCAGGAGACGCGCCGCATCCTGGACCGGCTGTACGGCTACGAGGTCAGCCCGGTGCTGTGGAAGAAGGTCGCCCCGAAGCTGTCGGCGGGGCGGGTCCAGTCGGTGGCCACCCGGATCATCGTGCAGCGCGAACGCGACCGCATGGCGTTCCGCAGCGCGTCGTACTGGGACATCGTCGCCCAGCTGGACGCCAGCGCGTCCGACCCGCAGGCCCAGCCGCCCGTTTTCGCCGCCCGGTTGGCCGGCGTCGACGGCCTGCGCGTGGCCACCGGCCGCGATTTCGACTCGGCGGGCCAGCTGCGCAATAGGGGCGGCGAAGGCCCCGCAGAAGTCGTAGTGCTGGACGAGGCGGCCGCCACCGAGCTGGCCGCCGGGTTGCGGGGCGCTCAGCTGTCCGTCGCGTCGGTGGAGGAAAAGCCCTACACCCGGCGCCCCTACGCGCCGTTCATGACGTCGACGCTGCAGCAGGAGGCCGGGCGCAAGCTGCGGTTCTCCTCGGAACGCACGATGAGCATCGCCCAGCGGCTCTACGAAAACGGCTACATCACCTATATGCGCACCGACTCCACGACCCTGTCGGAGTCGGCGATCAGCGCCGCGCGCACCCAGGCGCGTCAGCTCTACGGCGAGGAGTACGTCTCGCCGGCGCCGCGCCAGTACACCCGCAAGGTGAAGAACGCGCAGGAGGCGCACGAGGCGATCCGGCCGGCCGGCGAGACGTTCGCCACCCCGGACGCGGTGCGCCGGGAGCTCGACGGCGACGAGTTCCGGCTTTACGAGCTGATCTGGCAGCGCACGGTGGCCTCGCAGATGGCCGACGCCCGCGGCACGACGCTGAGCCTGCGGATCGCGGGCAGGTCTGGGGGGCCGCAGACCCCAAGAGAGGTCGTGTTCGCCGCGAGCGGGCGCACCATCACCTTCGCCGGCTTCCTCAAGGCCTACGTCGAGACCGTCGACGAGCTCGCCGGCGGCGAGGCGGACGACGCCGAGCGCCGGCTGCCGCGCCTGACCGAGGGGCAGCGGCTAAACGTTATCGAGCTCACCCCTGAGGGGCACGCCACCAACCCGCCGGCGCGCTACACCGAGGCTTCGCTGGTCAAGGCGCTCGAGGAGCTGGGCATCGGCCGCCCGTCGACGTATTCGTCGATCATCAAGACCATCCAGGACCGCGGCTACGTGTACAAGAAGGGCAGCGCGCTGGTGCCCTCGTGGGTCGCGTTCGCCGTCACCGGCCTGCTCGAGCAGCACTTCGGCCGCCTGGTCGACTACGGCTTCACCGCGGCGATGGAAGACGAGCTCGACGCGATCGCATCGGGCAACGAGCGGCGCACCAACTGGCTCAACAACTTCTACTTCGGCGGCGAGCACGGGGTGCCCGACTCGGTGGCACGCTCGGGCGGCCTCAAGAAGTTGGTGGGCGTCAACCTGGAGGGCATCGACGCGCGAGAAGTCAACTCCATCAAGGTGTTTGACGACGCGCAGGGCCGGCCGGTCTATGTTCGGGTCGGCAAGAACGGGCCCTACCTGGAACGCATCGTCACCGGTGACGACGGGGAGCCCACGCCGCAGCGGGCCAACCTCAACGACTCGCTGACCCCCGACGAGCTGACGCTGGAAGTGGCCGAGGAACTCTTCGCCACCCCCCAAGAGGGACGCGTGCTGGGCGTGGACCCCGAAACGGGTCACGAGATCGTCGCCAAGGACGGCCGCTACGGGCCGTACGTGACCGAGGTGCTGCCGCCGTCCGAAGACGACGACGGCGGCGCCCCGGCGAAGAAGGGCAAGAAGCCCACCGGACCCAAACCCCGCACCGGTTCCCTGCTGCGCGGCATGGACCTGCAGACCGTCACGCTCGAGGACGCGCTGAAGCTGCTGTCGCTGCCCCGCGTCGTCGGCGTCGACCCGCAGACCGGCGAGGAGATCACCGCGCAGAACGGGCGCTATGGCCCATACCTTAAGCGCGGCAACGATTCTCGCTCGCTGGCGACCGAGGACCAGATCTTCGATATCACCCTCGAGGAAGCGCTGAAGATCTACGCCGA
Source organism: Mycobacterium palustre (assembly GCF_002101785.1). Lineage (GTDB taxonomy): Bacteria > Actinomycetota > Actinomycetes > Mycobacteriales > Mycobacteriaceae > Mycobacterium > Mycobacterium palustre. The sequence goes on from NZ_LQPJ01000115.1 coordinate 9,021, forward strand.
GCCCAAACGCCGTGGCAGGCAGAGCGCTTCGGCGCCGCCGCTGCGCGAACTGGGGAACGATCCGGCGTCGGGCAAGCCGATGGTCATCAAGGACGGCCGGTTCGGGCCGTACGTCACCGACGGCGAGACCAACGCCAGCCTGCGCAAGGGCGACGACGTGATGTCGATCACCGACGAGCGCGCGGCCGAACTGCTCGCCGACCGGCGGGCCCGGGGCCCGGTGAAGCGGGTTGCCAAGAAGAGCACCCGAAAGGCTGTTGCCAAATCGGGGGCCAGGAAGGCGGCCAAGCGCAGCTAGCGCGCGGCGTCAAAAACTCGGCCCGATGGACTCGCTGGACACCTGGTCCGGCCTGGCCCGCCCCGGCTGGGAGGCCGTGACTCCGGCGAGCTTCGCCGGCCGCGCCAGCTGAGTGGGTGCCGTGCGCCCGCGCAGCTCGACGACCTCGCCGACGTCCCAGCACAGCGCCTCGGCGTCCAGGGCGCCGCTGACCGCGATCGCCGACGCCAGCACGTGGCCGGCCTCCAGCTTGGCCAGCTCGGTGAGCCGCGCGGCCTCGTTGACCGGATCGCCGATCACCGTGTATTCGAAGCGGGCCTGCGCCCCGATGTGGCCGGCGATGGCCCGGCCGGCCGACACCCCGATGCCGAACTCCGCCGAGCCGATCACCGGCAGCAGCGCGTCGTGCAGCTCGCGGGCCGCCGCGAGCGCCCCGCCGGAGGCGTCCGGGTGCTCGATCGGCGCGCCGAAGATGGCCAGCGCCGCGTCGCCCTGGAACTTGTTGACGAACCCGCCGTGCTTGCCGACGGTGTCGACCACCACGCGGAAGAACTCGTTGAGCAGGTGGACCACTTCGGCGGGCGGCCGCGTCGCGGCCAGCTTGGTGGAGCCGACCAGGTCGACGAAGAGCACCGCCACGTTGCGCTCCTGGCCACCCAGCTCGGTGCCGCGCTCGAGGGCCCGGCGGGCCACGTCCTCACCCACGTAGCGGCCGAACAGGTCGCGCAGCCGCTGCCGCTCGGACAGGTCGCGCACCATATCGTTGAAGCCGGCCTGCAGCAGGCCCAGCTCGCTGGCGTCATAGATCTGCATGTGCGCGTTGTAGTTTCCGCGTTGCACCTCGCTCAGCGCCCAGCGCAGCTGACGCAGCGGGTCGGCGATCGACATGGCCACCAACAGGGTGCTGACCAGGCCGATGCCCAGCGCGGCCAGGGCCAGCAGCAGGATCGGGTTGAACAGTTTTTCGGGGGTGGCGTGCAGCAGGGAGGCCTTGTCGGCCACCACGGCCAGCACGATGGCCAGCAGCGGCACCGCGGTGGACAGCATCCAGCTCAGCATCTGGCGCAAAATGACCCCGGGCGCCTTGACGTTCTCGGGCACGCCGCTGCGCAGCGCCGCGACCGCCACGGGCCGCAGCACCCGCTCGGACTGCAGATAGCCGATGATCGCCGTGGCGGCCGCGCCCAACGCCACGGCGACCGCGACGACGGGCGCCGTGTACTTGGCCACCGACCAGCTGGCGATGATGAACACCAGCCCGCCGATGCACCAAGCCACCCCACTGGTGAGCGTGCGGTAGAACGGCATGCGCAGCGCGCGGCTGCGCGCCAGTTCGGTCTCGGCCGGATCGGCCTCGGCCAGCAGGTTGTCGCGGCGCTGCCAGCGAAAGACCGGCAGCAGCAGCTTGAGGTTGAACACGATGCCGGCGAGGAACAGCGTGATCACGACGCTGATGAAGATCGCCAGGTTGACCGGGGGCAGATCCTGCAGCTGGATGCGGTCCTGGGGCGGCAAGCCGTAGCGCAAGAAGCCCAGCACGAACAGGCCGCCGATGATGTCGGCCTGCAGCATGCTCAGCGAAAACAGCGGCCACGGGGTGCGCACCACCCACCGGACGAATTCGCTGATCCGCCCCGGCAGTTCCGCCATGGTTGCCACCGATCCACCGTATCGGTCGGTATGGACTTGACGGAAAAGTTCGCGCGACTCGGCACGTCGCATATAGCTGCTGAAACGGCCCGGGAAGTTACGGAAATATCGCGATCCGATGGCGGATCGGTATCCGTCGGCAGGTGTCACTACTGTTGCCGGTGATGTCCGGGGTGTTTACACGGCTGGTAGGCCAAGAGGCGGTGGTGGCCGAACTGCTCGCCGCCGCCCGTTCCGCGCGCGGTGATTCCACTCACAGCGAGTCCGGCGCCGGAACTATGACACATGCCTGGCTGATCACCGGCCCCCCCGGTTCGGGGCGCTCCATCGCCGCGGTCTGCTTCGCCGCGGCGCTGCAGTGCACCTCCGATGGCGAGCCTGGCTGCGGGCGGTGCCGGGCCTGCTCGACGACGATGGCCGGCACCCACGCCGACGTGCGCCGAATAATCCCCGAGGGCCTATCCATCGGTGTGGACGAGATGCGCGGCATCGTGCAGATCGCGTCGCGCCGCCCGACCACGGGACACCGGCAGATCGTCGTCATCGAAGACGCCGACCGGTTGACTGAGGGGGCCGCGAACGCGCTGTTGAAGGTCGTCGAGGAGCCGCCGCCGTCCACGGTGTTTTTGCTGTGCGCTCCGTCGGTGGATCCCGAGGACATCGCGGTCACGCTGCGGTCCCGGTGCCGCCACGTCTCGCTGGTCACCCCGTCGACCGAGGCCATCGCGCGCGTGCTGGTCGACGGCGGCCTGGATGCCGACACGGCGAAGTGGGCCGCCTCGGTCAGCGGCGGGCACGTCGGGCGCGCCCGCCGCCTGGCCGTCGACGCCGACGCCCGGCAGCGACGCGAGCGGGCGCTGGGGCTGGTGCGTGACGCCGCGACCCCGTCGCGCGCCTACGCCGCCGCCGAGGAGCTGGTGGCCGCGGCCGAGGCCGAGGCCGTGGTGCTGACCGCCGACCGCGCCGAGGCCGAAACCGAGGAGCTGCGAACCGCTTTGGGCGCCGGCGGCACCGGGAAGGGCACCGCGGGTGCGCTGCGCGGAGCCACCGGCGCGCTCAAGGACCTGGAGCGGCGGCAGAAGTCGCGGCAGACCCGGGCGTCGCGCGACGCGCTGGACCGGGCGCTGATCGACCTGGCCACCTACTTTCGCGACGCGCTCGTGGTGTCGGCGGACGCGGGGGGCGTGCGGGCCAACCACCCCGACATGGCCGATCGAGTGGCGGCGCTGGCCGCCCACGCCTCGCCCGAGCGGCTGCTGCGCTGCATCGAGGCGGTGCTGGAGTGCCGAGAGGCGCTGGCGATCAACGTCAAACCCAAGTTCGCCGTCGACGCCATGGTCGCGACCATCGGGCAGCAACTTGGGTGACTCGGGACGCCTGCCGTAGACTCGTGCCGCCCGGCAGGGCACGCCACCTTAGCTCAGTCGGTAGAGCGGCTCACTCGTAATGAGCAGGTCAGGAGTTCGATTCTCCTAGGTGGCTCCAGTTTTATGTCGCAGTTGTCGCGCGAGAGGGGTATCGCCCTTCCGCGTCGCGCGTCGGCGGTTCGCACGATCAGGCGGGCGCGACGAAGCCCACGGGTCCCGACGCGAGGCACAACGCCAGTGCGGCGGTGTTGGCCCGCACCGTGATGGCGTCCCCGGCGCCGGGCAGCCGGACGAAGATCCGGTTGAGGCCGGGACGCACCGGCACCCTGACGTCGGGCCCCTGGCTCAGCGACAGCGTCATGGAACCGTCGCTGTTGGCCAGGTAGTTGAGTTCGACGGTCCAGTCGGCCGGCAGCAGCGGCCCGTCCAAGACGAGCCGCGCCGGCTTGTCCGGTTGCGCGAAATAGCCGCACCGCGGCATGGGGCCGGGGGCGATCGTGCGGATCCAGGTCACCCGCCCGTAGATCAGCCGGCCCGAGCTGTCGATCATGCGCAATTGCGTTGTCGCAGAGGAAAATTCGGGCCGATCGCGCAGCAGTGCGAACATGTGGCTGGCCAGGTTCTGCGGCGCCGCCACCCGCTGCAGCACCAGCGGATCGACCTCCTGGTCGAGCAGCGGCGCATCCGAGGCCGCGCGCGCGGCGGCCAGGCCGGCCCGGGCGTTTTGCAGGTAGGGCTGCGCGGGGTTGTCGCGCCAGCTGGCCAGAAACGTCGCCGTCGAATACAGGCTGCTGGCCACGAACGCGACCGCCAGACCCGCCGTCACCGCGGCGCGCTTGGGCGCGGCATCCAGCCACCGCGGCGCGGCCGGTCGGTTCGGGGCGCACAGCGCGACGGCGGCCAGCAACGCCAGCACCACCGCGAGGTCCGGCAGGTAGCGCAGGGTCTGGGCGAGTTCGAGGGCGGTCTGCTTGGACGAGCGCATCAGATAGATCGGCACCTGACACGCCACGGCATAACCCGCCGCGGTCAGCCACACGGCACCGATGCGCTGCTTGCGCAGCAGGGACACCGCCACCACCCCGGCGAGCACCAGCCAGCCGAGCGCCATCACCGACGGCGGGGGCGTGGCCCACGGCGACGCCGGCGCCCACCGGTCCCAGCGCCACGGCCCGCCGGCCAGTGCCGGCACGATGCCGTGGGTGATCGACCGCCACAGCAGCGCGCCCGTCATCGCCAGGTCGGTGCTCCAGCGCCGCTGGTCGACGACGCCCAGATACAGCCCGACCCAGCCGGCGGTCAGCGCCAGCGACGCCACCCACAACCGCAGACCGGCCCGCCACACCGTCCGCACCGCCGACCCGTCGCCGGTCACGTGCCACAGCAGGGCCGCCACGGCGAACGCCACGAACGGGATCACGGCGGCCTTCTCGAAGAACAGCAGCCCGCCGAGGTACGCCAGGACGCCGGTCACCGCGTAGCGCTGGTTTCCCGTGCGCACCAACAGGATCGCGTCGGCGCACGTCCACGCCAGCGCCGCCAGCATCGGCAGCGAGTTCAGCGCCGCCGCCCACCACGCGAAACCCGGCACGGCCAGCGGCGTGAACAGCGCGAAGGTCAAGGGGGCCAGCAGCGCCCGGCGCCAGCCCAGGATGACGTGCAGCGCGCGCAGCAGCGCCAGCGACGCCAGCAGTTGCAGCGCCAAAAGGCTGACCGCCGGCCAGGTCCAATCCAGCGGCGCCGCCCGGATGATCGCGCCGGCGACCAAAAAGGCGCCCGGCATGACGTGGCCGTCGTGGTCGTCGAACAGGTATGACGGCGACAGCAGCCCCTCGGTTCCCGCCTTGCCGACCAGAATCAGGTCGTCCCAGTAGAAGTAGCCCCCGAACGCCAGGACCGCGCGGATCGTCAGCTGGACGGCGATCAGCGCGGCGGCGGCCAGCGCCACCCGAGGTAGCCGCGCGGACCGCCGGTATGGTGGGCCGGTGCACGCACTGGTCACCGGGGCAGCCGGATTCATCGGCTCGACGCTAGTCGACCGCCTGCTGGCCGACGGCCACACGGTGGTGGGGCTGGACAACTTCGCCACCGGCCGCGCGACCAACCTTGAGCATTTGGCCGGCAACCCGGCGTACGCCTTCGTCGAGGCCGACATCGTGGCCGCCGACCTGCGGGCCATCCTTGACGAGCACCGCCCGGAGGTGGTGTTTCACCTGGCGGCCCAGATCGACGTGCGGCACTCGGTGGCAGACCCGCAATTCGACGCCTCGGTCAACGTCATCGGCACCGTGCGGCTGGCGGAGGCGGCGCGCCGGGCCGGGGTGCGCAAGATCGTGCACACCTCGTCGGGCGGATCGATCTACGGCACGCCGCCGGTCTACCCCACCCCGGAGACGGTGCCCACCGACCCGGCCTCGCCGTACGCCGCGGGCAAGGTGGCCGGCGAGATCTACCTGAACACCTTCCGCAACCTGTACGGCCTGGAGTGTTCGCACATCGCGCCGGCCAACGTCTATGGCCCGCGCCAGGACCCGCACGGCGAAGCGGGCGTGGTGGCGATCTTCGCCCGGGCGCTGCTGTCGGGCAAGCCCACCAAGGTGTTCGGCGACGGCACCAACACCCGCGACTACGTGTTCGTCGACGACGTGGTGGACGCCTTCGTCAAGGCCTCCGGGGACGCCGGCGGCGGGCAGCGGTTCAACATCGGCACCGGCGTCGAAACGTCGGACCGCCAACTGCATTCGGTGGTGGCCGCGGCCGTCGGTGGACCCGACGACCCGGCGTTCCACCCCCCGCGCCTGGGCGACCTGAAGCGGTCCTGCCTCGACATCGGTTTGGCCGCAGAGGTTTTGGGTTGGCGCCCCCGGGTTCAGCTGGACGAGGGTGTGCGCCGCACGGTGGAGTACTTCCGCAGCGTGCGCACCGGCTAGCCAAGCTAGCGCGGTTCGGCCACCTCTTCGGGTTGCTGCGCGCCCTCCAGCGCCACGGCCCGCGCCAGCCGCGCGTACCGCAGCTCGAGATCCTTGAACCGCATGTAGGTGCTCAGCGTGGTGAAGCTGAACGCCATGATCAGCGCGTAGAGCATCAGGTCGGTGCCGCGGCGCACCCCGAACCAGTGCGCCACCACCGTCGTGTCGTCGGGGCGCAGCACGGCATAGATGCCGCCCAGCACGAACAACACGTATCCGACCTTTACCCAGGCCCGCGACCGCGCGTTGCGGCGCGACCGCAGCAGGTAGACCAGCAGCGCGACGATCGAGGAGATCAGCAGCACCTGGATCCAGTTCATCGTTGCGTCCTATTCATCTTGGAATCCTCCCTCGCAGGAACCCGTCGAAGACGATGTTGACGCCGTTGAGCAGCGGCTGCCCCTTGGACTTCGAGTATTCGGTGTAGAGCACCTCGACCGGGTATTCGGTTACACGCCAATGGTTTTCGGCGATCATCACGATGATTTCGTTGGCGTGGCTCATCCCGCTCATGGTGATGTCCAGCCCGTCGGCGACCTTCTTGTTGAAGACCCGCAGCCCATTGTTGGTGTCCGTCAAGCCAAGTCGCCGACCGCGGCGGCTCAGCCTGGCCGCGGTGCGCAGCACCATCCGCTTGACGAACGGCGGCCGGCTGCCCTCGTCGGTGCCGAACCGCGTCCCGATCACGACGTCGACGTCACCGGCGCCGAGCCGGTCGATCATCGCGACCAGATCCTTGACGCGGTGCTGGCCGTCGGCGTCGAAGGTGGCGAAAACCAGCGCGCCGGGCCGCTTCCGGGCGTATTCGACTCCGGTCTGGATGGCCGCGCCCTGACCCAGGTTGATCGGGTGGCGCACCAGGTGGGCCCCGGCCTTCCGGGCGATTTCGCCGGTGCCGTCGGTGCTGCCGTCGTCGACGCAGACGACGTGATCAAAGACCGAGCGGACGTCGGCGATCACCTCGCCGATGACGGCGGCTTCGTTGAAGGCGGGAATGACGATCCAGACGCCCGGGTAATGCGTTTCACTGTCCATTCAAGCCCACAAGGTACACGGGATCAGGCGGTCGGGCGCCCGGCGCGCGCCAGCGACACCAGGTGCACCGCGATTCCCACCAGCGGTCCGCACAGCAGGCCGACGACGGTCCGGGTCTGCAGGGGCAACGGCAACAGCAGCAGCAGCCCCGAGGCGACCGTCGCACCCACCCAGCCCGCGGCGTAGGCCCGGTGCATCGCGGCGGCGACGGCGGCGGCCCCGGTCAGGGTCAGCATCGCGATCGCGAGGGCGGCCGCCGTCAGCCAGGCCAGCAGCGCGCTGCTGGCCTGGTACTGCGCCCCGAAGGCCACCCGCAGCAGCCACGGCCCCACCATCCCCGCGGCCGCCACCCCGACCGCGCCGATGCCGGCGACGATCGCCGCCGGCGTCACCAGCGCCCGAACCCGGTCGGTGCGCTCGTCGACGAAATGGGCGATCAGGTTGCCTTGCATCGCCGTCAGCGGCACCAGCAGCGGCGCGCGCGTCAGCGTCACCGCCAGGATGATCACCCCGCCCTCCGCCCCCAGTTGCGTGCTGGTCAGCTTCAGCAGCACGGGAAAACCCATCACCAGGATCGCGCTGGCTCCCGCCGCGGTGATGGAGTGGGCGGCGCCGCGCAAAAATGTCGCGGTGCCGCCCGGCGTCAGCAGCCGGGCCGCGACCCGGGCGGTCGGGGAGGCGCCCAGCACGATCAGCCAGGCCGCCGCACCCGCCACGGTCGCCCACAGGAAGCCGGCCAGCCCCCAGCCGATCACGAAGGTCGCCCCGGCGACCGCCACCCGGATCACGGCGTCGGTCACCATCAGCGACCCGTACACCGTCCACTGATTGGTGCCGGCCAGCATCCCCAACAGCGTGGCGTGCAGGCAGAACCCGGCGAGTCCGACGGCCAGCAGCGCCACCGACAGCCAGCGCGCCTCGACGAACACCCGCCCGCCCCACAGCGGCGAGCTTCCCGCGATCACCGCGGGGGCGGCGACGCCGACCATCGCTGCCACCCGCAGCGGATGGGTCCGGCGGCCGACGACCTCGATGTACTGCGTCGAGCGGACCTCCCGGGTGGCCTCCTGCAGCAGCCCGTTGGCCGCGCCGGTGACCAACCCGAACGCGCCCCAGAACACCCCGAACACCGAAAAGCCGCTCGGGGCCAGGTCGCGGGCGGCCAGGTAGATCACCGCGTAGCCGCACAGCGCGGTTACCGCGGTCGCGGTGGCGACCCGGGCCACGCTGCCGCGCGCGATCGGGCCGGCCCCGGTGGAGGCTTCGGTACCGTCGACTTCGGGCATCGCCACAATTTGAAAATAGTAAGTGCGCAGGACTGGCGGCCCGGGTCGGCGAAACGGATCGCTAGGGTTGGCGACTGTCGAGAAAGGATCCATGGCCGCGCTCCGCACCTTTGGTTTTTCGCTGTTGTGCGCCATCGCGGCCCTCGTTGTCGGCTACGCGCACGGCGGCCTGAACGCCATGTTCCTGCTGCTGGTGCTCGCCATGCTCGAAATCTCGCTGTCCTTCGACAACGCCGTCATCAACGCGGCGATCCTCAAGCGGATGAGCCGCTTTTGGCGGCGGATGTTCCTGACGGTCGGGATCGTGATCGCCGTGTTCGGCATGCGGCTGGTCTTCCCGTTGGTCATCGTGTGGGCGACCGCGGGCATCGGGCCGGTGCGCTCGATGGAGCTGGCGCTCGATCCGCCGGCACACGGCGCGCTGGAGTACCCCGACGGCTCGCCCAGCTACGAGAAGCTGATCGTCGCGGCTCACCCGCAGATCGCGGCCTTCGGAGGGACGTTCCTGCTGATGCTGTTTTTGGATTTCCTCTTTCACGACCGAGACATCAAGTGGCTCAAGTGGATTGAGGTGCCTTTCGCCCGCGTTGGCCGGCTCGGACAGGTGCCGGTGGTGGTGGCCGGCGTCGCGCTGGTGCTCGCCGGGACCGCATTGACGCACTCCAGCGACGAACGCGCGACGGTGCTCAACGCCGGGGTGCTGGGCCTGGTGACCTACCTGGTCGTCAACGGATTGAGCCGGGCCTTTCGGCCAACCGACGTCGACGTCGGGACCGCCCGCACGGCCGTCGGCAAGGCGGCGCTGGGCCTGTTCGCATATCTCGAGGTGCTCGACGCCGCCTTCTCGTTCGACGGGGTGACCGGCGCCTTCGCGATCACGTCCGATCCGATCGTCATCGCGCTGGGCCTGGGGCTGGTGGGCTCGATGTTCGTCCGCTCGATCACCATCTACTTGGTCCGGCAGGACACGCTGGACCGCTACGTCTACTTGGAGCACGGCGCGCACTGGGCGATCGGCGTGCTGGCCGTGATCATGCTGCTCTCCATCGAGCCGCGGTTCGAGGTCCCCGAGGTCGCCGCCGCCTCGGTGGGCGTGGTCTTCATCGGGGCGGCGCTGGCCTGGAGCGTGTGGCGCAACCGGCGCAACGCGCGCCCGCCCTGGCCGGTCAAACCTGACCGGTCAGGCCCCGATCTGGCCGGCGATGCGCCGCTCGATGCTGGCCCGCGCCGGGGCCGGTAGCACGATCAGGCCGTCGAGCTCCTTGCCGGCACGCGCGTAGACGCTCTGCCGCTCCTAGTGGGCAGCGCCCGCATCGACGCTTCGGCGCGCCGCGGTTACGCCGGAAGCGTCAGCGGGCCCTAATGTTCGGCCGCTTTGAACCGCTCCACCGAACGCTGCACCTCGGCTTCGGCTTCGGCCCGGTCGACCCAGTTGGCCGTCTTGACGAACTTGCCCGGCTCGAGCGCCTTGTATTGCGAGAAGAAGTGCTTGATCACGTCGAGCTCGAATTGCGGGACGTCCCCGATGTCCTGGATGTGGTCCCACCGGAGGTCACCGGCCGGAACGCAGAGCACCTTGTCGTCGCCACCGGCCTCGTCGACCATCCGGAACATTCCGACCGGACGCGCCTCCACGATCACGCCGGGGAACACCGGCTGCGGCAGCAGCACCAGCGCATCCAGCGGGTCGCCGTCCTCGCCCAGCGTGTCCTCGATGAAGCCGTAATCGGTGGGGTAGGCCATCGACGTGTACAGGTAGCGGTCCAGGCGCACCCGCCCGGTTTCGTGATCGACCTCGTACTTGTTGCGCTGGCCTTTCGGAATCTCGATGGTCACGTCGAATTGCACCGTGCCGGCTCCTTTATGAGGGATAGTCCTGGGTAGCTCAGTTGGTCGGGCATCACCCTAGTCGAGCGTTACCGGGCCGATTCGGCAGAATGGGTTCAAACAGTCAGGAGAGTGATGGGTCCGACTCGCTGGCGGAAATCCACCCAGGTGTTCATCGGGTTGGCCGTGCTGGCGTTCGTCGCCGCCGTGGTGGCCGCGGCGACGTTTTTCACCACGGGCGGTCACGGCGCCGGGGCCGCACACGTCCCGGTGCCCCCGCCGCGCCCGCCGACCGTCAAGCCGGGGATGGTCCCCGTCGCCGACACCGCCGAGACGCCCAGCCCCGCCGGGGTGGCGGCCACCCTGGGCCCGGCGGCGGCCGACCCCAACCTCGGCAGGCTCGGCGGGCGCATCACCGACGCCATCACCGGCAAAGAGCTGTGGCAGGTCGCCGAGGACCTGCCGCTGACCCCGGCGTCGACCAACAAGGTCCTGACCGCGGCCGCGGCGCTGTTGACGCTGGACCGCCAGGCCCGCATCAGCACCCGCGTGGTGGCCGGCAGCCAAAACGCGCAGGGGCCCGTCGTGCTGGTCGGCGCCGGTGACCCGCTGTTGTCGGCCGCGCCGCCCGGCGTGGACACCTGGTACCGCGGGTCGGCGCGCATCAGCGACCTCGTCGAGCAGATCCGCCGCAGCGGCATGACACCGACGTCGGTACAGGTGGACACCTCCGCCTTCAGCGGCCCGACGATGGCGCAGGGCTGGGATCCGGCCGACGTCGACAACGGCGACATCGCGCCGATCGAGTCCGTGATGGTCGACGCCGGGCGCATCCAGCCCACCACGGTCAATTCGAGGCGGTCCAAGACGCCGGCGCTGGACGCGGGGCGGGAGCTGGCCAAGGCGCTGGGCCTGGACCCCGCCGCGGTGACGATCGCGACCGCGCCGGCCGGGGCGCGGCAGCTCGCCGTGGTGCAGTCCGCGCCGCTCATCCAGCGGCTGCAGCAGATGATGGACCACTCCGACAACGTGATGGCCGAGTGCATCGCTCGGGAGGTGGCGGCCGCGATCAACCGGCCCCGCAGCTTCGCCGGCGCCGTCGACGCGGTCACCAACCGGTTGAGCACCGCGCACGTCGACACGGCCGGGGCCGCGCTGATGGATTCCAGCGGCCTGTCGGTCGACGACCGCTTGACGGCCAAGACGCTCGACGGCGTCGTGCAGGCGGCCGCCGGCCCGGACCAGCCGGCCCTGCGCGCCCTGCTGGACCTGCTTCCCATCGCCGGCGGCAGCGGGACGCTGGCCGACCGGTTCCTCGACCCGGCCACCGACCGCGGTCCGGCCGGGTGGCTGCGGGCCAAGACCGGCTCGCTCACCGACATCAACTCCCTGGTCGGGGTGCTCACCGACCGCACCGGGCGGGTGCTGACGTTCGCCTTCATCTCCAACGCCGCCGGACCCAACGGCCGCAACGCGATGGACGCCCTGGCCAGCAGGTTGTGGACCTGCGGGTGCGCATGACCCCATCGTCGAACCTGACCCTGGGAACCGCCGTGGACTGGCGGTTCGCGGCCACGGTCGGCCAGCGCCTGGCACGGCCGGGCCCGGCGGCCAGTGACTACACCCGCCGCCGGGTGATCGACGAACTGACCGACGCGGCCGCCAAGGCCGAACCGCCGGTGCGCGACGTCACGGGCCTGGCCACCAATGGGGCGGTGCCGCCGGCCCGCATCGTCGACCGCGCCGAATGGATTGGGGCCGCGGCCGAGTCGATGCGAGTGATGACCAAGGGTGGCGAAAAGCCGCGCGGCTTTTTCACCGGGCGCATCACCGGCGCGCAGACCGGCGCGGTGCTGGCGTTCGTGTCGTCCGGCATCCTCGGCCAGTACGACCCGTTCGCCACCGGTAACGGGGCCGGGGCGGGCCTGCTGCTCCTGGTGTATCCGAACGTCATCGCCGTCGAGCGCCAGCTGCGGGTGGAGCCGTCCGACTTCCGGTTGTGGGTGTGCCTGCACGAGGTGACTCACCGGGTGCAGTTCACCGCCAATCGCTGGCTGGCCGACTACATGTCGGAGTCGCTGGGGCTGCTCACCCAGGACGCCGGCGAAGACATCACGCACGTGGCGCGCCGGCTCGCCGAGTTCGTCCGCAACCGCGGCGCCGGGGACGGGCCCGACGCCGGCTCGCCGATTCTGGGCCTGGTGCGCGCCGTGCAATCCGAGCCGCAACGCAAGGCCCTCGATCAGCTGCTGGTGCTCGGCACCCTGCTGGAGGGCCACGCCGACCACGTCATGGATGCGGTCGGGCCGCGGGTGGTGCCGTCGGTGGCCACCATCCGGCGGCGGTTCGACGAGCGTCGCCACCGCAAGCAACCCCCGCTGCAGCGGCTGTTGCGCGCGCTGCTCGGTCTCGACGCCAAGCTGAGCCAATACACCCGCGGCAAGGCGTTCGTCGACCACGTGGTGGGCAGGGTCGGGATGGAACGGTTCAACGCCGTCTGGTCGGGTCCCGAGACGCTGCCGCTGCCCGCCGAGATCGAAGACCCTTCGCGATGGATCGACAGGGTGCTGTAGGGCAGCTGCGCACGGCTGTCGAAGCGTTCGCCCGGACCCATCTCGGCGGCGAGGAGCGCTGGTGCGTGGCGCTGTCCGGCGGCCCCGACTCGCTGGCGCTGACCGCCGTCGCGGCCCCGCTGCGGCCCACCACCGCGCTGATCGTCGACCACGGCCTGCAGGCCGACTCGGCCGCCGTCGCCGAGACCGCGCGACAGCAAGCGCTCGCGGTGGGATGCGTTGCTGCGCAAGTGCTTTCGGTGCAGGTCGGGGTGGAGGGCGGCCCGGAGGCGGCCGCGCGCACCGCCCGTTACGCCGCGCTCGACTCGCGGCGCGACGGGCCGGTGCTGCTGGCCCACACCCTCGACGATCAGGCGGAGACGGTGCTGCTGGGCCTGGGGCGCGGCTCGGGGGTGCGCTCGATCGCGGGGATGCGCCCGCACGACCCGCCATGGTGCCGGCCGCTGTTGGGGGTGCGACGCGCCGTCACGCACGCCGCGTGCCGGGAGCTGGGCCTGGCCGCGTGGCAGGACCCGCACAACAGCGACCGCCGATTCACCCGCGCGAGGCTGCGTCTCGAAGCGCTGCCGCTGCTGGAGGACATCCTGGGTGGCGGTGTGGCCGAGGCGCTGGCCCGCACCGCCACGGCGCTGCGCGAGGACACCGAGCTGCTCGACGCGCTCGCCGAGGAGGCCCGCCCCGGCGTGCAAGAGGATGCGGGGCTGGTCGCCCGGGACTTGGCCGAGCTGCCCGGGCCGGTGCGGCGCAGGGTGATCCGCGGGTGGCTGCTGGCCGCGGGCGCGACCGGGTTGACCGACAAGCAGATCCGCGGCGTGGACGCGTTGGTCACCGCCTGGCGCGGGCAGGGCGGCGTGGCGGTGGGCTCGGCGTTGCGCGGTGAGCGGTTGATCGCCGGGCGGCGCGACGGCCTGCTCACGATGTGGCGCGAACCTGTGTAAACGGGGGCCGCCGTTGGTTATCGGCCCGTGCGCGTGGCACTCTGTGGGCGTGGCCCAGATCTCCCCGGCGAGCACCCCGGCTGAGTCCGCGGAGCTGTACCCGGGGGACATCAAGTCGGTGCTGCTCACCGCCGAGCAGATTCAGGCCCGCATCGCCGAGTTGGGCGAGGAAATCGGCAACCACTACCGCGACCTGGCCGCCGAGACGGGCCAGGACCTGTTGCTGATCACCGTGCTCAAGGGGGCGGTGATCTTTGTCACGGACCTGGCGCGCGCGATCCCGGTGCCGACCCAGTTCGAGTTCATGGCGGTCAGCTCGTACGGGTCGTCCACGTCGTCGTCGGGCGTGGTGCGGATCCTCAAGGACCTGGACCGCGACATCCACGACCGCGACGTGCTGATCGTCGAGGACGTCGTCGACTCGGGGCTGACCCTGTCCTGGTTGCTGCGCAACCTGAAAAGCCGGCAGCCGCGCTCGCTGCGGGTGTGCACGCTGCTGCGCAAGCCCGATGCGATGCGCGCCAAGGTCGAAATCGCGTACGTGGGCTTCGACATCCCCAACGAATTCGTCGTGGGGTACGGCCTGGATTACGACGAGCGTTACCGCGACCTGTCCTACATCGGCATGCTGGACCCGCGCGTCTACGAGCAGTAACGGGTCAGGCAAGTTCCCACACGGCGGTCACCGAAAAGCTCACCGTCTGCTCGCCCGGCTCTAGGGGAACCGCGGCCGCCGCGCGCGGCGGTGCCGACGGCGCCCCGGCCGCTGGCGCGGCGCCCGAGGCCTCCGAGATCGACAGCACCCTTCCCAGCCGCAGGCCCGACAGTTGGGCGTACTGGTCCGCACGGCTCTTGGCGTCGTTGAACGCCCGCGCGCGGGCATCCTTGATCAGCTGCGAGTCGTCGGCGATGGAGTAACTCACCGAGGTGATGCGGGTGGCGTCGCCGCCGGCGCCGACGATGACGGCCAGCATGCGCGACGCCGCGTCGGTCGGGTGGATCTTGACCTGGATCGCGTTGGTGGCGCGGTAGCCGGTGATGTTGGGGGCGGCGCTGGGTTCGGGGTTGCTGTACTGCGGCTGCAGCGTGACCGTGGTGGTGCTGATGTCCTTGCGGTCCAGGCCCGCGCCGGCCAGGGCGTTGATCACCGCTTGTTGGCGATCGCTGGTTTGGTTCATCGCGGAGGTGACGTCCGGGGCGGTGAACTCGATGCCGACGTTGGCGGTCAGCGTGTCGGGGACGCCCTGCACGTGGCCGGAGCCGACGACGGTCACCTGGCGCGGATTGGCGCCCGGCGGCGCGGCGGCGTGCTCGTCACAGGCCGCCAGCGCGGCGACGGTCACGCCGATCGCCGCGAAAGCGATCGACCTGCGGAGCAACTTGGGGGCGTTCGTTGCGATCGGCATGTGCGGACCTTAGCGCCACCGGTCGGCAATGCATAGTGTGTGCCGCGGCAATCGCATCAAGGGTCATGCCGCACGCTAAACATGTTGCTTTCCAGCAACTTTCGCCGCTTCCCCATAGGGGGCAGCGTATCCGATCCGCTAGTGGGTTGTGGCGCGCCGGGACGGTGCGCGCCTAACCTCTGAGCTGTTTGGTGGCGCCGCCCTCTCCGAAATCCGTTGATCGAACTCACTTTCGGGCAGGACCCCATGTCGCTGGTGATGGTCTGGCCCGAGGCGCTTGCGGCGGCCTGCCCCTGATGGGCTGCGTGACCCAGCCCCCTGCTGGAGGATGACGCAGAGCGGCGGATCAGCCGTCGATGTGCGTGGGTGGGTCGGCGAGGGCGAGATCCGCGGGGTGCTGATCGGGACCCATCAGGTCGCAGCGCCTGTCGGGCACCAGGTAAGAACTCGCGCCATGAGGGACCAGCTGGGGGGCCGCCACGCACCGTTGCCAGGTGCCGTCGGGCTGGACCGGTCCGTCGCACTTGCTGAGAAAGGCTCCGCCGTACTGGCAGCCGGCGCTGGCCGGCGGCGCAAAGGCGAGTAGGCCCGCGGCCACCAGCCAGGCGGCCAAACCTCCGGCGATGCTGCGCTTCATGGTTGCCTCCCGTCGCATCGCAGCTGGGACGTTGCCGACTACTTTGGGGTGGCGAATACCCCTTAGAGCCTCGCAGCACGCGGGACGGTCGGCAAGGCCGTTCGCCCTACGGCGTGACCAGGATCTTGCAGTGCCGCTCGGGATCGGCGAGGTCGTCGAAGGCCTGCCCCACCCCGTCCAGGCCCACCTCGCCGGTGATCAGCGGGGTGACGTCGATCTCGCCCTCGGCCAGCGCTCGCAGCGAATCGGCGAACTCGTCGGGCGTGTAGGCCAGGACGAACTGCACGCTGATCTCCTTGGCGATCGCGAAAAACGGATGCACGGTGTCGGGCTGCATGCACACCCCGGCGACCACCAGGCGGGTGCCCGGCCGGGCCCGCAGCAGCACGTCGTCGATGATCCCCGGCACCCCGACCGCTTCGAACACCACGGCGGGCTTGACGCTGTCGAACGGCGAACCCTGGCCGGCGTCCAGCGTCTGGTGGGCGCCCATCGCGGCCGCCAGCTCGCGGCGCTTCGGCGAAAAGTCCGACGCCACAATCGTTTCCACCCCGCGTGCGCGGAGGGCCGCGACGATGGCGATGCCGATGGGGCCGCAGCCCAGCACCAGGGCCGTCTCGTTCACCGCGATGTTCGACTTGTTGACGGCATGCAGCCCCACCGCCATGGGCTCGGTCAGGGCCGCATGCTTGAGGTCCAGGCCGTTGGGGATGGGCAGCAGCAGCGGCGCCGACAGCAGCATCCGCTCGGCGTAGCCGCCAATCGTGCTGTTGCTGTAGACGATCGGCTCGACGCCCTTGGCCGACAACAACACCGGAAGCGAGGTGACCAGCGTGCCGGGCTTGTGGGTCTCGGTGTCCGGCCCGGCCGCGAGCACCTCGGCGCTGAACTCGTGGCCCATGAAGATGTCGCGGCCCAGGTCGACGTCCATGCCGCCGGTGCCACGGGCCACCTTCGCCGTCATCGCCACCACGTCGGCCCCGTGGGCGGCGAAATGCAAATCGGAGCCGCAGATCCCACACGCCCGCACCCCGACTAGTACCTGACCGGGTTCGGGCACGGGATCGGGCACGTCGTCGCGGTACACCATGCGACCGTCCCGCAAAACCGAAGCGCGCATCAGCTTTCCGCCCCTTTCTGCTCGTCGACGTGCTCGGTGATGGCCTTGACGACGGCCTCACCGGCGCGGCCGATCAGTTGGTCGCGCTTGCCCCTGGCCCAGTCGTGCGACGACCGCGATGCCTCGAGCTGACCCTTGAAGTAGGGCATCACCTTTCGGGCGACCAGGTCATAGCAGTGGTAGGTCGCCTCCGGAGACGCCCAGTCGTGACCCAGCATCAACAGGGTGCCGAAGCCGCCGGAGCGCTCCAGCAGGTCCTCGATGTGCGCGATGGCGTCGTCGGGCGTCCCGATGCAGCAATTGCCTTTGGCCGCATAGTCTTCGACGAATTCGTACGGTGTTTGAGTCTCGCCGTCGACCGTGTTGGACAGCGGAACGAATCCTGCCGCCCCGAAGTAGTTCGCGAAATCGCGCAGGCCGTAGGTGCAATCCTGGATGGCCTGCTCGCGGGTGTCGGCGACGTGCATGATGCTCAGCACGCGCCAGCCGGCCCGGTCGGGCTCGTCGCGGCCGACTTTGGCGGCCTGCTCGCGCACCACCTCCCAGGTGTTTTCCAGCGCGGCGTAGCCGCCCGGCACCGACATCGACAGCGACAGCAGCGACGTCCCCAGCGCACCGGCCAGCCGCGGGCCGGACGGCGAAATCATTGCCGCCGTCGAGATTTCGGGGTAGGGCCAGGTGTACGGGCGGATGTGCAACTGGGCGTCCCGCAACGTGAACCAGTCGGTGTGGCGGTCGATCCGTTCGGTCGGCCCGGCACGGAACAACGCGAGGATCGCCTCGAGGGACTCCTGCATCATGTGCCGTTGGTCGACGGGGTCGATGCCCATCATGTACGCGTCGGACGGCAGCGCGCCGGGCCCCGCGCCGAACATCACCCGGCCGCGGGTCAGGTGGTCGAGCAGCACCCAGCGGTCGGCCACCATCAGCGGATGGTGGTAGGGCAGGGAGACCACGCCGGTACCCAGCCGGATGTGCTTGGTGCGTTCGGCCGCCGCGGCGATGAACACCTCCGGGCAGGCGATCAGCTCGTATCCGCCGGAATGGTGCTCACCGAACCAGGCCTCGTCGAAGCCGAGGCGGTCCAGCGCGACGACGCGTTCCATGTCGTATTCCAGTGCCACGGTTGGGGATTGGCCGATGGGGTGAAACGGCGTGATGAAGACGCCGAACCGCAGGGGCGCGTTCATCGCAGCTCCAATCCGTTGAGGAACTCCAGCAGGAGCGCGTTGACCTCGTCGGGCCGCTCCTGCTGCAGCCAGTGTCCCGCCCCGTCGATCATCACCTGGCGGTACGGCCCGGCGATCAGCTCGGTCGCCCGATCGGCGGGCGTGAACGTCAAGACCGGGTCGGCCGTCCCGCCGATAAACAGGCATGGGACATCGATCTTGGCGTCGGCGAGTTCGGCGGTGGTCTCCCAGTTGCGGTCGAAATTGCGGTACCAGTTCAGGCCGCCGGTGAACCCGGTGCGGGAGAATTCGCTGATGTAGTGGTCGAGTTCCTCCTGGCTCAGCCACTGCGGCAGCGCGTCGGGTTGGGCAAGGCGCTCGACGAAGCCCTCCGGGCCCGGGGCCAGCATCCGCAGCCCGGCCGCCGGGTCGCCGGTTGCGCCGATGCCGGCCATCATCCCGCGCAGGGTGCGGGCGGGATCGGCGTCGAGCTCGGCGTCGGCGACGCCGGGCTCCTGGAAGTACAGGATGTAAAAGAAGTTGTCCCCAAACCTCTTGCGCCACACCTCCGTCGGCGCTCGATGCGGGCGGGGCAGGGCCGGGACGCTGAGCGCCGCGACGGCCGTGACGCGCTCGGGGTGCAGCAGCGGCGCGTTCCATACAACGGCCGCGCCCCAGTCGTGGCCGACCCACACGGCGCGCTCGGCGCCGACGTCGTCGAGCAGCCCGACGATGTCGGCGGTCAGCTCGTGAATGTTGTACGCCTCGATCGCATTCGGGCGCGACGAGCCGCCGTAGCCGCGCTGATCGGGCGCCAGCACGTGGTAGCCGGCCTCGGCGAGGGCCGGTATCTGGTGCCGCCAGGAAAAAGCCAGCTCGGGAAAGCCGTGGGCGAGGACCACGACGGGCGCGCCGCGATCACCGGCCTCGGTCACCCGCAGCTGCACGCCGTTGGTGTCCACTAACCGTTCGGTTGATGAGCGCACCGTCCCACCAAATCACAACGGCCCCCGGCTGAGAAGGGCTCGATCTGGTTGGGATGGACGTAGATATCGCCGGCGGCGGCCGCGCATCATGGGGATACGGCGATCGAAGAAGGCGAGGTGGGTCGGCGGTGCGCATGGACCACGTCGTCCTGTGGACGAGGGATCCGCGGGCGGCCATCGATTTCTATTCGCGGGTCGTGGGGCTGGCGCCGGTGCGGGTGAGCGAATTCGAGGCCGGCGAGGCGCCGTTTCCAAGCGTGCGGGTCTGCGACGAGTCGATCATCGACCTGATGCCCATGGAGATGGCCGACGGTGTCGGGGCGGTCGCGAAGGCCGAAGGCAGCGCCGGCAATCCCGTCAACCACGTCTGTCTCGCGCTGTCCAAGGCCGAGTTCGACGAGCTGGACCGGCGTCTGCGGGCCGAGGGCGTCGATACCGGCGCGCGGATGAACCGCACCTTCGGGGCCCGCGGATGGGCGCCGGAGGCTTTCTATTTCGCCGACCCTGACGGCAACGTCATCGAGGCCCGCCACTACGAGTAGTTCGGGAACCCCCGGTCGTTAATCCTAAGGACGCGGCGACCCGCTTCACCCCGGCTCTGCCGGGGCTCGCGATCGCCGCGGAAACGATGGTGGCGACCCGCTTCACCCCGGCTCTGCCGGGGCTCGCGATCGCCACGGAAACGATGGTGGCGACCCGCTTCACCCCGGCTCTGCCGGGGCTCGCGATCGCCACAGGCGGTAGCCTGGACTTTTCCAGCTTCGTGTATCGGGGAAGGACCTGGCCGAAGAGGCCGATGATTGATGAACCGAAAAAACTTGATTCGCACCATCACGGCGATCGCCGTCGTGGTGGTGCTGGGTTGGTCGTTCTTTTACTTTAGCGACGACACTCGCGGTTACAAGCCCGTCGACACCTCGGTGGCGATGGCCCAGATCACCGGCGACAACGTCCAAAGCGCGCAGATCGACGATCGAGAACAGCAGCTCCGGCTGACCCTGAAGAAGGGCACCAAGGACACCGACAATTCCGACAAGGTCATCACCAAGTACCCCAGCGGATATGCCGTCGACCTCTTCAACGCACTGACCGCCAAGAACGCGAAGGTCAGCACGGTCGTCAACGAAGGCAGCATCCTGGGCGAGCTGCTGGTGTACGTCTTGCCGCTGCTGTTGCTGGTGGGTCTGTTCGTGATGTTCTCCCGGATGCAGGGCGGCGCCCGGATGGGCTTCGGCTTCGGCAAGTCCCGGGCCAAACAGCTCTCCAAGGACATGCCCAAGACCACGTTCGCCGACGTCGCCGGCGTCGACGAGGCGGTCGAGGAGCTCTACGAAATCAAGGACTTCCTGCAGAACCCCAGCCGGTATCAGGCGCTCGGCGCCAAGATCCCCAAGGGCGTCCTGCTCTACGGTCCGCCCGGCACCGGCAAGACGTTGCTGGCCCGCGCCGTGGCCGGCGAGGCCGGGGTGCCGTTCTTCACGATCTCCGGCTCGGACTTCGTCGAGATGTTCGTCGGTGTCGGCGCCTCCCGCGTCCGGGACCTGTTCGAGCAGGCCAAGCAGCACAGCCCGTGCATCATCTTCGTCGACGAGATCGACGCGGTCGGCCGCCAGCGCGGCGCCGGGCTCGGCGGCGGCCACGACGAGCGCGAGCAGACCCTCAACCAGCTGCTGGTCGAGATGGACGGCTTCGGTGATCGCGCCGGCGTCATCTTGATCGCGGCCACCAACCGGCCCGACATCCTCGATCCCGCGCTGCTGCGGCCCGGCCGCTTCGACCGGCAGATCCCGGTCACCAACCCCGACCTCGCCGGTCGCCGCGCCGTGCTACGGGTGCACTCCAAGGGCAAGCCGATCGCGCCGGACGCCGACCTGGACGGGCTGGCCAAGCGGACCGTCGGGATGACGGGCGCCGACCTGGCCAACGTCATCAACGAGGCGGCGCTGTTGACCGCCCGCGAAAACGGCACCGTCATCACCGGCGCGGCGCTGGAGGAGGCCGTCGACCGGGTGATCGGCGGCCCGCGGCGCAAGGGCCGGATCATCAGCGAGCAGGAAAAGAAGATCACCGCCTACCACGAGGGCGGCCACACCCTGGCGGCCTGGGCGATGCCCGACATCGACCCCGTCTACAAGGTGACGATTTTGGCCCGTGGGCGCACCGGCGGCCACGCGGTCGCGGTGCCGGAGGAGGACAAGGGCCTGCGCACCCGTTCGGAGATGATCGCCCAGCTGGTGTTCGCGATGGGTGGACGCGCCGCCGAGGAGCTGGTGTTCCGCGAGCCGACGACCGGCGCGGTGTCCGACATCGAGCAGGCCACCAAGGTGGCCCGCGCCATGGTCACCGAATACGGCATGAGCTCCAAGCTCGGCGCGGTCAAGTACGGCACCGAGCACGGCGACCCGTTCCTGGGCCGCACCATGGGAACGCAGGCCGACTACTCGCACGAGGTCGCCCGCGACATCGACGACGAGGTCCGCAAGCTGATCGAGGCGGCGCACACCGAGGCATGGGAGATCCTCACCGAATACCGCGACGTGCTCGACACCCTGGCCGGCGAGCTGCTGGAGAAGGAAACGCTGCACCGACCCGAGCTGGAGAGCATCTTCGCCGACGTCCAAAAGCGGCCGCGGCTCACCATGTTCGACGACTTCGGCGGCCGCATTCCCTCGGACAAGCCGCCGATCAAGACGCCCGGCGAGCTGGCGATCGAGCGCGGCGAGCCGTGGCCGCCGCCCGTTGCCGAGCCGGCCTTCAAGGCCGCGATCGCGCGGGCCAGCGAGGCCGCCGAAGCCGCGCGGGCGCACGCCGAACGAAATGCCAACGGCGGCAATGGTTCCCACGGCGGTCCGGGCGGCCGTCAGCCCGCGGCGCACGGTCCCACCCAACCGGACTACGGCGCCCCGGCGGGCTGGTACGCGCCGGGATGGCCACCGCAGCAACAGCAGCCGAACCACTGGTACCCCCCGGCCCAGCCGCAGCAGCCCTATTGGCCGCAGCCGCAGCCGCACCCACAGCCGGCGCCGAGTTATCCCGGCCAGCACGCCCCCCAGGCCTACGGGCACGGGCACCCGGCCCATCCGTCCTACCCGCCGTATCCTCCCTATCCGCCGCCCGGGCAGCCCGCCCCGGAGGCGGGAAAGTCGCCTGATAAGCAGGATGACGACGTGAGCCGGTCCAATCCGCCGGCCCACGGCTGACGAACGGAGGATTCCATGGCGCTACCGGATTTGGGCCCCGATACCCGCCACGCGACTCCACGCATCCGGGTGTTCGACCAGCAACGGGCCGAGAACGCGATCCGCGAGTTGCTCTTCGCGATCGGCGAGGACCCCGATCGGGACGGCCTGCAGGACACCCCGGCCCGCGTCGCGCGCGCCTACCGCGAGATGTTCGCCGGGCTCTACACCGAGCCCGACTCCGTCTTGAACACGATGTTCGACGAGGACCACGACGAGATGGTGATCGTCAAGGAAATCCCCTTGTACTCCACCTGCGAGCATCATCTGGTGTCGTTCCATGGGGTCGCCCACGTCGGGTATATCCCCGGCGTGGACGGCCGCGTGACCGGCCTGTCGAAGATCGCGCGACTGGTGGACCTGTACGCCAGGCGGCCCCAGGTGCAGGAGCGGCTGACCAGCCAGATCGCCGACGCCCTGGTGAACAAGCTCGATCCGCGCGGCGTGATCGTCGTGGTCGAGGCCGAGCACCTGTGCATGGCGATGCGCGGGGTCCGCAAGCCCGGCGCCATCACCACGACGTCGGCGGTGCGTGGCATGTTCAAGACCAGTCCGGCCTCCCGGGCCGAAGCGCTCGACCTGATCCTGCGTAAGTGAGCCCGCGCCTGTGCAGGTTATGGGAGTCCTGAACGTCACTGACGATTCGTTCTCGGACGGTGGTCGCTATCTGGATGCCGACGACGCCGTCGCGCACGGCCTAGAGATGGCCGCCGAGGGCGCGGGCATCGTCGACGTCGGGGGCGAATCCACCCGGCCCGGTGCCACCCGCGTCGACCCGCGGGTCGAGACGTCGCGCGTGGTCCCCGTCGTCAAAGCGCTTGCCGCCCAGGGCATTACGGTGAGCATCGACACCATGCACGCCGAGGTGGCGCGGGCGGCGCTGCAAAGCGGCGCGCGGATCGTCAACGACGTGTCCGGCGGGCGGGCCGATCCCGCGATGGCTCCGCTGCTGGCCGAGGCCGGCGTGCCCTGGGTGTTGATGCACTGGCGACCGGTGTCGTCGGACCGCCCGCACGAGGCCCCGTCCTACAGCGACGTGGTGGCCGAGGTGCGTGCCGAGCTGCTGGCTAGCGTCGACGACGCGGTGGCCGCCGGCGTCGACCCGGACAACCTCGTGATCGATCCGGGGTTGGGATTCGCCAAGACGGGACAACACAATTGGGCGCTGCTGCGGGCGCTGCCGCAGCTGGTCGCCACGGGGATCCCGGTGCTGTTGGGCGCCTCGCGCAAGCGGTTCCTCGGCACGCTGCTTGCCGGGCCCGACGGGTCGCCGCGCCCGCCCGACGGGCGCGAGACGGCGACGGCGGTGATATCCGCGCTGGCCGCGCTGTACGGGGCGTGGGGCGTGCGCGTGCACGACGTGCGCGCCACCGTCGACGCGGTCAAGGTCGTCGAAGAGTGGACGGCAACCGATGGCTGATCGAATCGAGCTGCGCGGTCTGGCTGTTCGCGGCCGGCACGGCGTCTTCGAGCACGAGCGCGCCGACGGCCAGGACTTCGTCGTCGACATCACGGTGTGGATCGACCTGGCCGCCGCCGCGGCCAGCGACGACCTCACCGACACCTACGACTACGGCGCGCTGGCCCAGCTGGCCGCCAGGGTCGTCGCGGGGCCGCCGCGCAAGCTGATCGAGGCCGTCGCCGGCGAGATCGCCGACCGGGTGATGGACGATGCCCGGGTGCACGCCGTCGAGGTGGTGGTGCACAAGCCGCAGGCGCCCATCCCGCATCAATTCTCCGACGTAGCCGTCGTGGTTCGCCGGTCGCGCCGCGGTGGCCACGGTTCGGTGATCCCGGCCGGTGGGGCCGTATGAGCCGCGTCGTGCTGTCCATCGGCTCCAACCTCGGGGACCGGCTGGCCCGGCTGCAATCGGTGGTCGACGGGCTGGGTGAGGACGTGCGCGCGGTCTCCCCGGTCTACGAGACCGACCCCTGGGGCCGGGTGGAGCAGGCGCCGTTTTTGAACGCGGTGCTGATCGCCGGGGACCCGACGTGCGACGGGCAGGGCTGGCTGCGGCGGGCGCAAAGGTTCGAACAGGCGGCGGGCCGGGTCCGCGGCGAACGCTGGGGCCCGCGGGCCCTCGACGTGGACCTGATCGCCTGCTACGAGCAGGGCGAAACCGAGGTGGTCGTCCGGGAACCCAACCTCACGCTGCCGCACCCGCTGGCCCACCTGCGGGCCTTCGTCATGGTGCCGTGGCTGGCCATCGAGCCGGACGCGCGGCTGACGGTGGCCGAGGGTGCGCGTCCCGTCGCGCAGCTGCTGGCCGAACTCGACCCCGCCGACCGAGCCGGTGTTCGGCTGTCCAGCCTCACGCTGCACCTCAACCCCAGACAAGATCCGGAACCGGAGCCCTGATGGGGCCGACCCGGAAGCGTGACCTGACGGCCGCGGTGGTCGGCGCCGCGGTCGTCGGCTATCTGCTGGTCCTCGCGCTGTACCGGTGGTTTCCGCCGATCACCGTGTGGACCGGCCTGTCGCTGCTGGGGGTGGCCATCGCCGAGGCGCTGTGGGCGCGCTACGTGCGGACCAAGATCAACGACGGCGAAATCGGCGTCGGCCCCGGCTGGCTGCACCCGCTGGCGGTGGCCCGCACCGTGGTGGTGGCCAAGGCGTCGGCCTGGGTCGGCGCGCTGGTGCTGGGTTGGTGGGTCGGCGTGCTGGTGTATTTCCTGCCGCGGCGGTCGTGGCTGCGGGTCGCAGCGGAAGACACCACGGGGGCGGTGGTGGCGGCCGTCAGCGCGCTGGCGCTGGTGGTGGCCGCGCTGTGGCTGCAGCATTGCTGCAAGTCGCCGCAGGACCCGACGGAGCACGGCGAGGGCGCGGAGAACTAGCGTGCCCCGACCGACCCGGCCGAGAATCGCCGGGGTCGCGCGACACGCGCAGTGACCTCCCGCAGGTACAGTGCAGGCCATGACCGTTCTGTCCCGCGGCGCCAGGGCCCGGCGCGGCGGCCGCAGGCCGGGGTGGGTGCTCTTGACCGCGTTGCTGGTCCTCGCCATGGGGGCCAGTTCCGCACTGGTTTTCACCAACCGGGTGGAACTCCTCAAGCTCGCTGTAATCCTGGCGCTGTGGGCCGCGGTCGCCGGTGCCTTCGTTTCGGTGCTCTACCGCCGCCAAAGCGACGCGGACCAGTCCCGTGTCCGCGACCTGAAGCTGGTCTACGACCTACAGCTGGACCGCGAAATCTCGGCCCGCCGCGAGTACGAGCTGACCGTGGAGTCCCAGCTGCGCCGCGAGCTGGCCTCCGAGCTGCGGGCGCAGGCCGCCGACGACCTGGCGGCGCTGCGGGCCGAGCTGAGCGCGCTGCGCACCAGCCTGGAGATCCTGTTCGACACCGACCTGCAGGAGCGCCCGGCGCTCGAGACCCAGGACAGCGAGGCGCCGCGCGCCCGCGCGTATAGCGACTGGGAGCGCAACGGCGAGGCCGCCCGCGACTGGGTGCCCAGCGATCGCGTCGCGTCGGTCCCGACCGACAACCCGCCCAGCCGGGCCGACGAATCCGCGATCATCGACGTGCCCGAGGAGCCGCTGTTGCCGCCGCGGCAGCCCCCACCCGCGGCGGAACGCGGGCGGGCCCCATACGACGCGCCGCAGGACGCTCGGTACGTGGTCTCGCAGGAGCCGCCGTACATGACCGCGCCGCCGCCCCCGCCGGAGGCGCGGTTCGCGACGCCCCCGCCGCCACCGCCGCAACCGGAGCCGCCACAACCGGAGCCGCCGCAACCGGAGCCGCGGCCCCAGCCGCAGGATTGGCAGCCGCTCGCCGGGAACGGGCAGTGGCAGCCGCCCGGAGCCCCGGGAAGCCAGCGGGGCGGCGCCGATCCGGCCGGCGAGCCGTCCGGGGGGCGGCGCGCCCGGCACTACAGCCCCGACGAACGCGTGGGCGGCGCGCCCGTCGACCCGAGCCCGCCGCCGTACAGCGAGGCCGGCCGCCGCGCGCGGGCGCGGCATTCGGCCGAGTACCGCGACTACGGTGTAAGCAACGTCGGCGGCGCGAACGAGCCGCCACCTCCCGCCTCCGGCGCCCCGCCGCCCCCTGCCTACCCGACGCCGGCACCGCCCGCCGCGCCGCCACCGCAGATGGCCCCGCCGCCGCACGCCGAACGGGCACCCCGGCATCTCGGCGCCGACCCGCTGGCTCGCGGCCCGGGCGGCTCCACCGACGGCCCGCCCAGCGGCGGCCAGTCGGTCGCCGACCTGCTGGCGCGGCTGCAGGTGCAGCCTTCGGGAGGCGGCCGCCGCCGCAGACGCGACGGTCGCGACGAGTGAGCTGGGAGCCTCCTCACATTGGGTGCCACCTGAGAATCGACTAAAGTCTTACCGACCGTCCGGTACCCGCGACACGGGACTGGAACGAACGAAGAAAGCTGTGAGGTCGTCTGCGATGGGGCAGTTCGACGGTTTGCGCCCGGCCAGGCTCAAGGTGGGAATCATCTCCGCCGGACGGGTGGGATCCGCGCTCGGTGTGGCGCTGGAGCGCGCCGACCACGTCGTGGTCGCGTGCAGCGCCGTGTCCCACGCGTCGCGCGAGCGGGCGCGGCGCCGACTGCCCGACACGTTGGTGACGGCGCCGCAGGACGTGGCCGCCGGCGCCGAATTGCTGCTACTGGCCGTTCCCGACAGCGAGCTCGCCGCGCTGGTGTCCGGGTTGGCCGCCACCTCGGCGGTGCGGCCGGGCACCATCGTCGTGCACACGTCCGGCGCCAACGGCGTCGGCATCCTGGCGCCGCTGACCGACGCCGGCTGCACGCCGGTGGCCATCCACCCCGCGATGACGTTCACCGGCTCCGACGAAGACATCAGCCGGCTGCCCGACACCTGCTTCGGCATCACCGCCGCCGACGAGGTCGGGTACGCCATCGGGCAGTCGCTGGTCCTGGAGATGGGCGGCGAGCCGTTCTGCGTCCGCGAGGAGGCCCGCGCCCTCTACCACGCCGCCCTCGCGCACGCCGGCAACCACATCGTCACGGTGCTCGCCGACGCGCTGGAGGCGCTGCGCGCCGCGCTGCGCGGCAGCGAACTGCTCGGGCAGCAGACGGTCGACGACCAGCCCGGCGGCCTCGCCGAACGTATCGTCGGGCCGCTGGCCCGCGCGGCGCTGGACAACACCCTGCTGCGCGGCCAGGCGGCGCTCACCGGGCCGGTCGCCCGTGGGGACGCCGCGGCCGTCGCCGAGCATTTGGCAGCGCTGGGCGACGTCGACGCCGACCTCGCCCGGGCCTACCGCGTCAACGCCCTGCGGACCGCCCAGCGCGCGCACGCCCCCGCCGACGTCGTCGAAGTGCTGGCGCGATGACGGCCCCACGCAAGCCGGCTTTCACCCCAGGCGAACTCAACGTCTACGCGGCGCCGCGCGACGTCACCGACGTCAGCCGCGCGCTGCGCCACACCGGCCGTCGGGTGATGCTGGTGCCCACGATGGGCGCCCTGCACGACGGGCACCTGTCGCTGGTGCGCGCGGCCAAGCGGGTGCCCGGCTCGGTGGTCGTGGTGTCGATCTTTGTCAACCCGCTGCAGTTCGGCGCCGGGGAAGACCTCGAGGCCTACCCCCGGACCCTCGACGACGACCTGGCGCTGCTGCGCGCCGAGGGAGTGGAGATCGTCTTCACCCCGACCGCCGCGGCGATGTATCCCAACGGCCTGCGCACCACCGTGCAGCCCGGCCCGCTGGCCGCCGAGCTCGAGGGCGGCGCCCGGCCCACCCACTTCGCCGGCGTGCTGACCGTGGTGGCCAAGCTGCTGCAGATCGTGCGTCCGGACCGGATCTTCTTCGGCGAGAAGGACTATCAGCAGCTTGTGCTGATCCGGCAGATGGTCGCCGACCTCAACATCGACGTCGCCGTGGTCGGTGTGCCGACGGTGCGGGAAGCCGACGGGCTGGCGATGTCGTCGCGCAACCGCTACCTGGATCCGACGCAGCGGGAACTGGCCGTCGCGCTGTCCGCCGCGCTGACGGCGGGAGCGCACGCCGCGACCCAGGGGCCCCGGGCCGCGCTGGACGCCGCCCGCGCCGTCTTGGATGCCACGCCCGGCCTGGTGCTCGACTACCTGGAGCTGCGCGACGCCGAGCTCGGCCCGGTAGGCGACAACCCTTCCGGCCGGCTGCTGGTCGCCGCCAGGATCGGCAGCACCCGTTTGCTCGACAACGTCTCGATCCAGATCGGAAACTCGCCGGCACCCGTGGGGCCGGACGGGCACGCCCAATCACCTTGGAGGAACTGATGTTACGGACGATGCTCAAGTCGAAAATCCACCGCGCCACCGTCACGCAGTCCGACCTGCACTACGTCGGCTCGGTGACCATCGACGCCGACCTGATGGACGCCGCGGACCTGCTCGAGGGCGAGCAGGTGACCATCGTCGACATCGACAACGGCGCCCGCCTGGTCACCTACGCCATCACCGGCGAGCGCGGCAGCGGCGTCATCGGAATCAACGGCGCCGCAGCGCATTTGGTGCATCCCGGCGACCTGGTGATCCTGATCGCGTACGGCGCCATGGAGGACGCCGAGGCGCGCGCCTACCGGCCGAAGATCGTGTTCGTCGACGCCGCCAACAAGCCCGTCGACCTCGGCCACGACCCGGCATTCGTCCCGGCGGACGCGTCGGAGCTACTCGACCCGCGGATCGGTGCGCGGTAGCCGTGCTGCTCGCCATCGACGTCCGCAACACGCACACCGTCGTCGGACTGATCTCTGGCTCCAAGGAGCACGCAAAGGTCGTGCAGCAGTGGCGGATCCGCACCGAACCGGAGATCACCGCGGACGAATTGGCGCTGACCATCGACGGCCTCATCGGTGACGATTCCGAGCGGCTGACCGGCGCCGCCGCGCTGTCTACCGTCCCGTCGGTGCTGCACGAGGTGCGGATCCTGCTCGACCAGTACTGGCCGTCGGTGCCGCACGTGCTCATCGAGCCCGGCGTCCGCACCGGCATCCCGCTGCTCGTCGACAACCCGAAAGAAGTGGGCGCCGACCGAATCGTCAACTGCCTGGCGGCTTATCACAAGTTCGGCAAGGCGGCCATCGTCGTCGATTTCGGATCCTCCATCTGCGTCGACGTGGTGTCGGCCAAGGGGGAGTTCCTCGGCGGCGCCATCGCCCCCGGAGTCCAGGTCTCGTCGGACGCCGCCGCGGCGCGCTCGGCGGCACTGCGCCGCGTCGAGCTGACCCGCCCCCGTTCGGTGGTCGGGAAGAACACCGTCGAATGCATGCAGGCCGGGGCGGTGTTCGGCTTCGCCGGGCTGGTCGACGGCCTGGTGCAGCGCATCTGCGAGGACGTGAACGGGTTTTCCGGTGACCTGGGGGATCAGTTCGTGGTGGTGGCGACCGGTCACACCGCGCCGCTGCTGCTGCCCGAGCTGCACTGCGTCAGCCACCACGACCAGCACCTCACCCTGCATGGCCTGCGGCTGGTGTTCGAACGCAACCGCGACGCCCAGCGCGGCCGGCTGAAGACCGCGCACTGAGCCGCGTTCCGCGTCGGGCCTTGCGTGCGGCGCGCCGTCAGCTTTGAGTCCGAAAGCACTTTTCAAGCGCCCAGCGCAGGCTCGACGCCGTCGGCGCCGGCTCGACGCCGCGTCCTTTAAGCTGGCACGTCGTGAGCGCTGACCAGCCGGGGGGCGAGCCCGACCTTCCAGAGCAGTTCCGGATCCGCCGGGACAAGCGCGCTCGTCTGCTCGACGAGGGCGTCGATCCCTATCCCGTTGCCGTCGAGCGCACCCACACCCTGGCCGAGGTGCGCGCCGCCCATCCCGACCTGCCCATCGACACCGCCACCGACGACGTCGTCGGCGTCGCCGGCCGGGTCATCTTCGCGCGCAACTCCGGCAAGTTGTGCTTTGCGACACTCCAGGACGGCGACGGCACCACCCTGCAGGTGATGCTGAGCCTCGACAAGGTCGGGAAGCAGGCGCTCGACGCGTGGAAGGCCGACGTCGACCTCGGTGACCTCGTCTTCGTGCACGGCAACGTGATCAGCTCACGACGCGGCGAACTATCGGTGCTGGCCGACTCGTGGCGGATGGCCGCGAAGGCGCTGCGTCCACTGCCGGTCGCGCACAAGGAGATGAGCGAAGAGTCGCGGGTGCGGCAGCGCTACGTCGACCTGATCGTCCGGCCCCAGGCGCGCACGGTGGCGCGGCAACGGATCGCCGTTATCCGCGCGATCCGCAACGCGCTGGAACGGCGCGGCTTTCTCGAAGTCGAAACCCCGATGTTGCAGACGCTGGCCGGCGGGGCGGCGGCCCGGCCGTTCATCACCCATTCCAATGCGCTGGACATCGATCTCTACCTGCGGATCGCGCCGGAACTGTTCCTCAAGCGCTGCATCGTCGGCGGATTCGACAAGGTCTTCGAGCTAAATCGAGTGTTCCGAAACGAGGGGGCCGATTCCACTCATTCTCCGGAATTCTCCATGTTGGAGACGTATCAGACGTACGGCACCTATGACGATTCAGCACTGGTGACACGTGAGCTTATTCAAGAGGTGGCCGACGAGGCGATCGGAACCCGACAACTGCCGTTGCCGGACGGCAGTGTCTACGACATAGACGGCGAATGGGCGTCGATGCAAATGTACCCTTCGCTGTCCGCCGCGCTCGGCGAGGAGATCACACCCGAGACGACCGTCGAACGGCTGTGGTCCATCGCCGACAAGCTGGGGCTGGAGATCCCACGCGACCGCGGTTACGGGCACGGCAAGCTCGTCGAGGAACTGTGGGAGCACACGGTGGGCAACGAGCTGAGCGCGCCCACCTTCGTCAAGGATTTCCCTGTCGAGACAACACCTTTGACCCGCCAGCACCGCAGCATCCCGGGCGTCACCGAGAAGTGGGACCTCTACCTGCGCGGGGTCGAATTGGCCACGGGGTACTCCGAGCTGAACGATCCGATCGTGCAGCGCGAGAGGTTCGCCGCCCAGGCCCGCGCCGCGGCCGCCGGGGACGACGAGGCGATGGCGCTGGACGAAGACTTTCTCGCCGCGCTCGAGTATGGGATGCCGCCGTGCACGGGAACCGGAATGGGTATCGATCGGTTGTTGATGTCTTTGACCGGGTTGTCAATTAGAGACACAGTTTTGTTCCCGATTGTGCGTCCACACAGCAGTTGAAAGCTCAACTGTACGCGTTGCCGCCGGATTGAGTATGCTGCCTTGATATGGCAGATTGGTGACCGGGGAGGTCAGTCCCAACTGCTCAGCAACTGCTCAGGACGAAACGCGAGGGTAAGCCAATGGCGAAAAAAGTGACCGTTACGTTGGTCGATGATTTCGACGGGTCGGGTGCAGCCGACGAAACAGTTGAATTCGGGCTTGACGGGGTGACCTATGAGATTGACCTTTCGTCCAAGAATGCCGCGAAACTCCGCAACGATTTGAAGCAATGGGTCGCCGCGGGCCGTCGCGTCGGCGGCCGCCGGCGCGGCCGTTCCGGCTCGGGCCGCGGGCGCGGCGCGATCGACCGCGAGCAGAGCGCCGCGATCCGCGAGTGGGCGCGCCGCAACGGGCACAACGTGTCCACGCGCGGCCGCATCCCGGCCGACGTCATCGACGCGTTCCACGCGGCCACCTAAGCCGACGGTCAACCGGCGCCCCGGCGTGACGGCTGGGGCGCCGGTTGTTTCACTTTCGCTGGCGGCGAAAACCTCGCCGGCCGACGCGGAAACGCTTTGGTGGTTTTTTCCGTTTAACTGTTGCGGCTTTGTTCAACAGGGGAGACGCGGCCTGGACCGCCAGCCACCGCAACGTTAGGAACCCTGGCCTGGCGACCATTACAGTGGATGGCAGGTACGCGATGCCGAAAGCTGTACCGATGGTGAGGGAGAGCAGGTAACCACCGATGTTCGAAAGATTTACCGACCGTGCCCGCAGGGTGGTCGTCCTGGCGCAAGAAGAGGCCCGGATGCTCAACCACAACTACATCGGCACCGAGCACATCTTGTTGGGCTTGATCCACGAGGGCGAAGGCGTTGCGGCCAAGTCGCTGGAATCGCTGGGGATCTCGCTCGAGGGGGTCCGCAGCCAGGTCGAGGAGATTATCGGCCAGGGCCAGCAGGCGCCGTCGGGCCACATCCCGTTCACCCCGCGCGCCAAGAAGGTCCTGGAGCTCAGCCTGCGCGAGGCGCTGCAACTGGGCCACAACTACATCGGCACCGAGCACATCCTGCTGGGCCTGATCCGCGAGGGCGAGGGCGTGGCCGCGCAGGTGCTGGTCAAGCTGGGCGCCGAGCTGACCCGGGTGCGCCAGCAGGTGATCCAGCTGCTGAGCGGCTACCAGGGCAAGGAGGCCGCGGAGGCCGGCACCGGTGGCCGCGGCGGCGAGTCGGGCAGCCCGTCGACGTCGCTGGTGCTCGACCAGTTCGGGCGCAACCTGACGGCGGCCGCGATGGAGGGCAAGCTGGACCCCGTCATCGGCCGCGAGAAGGAAATCGAGCGGGTGATGCAGGTGCTGAGCCGGCGCACCAAGAACAACCCGGTGCTGATCGGCGAGCCCGGGGTCGGCAAGACGGCCGTGGTCGAGGGACTGGCGCAGGCAATCGTGCACGGCCAGGTCCCGGAGACCTTGAAGGACAAGCAGCTCTACACGCTGGACCTGGGGTCGCTGGTGGCCGGTTCTCGCTACCGGGGTGACTTCGAGGAACGCCTGAAGAAGGTGCTCAAGGAGATCAACACCCGCGGCGACATCATCCTGTTCATCGACGAGCTGCACACGCTGGTCGGTGCCGGCGCCGCCGAGGGCGCGATCGACGCCGCGTCCATCCTGAAGCCCAAGCTGGCCCGGGGTGAGCTGCAGACGATCGGCGCGACCACGCTCGACGAGTACCGCAAGTACATCGAGAAGGACGCCGCCCTGGAGCGCCGGTTCCAGCCGGTGCAGGTCGGGGAGCCGACGGTGGAGCACACCATCGAGATCCTCAAGGGACTGCGCGACCGCTACGAGGCGCACCACCGGGTGTCGATCACCGACTCGGCGATGGTGGCCGCCGCCACGCTGGCCGACCGCTACATCAACGACCGGTTCCTGCCGGACAAGGCGATCGACCTGATCGACGAGGCGGGCGCCCGCATGCGGATCCGCCGGATGACCGCGCCGCCAGACCTGCGCGAGTTCGACGAGAAGATCGCCGAGGCGCGCCGCGAGAAGGAATCGGCGATCGACGCCCAGGACTTCGAGAAGGCGGCCAGCCTGCGCGACCGCGAAAAGCAGCTGGTGGCCCAGCGGGCCGAGCGCGAAAAGCAGTGGCGTTCGGGCGATCTCGACGTGGTCGCCGAGGTCGACGACGAGCAGATCGCCGAGGTGCTGGGCAACTGGACCGGCATCCCGGTGTTCAAGCTGACCGAGGCCGAGACCACGCGCCTGCTGCGCATGGAGGACGAGCTGCACAAGCGGATCATCGGCCAGGAGGACGCGGTCAAGGCCGTGTCGAAGGCGATCCGCCGCACCCGCGCCGGGTTAAAGGACCCGAAGCGGCCGTCGGGCTCGTTCATCTTCGCCGGCCCGTCGGGTGTCGGTAAGACCGAGCTGTCCAAGGCGCTGGCCAACTTCCTGTTCGGCGACGACGACGCGCTCATCCAGATCGACATGGGCGAGTTCCACGACCGGTTCACCGCGTCGCGGCTGTTCGGCGCCCCGCCGGGATACGTCGGCTACGAGGAGGGCGGCCAACTCACCGAGAAAGTGCGGCGCAAGCCGTTCTCGGTGGTGCTGTTCGACGAGATCGAGAAGGCGCACCAGGAGATCTACAACAGCCTGTTGCAGGTGCTCGAGGACGGCCGGCTCACCGACGGCCAGGGCCGCACGGTCGACTTCAAGAACACCGTGCTGATCTTCACGTCCAACCTCGGCACGTCCGACATCTCCAAGCCGGTGGGCCTGGGCTTCACCCAGGGTGGCGGTGAGAACAACTACGAGCGGATGAAGCAGAAGGTCAACGACGAGCTGAAGAAGCACTTCCGCCCGGAGTTCCTCAACCGCATCGACGACATCATCGTCTTCCACCAGCTGACCCGCGACGAGATCATCCGGATGGTCGACCTGATGATCAGCCGGGTCGCGGGCCAGCTCAAGAGCAAGGACATGGATCTGGAGCTGACCGACAAGGCCAAGGCGTTGCTGGCCAAGCGCGGCTTCGACCCGGTGCTGGGTGCCCGCCCGCTGCGGCGCACCATCCAGCGCGAGATCGAGGACCAGCTGTCCGAAAAGATCCTTTTCGAGGAGGTCGGACCCGGTCAGGTCGTCACGGTCGACGTCGACAACTGGGACGGCGAGGGCTCCGGCGAGGACGCGGTGTTCACGTTCACCGGGACTCGCAAGCCGCCGCCCGAGCCGGATCTCGCCAAGGCCGGGGCGCACGCCGCACCCGAAACGCAGTAGCGATGGCAGCAAACGGGCGGTTGATCCCTGACGGGATTGGCCGCCCGTTTCGCTGTGTGAGGACGCCGGTGCGCGCGGTCCCGGTCACCGATGGCGCCGAGCACACCGCAAGCAAGCCGGGGGTGCGGCGTCGCCCCGCCGCGGCACCCACGACCGGTCTACACTGACCACACGACAAATCGATGGGCAACGGAATCCTGGTGAAATCCCAGAACGGTCGCGCCACTGTCACAGTCAGACCCGTGGCCCGTCGACATCCACCAAGCGGGACGCGGCATCCCCGGAAGGAGCCATCCATGTCTAATCGCCCTGCGGCGTCGGCCCGCACCCGGTCGGTCGATCTCTCGGCGGCCAGCGCCGCGCTATGGCTGGCGGCGACCGCCTTCCTGGCGCTGCTGGCGCTGTACTTCGTCGGGATCGACCAGGGTGCGGTGTCGTTGTTCGGCAGCGACTCGCACGTCCACGAATTCGTCCACGACGCGCGCCACCTGCTCGGCTTCCCCTGCCACTGATCGCGTGGAGAAGCGGCTGATCGCGCGCGGTCTGCTGGCCGGCGCAGTCGGGGCCGTGCTGGCGTTCCTGTTCGCGCGCGTCTGCGCCGAGCCGGCGATCGGCCGCGCGATCGCCTTCGAGGATGGCCGCGCCGACGCCGAAAACGCCCACGGTGTGCACGAGCACGGCGCGGAGCTGTTCACTCGCGGGGTGCAGGCCAACGCCGGCTTGGGATTCGGGGTGCTGATCTTCGGTGTCGCGATGGGCGCCCTGCTCGCGGTGGTGTTCTGCGTCCTCGCCGGCCGCGCGAGGGGCATTGGGGCGCGCCGGCTTTCGCTGCTGTTGGCGGCGGGCGCCTTCGTCGCGGTGTATCTGGTGCCGTTCGTCAAATACCCGCCCAACCCGCCGGCGGTGGGCCAGGCCGACACAATCCGCGCGCGCACCGGCTGGTATCTGGTGATGGTGCTGGCATCAGTGGTGCTCGCGGCGGGCGCCGTGTGGCTGGCGCGCCGCCTCGATGCCCGGCTCGGCGCATGGAACGGAACGCTGGTCGCGGCGGGGGCTTATTTGGTGGCCGTCGCGGTAGTCGGGGTGGTGCTGCCCGCCGTCGACGAGACGCCCGGCCCGTTGCGCGACGCCTCCGGCGCGATCGCGTATCCGGGCTTTCCCGCCGACGTGCTCTACGAGTTCAGGTTGGTCTCGCTGGGCGCGCAGCTGGTGTTGTGGGCCGCCATCGGTTTGGTGTTCGGGACGCTTGCCCGACGGGCGCTGGAGGAACGAGTCCCCGCGTGAGCGGCGTCGTCCGGCTGACGATGGTCTCGCACGCGATGACCGACGCCATGGCCGCCGGGCGTTTTCCCGCCGACGAACCCCTGAACGACATCGGCGGGCGGCGGGTGAAAAGCCTTGACACCAAAGCCGACAACCGTCACCTGACCGCACCCGAGCGCCGTGCCCGCCAAACCGCGCAACTGTTGGGGCTGCGCGCCGACACGGAGCCCCGGCTGGCCGACCTCGACTGCGGGCAGTGGCGCGGGCGCACGCTCAAACAGCTCAGCCCCGAAGACCTCGCGGCGTGGCTGACCGAACCGGCCCGCGCGCCGCATGGCGGTGAGTCGATCGTCGAGCTGATCCAGCGGGTGGCCGGCTGGCTGGAGTCACTCACCGAGCACACGGTCGCGGTGACCCATCCGGCGGTGATCCGGGCCGCCATCCTGCACGCCCTCGCCGCGCCGCCGACCGCCTTCTGGCGCATCGACATTGCGCCGGTCAGCTGCACGGTGCTGCATTTCCGTGACGGCCGCTGGACGCTGCGTTTGTGACGTGGTCATTTCACCGGGATCGGAGACGTCCAGAACGACGGCGCCCGCGCCGCTAGCGCGGTGCAATAAGCGCAAAGACCTGCTTGGCGACCTGCAACATCCAGCCCGTGACGTTCGGCCCGTGATCGCGGGGCCAGTTCAGCTGGAAGCTGACCACCCACGGCTGGCCGGTCTTGTCGACGGCGTACCAGCTGAACGTCAGATCACCGGGCAGGCCACCGGCTTTCGCACCGATGTACGGCCACACGTTGCGGTCGAGCTGGATACCCGACACCGCCGAGAGGATCTGCCGGACCGGCGCCGCCGCGCCGACCGCGTCGGCCTGCAGCGCCGCGTGGACGCGGCAGATGTCCTCGGCGTTGCCGTACCACTCCGCGCCGAAGCTCGAGGCCGGGGTGTGCGCGCGAGTCGGATCCGGATGATACGGAGTCGAATTCGCCTGCTCCAGCAGCCGGGCGCGGACTTGGGGCGATCCGCGCTTCCATTGGTCACGCAGATCCGGCTGACCCCAGCCGACGGAAAACAGCTCGTACATGGTGGGAAACGGCGTCATGCTGGCCGGGTCGTGATGGCCGGCGGTGACGAGCGCGTCCTCGACGGCGTGGGTGCCCATCCGCTCGATCAGCAGGTCCGTGGCCATGTTGTCGCTCGTGGCGATCATTTTCTCCGCCGCCGTGCGGACCGAAACATGGTCTCCCGCAGTCAAAGCCAGGCCAGACGAGCCCACGGCCGTGCTCTTGTCGGTGACTGTCATCTGGTCGTCCCACGACACGGTCCCGCTTTTGACCGCACCGGCCAGGGCGTGCAGCACGTACAGCTTGAAAATCGATGCCAGCGGCAAGGATTCGCCGGTGTTGGTTCCGGCGACCGGGTCGCAGTGCCCGTCGTCGACCTTGGCGACCTGGTACGAATAGCGGGCGCCGGTCTTACCCAACACCGCGTCGACGTCGTGCCACGAGCTGACCTTCGGCGCCTGGGTGTCGACGTCGAACCGGTCGACGCGGCCGTCGTCGTCGGTGTGTATCCGGATGTCTTGTCGCGCGCCGTACGAAGAGATCAGGTGCAGCGTGGCCACGCTGGCGCTGATGTCCACGCCGTCGAGGGTGAAGGGGCGGTCCCACCACAACCCCTCCATGGTGGTTTTGACCGTGTCGACCTTGTCGGGCGCGGCCAAGGTGCCGACCCCGATTGGGCCGATGGGCCAGTCGGAGTTGAGCATGTCCAGCGTCTGCTGCGCCCGGATGCCGGGGGGCGTCCGGGTGTCAATCTGGCGGCCCGGATCCGCGGCGTTCGCATGCGGGGAGGGGGGCGGTGCGCAACCCGGCGCCAGGGTCACCACCAGTGCCGCGGCGGCGCTCAACGCCGCGACGCGGCGCCGCGCCGGCCGAGCGCTAGTCAGTCTGGTCGTTCCCGGCAACGTCCAGCACGACCTCGAATTCCAGCAGCGATGCGCCAGTCGCCACCGGGTCGGCGCGGTGCCCGGCATGGGCCTCGATGGCGGGGCCGGTCGCCCACGCCTGGAACGCCTCGTCGGACTCCCAGTGCGTCAGCACGAAGTAGCGGTCCTCGCCCTTGATCGGGCGTAGCAGCTGGAAGCCGAGGAAGCCGGGTTGGTTCTCCACGGCGTGCGCGCGGTGGGCGAACCGCTTTTCCAGTTCGGGACCGGCATCCGCCGGAACCTCGATTGCGTTAATCTTCACCACTTGCGGCATTCCGCTAGGCTACCGCGACCCTCCACTTGCCGGGATCGAGGGCGGGCCACGCAAGATGGTGTCATGCCCAGCGATCTGCTGACCTGCCACGGAGGCCGCGGCGAACCGCTGGTGCTGGTCCACGGCCTGATGGGGCGGGGCACCACTTGGCCGCGTCAGCTTCCGTGGCTGACGCGGCTGGGCACCGTGTACACCTACGACGCCCCGTGGCACCGCGGCCGTGACGTCGAGGATCCGCACCCGATCAGCACCGAACGCTTCGTGGCCGACCTGGCCGAGGCGGTCGCCGGGGTGGGTGCGCCGGCCAGGCTGGTCGGGCACTCCATGGGCGCATTGCATTCGTGGTGCCTGGCCGCCGATCACCCGGAGCTGGTTTCGGCGCTGGTGGTCGAGGACATGGCGCCGGACTTCCGCGGCCGCACCACCGGGCCGTGGGAGCCGTGGCTGCACGCGCTGCCCGTCGAATTCGGTTCCGCCGAGCAGGTTTACGCCGAATTCGGGCCCGTCGCCGGGCGGTACTTCCTGGACGCCTTCGACCGCACCGAGACCGGTTGGCGGTTGCACGGCCACACCTCGCGATGGATCGAGATCGCCGCGGAGTGGGGCACCCGCGACTACTGGGCGCAGTGGCGAGACGCGCGGGTGCCGGCGCTGCTCATCGAGGCCGGCAACTCCGTCACCCCGCCGGGCCAGATGCGCACCATGGCCGAAACCGGTGCCGCCACTCGCTATCTGCGTGTCCCGCACGCCGGTCACCTGATCCACGACGAGGCGCCTGAGGCGTACCGCCAAGCGGTCGAGTCGTTCCTGAGCGTCACCGCCGACCGGTGAGGCCCACCGCCACGACCGTACTGATGGGATTTCGGCAGCCCGAGGTGGCGGCGACGAGCACGGTGGCGTGCCGGCTGCGGCGATGAACCGGCCCGGGTGGGCCCGAAGCCGCACACCTGATAAGTTCTTCAACTGTTAAAACGTAGGAATTATCGAGTCTTCAGGAGAACTGTGGTGTCCGAGCCGCTCAACAAGGTCAAGGCCGAGTTCTTCAAGACGTTGGGCCATCCGGCGCGCATCAGGGTTCTCGAGCTTCTCGTCACCGGGGACAAAACGGTCGCCGAACTGCTACCCGAGGTCGGGCTGGAGTCGTCGAATCTGTCCCAGCAGTTGGGCGTGTTGCGCCGCGCCGGTGTTGTCGACGCGCACCGAGACGGCAACACGATGATCTACTCGCTCGCCTCACCCGATATCGCCGAACTGCTCTTGGTGGCCCGCAAGGCGCTCACCGGGGTGCTCAGCGACCGTGTGGCGGTGTTGGAGGACCTGCGCGCCGGAAGCGCGCAGTAGCGGCCATGGGTTGGATTCGTAAGGCGTTTGCCATCGGTCGGATCGCCGAGCCGGCCCCCGCCCGGCCGCCGCTGACAGCGGAACCTATTGCGGGAGTGCGTGGTTCGCTGCAACTCCGACACGTCGATGCCGGTTCGTGCAACGCCTGTGAGGTGGAGGTCTCGGGCGCGTTCGGGCCGGTATATGACGCCGAGCGGTTCGGCGCCCGGTTGGTGGCCTCGCCGCGCCACGCGGACGCGCTGCTGGTGACCGGTGTCGTGACCCGAAACATGGCGGGGCCCTTGAGGGCAACGCTCGAGGCGACGCCGCACCCGCGGCGGGTGATCGCCTGCGGGGATTG
Source organism: Mycobacterium palustre (assembly GCF_002101785.1). Taxonomy (GTDB): domain Bacteria; phylum Actinomycetota; class Actinomycetes; order Mycobacteriales; family Mycobacteriaceae; genus Mycobacterium; species Mycobacterium palustre. Next base: position 49,084 of record NZ_LQPJ01000115.1, read on the forward strand.
CGCCTGCAACGGCGGCGTGTTCACCGACGGCTATGGCGTGGTCGGCGCGGTGGCGGACGTGGTGCCCGTCGATCTGGAAATACCCGGATGTCCGCCGACCCCGGCGGAGATCGTCGCGGCGCTGAGATCGGTCACCGGCAAGTGACCGCCGCACTGGCGACCGAGGCGGCACCCGCGCCAGATCCGATGGTCAGCAAGGACTTTGGGCCCTTCATTGCGGGAGTGCTGACGTCGTTGCTGGGGGGCCTGGGCCTGTGGGCGGGGTTGCTGGGGGTGTCGGGGTCGGTTCGTTCGGTGCGGATCGGCTGGTTGGTTCCCCTTTCCGGGGTGCAGCTGAACCTGGACCCGTTGGGCGGGTTCTTCATGACCATCACCGGCGCGGTCATGGTCGCCGTCGGGATGTACGTGATCGGCTACGGCCGTCACGGGCACCTGAGCCGGTTCGCCCTTGCGGTGCTGCCGGCGTTCGGCGCGGCGATGCTGCTGCTGCCCGCCGCGGGCTCGGTGACCACCTTCCTGCTGGCCTGGGAGCTGATGGCGGTCACGTCGCTGGTGCTGGTGCTGGCCGATCACACCCGACCGGAGGTTCGGTCCGCCGCGCTGGTGTACGCGGTCATGACGCAGGCGGGGTTCGCGGTGATCCTGGTCGGACTGATGGTGCTGGCCGCGGCCGGGCACGCGGACCGGTTCGCCGATTTCCGAAGCGTTCCGGACGGCGTGCGCACTGCGGTCTTCCTGTTGACGGTGGCGGGGTTCGGGTCGAAGGCCGGGCTGGTGCCCCTGCACGCCTGGCTGCCGCGCGCCCACCCGGAGGCCCCCAGCGCGGTGTCGGCGCTGATGAGCGCGGCCATGGTCAACATGGGCGTGTACGGCATCTGCCGCGTCGACCTGCAGCTGCTGGGCCCGGGACCACGGTGGTGGGGACTCGTGTTGATGGTCTTCGGCGGGGCGTCGGCGCTTTACGGCGTCGTCGAGGCTTCGGTCGCCACGGATCTCAAACGGCTGCTTGCCTATTCGACGACCGAGAACCTGGGCTTGGTCACGCTGGCCTTGGGCGCGGCGACGTTGTTCGCGGCCTCGGGCGCGCACGCACAGGCGACGATCGCCGCGGCCGCGGCCATGCTGCACCTGGTCGCGCACGCCGCGTTCAAGAGCCTCGGGTTCATGGCCGCCGGCTCGGTCCTGGTCGCCACCGGCCTGCGCGACCTTGACCGGCTGGGTGGGCTGGCCCGCCGAATGCCGTTGACCACCACCATGTTCGGGGTGGCCGCCCTGGGGGCGTGCGGGCTCCCCCTGGGCGCCGGCTTCGTCAGCGAATGGCTGCTCGTCCAGTCGCTGATCCACACCGCGCCCGGGCCCGGCACCGTTTTGGCGCTGGCCGCGCCGCTGGCGGTGGGCGCGGTCGCCCTCACCACGGGGGTGGGGGTCGCCGCGATGGTCAAGGCGTTCGGCATCGGATTCCTCGCACGGCCGCGCGACCCGCGGGCCGCCCGGGCGAGCGAGGCTCCCCGCGCGATGCTGGCCGGCATGGTCGCCGCGGCGGCCGGTTGCGTCGTGCTGGCGGTGGCGCCGTCGGTGGTGGCACCCGCGCTGCGTCGGGTGATCGCCGCGCTGCCGGCCGGCCGCGCCGTGCAATTGGGCGATTTCGGTGCCGTGGTGCGCCTGCCGCTGTTGCAGGGTTCGATCGCGCCCGCGGTGATTGCCGGCGGTGTCTGCGTTGCGTCAGCGACCGTCGCGGTGGTGTCCCGGTGCCGGCGGGGCCGACCGGCTCCGGTGACATCGCCGCTATGGGCTTGCGGCGCAGACGGTCTCACCGCCCGGATGGAATACACGGCGACCTCTTTTGCCGAGCCGCTGCAACGGATCTTCGACGATGTCCTGCGCCCCGACACCGATATCGAGATCACCCACGTCGCCGAATCGCGGTATCTGGCCGACAAGATCACGTTCCGAACCCGGATCGCCGACGCCATCGAGGAGCGCCTGTACGCGCCGGTGACCCGGGCGGTGCGGGCCGCGGCCGAAGCGGTGCGGCGCGCCCACAACGGCAGCGTGCACCTGTATTTGTCCTACGGCGCGCTGGGCGTGCTGATCGTGCTGGTGGTCGCCCGATGAACGTCCTGAGCTATCTCGCGGGTGCGGCGCAGATCGGCGCGGTGGCCGCCGGGGCGCCGCTGGTGGTCGGCCTGACCCGGCAGGTGCACGCGCGCTGGGAGGGCCGCGCCGGTGCCGGCGTCATGCAGCCGTGGCGCGACATACTCAAACAGCTTGGCAAGCAACGGGTCACGCCGACCGGCACCACGGTGGTGTTCGCGGCCGCGCCCGCCGTGGTCGCGGGTTCGACGTTGCTGATCGCCGCGATCGCGCCGTTGGTCGCCACGGGGTCTCCGCTGGACGCCAGCGCCGACCTGTTCGCGATCGTCGGCCTGTTGTTCGTGGGCACCGTCGCGCTGACCCTGGCCGGCATCGACACCGGCACCTCGTTCGGCGGGATGGGCGCCAGCCGCGAGATCACCATCGCCGCGCTGGTCGAACCCACCATCCTGCTCGCCGTGTTCGCGCTGTCCATGCCGGCCGGGTCGGCCAATCTCGGTGCCCTGGTGGCGCATACGATGTCCCATCCGGACCAGTCGGTGTCGCTGGTCGCCGTGTTGGCGTTCGCGGCGCTGGCGATCGTGATCGTCGCCGAGACCGGTCGGCTGCCGGTGGACAATCCGGCCACCCATCTCGAACTGACCATGGTGCATGAGGCGATGGTGCTGGAATACGCCGGTCCGCGCCTGGCGCTGGTCGAGTGGGCGGCCGGCATGCGGCTGACCGTGCTGCTAGCGCTGCTGGCAAACCTGTTCGCGCCGTGGGGGATTGCCGGTGACCGGCCCGGCGTGGTGGACATTTTCGTCGGGGTTGCGGCGTTGGTGGCCAAGGTGGCGCTGCTGGCGGGGCTGCTCGCGACCGTCGAGGTGTTCGTCGCCAAGCTGCGCCTGTTCCGGGTGCCCGAACTGCTGGCCGGGTCGTTTCTGCTGTCGTTGCTCGCGGTCACGGCCGCCAACTTCTTCGCGGGGCCGGCATGACGTACGGCGGCTTCGCGGTGCTCATCGACCTGGCGGCCGGCGGCCTGATCCTGGCGGCGGTGTTGATCGTGTGGCGGCGCGACCTGGGGGCCATCATCCGGCTGCTGGCCTGCCAGGGCGTCGCCCTGGCGGCAATCCCCGTCGTGCGCGGCGCCTACGACGGCGACGGCGCACTCGTCGCCGTCGGCGCCGCCGTGCTGGTATTGCGGGGCGCGATACTGCCGCGGTTGCTGGCCCGGGCGATCGGGGCCGAGCCGCAGTCCCGGCGGGAATCCACCCCGCTGCTGAACACCGCCGCCTCGCTGTTGGTCGCGGCGGGGTTGACCCTGGTCGCGTTCGCCGCGGCCGAACCCTTGGTCAAGCTGCAGCCCGCCGCCTCCACGAATGCCGTTCCGGCCGCCACCGCCGTGGTGCTGATCGCGCTGTTCGTGATGGTCACACGGCGGCACGCGCTATCGCAGGCCGCCGGATTTCTGATGCTGGACAACGGGATTGCGGCCACAGCGTTCCTGCTGACCGCAGGGGTGCCGCTGGTGGTCGAACTCGGCGCCTCGCTGGACGTGCTATTCGCCGTCATCGTGATCGGGGTGCTGACCGGCCGGCTGTCCCGCGCCTTCGGCGGCGCCGACCTAGACGCGCTGCAGGAGCTGCACGACTGATGACAGCGCTAGTGCTCGCCGCCATCCTGGCGCCGGTCGCCGCCTCGGTCGCCACCGTGGTCGCCGGGTGGCGCCGTTCGACCGCGGTGCTGATCGTCGCGTCGGCGCTGACGGTCCTCGGCTGTGGCGCCGCGCTGGGCATCGGTGTCGGATCGCGTACCGAGCTCGCGTTGGGCGGCTTGCTGCGGGTCGACGCGCTCACCGTCACCATGCTGATCGTCATCGGGGTCGTCGCCACCCTGGCAACGTGGGCGAGCGTCGGCTATGTCGGCGCCGAACTCGCGGACGGCCACACCGATGCCGGTGGCGTCCGGACCTACGGCGCGCTGACCGCAGCGTTTTTGGCGGCGATGGTTGTTGCGGTGTGCGCCAACAACATCGGCGTCATCTGGGTGGCGATCGAAGCCACCACGGTGATCACCGCCTTCCTCGTCGGACACCGTCGCACCCGCGGCGCGCTCGAAGCGACCTGGAAGTACGTCGTGATCTGCTCGGTGGGCATCGCCATCGCCTTTTTGGGCACCGTGCTGCTCTACTACGCCGCGCAGCATGCCGGCGCGCCGGCCGGGGCGGCGCTGAACCTGGACGTTCTGATGGCGCACGCCGGTCGGCTCGATCCCGGCACCGCGCGGCTGGCGGGCGGCCTGCTGCTGGTCGGCTACGGCGCCAAGGCCGGGCTGTTTCCGTTCCACACCTGGCTGGCCGACGCCCACAGCCAGGCCCCGGCGCCCGTTTCGGCGCTGATGAGCGGTGTGCTGTTGTCGGTGGCCTTCTCGGAACTGATTCGCATCAAACCGATCGTCGACGGCGCCACCAGCCACACCTTCCTGCGGTCGGGGCTGCTGGTGGTCGGGCTGGCGACGCTCGTCGTCGCCGCCCTGATGCTCACGCTGACGCCGGACGTCAAACGCATGCTCGCCTATTCGTCGATGGAGAACATGGGCCTGCTCGCGATCGCGGCGGCCGCCGGCACCACCCTGGCGGTCGCCGCGCTGCTGCTTCATGTGCTCGCCCACGGGCTCGGCAAAACCGTCCTGTTCCTGGCCAGCGGTCAGCTGCAGGCCGCGCACGGCTCAACCGCGATCGCCGATATCAGCAACGTGCTGAGGCGTTCCCGCCTGGTCGGCCTATCGCTTGCCGTCGGGGTGATCGCGCTGCTCGGAATGCCGCCCTTTGCGATGTTCGCCAGTGAGTTGGCCATGGTCCATTCGCTTGCCGACGCCCGGCTCACCTGGGCGCTCGCGGCCGGCATGCTGCTGGTCGCGATCGCCTTCGCCGCGCTGGCGCGCAACTCGGGGCGCCTGCTGTTCGGGGGCCCCGCCACCGCCGCCGCGATCCCGGTGCCACGAACGGTCGCCGCGGCCCTGGTCCTGGGTGTCGCGGCCTCGCTCGTCCTCGGCATCACCGCGGGCCCGCTCACCGGGCTTTTCACCGCCGCCGCCGGCGCCGTCGGGGTAGCGCCGTGATCGCAGACTGGGTGCGCCACCGGGCGTGCGAGGACAGCGTGGCCGAGATGGCAGAAGACCTGCTGTGCAAGGGTTTTCGGTTGGCACTTGTCGCCGCCCATGACGACGACGGAGCCTTTCGCGTCGTCTATCTGTTCCTGGCCGGGCGGCCGGATCGGCGCGTCGAGCTCGAATGCGTCGTGCCTAAAGACGCCCCGGCGATGCGGTCGTTGGCATACCTGTCGTTCCCCGCAGGCCGATTCGAGCGCGAGATGGCGGACCTGTACGGGATCCGGCCGACGGGTCATCCCAAGCTGCGCCGGTTGGTGCGCCACGCGCACTGGCCCGACGACTGGTATCCGATGCGCAATGCGGTTGCGCCCGAACCGAAATTCGACGGATCCGGCCACTTTCCGTTCGTCCCGGTCGAGGGCCCCGGGGTGTACGAGATCCCGGTCGGCCCCGTCCACGCCGGCCTGATCGAACCCGGCCACTTCCGTTTCTCCGTCGCCGGCGAAACCGTGCTGCGGCTCAAGGCCCGGCTGTGGTTCGTCCACCGCGGGGTCGAAAAGCTCTTCGAAGGCCGGGTGGCCAGCGGCGCGGTCGAGCTTGCCGAACGCATCAGCGGCGACACCTCCGTCGCGCACGCGCTCGCGCACAGCCTCGCCGTCGAAGACGCGCTCGGGATCCGGCTTCCCGAACACGTGCACCGGCTGCGGGCGCTGCTGGTCGAGCTGGAAAGGCTCTACAACCACGCCACCGACATGGGCGCGCTGGCCAACGACGTCGGGTTCGCGATCGCCAACGCCCACGCTCAGCGCATCCGCGAACAACTGCTGCGGCTCAACGCGACCGTCACCGGGCATCGGTTCCTGCGTGGCGCCATCCGGCCGGGCGCGGTCACGCTGCGCGCCCTGCCCGATGTGGCTGTGCTGCAATCGATCGCGGCCGACGTCGCCGAGGTCGCCCAACTGACGCTGCGCAACAGCCTGGTCTACGACCGGTTCGCCGGGACGGCCGTCCTGCACTCCGAAGACGCCCGTGCCCTCGGGTGCCTCGGGTACGTCGCGCGCGCCAGCGGCATGCGCACCGACGCGCGGCTCGAACACCCCACGACCGCGCTGCCGGTGACCGAAATCGCCGCCGAGGAAGGCGACGTGCTGGCCCGCTACACCGTGCGCCGCGACGAATACGCCGCGTCCACCGACTTGGCATGCCACCTGGTCGAATCACACACGGGGCCGGTCGATTACGCGGCGACACCGGACCTGCCGCACGCGGCGAACCGCAGCGGCATCGGCATCGTCGAAGGGTGGCGCGGCACCGTCGTGCACCGCGTCGAGCTCGACGCGGCCAACCGCATCACCCGCGCCAAGGTCGTCGACCCGTCCTGGTTCAACTGGCCGGCGCTGCCCGTCGCGATGGCCGACACCATCGTTCCCGACTTCCCGTTGGCCAACAAGAGCTTCAACCAGTCCTACGCCGGCAACGATCTCTGAAACCCCGACGCTACCCCTCGCCGGCCAACGCGTACCGGCCGTCGGCGGTCCGCGTCACCAGGCCGTCGGCGAGCAGCGACTCCAGCGCCCGGTCACGCTGCGGCGGGTCAGTGAGCCACGCCACGTCCAGCTGGGCCCGGGTGACCGGAGAGTCGTTGCCGCGCAACACGTCCAGCAGGCGCCCGCGGGCCTGCCGGTCGGTGCCGGCGTAGGTCTGCACCCGGCGCGCCGGCCCCTCCGCCGGGGGAGATCCGGCCTCCCGCCACGCGCAGCGGGTGACCGGGCACAGCCCGCACCGCGGGGCCCGCGCTGTGCACACGATCGCGCCCAGCTCCATCAGCGCCGCCGAAAACGTCGGCGCCCGTTCGTCATCCGGCATCAAGGCGGACACGGCGGCGTGGTCGCGCACCGCGGACGGCGCCCCGGCGTCGGCCAGGCCGTGAACGGCGCGGGCCAGCACCCGTCGCACGTTGGTGTCGACCACCGGCACCGGTCGCCGGTAGGCGAAGCAGGCGATCGCTCGCGCGGTGTAGCTGCCGATGCCGGGCAACGTCAGCAGGGTGTCGACGTCGGCGGGGACGACGTCGTCGTGGTCGCGGGCGATGACGGTGGCGCACTCGTGCAATCGCTTGGCCCGCCTGGGATAACCGAGCTTTCCCCACGCGCGCAGCACGTCGGCGGCGCTGGCGGCGGCGGTAGCCGACGGGGTGGGCCAGCGCCGCACCCAATCCGTCCAGATCGGCAGCACCCGCGCCACCGGCGTCTGCTGCAGCATGCACTCGCTGACCAGGATCTGCCACGCGGTGACGCCGGGTTCGCGCCAGGGCAGGTCGCGCCGCGACCGGTCGTACCAGCCGATCAGTTCGTCTGGCGAGACGGTCAGGTGCGTGTGCGGCATGATGCTTGCTATGCCGAACACCAGCCCGGTAACCGCGTGGAAAGCACTCAAAGAGGGTAACGAGCGGTTCGTCGCCGGGACGCCCCAGCATCCCAGCCAGAGCGTCGACCACCGGGCCAGCCTGGCCGCCGGGCAGAGGCCGACCGCGGTCGTGTTCGGCTGCTCGGACAGCCGGGTTGCCGCCGAGCTCATCTTCGACCAGGGCCTGGGTGACATGTTCGTCGTTCGCACCGCCGGGCAGGCCATCGACTCGGCGGTGCTGGGCTCCATCGAGTTCGCGGTGACGGTGCTCGACGTCCCCCTGATCGTGGTTTTGGGCCACAACAGCTGCGGTGCCGTGAAGGCTGCCTTGGCCGCGATCGAGGACGGCGCCATTCCCAGCGGCTTCGTGCGCGACGTGGTGGAGCGGGTGGCGCCGTCGGTCCTGATGGGCCGCCGCGACGGACTGAGCCGCGTCGACGAGTTCGAGGATCGGCACGTGTGCGAGACGCTGGCCCAACTCATGGAGCGTTCGTCGGCCATCTCGGGGCGGGTGTCGGCGGGGACGGTTGCGCTCGCGGGCGTCACCTATCACCTCGCCGACGGGCGCGCGGTGTTGGTCGACCACGTCGGCGACATAGGCGAATAGCACGCCGGGCCGCCAGCAAACATCGCGACACGCCGAGCGGGATGTAACAAATCGGCGTGACCTGGGCCTACGGTGTGACCGTGCTGGATCTGGAACCGCGTGGCCCGCTACCGACCGAGATCTATTGGCGGCGTCGGGGCCTGGCCCTGGGCATCGGGGTCGTCGTCGTCGGCGTCGTCGTCGCCACGGTCATCGCATTCATGGGCCACAGCGCGGGCGCCAAACCCGCCAGCGCCGACAAGCCCAACTCCGCACCGAGCAAGCCGGGCGCGCCCCCACCGCAGGCGCCTCCGCCGCCCGGACCCGCAGGCGCCGCGCCGGTCGCGCCGCCCGCGCAGGGGCTAAACCCCGAGTCACCCACGCCCACCGCCGCGGTCCAGCCGCCGCCGGTGCTCAAGGAGGGCGATGACTGCCCCGATTCGACGCTGGCCGTCAAGGGCCTGACCAACGCTCCGCAGTACTTCATCGGCGACCAGCCGAAGTTCACGATGGTGGTCACCAACATCGGGCTGGTGTCGTGCAAGCGCGACGTCGGGGCCTCGGTGCTGGCGGCCTACGTGTACTCGCTGGACAACAAGCGGCTGTGGTCCAACCTGGACTGCGCGCCGTCCAACGAGACCCTGATCAAGACGTTCACGCCCGGCGAGCAGGTGACGACGGCGGTGACCTGGACCGGGATGGGCTCGGCGCCGCACTGTCCGCTGCCGCGCCCGGCGATCGGCCCGGGCACCTACAACCTCGTCGTGCAGCTGGGCAACCTCCGTTCGCAGCCGGTGCCGTTCATCCTGAACCAGCCGCCACCGCCGCCCGGCCCGCTGCCCGGGCAGCGGGCCGGGCGGCGGTGGCGGCTGGTTCAGGATGAACGGCACCGGCTGCGAACGGAGGTTGCCCAGCTGCACGACGAGGTTGTAGGTGCCCGGGCCGATCGCCGGGCGCGGCAGCGGACAGTGCGGCGCCGAGCCCATCCCGGTCCAGGTCACCGCCGTCGTCACCTGCTCGCCGGGCGTGAACGTCTTGATCAGGGTCTCGTTGGACGGCGCGCAGTCCAGGTTGGACCACAGCCGCTTGTTGTCCAGCGAGTACACGTAGGCCGCCAGCACCGAGGCCCCGACGTCGCGCTTGCACGACACCAGCCCGATGTTGGTGACCACCATCGTGAACTTCGGCTGGTCGCCGATGAAGTACTGCGGAGCGTTGGTCAGGCCCTTGACGGCCAGCGTCGAATCGGGGCAGTCATCGCCCTCCTTGAGCACCGGCGGCGGCTGGACCGCGGCGGTGGGCGTGGGTGACTCGGGGTTTAGCCCCTGCGCGGGCGGCGCGACCGGCGCGGCGCCTGCGGGTCCGGGCGGCGGAGGCGCCTGCGGTGGGGGCGCGCCCGGCTTGCTCGGTGCGGAGTTGGGCTTGTCGGCGCTGGCGGGTTTGGCGCCCGCGCTGTGGCCCATGAATGCGATGACCGTGGCGACGACGACGCCGACGACGACGACCCCGATGCCCAGGGCCAGGCCCCGACGCCGCCAATAGATCTCGGTCGGTAGCGGGCCACGCGGTTCCAGATCCAGCACGGTCACACCGTAGGCCCAGGTCACGCCGATTTGTTACATCCCGCTCGGCGTGTCGCGATGTTTGCTGGCGGCCCGGCGTGCTATTCGCCTATGTCGCCGACGTGGTCGACCAACACCGCGCGCCCGTCGGCGAGGTGATAGGTGACGCCCGCGAGCGCAACCGTCCCCGCCGACACCCGCCCCGAGATGGCCGACGAACGCTCCATGAGTTGGGCCAGCGTCTCGCACACGTGCCGATCCTCGAACTCGTCGACGCGGCTCAGTCCGTCGCGGCGGCCCATCAGGACCGACGGCGCCACCCGCTCCACCACGTCGCGCACGAAGCCGCTGGGAATGGCGCCGTCCTCGATCGCGGCCAAGGCAGCCTTCACGGCACCGCAGCTGTTGTGGCCCAAAACCACGATCAGGGGGACGTCGAGCACCGTCACCGCGAACTCGATGGAGCCCAGCACCGCCGAGTCGATGGCCTGCCCGGCGGTGCGAACGACGAACATGTCACCCAGGCCCTGGTCGAAGATGAGCTCGGCGGCAACCCGGCTGTCCGAGCAGCCGAACACGACCGCGGTCGGCCTCTGCCCGGCGGCCAGGCTGGCCCGGTGGTCGACGCTCTGGCTGGGATGCTGGGGCGTCCCGGCGACGAACCGCTCGTTACCCTCTTTGAGTGCTTTCCACGCGGTTACCGGGCTGGTGTTCGGCATAGCAAGCATCATGCCGCACACGCACCTGACCGTCTCGCCAGACGAACTGATCGGCTGGTACGACCGGTCGCGGCGCGACCTGCCCTGGCGCGAACCCGGCGTCACCGCGTGGCAGATCCTGGTCAGCGAGTGCATGCTGCAGCAGACGCCGGTGGCGCGGGTGCTGCCGATCTGGACGGATTGGGTGCGGCGCTGGCCCACCCCGTCGGCTACCGCCGCCGCCAGCGCCGCCGACGTGCTGCGCGCGTGGGGAAAGCTCGGTTATCCCAGGCGGGCCAAGCGATTGCACGAGTGCGCCACCGTCATCGCCCGCGACCACGACGACGTCGTCCCCGCCGACGTCGACACCCTGCTGACGTTGCCCGGCATCGGCAGCTACACCGCGCGAGCGATCGCCTGCTTCGCCTACCGGCGACCGGTGCCGGTGGTCGACACCAACGTGCGACGGGTGCTGGCCCGCGCCGTTCACGGCCTGGCCGACGCCGGGGCGCCGTCCGCGGTGCGCGACCACGCCGCCGTGTCCGCCTTGATGCCGGATGACGAACGGGCGCCGACGTTTTCGGCGGCGCTGATGGAGCTGGGCGCGATCGTGTGCACAGCGCGGGCCCCGCGGTGCGGGCTGTGCCCGGTCACCCGCTGCGCGTGGCGGGAGGCCGGATCTCCCCCGGCGGAGGGGCCGGCGCGCCGGGTGCAGACCTACGCCGGCACCGACCGGCAGGCCCGCGGGCGCCTGCTGGACGTGTTGCGCGGCAACGACTCTCCGGTCACCCGGGCCCAGCTGGACGTGGCGTGGCTCACTGACCCGCCGCAGCGTGACCGGGCGCTGGAGTCGCTGCTCGCCGACGGCCTGGTGACGCGGACCGCCGACGGCCGGTACGCGTTGGCCGGCGAGGGGTAGCGTCGGGGTTTCAGAGATCGTTGCCGGCGTAGGACTGGTTGAAGCTCTTGTTGGCCAACGGGAAGTCGGGAACGATGGTGTCGGCCATCGCGACGGGCAGCGCCGGCCAGTTGAACCAGGACGGGTCGACGACCTTGGCGCGGGTGATGCGGTTGGCCGCGTCGAGCTCGACGCGGTGCACGACGGTGCCGCGCCACCCTTCGACGATGCCGATGCCGCTGCGGTTCGCCGCGTGCGGCAGGTCCGGTGTCGCCGCGTAATCGACCGGCCCCGTGTGTGATTCGACCAGGTGGCATGCCAAGTCGGTGGACGCGGCGTATTCGTCGCGGCGCACGGTGTAGCGGGCCAGCACGTCGCCTTCCTCGGCGGCGATTTCGGTCACCGGCAGCGCGGTCGTGGGGTGTTCGAGCCGCGCGTCGGTGCGCATGCCGCTGGCGCGCGCGACGTACCCGAGGCACCCGAGGGCACGGGCGTCTTCGGAGTGCAGGACGGCCGTCCCGGCGAACCGGTCGTAGACCAGGCTGTTGCGCAGCGTCAGTTGGGCGACCTCGGCGACGTCGGCCGCGATCGATTGCAGCACAGCCACATCGGGCAGGGCGCGCAGCGTGACCGCGCCCGGCCGGATGGCGCCACGCAGGAACCGATGCCCGGTGACGGTCGCGTTGAGCCGCAGCAGTTGTTCGCGGATGCGCTGAGCGTGGGCGTTGGCGATCGCGAACCCGACGTCGTTGGCCAGCGCGCCCATGTCGGTGGCGTGGTTGTAGAGCCTTTCCAGCTCGACCAGCAGCGCCCGCAGCCGGTGCACGTGTTCGGGAAGCCGGATCCCGAGCGCGTCTTCGACGGCGAGGCTGTGCGCGAGCGCGTGCGCGACGGAGGTGTCGCCGCTGATGCGTTCGGCAAGCTCGACCGCGCCGCTGGCCACCCGGCCTTCGAAGAGCTTTTCGACCCCGCGGTGGACGAACCACAGCCGGGCCTTGAGCCGCAGCACGGTTTCGCCGGCGACGGAGAAACGGAAGTGGCCGGGTTCGATCAGGCCGGCGTGGACGGGGCCGACCGGGATCTCGTACACCCCGGGGCCCTCGACCGGGACGAACGGAAAGTGGCCGGATCCGTCGAATTTCGGTTCGGGCGCAACCGCATTGCGCATCGGATACCAGTCGTCGGGCCAGTGCGCGTGGCGCACCAACCGGCGCAGCTTGGGATGACCCGTCGGCCGGATCCCGTACAGGTCCGCCATCTCGCGCTCGAATCGGCCTGCGGGGAACGACAGGTATGCCAACGACCGCACCGCCGGGGCGTCTTTAGGCACGACGCATTCGAGCTCGACGCGCCGATCCGGCCGCCCGGCCAGGAACAGATAGACGACGCGAAAGGCTCCGTCGTCGTCATGGGCGGCGACAAGTGCCAACCGAAAACCCTTGCACAGCAGGTCTTCTGCCATCTCGGCCACGCTGTCCTCGCACGCCCGGTGGCGCACCCAGTCTGCGATCACGGCGCTACCCCGACGGCGCCGGCGGCGGCGGTGAAAAGCCCGGTGAGCGGGCCCGCGGTGATGCCGAGGACGAGCGAGGCCGCGACACCCAGGACCAGGGCCGCGGCGACCGTTCGTGGCACCGGGATCGCGGCGGCGGTGGCGGGGCCCCCGAACAGCAGGCGCCCCGAGTTGCGCGCCAGCGCGGCGAAGGCGATCGCGACCAGCAGCATGCCGGCCGCGAGCGCCCAGGTGAGCCGGGCGTCGGCAAGCGAATGGACCATGGCCAACTCACTGGCGAACATCGCAAAGGGCGGCATTCCGAGCAGCGCGATCACCCCGACGGCAAGCGATAGGCCGACCAGGCGGGAACGCCTCAGCACGTTGCTGATATCGGCGATCGCGGTTGAGCCGTGCGCGGCCTGCAGCTGACCGCTGGCCAGGAACAGGACGGTTTTGCCGAGCCCGTGGGCGAGCACATGAAGCAGCAGCGCGGCGACCGCCAGGGTGGTGCCGGCGGCCGCCGCGATCGCGAGCAGGCCCATGTTCTCCATCGACGAATAGGCGAGCATGCGTTTGACGTCCGGCGTCAGCGTGAGCATCAGGGCGGCGACGACGAGCGTCGCCAGCCCGACCACCAGCAGCCCCGACCGCAGGAAGGTGTGGCTGGTGGCGCCGTCGACGATCGGTTTGATGCGAATCAGTTCCGAGAAGGCCACCGACAACAGCACACCGCTCATCAGCGCCGAAACGGGCGCCGGGGCCTGGCTGTGGGCGTCGGCCAGCCAGGTGTGGAACGGAAACAGCCCGGCCTTGGCGCCGTAGCCGACCAGCAGCAGGCCGCCCGCCAGCCGCGCGGTGCCGGGATCGAGCCGACCGGCGTGCGCCATCAGAACGTCCAGGTTCAGCGCCGCCCCGGCCGGCGCGCCGGCATGCTGCGCGGCGTAGTAGAGCAGCACGGTGCCCAAAAAGGCGATGGCGATGCCCACCGAGCAGATCACGACGTACTTCCAGGTCGCTTCGAGCGCGCCGCGGGTGCGACGGTGTCCGACGAGGAAGGCGGTGATCACCGTGGTGGCTTCGATCGCCACCCAGATGACGCCGATGTTGTTGGCGCACACCGCAACAACCATCGCCGCCAAAAACGCTGCGGTCAGCGCGCCGTAGGTCCGGACGCCACCGGCATCGGTGTGGCCGTCCGCGAGTTCGGCGCCGACATAGCCGACGCTCGCCCACGTTGCCAGGGTGGCGACGACCCCGATGACGATCAGCATGGTGACGGTGAGCGCGTCGACCCGCAGCAAGCCGCCCAACGCGAGCTCGGTACGCGATCCGACACCGATGCCCAGCGCGGCGCCACAGCCGAGGACCGTCAGCGCCGACGCGACGATCAGCACCGCGGTCGAACGGCGCCACCCGGCGACCACGGTGGCGACCGAGGCGGCGACCGGCGCCAGGATGGCGGCGAGCACTAGCGCTGTCATCAGTCGTGCAGCTCCTGCAGCGCGTCTAGGTCGGCGCCGCCGAAGGCGCGGGACAGCCGGCCGGTCAGCACCCCGATCACGATGACGGCGAATAGCACGTCCAGCGAGGCGCCGAGTTCGACCACCAGCGGCACCCCTGCGGTCAGCAGGAACGCTGTGGCCGCAATCCCGTTGTCCAGCATCAGAAATCCGGCGGCCTGCGATAGCGCGTGCCGCCGTGTGACCATCACGAACAGCGCGATCAGCACCACGGCGGTGGCGGCCGGAACGGCATTCGTGGAGGCGGCGGGCTGCAGCTTGACCAAGGGTTCGGCCGCGGCGAACGCGACCAGGGTCAACCCCGCCGCGACCAACAGCGAGGCGGCGGTGTTCAGCAGCGGGGTGGATTCCCGCCGGGACTGCGGCTCGGCCCCGATCGCCCGGGCCAGCAACCGCGGCAGTATCGCGCCCCGCAATACCAGCACGGCGGCGCCGACGGCGACGAGTGCGCCGTCGCCGTCGTAGGCGCCGCGCACGACGGGGATTGCCGCCAGGGCGACGCCCTGGCAGGCCAGCAGCCGGATGATGGCCCCCAGGTCGCGCCGCCACACGATCAACACCGCCGCCAGGATCAGGCCGCCGGCCGCCAGGTCGATGAGCACCGCGAAGCCGCCGTACGTCATGCCGGCCCCGCGAAGAAGTTGGCGGCCGTGACCGCGAGCAACGACAGCAGAAACGACCCGGCCAGCAGTTCGGGCACCCGGAACAGGCGCAGCTTGGCGACGAACACCTCGACGGTCGCGAGCAGCCCCGCCAGCAGCGCCACCTTGGCCACCAACGCCGCAACCCCGACGAAAATGTCCACCACGCCGGGCCGGTCACCGGCAATCCCCCACGGCGCGAACAGGTTTGCCAGCAGCGCTAGCAGCACGGTCAGCCGCATGCCGGCCGCCCACTCGACCAGCGCCAGGCGCGGACCGGCGTATTCCAGCACCATCGCCTCATGCACCATGGTCAGTTCGAGATGGGTGGCCGGATTGTCCACCGGCAGCCGACCGGTCTCGGCGACGATCACGATCGCCAGCGCCGCGAACGCCAACACGGCGACCAGCGACACCGACTGGTCCGGATGGGACATCGTATGCGCCACCAGGGCACCGAGATTGGCCGACCCGGCCGGCATGGACAGCGCGAACACGGCGAGCAGGATGGTGGGTTCGACCAGCGCGGCGATGGTGATCTCGCGGCTGGCGCCCATCCCGCCGAACGAGGTGCCGGTGTCGATGCCGGCCAGGGTCAGCGCGACGGTGCCCACGAACAACAGGCCGACGATCGCGAACAGGTCGGCGCTGGCGTCCAGCGGAGACCCCGTGGCGACCAACGGCGCGATCGCGGCGATCAGCAACGTCGAACCCGCGACCACGGCGGGCGCGGCCGCGAACACCACCGTGGTGCCGGTCGGCGTGACCCGTTGCTTGCCAAGCTGTTTGAGTATGTCGCGCCACGGCTGCATGACGCCGGCACCGGCGCGGCCCTCCCAGCGCGCGTGCACCTGCCGGGTCAGGCCGACCACCAGCGGCGCCCCGGCGGCCACCGCGCCGATCTGCGCCGCACCCGCGAGATAGCTCAGGACGTTCATCGGGCGACCACCAGCACGATCAGCACGCCCAGCGCGCCGTAGGACAAATACAGGTGCACGCTGCCGTTGTGGGCGCGCCGCACCGCTTCGGCCGCGGCCCGCACCGCCCGGGTCACCGGCGCGTACAGGCGCTCCTCGATGGCGTCGGCGATCCGGGTTCGGAACGTGATCTTGTCGGCCAGATACCGCGATTCGGCGACGTGGGTGATCTCGATATCGGTGTCGGGGCGCAGGACATCGTCGAAGATCCGTTGCAGCGGCTCGGCAAAAGAGGTCGCCGTGTATTCCATCCGGGCGGTGAGACCGTCTGCGCCGCAAGCCCATAGCGGCGATGTCACCGGAGCCGGTCGGCCCCGCCGGCACCGGGACACCACCGCGACGGTCGCTGACGCAACGCAGACACCGCCGGCAATCACCGCGGGCGCGATCGAACCCTGCAACAGCGGCAGGCGCACCACGGCACCGAAATCGCCCAATTGCACGGCGCGGCCGGCCGGCAGCGCGGCGATCACCCGACGCAGCGCGGGTGCCACCACCGACGGCGCCACCGCCAGCACGACGCAACCGGCCGCCGCGGCGACCATGCCGGCCAGCATCGCGCGGGGAGCCTCGCTCGCCCGGGCGGCCCGCGGGTCGCGCGGCCGTGCGAGGAATCCGATGCCGAACGCCTTGACCATCGCGGCGACCCCCACCCCCGTGGTGAGGGCGACCGCGCCCACCGCCAGCGGCGCGGCCAGCGCCAAAACGGTGCCGGGCCCGGGCGCGGTGTGGATCAGCGACTGGACGAGCAGCCATTCGCTGACGAAGCCGGCGCCCAGGGGGAGCCCGCACGCCCCCAGGGCGGCCACCCCGAACATGGTGGTGGTCAACGGCATTCGGCGGGCCAGCCCACCCAGCCGGTCAAGGTCGCGCAGGCCGGTGGCGACCAGGACCGAGCCGGCGGCCATGAACCCGAGGCTCTTGAACGCGGCGTGCGCGACCAGGTGCAGCATGGCCGCGGCCGCGGCGATCGTCGCCTGTGCGTGCGCGCCCGAGGCCGCGAACAACGTCGCCGCGCCCAAGGCCAGCGTGACCAAGCCCAGGTTCTCGGTCGTCGAATAGGCAAGCAGCCGTTTGAGATCCGTGGCGACCGAAGCCTCGACGACGCCGTAAAGCGCCGACGCCCCGCCGAAGACCATCAACACGAGTCCCCACCACCGTGGTCCCGGGCCCAGCAGCTGCAGGTCGACGCGGCAGATGCCGTACACGCCCATGTTGACCATGGCCGCGCTCATCAGCGCCGACACCGCGCTGGGGGCCTCCGGGTGGGCGCGCGGCAGCCAGGCGTGCAGGGGCACCAGCCCGGCCTTCGACCCGAACCCCGCCACCGTCAACAGGAAGACCGCAGTGCGCACGCCGTCCGGAACGCTTCGGAAATCGGCGAACCGGTCCGCGTGCCCGGCCGCGGCCAGCACCATCAGTCCGACCAGGATCACCGCGAACCCCGCCTGCGTCATGACCGCGTACACCAGCGCGGCGGACCGAACCTCCGGTCGGGTGTGATCGGCCAGCACCAGCACCAGCGACGTGACCGCCATCAGCTCCCAGGCCAGCAGGAAGGTGGTCACCGAGCCCGCGGCGGGCAGCAGCAGCATCGCCGCGCCGAACGCCGGCAGCACCGCAAGGGCGAACCGGCTCAGGTGCCCGTGACGGCCGTAGCCGATCACGTACATCCCGACGGCGACCATGACCGCGCCGGTGATGGTCATGAAGAACCCGCCCAACGGGTCCAGGTTCAGCTGCACCCCGGAAAGGGGAACCAACCAGCCGATCCGCACCGAACGAACCGACCCCGACACCCCCAGCAACCCCGCCCACAGGCCCAGGCCCCCCAGCAACGACGTCAGCACTCCCGCAATGAAGGGCCCAAAGTCCTTGCTGACCATCGGATCTGGCGCGGGTGCCGCCTCGGTCGCCAGTGCGGCGGTCACTTGCCGGTGACCGATCTCAGCGCCGCGACGATCTCCGCCGGGGTCGGCGGACATCCGGGTATTTCCAGATCGACGGGCACCACGTCCGCCACCGCGCCGACCACGCCATAGCCGTCGGTGAACACGCCGCCGTTGCAGGCGCAATCCCCGCAGGCGATCACCCGCCGCGGGTGCGGCGTCGCCTCGAGCGTTGCCCTCAAGGGCCCCGCCATGTTTCGGGTCACGACACCGGTCACCAGCAGCGCGTCCGCGTGGCGCGGCGAGGCCACCAACCGGGCGCCGAACCGCTCGGCGTCATATACCGGCCCGAACGCGCCCGAGACCTCCACCTCACAGGCGTTGCACGAACCGGCATCGACGTGTCGGAGTTGCAGCGAACCACGCACTCCCGCAATAGGTTCCGCTGTCAGCGGCGGCCGGGCGGGGGCCGGCTCGGCGATCCGACCGATGGCAAACGCCTTACGAATCCAACCCATGGCCGCTACTGCGCGCTTCCGGCGCGCAGGTCCTCCAACACCGCCACACGGTCGCTGAGCACCCCGGTGAGCGCCTTGCGGGCCACCAAGAGCAGTTCGGCGATATCGGGTGAGGCGAGCGAGTAGATCATCGTGTTGCCGTCTCGGTGCGCGTCGACAACACCGGCGCGGCGCAACACGCCCAACTGCTGGGACAGATTCGACGACTCCAGCCCGACCTCGGGTAGCAGTTCGGCGACCGTTTTGTCCCCGGTGACGAGAAGCTCGAGAACCCTGATGCGCGCCGGATGGCCCAACGTCTTGAAGAACTCGGCCTTGACCTTGTTGAGCGGCTCGGACACCACAGTTCTCCTGAAGACTCGATAATTCCTACGTTTTAACAGTTGAAGAACTTATCAGGTGTGCGGCTTCGGGCCCACCCGGGCCGGTTCATCGCCGCAGCCGGCACGCCACCGTGCTCGTCGCCGCCACCTCGGGCTGCCGAAATCCCATCAGTACGGTCGTGGCGGTGGGCCTCACCGGTCGGCGGTGACGCTCAGGAACGACTCGACCGCTTGGCGGTACGCCTCAGGCGCCTCGTCGTGGATCAGGTGACCGGCGTGCGGGACACGCAGATAGCGAGTGGCGGCACCGGTTTCGGCCATGGTGCGCATCTGGCCCGGCGGGGTGACGGAGTTGCCGGCCTCGATGAGCAGCGCCGGCACCCGCGCGTCTCGCCACTGCGCCCAGTAGTCGCGGGTGCCCCACTCCGCGGCGATCTCGATCCATCGCGAGGTGTGGCCGTGCAACCGCCAACCGGTCTCGGTGCGGTCGAAGGCGTCCAGGAAGTACCGCCCGGCGACGGGCCCGAATTCGGCGTAAACCTGCTCGGCGGAACCGAATTCGACGGGCAGCGCGTGCAGCCACGGCTCCCACGGCCCGGTGGTGCGGCCGCGGAAGTCCGGCGCCATGTCCTCGACCACCAGCGCCGAAACCAGCTCCGGGTGATCGGCGGCCAGGCACCACGAATGCAATGCGCCCATGGAGTGCCCGACCAGCCTGGCCGGCGCACCCACCCCGGCGACCGCCTCGGCCAGGTCGGCCACGAAGCGTTCGGTGCTGATCGGGTGCGGATCCTCGACGTCACGGCCGCGGTGCCACGGGGCGTCGTAGGTGTACACGGTGCCCAGCCGCGTCAGCCACGGAAGCTGACGCGGCCAAGTGGTGCCCCGCCCCATCAGGCCGTGGACCAGCACCAGCGGTTCGCCGCGGCCTCCGTGGCAGGTCAGCAGATCGCTGGGCATGACACCATCTTGCGTGGCCCGCCCTCGATCCCGGCAAGTGGAGGGTCGCGGTAGCCTAGCGGAATGCCGCAAGTGGTGAAGATTAACGCAATCGAGGTTCCGGCGGATGCCGGTCCCGAACTGGAAAAGCGGTTCGCCCACCGCGCGCACGCCGTGGAGAACCAACCCGGCTTCCTCGGCTTCCAGCTGCTACGCCCGATCAAGGGCGAGGACCGCTACTTCGTGCTGACGCACTGGGAGTCCGACGAGGCGTTCCAGGCGTGGGCGACCGGCCCCGCCATCGAGGCCCATGCCGGGCACCGCGCCGACCCGGTGGCGACTGGCGCATCGCTGCTGGAATTCGAGGTCGTGCTGGACGTTGCCGGGAACGACCAGACTGACTAGCGCTCGGCCGGCGCGGCGCCGCGTCGCGGCGTTGAGCGCCGCCGCGGCACTGGTGGTGACCCTGGCGCCGGGTTGCGCACCGCCCCCCTCCCCGCATGCGAACGCCGCGGATCCGGGCCGCCAGATTGACACCCGGACGCCCCCCGGCATCCGGGCGCAGCAGACGCTGGACATGCTCAACTCCGACTGGCCCATCGGCCCAATCGGGGTCGGCACCTTGGCCGCGCCCGACAAGGTCGACACGGTCAAAACCACCATGGAGGGGTTGTGGTGGGACCGCCCCTTCACCCTCGACGGCGTGGACATCAGCGCCAGCGTGGCCACGCTGCACCTGATCTCTTCGTACGGCGCGCGACAAGACATCCGGATACACACCGACGACGACGGCCGCGTCGACCGGTTCGACGTCGACACCCAGGCGCCGAAGGTCAGCTCGTGGCACGACGTCGACGCGGTGTTGGGTAAGACCGGCGCCCGCTATTCGTACCAGGTCGCCAAGGTCGACGACGGGCACTGCGACCCGGTCGCCGGAACCAACACCGGCGAATCCTTGCCGCTGGCATCGATTTTCAAGCTGTACGTGCTGCACGCCCTGGCCGGTGCGGTCAAAAGCGGGACCGTGTCGTGGGACGACCAGATGACAGTCACCGACAAGAGCACGGCCGTGGGCTCGTCTGGCCTGGCTTTGACTGCGGGAGACCATGTTTCGGTCCGCACGGCGGCGGAGAAAATGATCGCCACGAGCGACAACATGGCCACGGACCTGCTGATCGAGCGGATGGGCACCCACGCCGTCGAGGACGCGCTCGTCACCGCCGGCCATCACGACCCGGCCAGCATGACGCCGTTTCCCACCATGTACGAGCTGTTTTCCGTCGGCTGGGGTCAGCCGGATCTGCGTGACCAATGGAAGCGCGGATCGCCCCAAGTCCGCGCCCGGCTGCTGGAGCAGGCGAATTCGACTCCGTATCATCCGGATCCGACTCGCGCGCACACCCCGGCCTCGAGCTTCGGCGCGGAGTGGTACGGCAACGCCGAGGACATCTGCCGCGTCCACGCGGCGCTGCAGGCCGACGCGGTCGGCGCGGCGGCGCCGGTCCGGCAGATCCTCTCGGCGGTGTCGGGTATCCAGCTCGACCGCAACGTGTGGCCGTACATCGGTGCGAAAGCCGGTGGCCTGCCCGGTGATCTGACGTTCAGCTGGTACGCCGTCGACAAGACCGGCCAGCCGTGGGTGGTCAGCTTCCAGCTGAACTGGCCCCGCGATCACGGGCCGAACGTCACGGGCTGGATGTTGCAGGTCGCCAAGCAGGTCTTTGCGCTTATTGCACCGCGCTAGCGGCGCGGGCGCCGTCGTTCTGGACGTCTCCGATCCCGGTGAAATGACCACGTCACAAACGCAGCGTCCAGCGGCCGTCACGGAAATGCAGCACCGTGCAGCTGACCGGCGCAATGTCGATGCGCCAGAAGGCGTTCGGCGGCGCGGCGAGGGCGTGCAGGATGGCGGCCCGGATCACCGCCGGATGGGTCACCGCGACCGTGTGCTCGGTGAGTGACTCCAGCCAGCCGGCCACCCGCTGGATCAGCTCGACGATCGACTCACCGCCATGCGGCGCGCGGGCCGGTTCGGTCAGCCACGCCGCGAGGTCTTCGGGGCTGAGCTGTTTGAGCGTGCGCCCGCGCCACTGCCCGCAGTCGAGGTCGGCCAGCCGGGGCTCCGTGTCGGCGCGCAGCCCCAACAGTTGCGCGGTTTGGCGGGCACGGCGCTCGGGTGCGGTCAGGTGACGGTTGTCGGCTTTGGTGTCAAGGCTTTTCACCCGCCGCCCGCCGATGTCGTTCAGGGGTTCGTCGGCGGGAAAACGCCCGGCGGCCATGGCGTCGGTCATCGCGTGCGAGACCATCGTCAGCCGGACGACGCCGCTCACGCGGGGACTCGTTCCTCCAGCGCCCGTCGGGCAAGCGTCCCGAACACCAAACCGATGGCGGCCCACAACACCAGCTGCGCGCCCAGCGAGACCAACCTGAACTCGTAGAGCACGTCGGCGGGAAAGCCCGGATACGCGATCGCGCCGGAGGCGTCGCGCAACGGGCCGGGCGTCTCGTCGACGGCGGGCAGCACCACCCCGACTACCGCGACGGCCACCAAATAAGCCCCCGCCGCGACCAGCGTTCCGTTCCATGCGCCGAGCCGGGCATCGAGGCGGCGCGCCAGCCACACGGCGCCCGCCGCGAGCACCACTGATGCCAGCACCATCACCAGATACCAGCCGGTGCGCGCGCGGATTGTGTCGGCCTGGCCCACCGCCGGCGGGTTGGGCGGGTATTTGACGAACGGCACCAGATACACCGCGACGAAGGCGCCCGCCGCCAACAGCAGCGAAAGCCGGCGCGCCCCAATGCCCCTCGCGCGGCCGGCGAGGACGCAGAACACCACCGCGAGCAGGGCGCCCATCGCGACACCGAAGATCAGCACCCCGAATCCCAAGCCGGCGTTGGCCTGCACCCCGCGAGTGAACAGCTCCGCGCCGTGCTCGTGCACACCGTGGGCGTTTTCGGCGTCGGCGCGGCCATCCTCGAAGGCGATCGCGCGGCCGATCGCCGGCTCGGCGCAGACGCGCGCGAACAGGAACGCCAGCACGGCCCCGACTGCGCCGGCCAGCAGACCGCGCGCGATCAGCCGCTTCTCCACGCGATCAGTGGCAGGGGAAGCCGAGCAGGTGGCGCGCGTCGTGGACGAATTCGTGGACGTGCGAGTCGCTGCCGAACAACGACACCGCACCCTGGTCGATCCCGACGAAGTACAGCGCCAGCAGCGCCAGGAAGGCGGTCGCCGCCAGCCATAGCGCGGCGCTGGCCGCCGAGAGATCGACCGACCGGGTGCGGGCCGACGCCGCAGGGCGATTAGACATGGATGGCTCCTTCCGGGGATGCCGCGTCCCGCTTGGTGGATGTCGACGGGCCACGGGTCTGACTGTGACAGTGGCGCGACCGTTCTGGGATTTCACCAGGATTCCGTTGCCCATCGATTTGTCGTGTGGTCAGTGTAGACCGGTCGTGGGTGCCGCGGCGGGGCGACGCCGCACCCCCGGCTTGCTTGCGGTGTGCTCGGCGCCATCGGTGACCGGGACCGCGCGCACCGGCGTCCTCACACAGCGAAACGGGCGGCCAATCCCGTCAGGGATCAACCGCCCGTTTGCTGCCATCGCTACTGCGTTTCGGGTGCGGCGTGCGCCCCGGCCTTGGCGAGATCCGGCTCGGGCGGCGGCTTGCGAGTCCCGGTGAACGTGAACACCGCGTCCTCGCCGGAGCCCTCGCCGTCCCAGTTGTCGACGTCGACCGTGACGACCTGACCGGGTCCGACCTCCTCGAAAAGGATCTTTTCGGACAGCTGGTCCTCGATCTCGCGCTGGATGGTGCGCCGCAGCGGGCGGGCACCCAGCACCGGGTCGAAGCCGCGCTTGGCCAGCAACGCCTTGGCCTTGTCGGTCAGCTCCAGATCCATGTCCTTGCTCTTGAGCTGGCCCGCGACCCGGCTGATCATCAGGTCGACCATCCGGATGATCTCGTCGCGGGTCAGCTGGTGGAAGACGATGATGTCGTCGATGCGGTTGAGGAACTCCGGGCGGAAGTGCTTCTTCAGCTCGTCGTTGACCTTCTGCTTCATCCGCTCGTAGTTGTTCTCACCGCCACCCTGGGTGAAGCCCAGGCCCACCGGCTTGGAGATGTCGGACGTGCCGAGGTTGGACGTGAAGATCAGCACGGTGTTCTTGAAGTCGACCGTGCGGCCCTGGCCGTCGGTGAGCCGGCCGTCCTCGAGCACCTGCAACAGGCTGTTGTAGATCTCCTGGTGCGCCTTCTCGATCTCGTCGAACAGCACCACCGAGAACGGCTTGCGCCGCACTTTCTCGGTGAGTTGGCCGCCCTCCTCGTAGCCGACGTATCCCGGCGGGGCGCCGAACAGCCGCGACGCGGTGAACCGGTCGTGGAACTCGCCCATGTCGATCTGGATGAGCGCGTCGTCGTCGCCGAACAGGAAGTTGGCCAGCGCCTTGGACAGCTCGGTCTTACCGACACCCGACGGGCCGGCGAAGATGAACGAGCCCGACGGCCGCTTCGGGTCCTTTAACCCGGCGCGGGTGCGGCGGATCGCCTTCGACACGGCCTTGACCGCGTCCTCCTGGCCGATGATCCGCTTGTGCAGCTCGTCCTCCATGCGCAGCAGGCGCGTGGTCTCGGCCTCGGTCAGCTTGAACACCGGGATGCCGGTCCAGTTGCCCAGCACCTCGGCGATCTGCTCGTCGTCGACCTCGGCGACCACGTCGAGATCGCCCGAACGCCACTGCTTTTCGCGCTCGGCCCGCTGGGCCACCAGCTGCTTTTCGCGGTCGCGCAGGCTGGCCGCCTTCTCGAAGTCCTGGGCGTCGATCGCCGATTCCTTCTCGCGGCGCGCCTCGGCGATCTTCTCGTCGAACTCGCGCAGGTCTGGCGGCGCGGTCATCCGGCGGATCCGCATGCGGGCGCCCGCCTCGTCGATCAGGTCGATCGCCTTGTCCGGCAGGAACCGGTCGTTGATGTAGCGGTCGGCCAGCGTGGCGGCGGCCACCATCGCCGAGTCGGTGATCGACACCCGGTGGTGCGCCTCGTAGCGGTCGCGCAGTCCCTTGAGGATCTCGATGGTGTGCTCCACCGTCGGCTCCCCGACCTGCACCGGCTGGAACCGGCGCTCCAGGGCGGCGTCCTTCTCGATGTACTTGCGGTACTCGTCGAGCGTGGTCGCGCCGATCGTCTGCAGCTCACCCCGGGCCAGCTTGGGCTTCAGGATGGACGCGGCGTCGATCGCGCCCTCGGCGGCGCCGGCACCGACCAGCGTGTGCAGCTCGTCGATGAACAGGATGATGTCGCCGCGGGTGTTGATCTCCTTGAGCACCTTCTTCAGGCGTTCCTCGAAGTCACCCCGGTAGCGAGAACCGGCCACCAGCGACCCCAGGTCCAGCGTGTAGAGCTGCTTGTCCTTCAAGGTCTCCGGGACCTGGCCGTGCACGATTGCCTGCGCCAGTCCCTCGACCACGGCCGTCTTGCCGACCCCGGGCTCGCCGATCAGCACCGGGTTGTTCTTGGTGCGCCGGCTCAGCACCTGCATCACCCGCTCGATTTCCTTCTCGCGGCCGATGACGGGGTCCAGCTTGCCCTCCATCGCGGCCGCCGTCAGGTTGCGCCCGAACTGGTCGAGCACCAGCGACGTCGACGGGCTGCCCGACTCGCCGCCGCGGCCACCGGTGCCGGCCTCCGCGGCCTCCTTGCCCTGGTAGCCGCTCAGCAGCTGGATCACCTGCTGGCGCACCCGGGTCAGCTCGGCGCCCAGCTTGACCAGCACCTGCGCGGCCACGCCCTCGCCCTCGCGGATCAGGCCCAGCAGGATGTGCTCGGTGCCGATGTAGTTGTGGCCCAGTTGCAGCGCCTCGCGCAGGCTGAGCTCCAGGACCTTCTTGGCGCGCGGGGTGAACGGGATGTGGCCCGACGGCGCCTGCTGGCCCTGGCCGATAATCTCCTCGACCTGGCTGCGGACCCCCTCGAGCGAGATCCCCAGCGATTCCAGCGACTTGGCCGCAACGCCTTCGCCCTCGTGGATCAAGCCCAACAAGATGTGCTCGGTGCCGATGTAGTTGTGGTTGAGCATCCGGGCCTCTTCTTGCGCCAGGACGACCACCCTGCGGGCACGGTCGGTAAATCTTTCGAACATCGGTGGTTACCTGCTCTCCCTCACCATCGGTACAGCTTTCGGCATCGCGTACCTGCCATCCACTGTAATGGTCGCCAGGCCAGGGTTCCTAACGTTGCGGTGGCTGGCGGTCCAGGCCGCGTCTCCCCTGTTGAACAAAGCCGCAACAGTTAAACGGAAAAAACCACCAAAGCGTTTCCGCGTCGGCCGGCGAGGTTTTCGCCGCCAGCGAAAGTGAAACAACCGGCGCCCCAGCCGTCACGCCGGGGCGCCGGTTGACCGTCGGCTTAGGTGGCCGCGTGGAACGCGTCGATGACGTCGGCCGGGATGCGGCCGCGCGTGGACACGTTGTGCCCGTTGCGGCGCGCCCACTCGCGGATCGCGGCGCTCTGCTCGCGGTCGATCGCGCCGCGCCCGCGGCCCGAGCCGGAACGGCCGCGCCGGCGGCCGCCGACGCGACGGCCCGCGGCGACCCATTGCTTCAAATCGTTGCGGAGTTTCGCGGCATTCTTGGACGAAAGGTCAATCTCATAGGTCACCCCGTCAAGCCCGAATTCAACTGTTTCGTCGGCTGCACCCGACCCGTCGAAATCATCGACCAACGTAACGGTCACTTTTTTCGCCATTGGCTTACCCTCGCGTTTCGTCCTGAGCAGTTGCTGAGCAGTTGGGACTGACCTCCCCGGTCACCAATCTGCCATATCAAGGCAGCATACTCAATCCGGCGGCAACGCGTACAGTTGAGCTTTCAACTGCTGTGTGGACGCACAATCGGGAACAAAACTGTGTCTCTAATTGACAACCCGGTCAAAGACATCAACAACCGATCGATACCCATTCCGGTTCCCGTGCACGGCGGCATCCCATACTCGAGCGCGGCGAGAAAGTCTTCGTCCAGCGCCATCGCCTCGTCGTCCCCGGCGGCCGCGGCGCGGGCCTGGGCGGCGAACCTCTCGCGCTGCACGATCGGATCGTTCAGCTCGGAGTACCCCGTGGCCAATTCGACCCCGCGCAGGTAGAGGTCCCACTTCTCGGTGACGCCCGGGATGCTGCGGTGCTGGCGGGTCAAAGGTGTTGTCTCGACAGGGAAATCCTTGACGAAGGTGGGCGCGCTCAGCTCGTTGCCCACCGTGTGCTCCCACAGTTCCTCGACGAGCTTGCCGTGCCCGTAACCGCGGTCGCGTGGGATCTCCAGCCCCAGCTTGTCGGCGATGGACCACAGCCGTTCGACGGTCGTCTCGGGTGTGATCTCCTCGCCGAGCGCGGCGGACAGCGAAGGGTACATTTGCATCGACGCCCATTCGCCGTCTATGTCGTAGACACTGCCGTCCGGCAACGGCAGTTGTCGGGTTCCGATCGCCTCGTCGGCCACCTCTTGAATAAGCTCACGTGTCACCAGTGCTGAATCGTCATAGGTGCCGTACGTCTGATACGTCTCCAACATGGAGAATTCCGGAGAATGAGTGGAATCGGCCCCCTCGTTTCGGAACACTCGATTTAGCTCGAAGACCTTGTCGAATCCGCCGACGATGCAGCGCTTGAGGAACAGTTCCGGCGCGATCCGCAGGTAGAGATCGATGTCCAGCGCATTGGAATGGGTGATGAACGGCCGGGCCGCCGCCCCGCCGGCCAGCGTCTGCAACATCGGGGTTTCGACTTCGAGAAAGCCGCGCCGTTCCAGCGCGTTGCGGATCGCGCGGATAACGGCGATCCGTTGCCGCGCCACCGTGCGCGCCTGGGGCCGGACGATCAGGTCGACGTAGCGCTGCCGCACCCGCGACTCTTCGCTCATCTCCTTGTGCGCGACCGGCAGTGGACGCAGCGCCTTCGCGGCCATCCGCCACGAGTCGGCCAGCACCGATAGTTCGCCGCGTCGTGAGCTGATCACGTTGCCGTGCACGAAGACGAGGTCACCGAGGTCGACGTCGGCCTTCCACGCGTCGAGCGCCTGCTTCCCGACCTTGTCGAGGCTCAGCATCACCTGCAGGGTGGTGCCGTCGCCGTCCTGGAGTGTCGCAAAGCACAACTTGCCGGAGTTGCGCGCGAAGATGACCCGGCCGGCGACGCCGACGACGTCGTCGGTGGCGGTGTCGATGGGCAGGTCGGGATGGGCGGCGCGCACCTCGGCCAGGGTGTGGGTGCGCTCGACGGCAACGGGATAGGGATCGACGCCCTCGTCGAGCAGACGAGCGCGCTTGTCCCGGCGGATCCGGAACTGCTCTGGAAGGTCGGGCTCGCCCCCCGGCTGGTCAGCGCTCACGACGTGCCAGCTTAAAGGACGCGGCGTCGAGCCGGCGCCGACGGCGTCGAGCCTGCGCTGGGCGCTTGAAAAGTGCTTTCGGACTCAAAGCTGACGGCGCGCCGCACGCAAGGCCCGACGCGGAACGCGGCTCAGTGCGCGGTCTTCAGCCGGCCGCGCTGGGCGTCGCGGTTGCGTTCGAACACCAGCCGCAGGCCATGCAGGGTGAGGTGCTGGTCGTGGTGGCTGACGCAGTGCAGCTCGGGCAGCAGCAGCGGCGCGGTGTGACCGGTCGCCACCACCACGAACTGATCCCCCAGGTCACCGGAAAACCCGTTCACGTCCTCGCAGATGCGCTGCACCAGGCCGTCGACCAGCCCGGCGAAGCCGAACACCGCCCCGGCCTGCATGCATTCGACGGTGTTCTTCCCGACCACCGAACGGGGGCGGG
Organism: Mycobacterium palustre; assembly: GCF_002101785.1. Lineage (GTDB taxonomy): Bacteria > Actinomycetota > Actinomycetes > Mycobacteriales > Mycobacteriaceae > Mycobacterium > Mycobacterium palustre. Next base: position 77,537 of record NZ_LQPJ01000115.1, read on the forward strand.
TCAGCTCGACGCGGCGCAGTGCCGCCGAGCGCGCCGCGGCGGCGTCCGACGAGACCTGGACTCCGGGGGCGATGGCGCCGCCGAGGAACTCCCCCTTGGCCGACACCACGTCGACGCAGATGGAGGATCCGAAATCGACGACGATGGCCGCCTTGCCGAACTTGTGATAAGCCGCCAGGCAGTTGACGATTCGGTCGGCGCCCACTTCTTTCGGGTTGTCGACGAGCAGCGGGATGCCGGTGCGGACGCCGGGCTCGATGAGCACGTGCGGCACCGACGGCCAGTACTGGTCGAGCAGGATCCGCACCTCGTGCAGCACCGACGGGACGGTAGACAGCGCGGCGGCGCCGGTCAGCCGCTCGGAATCGTCACCGATGAGGCCGTCGATGGTCAGCGCCAATTCGTCCGCGGTGATCTCCGGTTCGGTGCGGATCCGCCACTGCTGCACGACCTTTGCGTGCTCCTTGGAGCCAGAGATCAGTCCGACGACGGTGTGCGTGTTGCGGACGTCGATGGCGAGCAGCACGGCTACCGCGCACCGATCCGCGGGTCGAGTAGCTCCGACGCGTCCGCCGGGACGAATGCCGGGTCGTGGCCGAGGTCGACGGGCTTGTTGGCGGCGTCGACGAACACGATCTTCGGCCGGTAGGCGCGCGCCTCGGCGTCCTCCATGGCGCCGTACGCGATCAGGATCACCAGGTCGCCGGGATGCACCAAATGCGCTGCGGCGCCGTTGATTCCGATGACGCCGCTGCCGCGCTCGCCGGTGATGGCGTAGGTGACCAGGCGGGCGCCGTTGTCGATGTCGACGATGGTCACCTGCTCGCCCTCGAGCAGGTCCGCGGCGTCCATCAGGTCGGCGTCGATGGTCACCGAGCCGACGTAGTGCAGGTCGGACTGCGTGACGGTGGCGCGGTGGATTTTCGACTTGAGCATCGTCCGTAACATCAGTTCCTCCAAGGTGATTGGGCGTGCCCGTCCGGCCCCACGGGTGCCGGCGAGTTTCCGATCTGGATCGAGACGTTGTCGAGCAAACGGGTGCTGCCGATCCTGGCGGCGACCAGCAGCCGGCCGGAAGGGTTGTCGCCTACCGGGCCGAGCTCGGCGTCGCGCAGCTCCAGGTAGTCGAGCACCAGGCCGGGCGTGGCATCCAAGACGGCGCGGGCGGCGTCCAGCGCGGCCCGGGGCCCCTGGGTCGCGGCGTGCGCTCCCGCCGTCAGCGCGGCGGACAGCGCGACGGCCAGTTCCCGCTGCGTCGGATCCAGGTAGCGGTTGCGCGACGACATCGCCAGCCCGTCGGCTTCCCGCACCGTCGGCACACCGACCACGGCGACGTCGATGTTGAGGTCGGCGACCATCTGCCGGATCAGCACAAGCTGCTGATAGTCCTTCTCGCCGAAGAAGATCCGGTCCGGACGCACGATCTGCAGCAGCTTGGCCACCACGGTCAGCACGCCGGCGAAGTGGGTGGGCCGGGCGCCGCCCTCGAGCTCGGCGGCCAGCGGGCCGGGCTGCACGGTGGTGCGCAGGCCGTTGGGATACATCGCCGCGGCGGTCGGGGTGAAGACGATCTCCACTCCCTCGGCGCGCAGCAGCGCCAGGTCGTCGTCGAGGGTCCGGGGGTAGGCCTCGAGGTCTTCCCCGGCGCCGAACTGCAGCGGGTTGACAAAGATCGACACCACGACCACCGAGCCGGGCACCCGCTTGGCCGCGCGCACCAGCGACAGGTGCCCGTCGTGCAGGGCGCCCATCGTGGGCACCAGCATCACCCGACGGCCGGTGTGGCGCAGCGCGCGGCTGACGTCGGTGACGTCGCGCGGCGCCGCGTAGACGTTGAGTTCGCCTGGGGTGAAAGCCGGCTTGCGTGGGGCCGTCATCGCGCCAGCACTTCGACGACGTCGGCGGGGGCGTGCGCGCGCTGGGCGGTCCGCAGGGCGTTGACGCGGTAGGCCCGGGCGAGGTCGGCGTCGACGTCGCCCAGCGCTGCCAAATGCTCGGCGACGGCCGCGGCGTCCCCACGGGCGACCGGCCCGGTGAGCGCCGCCTGGCCGCGCAGCAGGGTGTTGTCCAGCGCCGCGCGGGCCAGCGGCCCGACGATACGTTCGGCGAGGCCGCCGGGCTGGTCGTCGACCGTCTGCTGCCCGAGCAGTTCGCTGCCGCGCAGCGCGGCGCGCAGCGCCTCCAGCGCGTCGGCGAGCACCGTGACGATGTGGTTGCCGGCGTGCGCGAGGGCGGCGTGGTAGAGGGCGCGGGCCTCCTCGCGGACGCAGAACGGCTCGCCGCCCATCTCCAGGACCAGCGACTGCCCGATGGCGTACCCGACCTCGTCGGCGGCGGTGATGCCGAAGCAGGTGTCGGGCAGCCGGCTGATGTCTTCGTCGGAGCCGGTGAACGTCATCGCGGGGTGGATGGCCACCGGCGTGCAGCCGGCGTCGGTCAGCGGCGCCAGGATGCCGACGCCGTTGGCGCCGGACGTGTGCACGACGATGGTGCCCGGCCGCACCGCCGAGGTGGCGGCCAACCCGGACACCAGCGCGGCGAGCTCGCTGTCGGGAACGGCCAGTAGCAGCAATTCGGCGCCGGCGGCCACGTCCTGCGGCGCCGTCACCAACGTGTCGGGCAGTCGGCGCCGCGCCCGCTCGCGCGACGCGTGGGACACGGCGCTGCACGCGACCACGACGTGGTCGGCGCGCTCCAGCGCCACACCGAGCGCGGATCCCACCCGTCCGGCGGAGATGATTCCCACCTTGAGCCTGGCCGGGCGCAAACCGTCGAACTGCCCCATCGCAGACGACCTCACAGCTTTCTTCGTTCGTTCCAGTCCCGTGTCGCGGGTACCGGACGGTCGGTAAGACTTTAGTCGATTCTCAGGTGGCACCCAATGTGAGGAGGCTCCCAGCTCACTCGTCGCGACCGTCGCGTCTGCGGCGGCGGCCGCCTCCCGAAGGCTGCACCTGCAGCCGCGCCAGCAGGTCGGCGACCGACTGGCCGCCGCTGGGCGGGCCGTCGGTGGAGCCGCCCGGGCCGCGAGCCAGCGGGTCGGCGCCGAGATGCCGGGGTGCCCGTTCGGCGTGCGGCGGCGGGGCCATCTGCGGTGGCGGCGCGGCGGGCGGTGCCGGCGTCGGGTAGGCAGGGGGCGGCGGGGCGCCGGAGGCGGGAGGTGGCGGCTCGTTCGCGCCGCCGACGTTGCTTACACCGTAGTCGCGGTACTCGGCCGAATGCCGCGCCCGCGCGCGGCGGCCGGCCTCGCTGTACGGCGGCGGGCTCGGGTCGACGGGCGCGCCGCCCACGCGTTCGTCGGGGCTGTAGTGCCGGGCGCGCCGCCCCCCGGACGGCTCGCCGGCCGGATCGGCGCCGCCCCGCTGGCTTCCCGGGGCTCCGGGCGGCTGCCACTGCCCGTTCCCGGCGAGCGGCTGCCAATCCTGCGGCTGGGGCCGCGGCTCCGGTTGCGGCGGCTCCGGTTGTGGCGGCTCCGGTTGCGGCGGTGGCGGCGGGGGCGTCGCGAACCGCGCCTCCGGCGGGGGCGGCGGCGCGGTCATGTACGGCGGCTCCTGCGAGACCACGTACCGAGCGTCCTGCGGCGCGTCGTATGGGGCCCGCCCGCGTTCCGCCGCGGGTGGGGGCTGCCGCGGCGGCAACAGCGGCTCCTCGGGCACGTCGATGATCGCGGATTCGTCGGCCCGGCTGGGCGGGTTGTCGGTCGGGACCGACGCGACGCGATCGCTGGGCACCCAGTCGCGGGCGGCCTCGCCGTTGCGCTCCCAGTCGCTATACGCGCGGGCGCGCGGCGCCTCGCTGTCCTGGGTCTCGAGCGCCGGGCGCTCCTGCAGGTCGGTGTCGAACAGGATCTCCAGGCTGGTGCGCAGCGCGCTCAGCTCGGCCCGCAGCGCCGCCAGGTCGTCGGCGGCCTGCGCCCGCAGCTCGGAGGCCAGCTCGCGGCGCAGCTGGGACTCCACGGTCAGCTCGTACTCGCGGCGGGCCGAGATTTCGCGGTCCAGCTGTAGGTCGTAGACCAGCTTCAGGTCGCGGACACGGGACTGGTCCGCGTCGCTTTGGCGGCGGTAGAGCACCGAAACGAAGGCACCGGCGACCGCGGCCCACAGCGCCAGGATTACAGCGAGCTTGAGGAGTTCCACCCGGTTGGTGAAAACCAGTGCGGAACTGGCCCCCATGGCGAGGACCAGCAACGCGGTCAAGAGCACCCACCCCGGCCTGCGGCCGCCGCGCCGGGCCCTGGCGCCGCGGGACAGAACGGTCATGGCCTGCACTGTACCTGCGGGAGGTCACTGCGCGTGTCGCGCGACCCCGGCGATTCTCGGCCGGGTCGGTCGGGGCACGCTAGTTCTCCGCGCCCTCGCCGTGCTCCGTCGGGTCCTGCGGCGACTTGCAGCAATGCTGCAGCCACAGCGCGGCCACCACCAGCGCCAGCGCGCTGACGGCCGCCACCACCGCCCCCGTGGTGTCTTCCGCTGCGACCCGCAGCCACGACCGCCGCGGCAGGAAATACACCAGCACGCCGACCCACCAACCCAGCACCAGCGCGCCGACCCAGGCCGACGCCTTGGCCACCACCACGGTGCGGGCCACCGCCAGCGGGTGCAGCCAGCCGGGGCCGACGCCGATTTCGCCGTCGTTGATCTTGGTCCGCACGTAGCGCGCCCACAGCGCCTCGGCGATGGCCACCCCCAGCAGCGACAGGCCGGTCCACACGGTGATCGGCGGAAACCACCGGTACAGCGCGAGGACCAGCAGATAGCCGACGACCGCGGCGCCGACCACCGCGGCCGTCAGGTCACGCTTCCGGGTCGGCCCCATCAGGGCTCCGGTTCCGGATCTTGTCTGGGGTTGAGGTGCAGCGTGAGGCTGGACAGCCGAACACCGGCTCGGTCGGCGGGGTCGAGTTCGGCCAGCAGCTGCGCGACGGGACGCGCACCCTCGGCCACCGTCAGCCGCGCGTCCGGCTCGATGGCCAGCCACGGCACCATGACGAAGGCCCGCAGGTGGGCCAGCGGGTGCGGCAGCGTGAGGTTGGGTTCCCGGACGACCACCTCGGTTTCGCCCTGCTCGTAGCAGGCGATCAGGTCCACGTCGAGGGCCCGCGGGCCCCAGCGTTCGCCGCGGACCCGGCCCGCCGCCTGTTCGAACCTTTGCGCCCGCCGCAGCCAGCCCTGCCCGTCGCACGTCGGGTCCCCGGCGATCAGCACCGCGTTCAAAAACGGCGCCTGCTCCACCCGGCCCCAGGGGTCGGTCTCGTAGACCGGGGAGACCGCGCGCACGTCCTCACCCAGCCCGTCGACCACCGATTGCAGCCGGGCCAGCCGGTCCCCGAGGTTGGAGCCGATGGACAGCACGACGCGGCTCATACGGCCCCACCGGCCGGGATCACCGAACCGTGGCCACCGCGGCGCGACCGGCGAACCACGACGGCTACGTCGGAGAATTGATGCGGGATGGGCGCCTGCGGCTTGTGCACCACCACCTCGACGGCGTGCACCCGGGCATCGTCCATCACCCGGTCGGCGATCTCGCCGGCGACGGCCTCGATCAGCTTGCGCGGCGGCCCCGCGACGACCCTGGCGGCCAGCTGGGCCAGCGCGCCGTAGTCGTAGGTGTCGGTGAGGTCGTCGCTGGCCGCGGCGGCGGCCAGGTCGATCCACACCGTGATGTCGACGACGAAGTCCTGGCCGTCGGCGCGCTCGTGCTCGAAGACGCCGTGCCGGCCGCGAACAGCCAGACCGCGCAGCTCGATTCGATCAGCCATCGGTTGCCGTCCACTCTTCGACGACCTTGACCGCGTCGACGGTGGCGCGCACGTCGTGCACGCGCACGCCCCACGCCCCGTACAGCGCGGCCAGCGCGGATATCACCGCCGTCGCCGTCTCGCGCCCGTCGGGCGGGCGCGGCGACCCGTCGGGCCCGGCAAGCAGCGTGCCGAGGAACCGCTTGCGCGAGGCGCCCAACAGCACCGGGATCCCCGTGGCGACCAGCTGCGGCAGCGCCCGCAGCAGCGCCCAATTGTGTTGTCCCGTCTTGGCGAATCCCAACCCCGGATCGATCACGAGGTTGTCCGGGTCGACGCCGGCGGCCACCGCGTCGTCGACGCTAGCCAGCAGCTCGGCACGCACCTCGGCCACCACGTCGCTGTAGGACGGGGCCTCGTGCGGGCGGTCCGACGACACCGGTCGCCAGTGCATCAACACCCAGGGCACGCCGGCCTCGGCCAGCAGCGGAGCCATCGCGGGATCGGCCCGCCCGCCGGACACGTCGTTGACGATCCGCGCGCCGCTTTGCAGCGCCGCCCGCGCCACCTCGGCGTGCATGGTGTCGATGCTCACCGTAATGCCCTGGGCGGCAAGCGCTTTGACGACGGGGACCACGCGCGACGTCTCGACCCGCGGGTCGACGCGGGTGGCACCGGGCCGGGTGGATTCGCCCCCGACGTCGACGATGCCCGCGCCCTCGGCGGCCATCTCTAGGCCGTGCGCGACGGCGTCGTCGGCATCCAGATAGCGACCACCGTCCGAGAACGAATCGTCAGTGACGTTCAGGACTCCCATAACCTGCACAGGCGCGGGCTCACTTACGCAGGATCAGGTCGAGCGCTTCGGCCCGGGAGGCCGGACTGGTCTTGAACATGCCACGCACCGCCGACGTCGTGGTGATGGCGCCGGGCTTGCGGACCCCGCGCATCGCCATGCACAGGTGCTCGGCCTCGACCACGACGATCACGCCGCGCGGATCGAGCTTGTTCACCAGGGCGTCGGCGATCTGGCTGGTCAGCCGCTCCTGCACCTGGGGCCGCCTGGCGTACAGGTCCACCAGTCGCGCGATCTTCGACAGGCCGGTCACGCGGCCGTCCACGCCGGGGATATACCCGACGTGGGCGACCCCATGGAACGACACCAGATGATGCTCGCAGGTGGAGTACAAGGGGATTTCCTTGACGATCACCATCTCGTCGTGGTCCTCGTCGAACATCGTGTTCAAGACGGAGTCGGGCTCGGTGTAGAGCCCGGCGAACATCTCGCGGTAGGCGCGCGCGACGCGGGCCGGGGTGTCCTGCAGGCCGTCCCGATCGGGGTCCTCGCCGATCGCGAAGAGCAACTCGCGGATCGCGTTCTCGGCCCGTTGCTGGTCGAACACCCGGATGCGTGGAGTCGCGTGGCGGGTATCGGGGCCCAAATCCGGTAGCGCCATGGAATCCTCCGTTCGTCAGCCGTGGGCCGGCGGATTGGACCGGCTCACGTCGTCATCCTGCTTATCAGGCGACTTTCCCGCCTCCGGGGCGGGCTGCCCGGGCGGCGGATAGGGAGGATACGGCGGGTAGGACGGATGGGCCGGGTGCCCGTGCCCGTAGGCCTGGGGGGCGTGCTGGCCGGGATAACTCGGCGCCGGCTGTGGGTGCGGCTGCGGCTGCGGCCAATAGGGCTGCTGCGGCTGGGCCGGGGGGTACCAGTGGTTCGGCTGCTGTTGCTGCGGTGGCCATCCCGGCGCGTACCAGCCCGCCGGGGCGCCGTAGTCCGGTTGGGTGGGACCGTGCGCCGCGGGCTGACGGCCGCCCGGACCGCCGTGGGAACCATTGCCGCCGTTGGCATTTCGTTCGGCGTGCGCCCGCGCGGCTTCGGCGGCCTCGCTGGCCCGCGCGATCGCGGCCTTGAAGGCCGGCTCGGCAACGGGCGGCGGCCACGGCTCGCCGCGCTCGATCGCCAGCTCGCCGGGCGTCTTGATCGGCGGCTTGTCCGAGGGAATGCGGCCGCCGAAGTCGTCGAACATGGTGAGCCGCGGCCGCTTTTGGACGTCGGCGAAGATGCTCTCCAGCTCGGGTCGGTGCAGCGTTTCCTTCTCCAGCAGCTCGCCGGCCAGGGTGTCGAGCACGTCGCGGTATTCGGTGAGGATCTCCCATGCCTCGGTGTGCGCCGCCTCGATCAGCTTGCGGACCTCGTCGTCGATGTCGCGGGCGACCTCGTGCGAGTAGTCGGCCTGCGTTCCCATGGTGCGGCCCAGGAACGGGTCGCCGTGCTCGGTGCCGTACTTGACCGCGCCGAGCTTGGAGCTCATGCCGTATTCGGTGACCATGGCGCGGGCCACCTTGGTGGCCTGCTCGATGTCGGACACCGCGCCGGTCGTCGGCTCGCGGAACACCAGCTCCTCGGCGGCGCGTCCACCCATCGCGAACACCAGCTGGGCGATCATCTCCGAACGGGTGCGCAGGCCCTTGTCCTCCTCCGGCACCGCGACCGCGTGGCCGCCGGTGCGCCCACGGGCCAAAATCGTCACCTTGTAGACGGGGTCGATGTCGGGCATCGCCCAGGCCGCCAGGGTGTGGCCGCCCTCGTGGTAGGCGGTGATCTTCTTTTCCTGCTCGCTGATGATCCGGCCCTTGCGCCGCGGGCCGCCGATCACCCGGTCGACGGCCTCCTCCAGCGCCGCGCCGGTGATGACGGTGCCGTTTTCGCGGGCGGTCAACAGCGCCGCCTCGTTGATGACGTTGGCCAGGTCGGCGCCCGTCATCCCGACGGTCCGCTTGGCCAGCCCGTCCAGGTCGGCGTCCGGCGCGATCGGCTTGCCCTTGGAGTGCACCCGTAGCACGGCGCGGCGACCGGCGAGGTCGGGGTTGGTGACCGGGATCTGCCGGTCGAAGCGGCCGGGCCGCAGCAGCGCGGGATCGAGGATGTCGGGCCGGTTGGTGGCCGCGATCAAGATGACGCCGGCGCGATCACCGAAGCCGTCCATCTCGACCAGCAGCTGGTTGAGGGTCTGCTCGCGCTCGTCGTGGCCGCCGCCGAGCCCGGCGCCGCGCTGGCGGCCGACCGCGTCGATCTCGTCGACGAAGATGATGCACGGGCTGTGCTGCTTGGCCTGCTCGAACAGGTCCCGGACGCGGGAGGCGCCGACACCGACGAACATCTCGACGAAGTCCGAGCCGGAGATCGTGAAGAACGGCACCCCGGCCTCGCCGGCCACGGCGCGGGCCAGCAACGTCTTGCCGGTGCCGGGCGGACCGTAGAGCAGGACGCCCTTGGGGATCTTGGCGCCGAGCGCCTGATACCGGCTGGGGTTCTGCAGGAAGTCCTTGATTTCGTAGAGCTCCTCGACCGCCTCGTCGACGCCGGCGACGTCGGCGAACGTGGTCTTGGGCATGTCCTTGGAGAGCTGTTTGGCCCGGGACTTGCCGAAGCCGAAGCCCATCCGGGCGCCGCCCTGCATCCGGGAGAACATCACGAACAGACCCACCAGCAACAGCAGCGGCAAGACGTACACCAGCAGCTCGCCCAGGATGCTGCCTTCGTTGACGACCGTGCTGACCTTCGCGTTCTTGGCGGTCAGTGCGTTGAAGAGGTCGACGGCATATCCGCTGGGGTACTTGGTGATGACCTTGTCGGAATTGTCGGTGTCCTTGGTGCCCTTCTTCAGGGTCAGCCGGAGCTGCTGTTCTCGATCGTCGATCTGCGCGCTTTGGACGTTGTCGCCGGTGATCTGGGCCATCGCCACCGAGGTGTCGACGGGCTTGTAACCGCGAGTGTCGTCGCTAAAGTAAAAGAACGACCAACCCAGCACCACCACGACGGCGATCGCCGTGATGGTGCGAATCAAGTTTTTTCGGTTCATCAATCATCGGCCTCTTCGGCCAGGTCCTTCCCCGATACACGAAGCTGGAAAAGTCCAGGCTACCGCCTGTGGCGATCGCGAGCCCCGGCAGAGCCGGGGTGAAGCGGGTCGCCACCATCGTTTCCGTGGCGATCGCGAGCCCCGGCAGAGCCGGGGTGAAGCGGGTCGCCACCATCGTTTCCGCGGCGATCGCGAGCCCCGGCAGAGCCGGGGTGAAGCGGGTCGCCGCGTCCTTAGGATTAACGACCGGGGGTTCCCGAACTACTCGTAGTGGCGGGCCTCGATGACGTTGCCGTCAGGGTCGGCGAAATAGAAAGCCTCCGGCGCCCATCCGCGGGCCCCGAAGGTGCGGTTCATCCGCGCGCCGGTATCGACGCCCTCGGCCCGCAGACGCCGGTCCAGCTCGTCGAACTCGGCCTTGGACAGCGCGAGACAGACGTGGTTGACGGGATTGCCGGCGCTGCCTTCGGCCTTCGCGACCGCCCCGACACCGTCGGCCATCTCCATGGGCATCAGGTCGATGATCGACTCGTCGCAGACCCGCACGCTTGGAAACGGCGCCTCGCCGGCCTCGAATTCGCTCACCCGCACCGGCGCCAGCCCCACGACCCGCGAATAGAAATCGATGGCCGCCCGCGGATCCCTCGTCCACAGGACGACGTGGTCCATGCGCACCGCCGACCCACCTCGCCTTCTTCGATCGCCGTATCCCCATGATGCGCGGCCGCCGCCGGCGATATCTACGTCCATCCCAACCAGATCGAGCCCTTCTCAGCCGGGGGCCGTTGTGATTTGGTGGGACGGTGCGCTCATCAACCGAACGGTTAGTGGACACCAACGGCGTGCAGCTGCGGGTGACCGAGGCCGGTGATCGCGGCGCGCCCGTCGTGGTCCTCGCCCACGGCTTTCCCGAGCTGGCTTTTTCCTGGCGGCACCAGATACCGGCCCTCGCCGAGGCCGGCTACCACGTGCTGGCGCCCGATCAGCGCGGCTACGGCGGCTCGTCGCGCCCGAATGCGATCGAGGCGTACAACATTCACGAGCTGACCGCCGACATCGTCGGGCTGCTCGACGACGTCGGCGCCGAGCGCGCCGTGTGGGTCGGCCACGACTGGGGCGCGGCCGTTGTATGGAACGCGCCGCTGCTGCACCCCGAGCGCGTCACGGCCGTCGCGGCGCTCAGCGTCCCGGCCCTGCCCCGCCCGCATCGAGCGCCGACGGAGGTGTGGCGCAAGAGGTTTGGGGACAACTTCTTTTACATCCTGTACTTCCAGGAGCCCGGCGTCGCCGACGCCGAGCTCGACGCCGATCCCGCCCGCACCCTGCGCGGGATGATGGCCGGCATCGGCGCAACCGGCGACCCGGCGGCCGGGCTGCGGATGCTGGCCCCGGGCCCGGAGGGCTTCGTCGAGCGCCTTGCCCAACCCGACGCGCTGCCGCAGTGGCTGAGCCAGGAGGAACTCGACCACTACATCAGCGAATTCTCCCGCACCGGGTTCACCGGCGGCCTGAACTGGTACCGCAATTTCGACCGCAACTGGGAGACCACCGCCGAACTCGCCGACGCCAAGATCGATGTCCCATGCCTGTTTATCGGCGGGACGGCCGACCCGGTCTTGACGTTCACGCCCGCCGATCGGGCGACCGAGCTGATCGCCGGGCCGTACCGCCAGGTGATGATCGACGGGGCGGGACACTGGCTGCAGCAGGAGCGGCCCGACGAGGTCAACGCGCTCCTGCTGGAGTTCCTCAACGGATTGGAGCTGCGATGAACGCGCCCCTGCGGTTCGGCGTCTTCATCACGCCGTTTCACCCCATCGGCCAATCCCCAACCGTGGCACTGGAATACGACATGGAACGCGTCGTCGCGCTGGACCGCCTCGGCTTCGACGAGGCCTGGTTCGGTGAGCACCATTCCGGCGGATACGAGCTGATCGCCTGCCCGGAGGTGTTCATCGCCGCGGCGGCCGAACGCACCAAGCACATCCGGCTGGGTACCGGCGTGGTCTCCCTGCCCTACCACCATCCGCTGATGGTGGCCGACCGCTGGGTGCTGCTCGACCACCTGACCCGCGGCCGGGTGATGTTCGGCGCGGGGCCCGGCGCGCTGCCGTCCGACGCGTACATGATGGGCATCGACCCCGTCGACCAACGGCACATGATGCAGGAGTCCCTCGAGGCGATCCTCGCGTTGTTCCGTGCCGGGCCGACCGAACGGATCGACCGCCACACCGACTGGTTCACGTTGCGGGACGCCCAGTTGCACATCCGCCCGTACACCTGGCCCTACCCCGAAATCTCGACGGCGGCAATGATTTCGCCGTCCGGCCCGCGGCTGGCCGGTGCGCTGGGGACGTCGCTGCTGTCGCTGTCGATGTCGGTGCCGGGCGGCTACGCCGCGCTGGAAAACACCTGGGAGGTGGTGCGCGAGCAGGCCGCCAAAGTCGGCCGCGACGAGCCCGACCGGGCCGGCTGGCGCGTGCTGAGCATCATGCACGTCGCCGACACCCGCGAGCAGGCCATCCAGGATTGCACCTACGGCCTGCGCGATTTCGCGAACTACTTCGGGGCGGCAGGATTCGTTCCGCTGTCCAACACGGTCGACGGCGAGACTCAAACACCGTACGAATTCGTCGAAGACTATGCGGCCAAAGGCAATTGCTGCATCGGGACGCCCGACGACGCCATCGCGCACATCGAGGACCTGCTGGAGCGCTCCGGCGGCTTCGGCACCCTGTTGATGCTGGGTCACGACTGGGCGTCTCCGGAGGCGACCTACCACTGCTATGACCTGGTCGCCCGAAAGGTGATGCCCTACTTCAAGGGTCAGCTCGAGGCATCGCGGTCGTCGCACGACTGGGCCAGGGGCAAGCGCGACCAACTGATCGGCCGCGCCGGTGAGGCCGTCGTCAAGGCCATCACCGAGCACGTCGACGAGCAGAAAGGGGCGGAAAGCTGATGCGCGCTTCGGTTTTGCGGGACGGTCGCATGGTGTACCGCGACGACGTGCCCGATCCCGTGCCCGAACCCGGTCAGGTACTAGTCGGGGTGCGGGCGTGTGGGATCTGCGGCTCCGATTTGCATTTCGCCGCCCACGGGGCCGACGTGGTGGCGATGACGGCGAAGGTGGCCCGTGGCACCGGCGGCATGGACGTCGACCTGGGCCGCGACATCTTCATGGGCCACGAGTTCAGCGCCGAGGTGCTCGCGGCCGGGCCGGACACCGAGACCCACAAGCCCGGCACGCTGGTCACCTCGCTTCCGGTGTTGTTGTCGGCCAAGGGCGTCGAGCCGATCGTCTACAGCAACAGCACGATTGGCGGCTACGCCGAGCGGATGCTGCTGTCGGCGCCGCTGCTGCTGCCCATCCCCAACGGCCTGGACCTCAAGCATGCGGCCCTGACCGAGCCCATGGCGGTGGGGCTGCATGCCGTCAACAAGTCGAACATCGCGGTGAACGAGACGGCCCTGGTGCTGGGCTGCGGCCCCATCGGCATCGCCATCGTCGCGGCCCTCCGCGCACGCGGGGTGGAAACGATTGTGGCGTCGGACTTTTCGCCGAAGCGCCGCGAGCTGGCGGCCGCGATGGGCGCCCACCAGACGCTGGACGCCGGCCAGGGTTCGCCGTTCGACAGCGTCAAGCCCGCCGTGGTGTTCGAAGCGGTCGGGGTGCCGGGGATCATCGACGACGTGCTGCTGCGGGCCCGGCCGGGCACCCGCCTGGTGGTCGCCGGGGTGTGCATGCAGCCCGACACCGTGCATCCGTTTTTCGCGATCGCCAAGGAGATCAGCGTGCAGTTCGTCCTGGCCTACACGCCCGACGAGTTCGCCGATTCGCTGCGAGCGCTGGCCGAGGGCGAGATCGACGTCACCCCGCTGATCACCGGCGAGGTGGGCCTGGACGGGGTGGGGCAGGCCTTCGACGACCTCGCCGATCCCGAGCGGCACTGCAAGATCCTGGTCACGCCGTAGGGCGAACGGCCTTGCCGACCGTCCCGCGTGCTGCGAGGCTCTAAGGGGTATTCGCCACCCCAAAGTAGTCGGCAACGTCCCAGCTGCGATGCGACGGGAGGCAACCATGAAGCGCAGCATCGCCGGAGGTTTGGCCGCCTGGCTGGTGGCCGCGGGCCTACTCGCCTTTGCGCCGCCGGCCAGCGCCGGCTGCCAGTACGGCGGAGCCTTTCTCAGCAAGTGCGACGGACCGGTCCAGCCCGACGGCACCTGGCAACGGTGCGTGGCGGCCCCCCAGCTGGTCCCTCATGGCGCGAGTTCTTACCTGGTGCCCGACAGGCGCTGCGACCTGATGGGTCCCGATCAGCACCCCGCGGATCTCGCCCTCGCCGACCCACCCACGCACATCGACGGCTGATCCGCCGCTCTGCGTCATCCTCCAGCAGGGGGCTGGGTCACGCAGCCCATCAGGGGCAGGCCGCCGCAAGCGCCTCGGGCCAGACCATCACCAGCGACATGGGGTCCTGCCCGAAAGTGAGTTCGATCAACGGATTTCGGAGAGGGCGGCGCCACCAAACAGCTCAGAGGTTAGGCGCGCACCGTCCCGGCGCGCCACAACCCACTAGCGGATCGGATACGCTGCCCCCTATGGGGAAGCGGCGAAAGTTGCTGGAAAGCAACATGTTTAGCGTGCGGCATGACCCTTGATGCGATTGCCGCGGCACACACTATGCATTGCCGACCGGTGGCGCTAAGGTCCGCACATGCCGATCGCAACGAACGCCCCCAAGTTGCTCCGCAGGTCGATCGCTTTCGCGGCGATCGGCGTGACCGTCGCCGCGCTGGCGGCCTGTGACGAGCACGCCGCCGCGCCGCCGGGCGCCAATCCGCGCCAGGTGACCGTCGTCGGCTCCGGCCACGTGCAGGGCGTCCCCGACACGCTGACCGCCAACGTCGGCATCGAGTTCACCGCCCCGGACGTCACCTCCGCGATGAACCAAACCAGCGATCGCCAACAAGCGGTGATCAACGCCCTGGCCGGCGCGGGCCTGGACCGCAAGGACATCAGCACCACCACGGTCACGCTGCAGCCGCAGTACAGCAACCCCGAACCCAGCGCCGCCCCCAACATCACCGGCTACCGCGCCACCAACGCGATCCAGGTCAAGATCCACCCGACCGACGCGGCGTCGCGCATGCTGGCCGTCATCGTCGGCGCCGGCGGCGACGCCACCCGCATCACCTCGGTGAGTTACTCCATCGCCGACGACTCGCAGCTGATCAAGGATGCCCGCGCGCGGGCGTTCAACGACGCCAAGAGCCGTGCGGACCAGTACGCCCAACTGTCGGGCCTGCGGCTGGGAAGGGTGCTGTCGATCTCGGAGGCCTCGGGCGCCGCGCCAGCGGCCGGGGCGCCGTCGGCACCGCCGCGCGCGGCGGCCGCGGTTCCCCTAGAGCCGGGCGAGCAGACGGTGAGCTTTTCGGTGACCGCCGTGTGGGAACTTGCCTGACCCGTTACTGCTCGTAGACGCGCGGGTCCAGCATGCCGATGTAGGACAGGTCGCGGTAACGCTCGTCGTAATCCAGGCCGTACCCCACGACGAATTCGTTGGGGATGTCGAAGCCCACGTACGCGATTTCGACCTTGGCGCGCATCGCATCGGGCTTGCGCAGCAGCGTGCACACCCGCAGCGAGCGCGGCTGCCGGCTTTTCAGGTTGCGCAGCAACCAGGACAGGGTCAGCCCCGAGTCGACGACGTCCTCGACGATCAGCACGTCGCGGTCGTGGATGTCGCGGTCCAGGTCCTTGAGGATCCGCACCACGCCCGACGACGACGTGGACGACCCGTACGAGCTGACCGCCATGAACTCGAACTGGGTCGGCACCGGGATCGCGCGCGCCAGGTCCGTGACAAAGATCACCGCCCCCTTGAGCACGGTGATCAGCAACAGGTCCTGGCCCGTCTCGGCGGCCAGGTCGCGGTAGTGGTTGCCGATTTCCTCGCCCAACTCGGCGATGCGGGCCTGAATCTGCTCGGCGGTGAGCAGCACCGACTTGATGTCCCCCGGGTACAGCTCCGCGGACTCAGCCGGGGTGCTCGCCGGGGAGATCTGGGCCACGCCCACAGAGTGCCACGCGCACGGGCCGATAACCAACGGCGGCCCCCGTTTACACAGGTTCGCGCCACATCGTGAGCAGGCCGTCGCGCCGCCCGGCGATCAACCGCTCACCGCGCAACGCCGAGCCCACCGCCACGCCGCCCTGCCCGCGCCAGGCGGTGACCAACGCGTCCACGCCGCGGATCTGCTTGTCGGTCAACCCGGTCGCGCCCGCGGCCAGCAGCCACCCGCGGATCACCCTGCGCCGCACCGGCCCGGGCAGCTCGGCCAAGTCCCGGGCGACCAGCCCCGCATCCTCTTGCACGCCGGGGCGGGCCTCCTCGGCGAGCGCGTCGAGCAGCTCGGTGTCCTCGCGCAGCGCCGTGGCGGTGCGGGCCAGCGCCTCGGCCACACCGCCACCCAGGATGTCCTCCAGCAGCGGCAGCGCTTCGAGACGCAGCCTCGCGCGGGTGAATCGGCGGTCGCTGTTGTGCGGGTCCTGCCACGCGGCCAGGCCCAGCTCCCGGCACGCGGCGTGCGTGACGGCGCGTCGCACCCCCAACAGCGGCCGGCACCATGGCGGGTCGTGCGGGCGCATCCCCGCGATCGAGCGCACCCCCGAGCCGCGCCCCAGGCCCAGCAGCACCGTCTCCGCCTGATCGTCGAGGGTGTGGGCCAGCAGCACCGGCCCGTCGCGCCGCGAGTCGAGCGCGGCGTAACGGGCGGTGCGCGCGGCCGCCTCCGGGCCGCCCTCCACCCCGACCTGCACCGAAAGCACTTGCGCAGCAACGCATCCCACCGCGAGCGCTTGCTGTCGCGCGGTCTCGGCGACGGCGGCCGAGTCGGCCTGCAGGCCGTGGTCGACGATCAGCGCGGTGGTGGGCCGCAGCGGGGCCGCGACGGCGGTCAGCGCCAGCGAGTCGGGGCCGCCGGACAGCGCCACGCACCAGCGCTCCTCGCCGCCGAGATGGGTCCGGGCGAACGCTTCGACAGCCGTGCGCAGCTGCCCTACAGCACCCTGTCGATCCATCGCGAAGGGTCTTCGATCTCGGCGGGCAGCGGCAGCGTCTCGGGACCCGACCAGACGGCGTTGAACCGTTCCATCCCGACCCTGCCCACCACGTGGTCGACGAACGCCTTGCCGCGGGTGTATTGGCTCAGCTTGGCGTCGAGACCGAGCAGCGCGCGCAACAGCCGCTGCAGCGGGGGTTGCTTGCGGTGGCGACGCTCGTCGAACCGCCGCCGGATGGTGGCCACCGACGGCACCACCCGCGGCCCGACCGCATCCATGACGTGGTCGGCGTGGCCCTCCAGCAGGGTGCCGAGCACCAGCAGCTGATCGAGGGCCTTGCGTTGCGGCTCGGATTGCACGGCGCGCACCAGGCCCAGAATCGGCGAGCCGGCGTCGGGCCCGTCCCCGGCGCCGCGGTTGCGGACGAACTCGGCGAGCCGGCGCGCCACGTGCGTGATGTCTTCGCCGGCGTCCTGGGTGAGCAGCCCCAGCGACTCCGACATGTAGTCGGCCAGCCAGCGATTGGCGGTGAACTGCACCCGGTGAGTCACCTCGTGCAGGCACACCCACAACCGGAAGTCGGACGGCTCCACCCGCAGCTGGCGCTCGACGGCGATGACGTTCGGATACACCAGGAGCAGCAGGCCCGCCCCGGCCCCGTTACCGGTGGCGAACGGGTCGTACTGGCCGAGGATGCCGGACGACACGAACGCCAGCACCGCGCCGGTCTGCGCGCCGGTGATGCGCCCGGTGAAAAAGCCGCGCGGCTTTTCGCCACCCTTGGTCATCACTCGCATCGACTCGGCCGCGGCCCCAATCCATTCGGCGCGGTCGACGATGCGGGCCGGCGGCACCGCCCCATTGGTGGCCAGGCCCGTGACGTCGCGCACCGGCGGTTCGGCCTTGGCGGCCGCGTCGGTCAGTTCGTCGATCACCCGGCGGCGGGTGTAGTCACTGGCCGCCGGGCCCGGCCGTGCCAGGCGCTGGCCGACCGTGGCCGCGAACCGCCAGTCCACGGCGGTTCCCAGGGTCAGGTTCGACGATGGGGTCATGCGCACCCGCAGGTCCACAACCTGCTGGCCAGGGCGTCCATCGCGTTGCGGCCGTTGGGTCCGGCGGCGTTGGAGATGAAGGCGAACGTCAGCACCCGCCCGGTGCGGTCGGTGAGCACCCCGACCAGGGAGTTGATGTCGGTGAGCGAGCCGGTCTTGGCCCGCAGCCACCCGGCCGGACCGCGGTCGGTGGCCGGGTCGAGGAACCGGTCGGCCAGCGTCCCGCTGCCGCCGGCGATGGGAAGCAGGTCCAGCAGGGCGCGCAGGGCCGGCTGGTCCGGGCCGGCGGCCGCCTGCACGACGCCGTCGAGCGTCTTGGCCGTCAAGCGGTCGTCGACCGACAGGCCGCTGGAATCCATCAGCGCGGCCCCGGCCGTGTCGACGTGCGCGGTGCTCAACCGGTTGGTGACCGCGTCGACGGCGCCGGCGAAGCTGCGGGGCCGGTTGATCGCGGCCGCCACCTCCCGAGCGATGCACTCGGCCATCACGTTGTCGGAGTGGTCCATCATCTGCTGCAGCCGCTGGATGAGCGGCGCGGACTGCACCACGGCGAGCTGCCGCGCCCCGGCCGGCGCGGTCGCGATCGTCACCGCGGCGGGGTCCAGGCCCAGCGCCTTGGCCAGCTCCCGCCCCGCGTCCAGCGCCGGCGTCTTGGACCGCCTCGAATTGACCGTGGTGGGCTGGATGCGCCCGGCGTCGACCATCACGGACTCGATCGGCGCGATGTCGCCGTTGTCGACGTCGGCCGGATCCCAGCCCTGCGCCATCGTCGGGCCGCTGAAGGCGGAGGTGTCCACCTGTACCGACGTCGGTGTCATGCCGCTGCGGCGGATCTGCTCGACGAGGTCGCTGATGCGCGCCGACCCGCGGTACCAGGTGTCCACGCCGGGCGGCGCGGCCGACAACAGCGGGTCACCGGCGCCGACCAGCACGACGGGCCCCTGCGCGTTTTGGCTGCCGGCCACCACGCGGGTGCTGATGCGGGCCTGGCGGTCCAGCGTCAACAGCGCCGCGGCCGCGGTCAGGACCTTGTTGGTCGACGCCGGGGTCAGCGGCAGGTCCTCGGCGACCTGCCACAGCTCTTTGCCGGTGATGGCGTCGGTGATGCGCCCGCCGAGCCTGCCGAGGTTGGGGTCGGCCGCCGCCGGGCCCAGGGTGGCCGCCACCCCGGCGGGGCTGGGCGTCTCGGCGGTGTCGGCGACGGGGACCATCCCCGGCTTGACGGTCGGCGGGCGCGGCGGGGGCACCGGGACGTGTGCGGCCCCGGCGCCGTGACCGCCCGTGGTGAAAAACGTCGCCGCGGCCACCACGGCGGCGACGAACGCCAGCACGGCCAACCCGATGAACACCTGGGTGGATTTCCGCCAGCGAGTCGGACCCATCACTCTCCTGACTGTTTGAACCCATTCTGCCGAATCGGCCCGGTAACGCTCGACTAGGGTGATGCCCGACCAACTGAGCTACCCAGGACTATCCCTCATAAAGGAGCCGGCACGGTGCAATTCGACGTGACCATCGAGATTCCGAAAGGCCAGCGCAACAAGTACGAGGTCGATCACGAAACCGGGCGGGTGCGCCTGGACCGCTACCTGTACACGTCGATGGCCTACCCCACCGATTACGGCTTCATCGAGGACACGCTGGGCGAGGACGGCGACCCGCTGGATGCGCTGGTGCTGCTGCCGCAGCCGGTGTTCCCCGGCGTGATCGTGGAGGCGCGTCCGGTCGGAATGTTCCGGATGGTCGACGAGGCCGGTGGCGACGACAAGGTGCTCTGCGTTCCGGCCGGTGACCTCCGGTGGGACCACATCCAGGACATCGGGGACGTCCCGCAATTCGAGCTCGACGTGATCAAGCACTTCTTCTCGCAATACAAGGCGCTCGAGCCGGGCAAGTTCGTCAAGACGGCCAACTGGGTCGACCGGGCCGAAGCCGAAGCCGAGGTGCAGCGTTCGGTGGAGCGGTTCAAAGCGGCCGAACATTAGGGCCCGCTGACGCTTCCGGCGTAACCGCGGCGCGCCGAAGCGTCGATGCGGGCGCTGCCCACTAGGAGCGGCAGAGCGTCTACGCGCGTGCCGGCAAGGAGCTCGACGGCCTGATCGTGCTACCGGCCCCGGCGCGGGCCAGCATCGAGCGGCGCATCGCCGGCCAGATCGGGGCCTGACCGGTCAGGTTTGACCGGCCAGGGCGGGCGCGCGTTGCGCCGGTTGCGCCACACGCTCCAGGCCAGCGCCGCCCCGATGAAGACCACGCCCACCGAGGCGGCGGCGACCTCGGGGACCTCGAACCGCGGCTCGATGGAGAGCAGCATGATCACGGCCAGCACGCCGATCGCCCAGTGCGCGCCGTGCTCCAAGTAGACGTAGCGGTCCAGCGTGTCCTGCCGGACCAAGTAGATGGTGATCGAGCGGACGAACATCGAGCCCACCAGCCCCAGGCCCAGCGCGATGACGATCGGATCGGACGTGATCGCGAAGGCGCCGGTCACCCCGTCGAACGAGAAGGCGGCGTCGAGCACCTCGAGATATGCGAACAGGCCCAGCGCCGCCTTGCCGACGGCCGTGCGGGCGGTCCCGACGTCGACGTCGGTTGGCCGAAAGGCCCGGCTCAATCCGTTGACGACCAGGTAGGTCACCAGGCCCAGCACCCCGGCGTTGAGCACCGTCGCGCGTTCGTCGCTGGAGTGCGTCAATGCGGTCCCGGCGAGCACCAGCGCGACGCCGGCCACCACCACCGGCACCTGTCCGAGCCGGCCAACGCGGGCGAAAGGCACCTCAATCCACTTGAGCCACTTGATGTCTCGGTCGTGAAAGAGGAAATCCAAAAACAGCATCAGCAGGAACGTCCCTCCGAAGGCCGCGATCTGCGGGTGAGCCGCGACGATCAGCTTCTCGTAGCTGGGCGAGCCGTCGGGGTACTCCAGCGCGCCGTGTGCCGGCGGATCGAGCGCCAGCTCCATCGAGCGCACCGGCCCGATGCCCGCGGTCGCCCACACGATGACCAACGGGAAGACCAGCCGCATGCCGAACACGGCGATCACGATCCCGACCGTCAGGAACATCCGCCGCCAAAAGCGGCTCATCCGCTTGAGGATCGCCGCGTTGATGACGGCGTTGTCGAAGGACAGCGAGATTTCGAGCATGGCGAGCACCAGCAGCAGGAACATGGCGTTCAGGCCGCCGTGCGCGTAGCCGACAACGAGGGCCGCGATGGCGCACAACAGCGAAAAACCAAAGGTGCGGAGCGCGGCCATGGATCCTTTCTCGACAGTCGCCAACCCTAGCGATCCGTTTCGCCGACCCGGGCCGCCAGTCCTGCGCACTTACTATTTTCAAATTGTGGCGATGCCCGAAGTCGACGGTACCGAAGCCTCCACCGGGGCCGGCCCGATCGCGCGCGGCAGCGTGGCCCGGGTCGCCACCGCGACCGCGGTAACCGCGCTGTGCGGCTACGCGGTGATCTACCTGGCCGCCCGCGACCTGGCCCCGAGCGGCTTTTCGGTGTTCGGGGTGTTCTGGGGCGCGTTCGGGTTGGTCACCGGCGCGGCCAACGGGCTGCTGCAGGAGGCCACCCGGGAGGTCCGCTCGACGCAGTACATCGAGGTCGTCGGCCGCCGGACCCATCCGCTGCGGGTGGCAGCGATGGTCGGCGTCGCCGCCCCCGCGGTGATCGCGGGAAGCTCGCCGCTGTGGGGCGGGCGGGTGTTCGTCGAGGCGCGCTGGCTGTCGGTGGCGCTGCTGGCCGTCGGACTCGCCGGGTTCTGCCTGCACGCCACGCTGTTGGGGATGCTGGCCGGCACCAATCAGTGGACGGTGTACGGGTCGCTGATGGTGACCGACGCCGTGATCCGGGTGGCGGTCGCCGGGGCGACCTTCGTGATCGGCTGGGGGCTGGCCGGCTTCCTGTGGGCGACCGTGGCGGGTGCGGCGGCCTGGCTGATCGTGCTGGGCGCCTCCCCGACCGCCCGGGTCGCGGCCCGGCTGCTGACGCCGGGCGGCACCGCGACATTTTTGCGCGGCGCCGCCCACTCCATCACCGCGGCGGGAGCCAGCGCGATCCTGGTGATGGGTTTTCCCGTGCTGCTGAAGCTGACCAGCACGCAACTGGGGGCGGAGGGCGGGGTGATCATCCTGGCGGTGACGCTGACGCGCGCGCCGCTGCTGGTGCCGCTGACGGCGATGCAAGGCAACCTGATCGCCCATTTCGTCGACGAGCGCACCGACCGGGTTCGGGCGCTGGTGACGCCGGCGGCGATCGTCGCCGGCATCGGCGCGGTCGGGGTGGCGGCCGCGGGGATGGTGGGGCCGTGGCTGCTGCGGGTGGCCTTCGGGGCGCAGTACCAGGCCAGCAGCGCGCTGCTGGCCTGGCTGACGGCGGCCGCCCTCGCGATCGCGATGCTGACCCTGACCGGGGCCGCCGCCGTCGCCGCCGCGATGCACCGGGCCTACGCCGCGGGCTGGGTGGGTGCGACGGTCGCCTCGGGGCTGCTGCTGCTGTTGCCGTTGCCCCTGCAGACCCGGACCGTCGTCGGCCTGCTGTGCGGACCGCTGGTGGGAATCGCGGTGCACCTGGTGTCGCTGGCGCGCGCCGGGCGCCCGACCGCCTGATCCCGTGTACCTTGTGGGCTTGAATGGACAGTGAAACGCATTACCCGGGCGTCTGGATCGTCATTCCCGCCTTCAACGAAGCCGCCGTCATCGGCGAGGTGATCGCCGACGTCCGCTCGGTCTTTGATCACGTCGTCTGCGTCGACGACGGCAGCACCGACGGCACCGGCGAAATCGCCCGGAAGGCCGGGGCCCACCTGGTGCGCCACCCGATCAACCTGGGTCAGGGCGCGGCCATCCAGACCGGAGTCGAATACGCCCGGAAGCGGCCCGGCGCGCTGGTTTTCGCCACCTTCGACGCCGACGGCCAGCACCGCGTCAAGGATCTGGTCGCGATGATCGACCGGCTCGGCGCCGGTGACGTCGACGTCGTGATCGGGACGCGGTTCGGCACCGACGAGGGCAGCCGGCCGCCGTTCGTCAAGCGGATGGTGCTGCGCACCGCGGCCAGGCTGAGCCGCCGCGGTCGGCGACTTGGCTTGACGGACACCAACAATGGGCTGCGGGTCTTCAACAAGAAGGTCGCCGACGGGCTGGACATCACCATGAGCGGGATGAGCCACGCCAACGAAATCATCGTGATGATCGCCGAAAACCATTGGCGTGTAACCGAATACCCGGTCGAGGTGCTCTACACCGAATACTCGAAGTCCAAGGGGCAGCCGCTGCTCAACGGCGTCAACATCGTCTTCGACGGGTTCCTGCGAGGGAGGATTCCAAGATGAATAGGACGCAACGATGAACTGGATCCAGGTGCTGCTGATCTCCTCGATCGTCGCGCTGCTGGTCTACCTGCTGCGGTCGCGCCGCAACGCGCGGTCGCGGGCCTGGGTAAAGGTCGGATACGTGTTGTTCGTGCTGGGCGGCATCTATGCCGTGCTGCGCCCCGACGACACGACGGTGGTGGAGCACTGGTTCGGGGTGCGCCGCGGCACCGACCTGATGCTCTACGCGCTGATCATGGCGTTCAGCTTCACCACGCTGAGCACCTACATGCGGTTCAAGGATCTCGAGCTGCGGTACGCGCGGCTGGCGCGGGCCGTGGCGCTGGAGGGCGCGCAGCAACCCGAAGAGGTGGCCGAACCGCGCTAGCTTGGCTAGCCGGTGCGCACGCTGCGGAAGTACTCCACCGTGCGGCGCACACCCTCGTCCAGCTGAACCCGGGGGCGCCAACCCAAAACCTCTGCGGCCAAACCGATGTCGAGGCAGGACCGCTTCAGGTCGCCCAGGCGCGGGGGGTGGAACGCCGGGTCGTCGGGTCCACCGACGGCCGCGGCCACCACCGAATGCAGTTGGCGGTCCGACGTTTCGACGCCGGTGCCGATGTTGAACCGCTGCCCGCCGCCGGCGTCCCCGGAGGCCTTGACGAAGGCGTCCACCACGTCGTCGACGAACACGTAGTCGCGGGTGTTGGTGCCGTCGCCGAACACCTTGGTGGGCTTGCCCGACAGCAGCGCCCGGGCGAAGATCGCCACCACGCCCGCTTCGCCGTGCGGGTCCTGGCGCGGGCCATAGACGTTGGCCGGCGCGATGTGCGAACACTCCAGGCCGTACAGGTTGCGGAAGGTGTTCAGGTAGATCTCGCCGGCCACCTTGCCCGCGGCGTACGGCGAGGCCGGGTCGGTGGGCACCGTCTCCGGGGTGGGGTAGACCGGCGGCGTGCCGTAGATCGATCCGCCCGACGAGGTGTGCACGATCTTGCGCACCCCGGCCCGGCGCGCCGCCTCCGCCAGCCGCACGGTGCCGATGACGTTGACCGAGGCGTCGAATTGCGGGTCTGCCACCGAGTGCCGCACGTCGATCTGGGCCGCCAGGTGAAACACCACCTCCGGGCGGTGCTCGTCAAGGATGGCCCGCAGGTCGGCGGCCACGATGTCGGCCTCGACGAAGGCGTACGCCGGGTTGCCGGCCAAATGCTCAAGGTTGGTCGCGCGGCCGGTGGCGAAGTTGTCCAGCCCCACCACCGTGTGGCCGTCGGCCAGCAGGCGGTCGACTAGCGTCGAGCCGATGAATCCGGCTGCCCCGGTGACCAGTGCGTGCACCGGCCCACCATACCGGCGGTCCGCGCGGCTACCTCGGGTGGCGCTGGCCGCCGCCGCGCTGATCGCCGTCCAGCTGACGATCCGCGCGGTCCTGGCGTTCGGGGGCTACTTCTACTGGGACGACCTGATTCTGGTCGGCAAGGCGGGAACCGAGGGGCTGCTGTCGCCGTCATACCTGTTCGACGACCACGACGGCCACGTCATGCCGGGCGCCTTTTTGGTCGCCGGCGCGATCATCCGGGCGGCGCCGCTGGATTGGACCTGGCCGGCGGTCAGCCTTTTGGCGCTGCAACTGCTGGCGTCGCTGGCGCTGCTGCGCGCGCTGCACGTCATCCTGGGCTGGCGCCGGGCGCTGCTGGCCCCCTTGACCTTCGCGCTGTTCACGCCGCTGGCCGTGCCGGGTTTCGCGTGGTGGGCGGCGGCGCTGAACTCGCTGCCGATGCTGGCGGCGCTGGCGTGGACGTGCGCCGACGCGATCCTGTTGGTGCGCACGGGAAACCAGCGCTACGCGGTGACCGGCGTCCTGGCGTACCTCGGCGGGCTGCTGTTCTTCGAGAAGGCCGCCGTGATCCCGTTCGTGGCGTTCGCCGTGGCGGCCCTGCTGTGGCACGTGACCGGCGACGGGTCGGCGGTGCGGACGGTGTGGCGGGCCGGTCTGCGGTTGTGGGTGGCGTCGCTGGCGCTGACCGCCGGCTGGGTCGGGCTGTATCTGGGCGTCGTCGACCAGCGGCGCTGGAGCACCGACCTGGCGATGACGGGCGCGCTGCTGTGGCGGTCGATCACCCACGGCATCGTGCCGGCACTGGCCGGCGGGCCGTGGCGCTGGGACCGGTGGGCGCCGGCGTCGCCGTGGGCCACGCCCCCGCCGTCGGTGATGGCGCTCGGCTGGCTGGTGCTCGCCGGGGTGGTGGCGGTGTCCCTGCTGCGCAAGCAGCGCATCGGTGCCGTGTGGCTGACCGCGGCGGGTTATGCCGTGGCGTGTCAGGTGCCGATCTATCTGATGCGCTCGTCCAAGCAGACCGCCCTCGAACTCGCCCAGACCCTGCGCTACCTGCCGGACCTCGCGGTGGTGCTGGCGTTGCTGGCCGCCGTCGCGCTGTGCGCCCCGAACCGACCGGCCGCGCCGCGGTGGCTGGATGCCGCGCCCAAGCGCGCCGCGGTGACGGCGGGTCTGGCGGTCGCGTTCGTGGCCAGCAGCCTGTATTCGACGGCGACGTTTCTGGCCAGCTGGCGCGACAACCCCGCGCAGCCCTACCTGCAAAACGCCCGGGCCGGCCTGGCCGCCGCGCGCGCGGCCTCGGATGCGCCGCTGCTCGACCAGGAGGTCGATCCGCTGGTGCTGCAGCGGGTGGCGGCGCCGCAGAACCTGGCCAGCCACATGTTCGCACTGCTGCGCGATCGGCCCGAATTTTCCTCTGCGACAACGCAATTGCGCATGATCGACAGCTCGGGCCGGCTGATCTACGGGCGGGTGACCTGGATCCGCACGATCGCCCCCGGCCCCATGCCGCGGTGCGGCTATTTCGCGCAACCGGACAAGCCGGCGCGGCTCGTCTTGGACGGGCCGCTGCTGCCGGCCGACTGGACCGTCGAACTCAACTACCTGGCCAACAGCGACGGTTCCATGACGCTGTCGCTGAGCCAGGGGCCCGACGTCAGGGTGCCGGTGCGTCCCGGCCTCAACCGGATCTTCGTCCGGCTGCCCGGCGCCGGGGACGCCATCACGGTGCGGGCCAACACCGCCGCACTGGCGTTGTGCCTCGCGTCGGGACCCGTGGGCTTCGTCGCGCCCGCCTGATCGTGCGAACCGCCGACGCGCGACGCGGAAGGGCGATACCCCTCTCGCGCGACAACTGCGACATAAAACTGGAGCCACCTAGGAGAATCGAACTCCTGACCTGCTCATTACGAGTGAGCCGCTCTACCGACTGAGCTAAGGTGGCGTGCCCTGCCGGGCGGCACGAGTCTACGGCAGGCGTCCCGAGTCACCCAAGTTGCTGCCCGATGGTCGCGACCATGGCGTCGACGGCGAACTTGGGTTTGACGTTGATCGCCAGCGCCTCTCGGCACTCCAGCACCGCCTCGATGCAGCGCAGCAGCCGCTCGGGCGAGGCGTGGGCGGCCAGCGCCGCCACTCGATCGGCCATGTCGGGGTGGTTGGCCCGCACGCCCCCCGCGTCCGCCGACACCACGAGCGCGTCGCGAAAGTAGGTGGCCAGGTCGATCAGCGCCCGGTCCAGCGCGTCGCGCGACGCCCGGGTCTGCCGCGACTTCTGCCGCCGCTCCAGGTCCTTGAGCGCGCCGGTGGCTCCGCGCAGCGCACCCGCGGTGCCCTTCCCGGTGCCGCCGGCGCCCAAAGCGGTTCGCAGCTCCTCGGTTTCGGCCTCGGCGCGGTCGGCGGTCAGCACCACGGCCTCGGCCTCGGCCGCGGCCACCAGCTCCTCGGCGGCGGCGTAGGCGCGCGACGGGGTCGCGGCGTCACGCACCAGCCCCAGCGCCCGCTCGCGTCGCTGCCGGGCGTCGGCGTCGACGGCCAGGCGGCGGGCGCGCCCGACGTGCCCGCCGCTGACCGAGGCGGCCCACTTCGCCGTGTCGGCATCCAGGCCGCCGTCGACCAGCACGCGCGCGATGGCCTCGGTCGACGGGGTGACCAGCGAGACGTGGCGGCACCGGGACCGCAGCGTGACCGCGATGTCCTCGGGATCCACCGACGGAGCGCACAGCAAAAACACCGTGGACGGCGGCGGCTCCTCGACGACCTTCAACAGCGCGTTCGCGGCCCCCTCAGTCAACCGGTCGGCGTCTTCGATGACGACGATCTGCCGGTGTCCCGTGGTCGGGCGGCGCGACGCGATCTGCACGATGCCGCGCATCTCGTCCACACCGATGGATAGGCCCTCGGGGATTATTCGGCGCACGTCGGCGTGGGTGCCGGCCATCGTCGTCGAGCAGGCCCGGCACCGCCCGCAGCCAGGCTCGCCATCGGAGGTGCACTGCAGCGCCGCGGCGAAGCAGACCGCGGCGATGGAGCGCCCCGAACCGGGGGGGCCGGTGATCAGCCAGGCATGTGTCATAGTTCCGGCGCCGGACTCGCTGTGAGTGGAATCACCGCGCGCGGAACGGGCGGCGGCGAGCAGTTCGGCCACCACCGCCTCTTGGCCTACCAGCCGTGTAAACACCCCGGACATCACCGGCAACAGTAGTGACACCTGCCGACGGATACCGATCCGCCATCGGATCGCGATATTTCCGTAACTTCCCGGGCCGTTTCAGCAGCTATATGCGACGTGCCGAGTCGCGCGAACTTTTCCGTCAAGTCCATACCGACCGATACGGTGGATCGGTGGCAACCATGGCGGAACTGCCGGGGCGGATCAGCGAATTCGTCCGGTGGGTGGTGCGCACCCCGTGGCCGCTGTTTTCGCTGAGCATGCTGCAGGCCGACATCATCGGCGGCCTGTTCGTGCTGGGCTTCTTGCGCTACGGCTTGCCGCCCCAGGACCGCATCCAGCTGCAGGATCTGCCCCCGGTCAACCTGGCGATCTTCATCAGCGTCGTGATCACGCTGTTCCTCGCCGGCATCGTGTTCAACCTCAAGCTGCTGCTGCCGGTCTTTCGCTGGCAGCGCCGCGACAACCTGCTGGCCGAGGCCGATCCGGCCGAGACCGAACTGGCGCGCAGCCGCGCGCTGCGCATGCCGTTCTACCGCACGCTCACCAGTGGGGTGGCTTGGTGCATCGGCGGGCTGGTGTTCATCATCGCCAGCTGGTCGGTGGCCAAGTACACGGCGCCCGTCGTCGCGGTCGCCGTGGCGTTGGGCGCGGCCGCCACGGCGATCATCGGCTATCTGCAGTCCGAGCGGGTGCTGCGGCCCGTGGCGGTCGCGGCGCTGCGCAGCGGCGTGCCCGAGAACGTCAAGGCGCCCGGGGTCATTTTGCGCCAGATGCTGAGCTGGATGCTGTCCACCGCGGTGCCGCTGCTGGCCATCGTGCTGGCCGTGGTGGCCGACAAGGCCTCCCTGCTGCACGCCACCCCCGAAAAACTGTTCAACCCGATCCTGCTGCTGGCCCTGGCCGCGCTGGGCATCGGCCTGGTCAGCACCCTGTTGGTGGCCATGTCGATCGCCGACCCGCTGCGTCAGCTGCGCTGGGCGCTGAGCGAGGTGCAACGCGGAAACTACAACGCGCACATGCAGATCTATGACGCCAGCGAGCTGGGCCTGCTGCAGGCCGGCTTCAACGATATGGTGCGCGACCTGTCCGAGCGGCAGCGGCTGCGCGACCTGTTCGGCCGCTACGTGGGTGAGGACGTGGCCCGCCGGGCCCTCGAGCGCGGCACCGAGCTGGGTGGCCAGGAGCGCAACGTGGCGGTGCTCTTCGTCGACCTGGTCGGCTCCACCAAGCTGGCCGCGACGCGGCCGCCCGCCGAAGTGGTCCACCTGCTCAACGAGTTCTTCCGCGTGGTGGTCGACACCGTCGGCAAGCACGGCGGGTTCGTCAACAAGTTCCAGGGCGACGCGGCGCTGGCCATCTTCGGCGCGCCGATCGAGCACCCGGACGCCTCCGGCGGGGCGCTCGCGGCGGCCCGCGAGCTGCACGACGCGCTGCTGCCGGTGATCGGCTCGGCGGAGTTCGGCATCGGGGTGTCGGCCGGCCGGGCCATCGCCGGCCACATCGGGGCGCAGGCCCGCTTCGAATACACGGTGATCGGCGATCCGGTCAACGAGGCCGCGCGGCTCACCGAGCTGGCCAAGCTGGAGGCCGGCCACGTGCTGGCGTCGGCGATCGCGGTCAGCGGCGCCCTGGACGCCGAGGCGCTGTGCTGGGACGTCGGCGAGGTCGTCGAGCTGCGCGGGCGCACGGCACCCACTCAGCTGGCGCGGCCGGCGAAGCTCGCCGGAGTCACGGCCTCCCAGCCGGGGCGGGCCAGGCCGGACCAGGTGTCCAGCGAGTCCATCGGGCCGAGTTTTTGACGCCGCGCGCTAGCTGCGCTTGGCCGCCTTCCTGGCCCCCGATTTGGCAACAGCCTTTCGGGTGCTCTTCTTGGCAACCCGCTTCACCGGGCCCCGGGCCCGCCGGTCGGCGAGCAGTTCGGCCGCGCGCTCGTCGGTGATCGACATCACGTCGTCGCCCTTGCGCAGGCTGGCGTTGGTCTCGCCGTCGGTGACGTACGGCCCGAACCGGCCGTCCTTGATGACCATCGGCTTGCCCGACGCCGGATCGTTCCCCAGTTCGCGCAGCGGCGGCGCCGAAGCGCTCTGCCTGCCACGGCGTTTGGGCTCGGCGTAGATCTTCAGCGCTTCCTCGAGGGTGATATCGAAGATCTGGTCCTCGGTCGCCAGCGAGCGAGAATCGTTGCCGCGCTTAAGGTATGGGCCATAGCGCCCGTTCTGCGCGGTGATCTCCTCGCCGGTCTGCGGGTCGACGCCGACGACGCGGGGCAGCGACAGCAGCTTCAGCGCGTCCTCGAGCGTGACGGTCTGCAGGTCCATGCCGCGCAGCAGGGAACCGGTGCGGGGTTTGGGTCCGGTGGGCTTCTTGCCCTTCTTCGCCGGGGCGCCGCCGTCGTCGTCTTCGGACGGCGGCAGCACCTCGGTCACGTACGGCCCGTAGCGGCCGTCCTTGGCGACGATCTCGTGACCCGTTTCGGGGTCCACGCCCAGCACGCGTCCCTCTTGGGGGGTGGCGAAGAGTTCCTCGGCCACTTCCAGCGTCAGCTCGTCGGGGGTCAGCGAGTCGTTGAGGTTGGCCCGCTGCGGCGTGGGCTCCCCGTCGTCACCGGTGACGATGCGTTCCAGGTAGGGCCCGTTCTTGCCGACCCGAACATAGACCGGCCGGCCCTGCGCGTCGTCAAACACCTTGATGGAGTTGACTTCTCGCGCGTCGATGCCCTCCAGGTTGACGCCCACCAACTTCTTGAGGCCGCCCGAGCGTGCCACCGAGTCGGGCACCCCGTGCTCGCCGCCGAAGTAGAAGTTGTTGAGCCAGTTGGTGCGCCGCTCGTTGCCCGATGCGATCGCGTCGAGCTCGTCTTCCATCGCCGCGGTGAAGCCGTAGTCGACCAGGCGGCCGAAGTGCTGCTCGAGCAGGCCGGTGACGGCGAACGCGACCCACGAGGGCACCAGCGCGCTGCCCTTCTTGTACACGTAGCCGCGGTCCTGGATGGTCTTGATGATCGACGAATACGTCGACGGGCGGCCGATGCCCAGCTCCTCGAGCGCCTTGACCAGCGAAGCCTCGGTGTAGCGCGCCGGCGGGTTGGTGGCGTGCCCCTCAGGGGTGAGCTCGATAACGTTTAGCCGCTGCCCCTCGGTCAGGCGCGGCAGCCGGCGCTCGGCGTCGTCCGCCTCGCCGCCGGCGAGCTCGTCGACGGTCTCGACGTAGGCCTTGAGGAAGCCGGCGAAGGTGATGGTGCGCCCGCTCGCGGCGAACACGACCTCTCTTGGGGTCTGCGGCCCCCCAGACCTGCCCGCGATCCGCAGGCTCAGCGTCGTGCCGCGGGCGTCGGCCATCTGCGAGGCCACCGTGCGCTGCCAGATCAGCTCGTAAAGCCGGAACTCGTCGCCGTCGAGCTCCCGGCGCACCGCGTCCGGGGTGGCGAACGTCTCGCCGGCCGGCCGGATCGCCTCGTGCGCCTCCTGCGCGTTCTTCACCTTGCGGGTGTACTGGCGCGGCGCCGGCGAGACGTACTCCTCGCCGTAGAGCTGACGCGCCTGGGTGCGCGCGGCGCTGATCGCCGACTCCGACAGGGTCGTGGAGTCGGTGCGCATATAGGTGATGTAGCCGTTTTCGTAGAGCCGCTGGGCGATGCTCATCGTGCGTTCCGAGGAGAACCGCAGCTTGCGCCCGGCCTCCTGCTGCAGCGTCGACGTCATGAACGGCGCGTAGGGGCGCCGGGTGTAGGGCTTTTCCTCCACCGACGCGACGGACAGCTGAGCGCCCCGCAACCCGGCGGCCAGCTCGGTGGCGGCCGCCTCGTCCAGCACTACGACTTCTGCGGGGCCTTCGCCGCCCCTATTGCGCAGCTGGCCCGCCGAGTCGAAATCGCGGCCGGTGGCCACGCGCAGGCCGTCGACGCCGGCCAACCGGGCGGCGAAAACGGGCGGCTGGGCCTGCGGGTCGGACGCGCTGGCGTCCAGCTGGGCGACGATGTCCCAGTACGACGCGCTGCGGAACGCCATGCGGTCGCGTTCGCGCTGCACGATGATCCGGGTGGCCACCGACTGGACCCGCCCCGCCGACAGCTTCGGGGCGACCTTCTTCCACAGCACCGGGCTGACCTCGTAGCCGTACAGCCGGTCCAGGATGCGGCGCGTCTCCTGGGCGTCGACCAGGTCGATGTCCAGGTCGCGGGGGTGCTCGGCGGCGGCGCGGATGGCCGGCTCGGTGATCTCGTGGAACACCATCCGCTTGACCGGGATGTTCGGCTTGAGGGTCTCCAGCAGGTGCCAGGCGATGGCCTCGCCTTCGCGGTCACCGTCCGTGGCCAGGTAGAGCTCGTCGACGTCCTTGAGCAGCCCCTTGAGCTCGCTGACGGTGCTCTTCTTCTCCGGGCTGATGATGTAGAGCGGCTCGAAGTCGGCGTCGACGTTGACCCCCAACCGGGCCCAAGGCTCGGACTTGAACTTGGCGGGGACGTCGGCCGCGGCCCGCGGCAGGTCGCGGATGTGTCCGCGGGAGGACTCGACGATGTACCTGGAGCCCAGGTAGCTGGCCAGTTTGCGCGCCTTGGTGGGCGACTCGACGATCACGAGTCGCCTAGGGGTCCCATTTCCGCCACTGGT
Source organism: Mycobacterium palustre (assembly GCF_002101785.1). GTDB lineage: Bacteria > Actinomycetota > Actinomycetes > Mycobacteriales > Mycobacteriaceae > Mycobacterium > Mycobacterium palustre. The sequence goes on from NZ_LQPJ01000115.1 coordinate 109,693, forward strand.
CGGGCTTTGTGGGTCCTTTAGCTTCGGGTCAGCCAACTGCGCTTACGCTCCATCTCTTATCCCGGCCCCCCTACGAGACCGCCCTGCAGGAAGAATGACAGGCCGGCGCCTGAAATTCCGGTGAACTTCAGGTACGCCGGCGTTCCTTCGCTTTGGGGCACCTGACAATTTCGCACCCTCGGGCGTGGCTGCGCAAACCGGCTAGCCGAAAATCACGCCGTAACCGACGGCGCACTGCGGGGCCACAGCGGCAACGCCGCCGAGTCGTCGGGAGGTTCCCCAACGTTTTCTACCAGGCGCGATAGCCTCCGGCGGCCGCTGATCCGAAGCGCCGGCCGGCCGCCGCGGGTGCCGATCAGGGTGGGCGCGATGCCGACGCGCATCAGCGCCGACGCCAGGGGGGAATGGGTGTCGGGGGCGTGCGGGTCCAGACCGAGCAGGTAGTGCCCGCCCTCCGGGCGACCGGCCGCCAGCGTCCACGCCCGCAGCTCCCGCGGGCCGGGCAGCCATCGCGGCGGCACCGTCTTGACCGCGCCGCGGGTCCACTCGGCCGCCAGGGCCACCAACGACGGCGTCACCGCCGTCCGCACCAGCGGGGTGTCTTCGTCGGTGCGCCCGATTTCGGGCTTTAGGCCCGCCTCTTGGATCATCTCGGCCAGCGCCGCGGCCCGCCACTCGTGGTCGACGACCACTGAAAGCCGGGCGCCCTGCGCCTCCGGGGCACCGACCAACACGATCTGGCCAGAGGCCGCCAGCACCCCCGAGAGGTCGGCGACCGCGGGCGGCACCGACTCCGCTGTAAAGAAGGAAAGCTGGCTCACGCCACCGACAGTAGGCCAGCTCGCCCCTCCGCGCGTTCAGTTAACCGGCGCGGCGGCGGTTTGGGCGGCACGGGACGCCGAAACGAAAACCCCCCGGCGGGGCCCGCTGGGCGGGACTGCACGGGGGGTTCCGGTGGAGTGTCTGCTCTCCTTAGACGGAGCGGACTCCGGTGGCCTGGGGGCCCTTAGGGCTGTGGCCGATCTCGAACTCGACCTTCTGATTTTCCTCGAGGGTGCGGAAGCCCGAACCCTGGATCTCCGTGTAGTGGACAAAAACATCCGCGGAACCGTCTTCGGGGGCAATGAACCCGAACCCCTTCTCCGCATTGAACCACTTCACAGTTCCCTGTGGCATTTCCTGATTTTTCCTTCTCTTATGGGTGCGGTGCACCGCCTTTCGGTGCCCCGGGCCAGCTGCGACCGCCATACCTCGCGTAGTCGCCGGAACTTCACCCGACCGATAACCTCGCAGGAACCGCGGCCGCAACATTGTTCCTGCGAAAGTTTGACACGAACACAGAAGCTGCGACCGCAATCATCCAATCATGTTCATCGCGTCGGCGACAGACTTGTGTGACCGGCTGATGTTAGGAGGGTGTGAACTTGGCGAGTTTCGGCAGCGACCTGCTTGCCGTCGCGCTCGCCGGTACCGCGGCGGGCGAAGGCCCCCTGCGCCACGTCGCCGAGCTGCCTGCGCGCACCGGCCGGCCGCACGCCTGGCCGGAATGGGCCGATCCCGACGTGGTGCGCGCGTTCGCCGGCCGCGGCATCAGCCGCCCGTGGTCGCATCAGGCCGTCGCGGCCGAGCTGGCGCACGCGGGGCGCCACGTGGTGGTCAGCACGGGCACCGCGTCGGGCAAGTCGCTGGCCTATCAGCTTCCCGTTCTCAACGCGTTGGCGACGGACCCGCGGGCCCGGGTGCTGTACCTGTCGCCGACCAAGGCGCTCGGCCACGACCAGCTGCGCGCCGCGCACGCGCTGACCGCGGCCATCCCGCGGCTGCAAGAGCCCGGTTTTGCGGTCGCGCCCACCGCCTACGACGGCGACAGCCCCGCCGAGGTGCGCGGCTTCGCCCGCGAACGCTCCCGCTGGTTGTTTTCCAACCCCGACATGATCCATCTGTCGATCCTGCGCAACCACGCCCGCTGGGCGGTGTTGTTGCGCGGCCTGCGGTTCGTGATCGTCGACGAATGCCATTACTACCGCGGCGTTTTCGGCTCCAACGTGGCGATGGTGCTGCGCCGGCTGCTGCGGTTGTGCGGGCGGTACTCGAGCGCCCCGACGGTCATCTTCGCCAGCGCGACGACCGATTCGCCCGGCGCGACCGCCGCCGAGCTCATCGGCCTTCCGGTCGAGGAGGTCAGCGAGGACGGCTCGCCGCAGGGGTCCAGGACGGTGGCGCTGTGGGAGCCCGCGCTGCTGGCCGACCTGGTCGGCGAGAACGGCGCCCCGGTGCGCCGCTCGGCCGGCGCGGAGGCGGCGCGGGTGATGGCCGACCTGATCGCCGAAGGGGCGCAGACGCTGACGTTCGTGCGGTCGCGGCGCGCCGCGGAGCTGACCGCGCTGGGGGCGCAGGCGCGGCTGGCCGACATCGCGCCCGAGCTCGCGCAGAAGGTGGCGTCGTATCGGGCCGGATATTTGGCCGAGGACCGCAGCGCGCTGGAGCGGGCGCTGGCCGAGGGCGGGCTGCGCGGCCTGGCCACCACCAATGCGCTGGAGCTGGGGGTCGACATCGCCGGGCTGGACGCGGTGGTGCTCGCCGGGTTCCCGGGGACCGTCGCCTCGTTCTGGCAGCAGGCGGGCCGGTCGGGCCGGCGCGGTCAGGGCGCGCTCGTGGTGCTGATCGCCCGCGACGATCCGCTGGACACCTACCTGGTCCACCACCCCGACGCGCTGCTGGGCAAGCCGGTCGAACGCGTGGTCATCGATCCCGCCAACCCCTACATCGTGGGCCCCCAATTGCTTTGCGCGGCAACGGAAATGCCGCTCGACGAGGCGGAGGTGCGGAACTTCGGCCCCGCCGAGGCAGCGCAGGGCCTGGTCGACTCCCTGGTTGAGCAGGGGCTGCTGCGGCGCCGTAACGGCAAATACTTTCCGGCCGCCGGGATCGAACCGCACGGCGCGGTGGACATCCGCGGGTCGGCCGGCGGCCAGATCGTCATCGTGGAGGCCGATACGGGGCGGCTGCTCGGCAGCGCGGGTGTCGATCGAGCCCCGGCCTCGGTGCACCCGGGCGCGGTGTATCTGCATCAGGGCGAGACCTACGTCGTCGACTCCCTGGACCTCGAGGACCAGATCGCGTTCGTCCACGCCGAGGATCCCGGTTACTCCACGTTCGCGCGCGAACTCACCGACATCGTCGTCACCGGGACGGGTGAGCGTTCGCAGTTCGGGCCGGTCACGCTGGGGCTGGTGCCGGTCAAGGTCACCCACCGGGTCGTCGGTTACCTGCGGCGCCGGCTCTCCGGGGAGGTCATCGACTTCATCGAGCTGGACATGCCCGAGCACGTGCTGCCCACCACCGCCGCGATGTACACCATCACCCCGGAGGCGTTGCTGCGCAACGGCATTGACGCGCCGCAAATCCCCGGCTCGCTGCACGCCGCCGAACATGCGGCCATCGGCCTGCTGCCGCTGGTGGCCAGCTGCGACCGCGGCGACATCGGCGGGCTGTCCACCGCGGTCGGCCCCGACGGCTTGCCCAGCGTCTTCGTCTACGACGGGTATCCGGGCGGGGCCGGCTTCGCCGAACGCGGCTTCCGCCGCGCCCGCACCTGGCTGGGCGCCACCGCGGCGGCCATCGAGGCGTGCGAGTGCCCGGGCGGGTGCCCGTCGTGCGTGCAGTCGCCCAAGTGCGGCAACGGCAACGACCCGCTCGACAAGGCCGGCGCCGTGCGGGTGCTGCGGCTGGTGCTCGCGGCGTTGGGCCGGGGCCCGGGCTAACCGGGCTCATTCGGCGATGTGAACCCAAGGACGGCGACCGACCCCTCAACGGTCGACCCATGGATCCGCGTCGTCACAGGCGCCGTTCTTGCCTGCCGAGGAAACCCCAACGTACCATCACGCCGAGCGCGAAAAGGGCGGACAACAGCGGCCATAAAATCGGCCCCATGGCCCACGACTGGCTGCTCGTGGAGACGTTGGGGGGGCGAGCCCGCCGTCGTGGCGCAGGGGCGGCAACTCAAGAACCTCGTGCCGATCACCACGTTCCTGCGCCGCAGCCCGCACCTCGCCGCGGTCCGAACCGCGATCGCCGAGACGGTGCGCAACGGCCAGAGCCTGACCAGCATCACCACCAAGCGCGACCGCGTCATCCGCACCGAACCGGTGGTGATGTCCGACGGCTACGTCCACGGCGTGCACGTGTGGACCGGCCCGGCCGACGCCGAGCCGGCCGAGCGCCCCATCCCGGGGCCGCTGAAGTGGGACCTCACCCTGGGCGTGGCCACCGACACCCGCGAGTCGCTGATCAACAGCGGCAAGAATCCCGACGTCGAGGTGGCGTTCGGCAGGGCATTCGCCGAGGACCTGCCGTCGCGCGAACTCAACCCGAACGAAACCAAGGTGCTGGCCATGGCAGTCAGGGCCAAACCGGACCAAACCCTCTGCAGCACATGGGATGTCGCCGATTGGCGGGGCAGCCCAGTCCGGATCGGCTTCGTCGCGCGCACCACGCTGGAACCGGGGCCGGACGGGCGGGATCACCTGGTGGCGCGGGCGATGAACTGGCGCACCGAATTCAAGGGCCCGCCGGTCTCGACCGATGATCTGGCGCAGCGGATCCTGCAAGGGCTGGCGCAAGCCGGTGTGCACCGCGCGCTGGTCGACGTCAGCAACTGGTCCTTGCTGAAATGGCTCGACGAGCCCTGCCCCTTCTATGACTGGCGGGCCGCCAAGACGGGCGGGCCGAGGGTGCACCCCGACGACGAACACCTGTGGACCCGCATGACGAAGGAATCCGCCGACGGGCCCACCAGCCGCGTGCTGCGCATGCCCGGCCACGACGTCGACTGGGTTCCGCTGCACGTCACGGTCAACCGGGTCGAACTCGAACCGGACACCTTCGCCGGGCTGGTTTCGCTGCGACTGCCGACCGACGAGGAAGTCGCCGCCGCGGGACTGCCGCAAGCCTTCAACGAGACGACCTAGCCGCCACCGACGGCCGAGCCGACGGGGCCGGCCCGCGCGGCGGCCCGTGCCGCCCCGCCGAAGGCGACGACCACCCGGACGGTGACGACGACGTCGAGACCGTCCACGCCGCACGCGGCGTCGTCGACGCGCATTTCGTGCGCGACGGCCGAAGCGCGGCTGCAGGCCGCCGCGGCGCCGGAGGGCAGATAGCCGGCCGCGGCCAGCGCCGCCAGGGCGGCGGCGGCCTGCGCGCGGTGACGCGCGACCACCGCCGACCCCAGGTACGCGCCGGCGCCGGTGACCGACAGCAACACCACCACCATCGCGGCCGCCAGCACGGTGGCCGCGCCCCGGTCATCACCGGGGTTCGGCCGCCGAAACCGCCCTGCCCGCAATGTCCAACGCGGGCAAGAGCTTTGAACGCGCAACGACGGTGGCCACCACGAAATCACCGTCGCGGTCGACGCGGACCCGCGCCCCCACCGGCGCGACGCGGCGCGCGGCCTCGACCGCCACCCGTTCGTCACCGCGAGCGGCCAGCCGGGCCGCCTCCCGGGCGGCGTCGACGCAGCGCACCTGCATCGACACCGCGGTGACACCGGCCAGGCACAGCACCAGCACCACGACCAGCGCGGCGATCGCCAGCGCCGCCTCGACGGTGCTCGCGCCGCCGGCACAGCGGGCTAAACCTTGGTGTTGAGGGCGCGACCGATGATGTTGTTGAGCGCCGACACGATGGAATCGCCGGTGACGACGGTGTAGAGGATCGCGCCGAAGGCCGCCGCCGCCACGGTGCCGATAGCGTATTCGACGGTCGACATGCCCGACTCGTCGGTCGCGACGACGACCATCCGGATCAGCAAGCCGCGGAATATGTTGCGCATCAATGGTTTCCTTTCGTTTCATAGCAGGCCCGACTGCAACACGTCGCGGGCCAGCCCCACCACCATCGGCACGATGCCCAGGCATACGAACGCGGGCAAGAAGCAGAGCCCGAGCGGCCCGGCGACCAGCACACCCGCCCGCTCGGCGGCCGCGGTGGCCGCGTGCGCGGCGTCGTGACGAGACTGGTCGGCGAGCTCGGTGATGCCGCGCGCCAACGCGGCGCCCGAGGACGCCGACCGCCGCGCCAGCCGCAGCAGCGCGTCGGTGTGCGCGTCGGCGTGGCCAGCCGGCGCGTCGGGCGGGATCGACCATGCCACTGCGGGGTCGGCGCCCAGCGCGAGCAGGTCGGCCGCCCGGCGCAGCACCGTGCCCAGCTTCGCCGGGGCGGACGGCGCCGTCGCCGCGGCGCCGGCCGACACCGCCATGCCGGCCTCCAGGCAGACGGCCAGCACGTCGAGGCTGGACGCGACGGCCAGCGGGTCGGGCCCCGTGAGCGGCCGCGGGCGCGCTCCGGACGTGAGGGGCCGCATCCCCGCCCGCGCCCGCACCGCCGAGGGGCCGGGTCCGATCCACAGCGCGATGGCCAGCAACACCGCCGCGGTGGTCATGCGCCACTCCTCCTCATCGCTTCCGCGATGCATCGTCGCCGGCGCGGGTCATGCGCCACTCCTCCTCATCGCTTGCGCGATGCATCGTCGCCGGCGCGGGTCACGACGCCAGCCCATCGGTGATCCGGTCCGCCCACAGCAGCCCGGCGCAGGCCAGCACCGAGCCGGCGACCAGCAGCCATCCGCCCACGTGGCCGTCCAGCAGAAAGCTCAGCGGCCGGGCCCCGAGCAGCTGACCCAGCAGCACGCCGAGCAGCGGCAGGCCCGCCAGTATCGCCGCGGTGGCGCGCGCCCCGGCCATGCCGGACGACACCCGCGCGGTGAACCGTTGCCGCTCGGCGATATCGCGCTGCGCGGCGCGCATCAGGGTTGCGATCGCCAGCCCCTGCTCGCTGGCCAGCTGCCAGCACACCGCGAGCCGGTCCCAGTGCGCGGGCAGCGCCGACGAGCGCGCCGCGGCGCGCAGGCCGGCCGTCACGTCGGCGCCCAATCGGGCCCGTGCCGCCACCGCGCGCAGCGCAGCCCCCACCGGTCCTCCGGTCTCGTCGGCGGCCACGTCGAACGCCCGCACCGGATGAGCGCCCACCCGCAACTCACCGACCAACACGTCGAGGGCGGTTTCCAGCGCGCGGCCCTCGTCCGCCGCGCACCGCATGCGGCGTCGTCGACGGTGGCGCAGGCCCAAAGTCGCGCCCACCGCCGCGACGGCGAGGACCGTGGTCAGCGGCAGCAGCACCGCGGCGGCCACCCCGGCGCAGGCCGCGGCCCCGCCGGCCGCACCCTTGGGCAGCCGCAGCCGGCCACGCCCCGCCACCATCAGCCGCCGCCCGGGCGACGGCGAAAACACCGCCAGCGCGACCGATAACAGCAGCGCCCCAACCGACACGCCGCTCATCCCGACACCCGGCTTCGCAGCAGGCAGCGCAGCTCGCCCGCGGCGTCGGTCATGCCGCGCTCGGCGTGCCATGCGGTGACCGCCGCGACGCGCCCCTCGATTCGGCGCAGCACCGCGATCTCGGCGAGCCGGCGCCGACCCGACCGGTCGCGCGCCACGTGCAGCAGCACCTGGACCGCCGCGGCGAGTTGGCTGTGCAGCGCACCGCGATCCAGGCCGCCCAGGGCGCCCAGCGCCTCCAGCCGGGCGGGCACCTCACCCGGATTGTTGGCGTGCACCGTTCCGGCGCCGCCGTCGTGGCCGGTGTTCAGCGCGGCCAGCAGGTCGACCACTTCGGCGCCCCGGACCTCGCCGACCACGATGCGGTCTGGACGCATCCGCAGCGCCTGTCGCACGAGTTCGCGCACCGCGACCTCACCGACGCCCTCGACGTTGGGGCACCGCGCGACCAGCTTCACCAGGTGCGGATGGCGGGGCGCCAGCTCGGCGGCGTCCTCGACGCACACGATCCGTTCGGTCTCCGGCACGGCGCCCAACATCGCCGCGAGCAGGGTCGTCTTCCCGGCCCCGGTCCCGCCACACACCAGGAAGGCCAACCGAGCGGCGATGATGTCGGCGACGAGCGCGGCGGCCTGGGGATCGATCGCGCCGGCGGCGGTCAGGGCCGCCAAGTCCTGCGTCGCCGGCCGCAACACCCGCAGCGACAGGCACGTTCCGCCGGCGGCCACGGGCGGCAGCACGGCGTGCAACCGCACGGCGAAGCCCCCGGCCCCGACACCGGTCAGCTGGCCGTCCACCCACGGCTGCGCGTCGTCGAGGCGCCGGCCGGCGGCCAGCGCCAGCCGCTGCGCCAGCCTGCGCACCGCCGCCTCGTCGGCGAAGCGAATTCCGGTGCGGCGCAGGCCATTGCCGTCGTCCACCCACACCGCATCGGGCGCGGTGACCAAGACGTCGGTGGTGCCGTCGGCGCACAACAACGGTTCGAGGATGCCGGCGCCGGTCAGCTCGGTCTGCAGCGCCCGAAGGTTGGTCAGCATTTCCGTGTCGCCGAGCATCCCGCCCGACTCGGCGCGGATCGCGTCGGCCACCAGGCGGGGCCGCAACGGGCCGGATTCGGATGCCAGGCGCTCGCGCACCCGCTCGATCAGCGAGTCGCTCACGCCGCCCTGCCGCTCCGGGCGGGGCCGGCGCCCGGCAACACCGCGAGCACTTGCCGCGCGGCCGCCGCCAGCGCAGATCGCCGTCGGAGCCGGAGACCGCCGCGTTCCACCTGCTCGGCGAGTTGCGGCTCGGCGCGGACGGACGCCAGCAGCGGCAGGCCGCTGATGTCGGCGACCTCGGCCGCCCGCAATCCCCCCGGCGACGGACCCCGAACGGCCAGGCCGAGATTGGGGTTTATCGCGGCCAGCACCGGTGCCATCGCCGCGGTCGCCGCGCACGCCCGCACCGCGCACGGGCTGACCACCACCACGAGATCTGCGGCGTCGAGCGCGGTGTGCGCCGCGTCGGTGAGGCGGCGAGGCAGATCGCAGACCACGGTCACCCCGCCGCGGCGCCCGGCGTCGACGACGGCGTCCACCGGCGCGACGTCGAGCTCGTGGCCGCGCCGGGTGCCGGACAGCAAGCTGATTCCCCGGTGCCGCGGCAGCGCCTCGCGCACGGCCGACCAGCTGAGCCGCCCGCCCTGCAGCACCAGATCCGGCCAACGCAATCCCGGCGTCGTCTCGCAGCCCATCAACAGATCGAGGCCACCGCCCCACGGATCGAGGTCCACCAGCAGCGCGTCGCCGGCGACGTGCGCGAGCGCGACCGCGAGCAACGACGCGCCGGCACCACCACAGCCTCCGATCACGCCGACGACGTGGCCGCGCGCCGCGTGGCCCCGCGCCGCTTCGACGGCGTCGGCGAGCGCGCGCACCAACTCGCGCTCCTGATCGGGCAGCCGCAGCACGTGCTGCGCTCCTACTGCGACGGCCGCCGCCCACGTCGCGGTCGCGGGCTCGGCGGCCGTCAGCACGGCGACGTGGGCGCGCCGCGGCAGCGCCAACTGCCCGCACCGGTCGGCCGCCGCCTCGTCGAGCATGACCGCCGCGGCGGCGGACCACGTCTTGCGGCTGACGGACCCGCCGGCATGAACGACCCGGACACCGACCGCGGCGGCCACCCGATCCAGCTCGTCACGCAACGCCGAGTCCGACACGGCCGCCAACACGCCCGACGGGGTGCTGGATTCGGCGCGGCCGGTGGTGGTCACTCACCCACCTTGCGGCGGCGTGACCTTGGCACACCAGTCCCAAAGCCGGATCTGTGGATAGAGACGCCGGTGTGCACAAACGCGTCGGCCGGGGGCCGCTCCAGCACACGAGGGACGCGGGCCCGCAACACGCGGCGGGTCCGGATTCGGGCCGTTCCGCACGAGACGACTTACCCTAGAAAAGGGACGACCCCCGCCAGGGGGGGAGGAGGCGAGGGTCGTCGTGTATCAGCCCCGGGGGGTCGGGCTGATACACCCTCGGCTCAGGCCGAGTAATGCTTACTATACACATGACAGTCCGCACTAACGCAAGTATCTGTTCGAACGAAAGGCGCGTTGAGCCGCAAAAATACCGACGGTATGTTCTGTCGGGCGGCTAGTCGCAGTGTTTCGGGCCCGAAGTGGCGGGGCCGTCGCGCCACCGCCCTATGCTGGATCGGTGACCGTCTCCGATCCGGCCGCGCGGCAGCAAACCTCTCCGGAAACAGCGGCAACCGCCGCGCCCGGGGCCCGCACCGCCGCCTTCTTTGACCTGGACAAGACGATCATCGCCAAGTCCAGCACGCTGGCGTTCAGCAAACCGTTCTTCGACCAGGGACTGCTCAACCGCCGAGCCGTGCTCAAGTCCAGCTATGCCCAGTTCATCTTTCTGCTCTCCGGTGCCGATCATGACCAGATGGACCGGATGCGGACCCACCTGGCCAACATGTGCACCGGCTGGGACGCGGAGCAGGTCAAGTCGATCGTCAACGAAACGCTGCACGACATCGTCACGCCGCTGGTTTTCGCCGAGGCCGCGGACCTGATCGCCGGCCACAAATTGTGTGGCCGCGACGTCGTGGTGGTCTCGGCCTCCGGGGAGGAGATCGTCGCACCGATCGCCCGGGCCCTGGGCGCGACCCATGCGATGGCGACCCGGATGGTCGTCGAGGACGGCAAGTACACCGGCGAGGTCGCGTTCTACTGCTACGGCGAGGGCAAGGTGCAGGCGATCCGCGAATTGGCCGCCAGGGAGGGCTACCCGCTCGAGCACTGCTACGCCTACTCCGACTCGATCACCGACCTGCCGATGCTCGAGGCCGTCGGCCACCCCAGCGTCGTCAACCCCGACCGCGCCTTGCGCAAAGAAGCCCTCGAACGGGGATGGCCGGTCTTGACGTTCTCGCGCCCGGTGTCGCTGCGCGACCGGCTTCCGGCACCGTCGGGCGCCGCGATCGCGACGACGGCCGCCGTGGGCGTCACCGCCCTCGCCGCCGGGGCGGTCACCTACTCGCTGCTGCGCCGCTTCGCGTTGTAAATCTTTCGCCGACGCAGCAAACTTGCCGCTCACGCAACAAATTTTGCTTCGCGGCTAGGCCTTGCTGTGCTAGGGGTCTAGTAGTACAAAGGAACCACGGAAGCCCGGTGAGGCCAAGGTCGATCCGGAAGAGAAGGATCGTTCTCCCGAATCGGGCGCCCAGCACGGAACCCGGCACCCACGCGGAGTCATAGCCGCGATAATGGCAGAAGTGTTGCGGGCCTGCGTAATTGCGAAAAGCGGATGGTGTCGACGGCCCTTTGGGTGGGGTCGCAGCCGGAGGCGTCGCAAGATCGCCGAGGCCAACCCACGCAGCCCAGAAATGCACGCTTGGTAACCGAGTTCCGTGTTAGCGGGCGGCGGACCGAATACTTTGGGACGTCGCCCGCTTTACATTTGTGGCACGCCTTTTCTGAGGCTTCCGGCTACCGTTTTCCGAGCGCCTCCGCGATCGTCACGGCCTCCTGCGCGCCGGCCCGCATCGCCCGGCAACACAGCACCAGCCAGGCGCCCACCCCGTCGGGCGTGCCGTCGGCGAACCCGCGCGCGGCGTCGCGGTACTCCGCGGGCTGGCGCATCCAGCTGACCTCGGGCACGCCCAGTCCGTGCGGATCGAGCCCGCTGGCGATCGTCACCAGCCGTGACACGGCGCGCGCCACCACGCCGTCCGCGCTGCCAAACGGCTTCAGGGTCAGCAGTTCTCCGTGGGCGACGGCGGCCACCACCGGCGCCGGCGCGCGGGTGCCGCCGGTCATCAACCCGGCCAGCAACTCGAGGCGGGGACCCACGTCGGCGTCCCCGCGTGGGCGGCCCAGCCGCTCCTCGTCGACCAGGTCGGCCGCGGCCAGCATGTGCAGACGGGCCAGCGCCTGCAGCGGCGCCCGCTGCCAGATGCCGACGACCGGCCCCCCGCCGCCTTCCAGCGCCTGCGCCACCCGCAGCGCGCCCCCGAACACCGGATCGCTGACGTGCCCCGCGTCCGCCAGGTCGTCGAGCCGCACCGGTCCGCCATCGAGCACCGACGATGCGCGCGCCGCGCGCAAAGCCGCCTCGGCGGCGGTCACCGGCCAGCCCCGCAGGTTGGCCCGGTGCCGGTGGGCGCGGCCCAGGGCGTCGCGGGCGCGGTCGCTGGCCTCGGCGACGCCGGGCAGTTCCATCAGCGGGGCCAGCGGATCGTCGGTCACGGGTTGCCAACCTATCCCCAGGCGCCGCGCACGTGACGACGGGTTCGCGACGCCTTCACATCGGCCGGGGGATGGCCTCTAGCAGCTGGCGCGTGTACTCGTGACGGGGCCGGGTGAACAGTTCCTCGGTCGGCGCCTGCTCCACCACACGGCCGGCGCGCATCACCAAGACGTCGTCGGCGATCTGGCGGATGACCGCCAGGTCGTGGCTGATGAATAGATAGGTCAGGCCGAGTTCGGCCTGAAGGTCCGCCAGCAGATCCAGGATCTGCTGTTGCACCAGAACGTCGAGCGCCGAGACCGCCTCGTCACAGACCAGCACCTCGGGCCGCAGCGCCAACGCCCGGGCGATCGCCACCCGCTGCCGCTGACCGCCCGACAATTCGCGCGGCAGCCGTCCCGACACCGACGACGGCAGCGCCACCTGGTCGAGCAGTTCGCGCACCGCCCGCGCCCGCTGCGTGCGGTCACCGACCCGGTGTATCCGCAACGGCTCCTCGATCGCGCGAAACACCGTATACATGGGATCCAGGCTGCTGTAAGGGTTTTGGAACACCGGCTGCATCCGCCGGCGGAGGGCCATCGCCCGATCGTGATTCAGGGGCCCGGTGATCGGGGTGCCGTCGAAGACCACGCTGCCCGAGGTGGGCGGCAGCAGGCCCAGCACCATCCGGGCCAGGGTCGACTTGCCCGAGCCCGACTCCCCGACGACGCCCAGGGTGCTGGCCCGGCGCAGCCGAAACGACACCGCGTCGACGGCGCGAAACTCCGTGCGCCGCTTCCTTGGCCAGTGCGGTGCCCCACGCGATTCTGCATACACCTTGGTCAGCTCGGAGGCGACCAGAAGGTCGTCGGGCGGGTGCTCGGCAAGCGGGCGGGCTCGCGGTGTGGTCCTTGTGTTGAGGGACGGGCCGGCGGTCACCAATCGCCGGGTGTATTCGTGTTGCGGGTCGCGCAGGATCGATTGTGCGGCACCGGATTCCACCACCGCGCCGCGGCGCACCACGACGACGGTCTCGGCGCGCTCGGCGGCCAGCGCCAGGTCGTGGGTGATCAGCAGCAGCGCGGTTCCCAGCTCGTCGGTGAGGTGCTGCAGGTGGTCGAGCACCTGGCGTTGCACGGTGACGTCGAGCGCGGAGGTCGGCTCATCGGCGATGAGCAGCTTGGGCCGGCCGGCCAACCCGATGGCGATCAGGGCGCGCTGGCACATGCCGCCGGAGAGCTGATGCGGGTAACGGCCGGCCTGCTTCACCGGGTCCGGCATGCCGGCCTCGGCAAGCAGCTCGAGCGCGCGTCGCCGCGCGTCGCGCCCATCGGTGTTGGCGCGCAAGGCTTCCCGGATCTGGAAGCCCACCTTCCACACGGGGTTGAGGTTGGTCATCGGGTCCTGGGGGACATAGCCGATGGCCCGGCCCCGCAGCGAGCGCAGGGTCCGGCGGTCAGCGCCGCCGATGTCTCGCCCGTCGAAGACGATGCGGCCGGCGGTGATTCGGCCGCCGGGCGGCAGCAGGCCCAGGATCGCGGCGGCCGTGGTGGATTTTCCCGAGCCCGATTCACCCACCACCGCGACGGTCTGGCCGCGCCGCACGGTCAGATCGACCCCACGCACCGCGGGCTCCTGGGAACCGAACGTCACCTCCAGGCCTTCGACCGAGAGCAGCGGCACCTCGGTGCTATTCATGCGCGCCATGCCCTCGACGCCGGGTCCAGGGCATCCCGCAACGCGTCGCCCATCATCATGAAGGCCAGCACCGTGATCGCCAGCGCCCCGGCCGGATAGAACAGGATCGGCGAGCCCGACCGCAGCCGGCTCTGCGCGAGGTTGATGTCGCCACCCCAGGACACCACCGACGGGGGCAGCCCGACCCCGAGGTACGACAGCGACGCCTCGGTGACGATGAAAACGCCGAGGGCGATGGTGGCCACCGCCAGCACGGGCCCCAGGGCGTTAGGCAGCCCATGGCGCAGCAGGATCTGAAAGTCCTTCAGCCCCAACGCTTTCGCCGCGAGCACGTAGTCGCTGGCGCGCAACTCGATCACCGCGCCGCGGGCAATCCGGGCCACCTGCGGCCAGCCGAACAGCGCCAGCACGGCGATCACCGTCCACACGGTGCGGTGGTGCATGACGCCCATGATCACGATGGCCGCAAGCAACAGCGGCAGCGCGAAGAAGACGTCGGTGACGCGAGAGACCGCCGCGTCGACCCAGCCCCCGTAGAAGCCGGCCAGCGCGCCCAGCGCCCCGCCGACGACGAACACCAGCAGCGTGGCGCCCAACCCCACCGTGACCGAGGCGCGGGCGCCATACACGGTGCGCGCATAGATGTCGTGGCCCTGCAGATCGGTGCCGAACCAGTGTGTGCCCGAGGGCGGAAGCAGGCTTTGGCTGGGATCGGCAAAGGTGGGGTCGATGCCGGTAAACAGCGACGGGAACGTCGCGACCACAAGGATGACGGCGATCAGCACGGCGGCGACGACGAACTTCGGTCGCCGCCGCAGCGTGCGCCACGCGTCACGCCAAAAGCCGTGGGGCTCAGCCATAGCGGATCCGGGGATCGAGCGCGGCGTACAGCAGGTCCACCGCCAGGTTGGCGATCAGATAGATCAGCACCAGCACCGTCACGATGGACACCACGGTGGGCGCCTCCTGCCGGGTGACGGCCTGGTACAACACGCCGCCGACGCCGTGAATGTTGAAGATGCCTTCGGTGACGATCGCCCCGCCCATCAGCGAGCCCAGGTCGGCGCCGAGGAAGGTCACCACCGGGATCAGGGAGTTGCGCAGGATGTGCACCGCCACCACGCGCCGCCGCGACAAACCCTTGGCGGTCGCGGTGCGCACGTAGTCGGCGTGGGCGTTGGCGGCCACCGCGGACCGGGTCAGCCGCATGACGTATGCGAAAGACACCGAGCCCAAGACGATTCCGGGCAGCAGCAACCGAGCGAAGCTCGACCGGTCGCCCACGGTGACGGGCGCGATCCCGAGCCGGACACCGAACACGAACTGCGCCACAAAGCCCAGGACGAAGGTCGGGATCGCGACGATGAGGAGCCCCGCGACCAGCATGGTGGAGTCGAAGATGCCGCCCTCGCGCAGGCCGGCTATCACCCCGAAGCCGATCCCGAGCACCGCTTCCACCGCCACCGCGATCAGCGCGAGCCTCATGGTGACCGGAAAGGCATGCGCGAGAACCGCACTGACGGGCAGACCGGAGTAGGAGCGGCCCAGGTCGCCGTGCAGGATTCCGCCCAGGTAATGCAGGTACTGGACGATGAAGGGCTCGTCGAGGTGGTACCGGGCGCGCAGCGCCGCGGCCACCGCGGGTGTCAGCGGGCGGTCGCCGGCCATGGCCGCCACCGGGTCGCCGGGCAGCAGGAATACCAGGCCATAAATCAGCAGCGTGGCACCGAGGAAGACCGGCACCATCAGGGCGATCCGCCGCACGATGTACCGGCCCATCTCAGGCCTTCTCGATGTTCTCGTAGTCGGGCAGCCCGTTCCAGGCGACGCGGACGTTTTTGACCAGCGTCGACCAGCCCAGCACACCGATGTTGTCCCACAGCGGGACGACGGGCATGTCGTGCATCAGGAATCGCTGGGCGGCGTTGGCCAAAGCACCCGATTCCGGCAGGTTGGGCGCGGCCTCGGCGGTGGCCAGCGCCGCGTCGAACTGGGGGTTGGAGTAGCCCACGTCGTTGGAGCCCGCCCCCGTGGCGAACAGCGGGGCGAGGAACTCGATCATCGACGGGTAGTCGCCCTGCCACGCGGCGCGGAAGGCCGTCGAGATCGTGTGGTTGGTGATCTGGGTGCGGAACCCGGCGAAAGTGGGCTGCGGCGCGCCGACGGCGTCGATGCCCAGCACGTTCTTGATGCTGTTGGCCACCGCGTCCACCCACTCCTGGTTTCCCGCGTCGGCGTTGTAGGTGATCGCATACTGGCCGCTCCACGCCGAGAGCGCGTTGGCTTGCGCCCAAAGTTGCCGCGCGCGTGCGGGATTGAAGTCTAGCGCGTCGTTGCCGGGCAGGTTCGGGTCGAACCCCGGCAGCGACCGGGCGGTGAAATCACGCGCCGGGGTGCGGGTGCCCATGAGGATGTTCTTGCAGATTTCCGCTCGGTTGACGGCGGCGGACAGCGCGAGCCGGCGCAGGCGGCCTTCCTCGCCGCCGAAATGCGGGAGCCGCAGCGGTGTGTCGAGGCTGTGTTTGACGGCGACCGGCCCGCTCGTCACGTTGTCACCCAGGTCGCGCTTGTAGACCGGCAGCGCGCTGGGCGGAATGGTGTCCAGCACATCGAGATTGCCCGACAACAGGTCGGCGTAGGCGGTGTCGAGGTTGGCGTAGAACTCGAACCTGATCCCCTTGTTGTGGGGTTTTCGGTTGCCGTGGTAGTCGGGGTTGGGCCGCAGGTCGATCTTGACGTTGTGTTCCCAGGCCGGCCCGTCCGGGCCGTCGGCCAGCTTGTAGGGGCCGTTGCCGATCGGGTTGCGGCCGAAGGCGGCCATGTCACGAAACGCGGTGTCGGGCAACGGGTAGAAGGCGCTGTGCCCAAGCCGCAGCAGGAAGTCGACGGTCGGTGCCTTCAGCCGCACCGTGAACTCGAGGTCGTTGACGACCCGCAGCCCGGACATGGTGGTCCGCCGGGGATCGCCGCGGGAAACGTCGTCGAAGCCGTCGATCGGGCTGAAGAAGCTTTGCTGCAGCTGGGCGTTGGTGCTCAGCGCCCCGTAGTTCCAGGCGTCGACGAACGAGTGGGCCGTCACCGGCGAGCCATCGGTGAACCGCCAGCCCGGCTTGAGCACGATCCGGTAGTTGACGTTGTCGGTGGTCTCGATCGACTGGGCGACCTCGTTTGCGGTGTTTCCGGCGGCGTCGTAGGAGACGAGTCCGGCGAAGAGCCGATCGAGGATCCGTCCGCCGTTGCTGTCGTTGGTGCTGGTCGGCACCAGCGGGTAAGGCGGTTCGGCGCCGTTGACCAGCACCAGCTCGGGGCTCAGCACGCCGCCGCCGCAACCGGTCAGCGATCCGGCCGCCAGCACGGCGGCGGCCAGCAAGCCCCGCACCCGCATCCGACGCATGCCAGCGACCCTAGGGCCTGCCGGGCGGTCGGCGGCGGTGAAGTGCCGGGCAGCACCGAGTCAACCTAAGATCCCGTCGTGACCGCCGCATCGCTCGCCTCGCACGAATCCCAAGTTCACGCGGGATTTCTGGTGGCGACGTTGGGCATTCCCGCCATCGGTTTGGTGTGCCTGGTGATCGGGCTGGTGCAGCGTGGCCGCACGCGTGGCGGGCCGCCGCCCGCGTATCCGGGTTATCCCCCGCCACGCAGGCGTCGACGAACGAGTGGGCCGTCACCGGCGAGCCATCGCAG
>NZ_LQPJ01000116.1 GCF_002101785.1 Mycobacterium palustre
GAACGCCGCGTTGGTGATGTACGCGCTCGGCGCCACCTGGCCGACGTAGAGGCTGGTGATTTGCAGCACGTGGAACAAGTAGCGCGCGGGCACGTAGATGCGGCCCAGGATCTCGACCCAAGCGGTATCGAGCTTGGCGTCGTCGTCGCGTGCCTCGTAGTGGTCGACCACGCCCTCGGCGTAGACCTCGCGGTCGTGCTGCAGGGCGATGTAGCGGCGGTAGTTCAGCGCGGCCGGGTCGCGGAAGCCTTCCCAGTCGTCGGCCCGCAATGGCGAGCCTTCGCGGTGTTTGACGTACCAGCGGTTGATGGCGCTGCCGGGGTCGAGGTCGAACGGGGCGGGCTGGCGGTTGAAGTGGTAGTGGAATCCTCCGGTGACGGCTTCGTACTCGGTGGGTTTACGCCGGGTATCCCCGGCGATGCTCCAGGTCTTGAGCGGCCGGGTCTTCGCGGTGGTCACGTGTTAGTCCTCTCGGTCCAGGTACCAGTGCAGTTCCTCGTCGCCGACGTAGCGGATCCGGCCGGCGAACGCCACCAGTGCCGGTTCCAGGGTGGCCAGCGGGAACGCCTGGCCCGCAGCCGCTTCCAGGCTCGCGCGGGTCACGCGCAGGAATCGCCGTGCGTGGATGCGTACGTAGCCGGCGTGATCCTCGATGGTGATGTCGGCGTCGGGGTTGTCAGCGTAGATGGCGTCGGTGAGCGCGGCGACGATGTCGGGATCGAAGCCGCGTACGACGGGACCGACGAGTTTGTCCTGTTCCGCGGCCGCGGTCATCGGTGATCTCCTTCGGTCAGGGATACGGTGATCCGGTCGCCGTCCAGGCGTACCGGGTGGCTGTTCAGCCGGCAGTTGGCGGGATTTACCCCGGCACCGGTGGCCAGGTCGAACTCCCAGCTGTGTGCGCTGCAGGTCAGGATGTCGTCTTCGACGTCGCCGTCGGCCAGCGGGAAGCCGGCGTGCGGGCACAGGCCGTCGTAGGCGCGGATTTCTCCGCTGCGCAGGTGAGCGAGCAGGATCGGCCGGTCGCCAACCTGGAACTCGGCGACCTCGCCCTCCCACAGGTCGTCGAGGGTGGCCACCGGAGTCCAGATGCTCGCGCTAGTCATAGAAGGCCTCCACGTGGTCTAGCGGCCCGACACCGGACGCCCCGATCCCTGCCCGCGGATCAAGCACGTTGCCGTTGTGGCGCAACCGGATCGGTGCATCCCGTCTGGGGACGCGGTGCCCGACGACGTGATGGGCGATCGCCGCAGTCACCGCTTCGACGCTGTCGGCGTCATCGACGGGGATGAGCAGTTCGAGCACGTCGCCCTCGAACAGGGCGGTCAGGGGGAGTAGCGCCACGATCGTCAACTCCTCGATCCGTTGGTCGATTGATTCAGCGCCCACGCATAACCGCTGGCGTCTTGGCCCTGCTCCTCAGGCGAAAGGCCGAAGTACTCCAAGACGGTGCCCAGATCGGGTGGGCTGATCTCCCCGGAGAGCACGCGGTCGATCAGGGATTGGTGGCCGGCGAAGCGGTCGGGCCGTTGAGTGAAGATCCACCGGCACGGCTCCGAGCAGAACAGGTACTTGCGGCCGTTGTGCACGTGAGTCAACGGGGCCGCATCGGTGTGCGCGCCTACGATCACCCCGGCGGCGCGCACGATCGGCAACTGGCACAGGTTGCAAGTGATCGGGACGGTTTCGGGCAGCGTGGCGGCGACGTCACCGTTGCGGATGTTGTCGGTGATGACATCCCACTGCTTGCCGAAGTCGCGGTTCCAGCCGGGGTACTTCTCCTCCAGCCACAATCGCTCCGCGTCGGAGACACCGGCGTCGGGATTCCACCACACCGTGGGCCGGTAATACCACACACCCAAGTGGATGGCATGGTGATACCACGTCAGCTCGTTAATGAATTCTTCCCAGTACCAAGGGAATTGAAGCCCGTAGTCGCGGAACTGGTCGGCGAACTGCTTGACCACCCAGTCCTCGATGAACTCCTTGAAACTCATCCGCCGGCTCTCCAGCGGGGTGTAGTAATCCATCGACAGGCCGGTCAACAGGGCGAAGATGCGCCAGGACCGCCAAAACATGTGATCGATGAGGAACTGGCCCCACTCGGTCTCGCCGTTCTCGGTGAGCACCTTGATCGTGGGTTCACCCTGCTGGGCGTGGCGGGCCTCGTCGGTCTGAATCGAGCTGATCAGGGCGCCGAACTCCAGGTCGCCGACGTCGATGGCGTCGGCGGCCATCCCGAGGAACTGCAGGTTGGTGAACCCCGTCTCTAACGTGAAGGTCAACTGCAGCGCGATCGACAAGGCGTCATTGGCGACGAACATGTCGTCGAACAGGTAGCGCACCGCGAGCACGATCCAGTTATTGGTGTGAAAAGCCTTGAGCGCCCAATCGCCTCGCGGTTCCTTGTCGAGCAGACCATAGGGGAAGAACGCCTGGATCTGGCCGTGGCGGACCTCGTCGAGGGTGCCGAAGGTCGCGGTGTTGCGCCAGGCCGCCGAGCGACCGAACCGTCCCATCCGGGCTTCACCGATCGAGGCCAGGTATTCGGGCATCGTGATGGCGCCGTAATGGGCCACGATGACCGATTTCCAGCCCGGGTCGAGTTGCTCGAACAGCTTCGAGCGCCCGATTGCGTTCTTCAGCGAGTACGTGGTGGTGTCCTTGGTGACCTGATTGTGCACATACTCGCGGTAACCGATCTTGTAGGGCTCGTCCCATTTGAGCCACCCCTCGGCCGAGACGCGATGCGTCCCCGAAAGCTCCTCGGGAAACACCTCCTCCTCGGTCACGTAGCGAAACGTCCAGTTGGTGTCGCGAGCCAGGTCATACCAATCACTGCGGGAAAGTTTGGGCATCTGTGGTCCTTGGTCGGGCATGGGGCGGTGATCTGAGCCGCGTTGAGCGGCGTTGATGACGCGGACGAGACCATGATGCGATAAACGCCAAGGAGTCCTAAGCGTTAAGATCACGGTGATTTGCGCCGTCAGTTCCCGGCGCGTCCCGCAGTTAGGCTCCGATGCAGACACCAGCACGACAGCAAACGCGCAGGAAGAGGTCGCAGTGACGGTCACCGACGAATACCTCGCGCACAACGCCGCCCACGCGAGCACGTCCGAATGCCCCTCAAGACCCTCGCCGTCGCCGCCGAGCAAGCACGTCGCGGTGGTGGCCGCCGAAGCCGTCCCCGACCTGGCCCACGATGTGCGCCAGTCGCTGCGGCGTATGAGGGCCAGCCCGTTCGTCACCAAGCACAGGTCGCTGCGCGGCTTCGTCTTCCACGTCGCCACCGGCAAGCTGAACGGGGTCGCGCCCTGAAGTCCGAAGGCGCACGTCATCGAAGCCTTGACTCCAAGATCGTCGCCGCGCTCGACCGGGTCAGTGAGTCCCTGCACGTGCTAGCGAGGCGGGCCGCCGAAAGGCACGATATGTCGAGCACCCAAATGCACGTACTGAATTGGCTTTACGTCGGCCCGCCGCCGGTGGCTCGTACCACCACGTTGGCCCGCCAGCTCAATGTCGCCGATCCCACCGTCAGCGACGCGATCGCGGCGCTGGTCCGCAAAGGCTTGGTGGTGCGCACCCCGGACCCCGACGACCGCCGCCGCCACGACCTCGTCCTCACCGCCGCCGGCCGCAAAACCGCGGCCGAGCTCGCACGCTGGACCGCCCCCGCAGAGATCGCCACATCCAAACTGGACCGCGCCGAGGCCGAACAGCTGCTCGACACGCTGCTCGTCATCATGGCCAAACTCCATGACGCGCAATTGCTTCCCGTGGTGCGTGCCTGCAGCACCTGCGTCCAACTCGAAACTACCCAGACCGATACGCGAAGCTACCGCTGTAGGCTTTACGACACGCCGATGTCGAAATCGGACCTGCGAGTCGACTGTGCCGACCATGTCACGGCCTAGCTGCAGCGGGGTCTCGAACGTGTTTCGTCAATGCTGCCGTCGACGGCGTGGCTGAGCGCGGCGGCGTCTTATCTTGTCGTTGCTGGTGCCGGGAGCGGCGCGGTGTAGAGACAAGGGCTTTTCGAGGGCCTCGGCCAGCGCCGACGTCGCAGCTGGCCCCGACGCGCACTACCGGCCCAGCCGCCGTGACACTAGCTCGCCCCTCGGCTCGCAATCGTCCGCAGCGGGTGACCCGAGCTTTAGCGCTTGCTGTTGCGCCTTTCCTCGTTGATTGGTGTCTGCACCGCGGGCAGGATCAAAGTGTCGATGACCCGCCGCACGAAATCCGCGTCGACGGTCTCTCCGCTGATGACGCGCAATAGCCCCATTGCGGTAAGGACGTCGGCGACCAGCGACAAGTCACGTCCGGCACCTATTTCGCCACGATCGGCGGCTTGTGCCAAAACCGCCGAGAGCACACGCCGGCCTTTGAACAGGATCAAGTCATCGAGCGCGGTCGCGAGTTCGGGATCGTGCGCAGCCTCCAAGGCGACCCGCAGCACGATGTCGTTGCTGATCAACGAAACGTCGTTTTGTTTGGCGCGTTTGACGATTGCATCGAGGTCACCGGCTAGGCTGCCGGTGTCGGGGGCATCGACGCTGAGCAAATCGGGGCGCCAGTACACAAGCGCGTCGGCCATCAGGGCGGCCTTCGATGACCACCGTCGATAAATGGCGGCCTTTCCCACGCCGGCCCGCGCGGCGATGTCGTTCATGTTGGCGGCGTCGTATCCGTGTTCTGCCAGGGCCGCCAACGCAGCGTCCAGGATTGCCGGATCCCGCGAGCGGTCGAGTCGCCCGTCGGTGCGTTGCCGAAGCTTCGATCCCGGTTCTGCCATGGGGCCGCAACTGTCACCTAACGACGTGGTTGTTGACAGCTTGCCAGAGCGGCGGGTCGGATTCACCATGCCGCCGGCTGTGGGATCGGCGCGGTGTGCGCCTCGTCGACTGCGCCCTCCTGCTGGTGGGCCTGGATGCCGGCCATCGTGCTGTGGGCGGACGGCATGAAGTCGCGCATCGTCTTCATCGAGTCGATGGTTTCGGGAAATCGGCCAGCAGTTGTGGCATCAGCCGATCCAGGCGATCGAGATCCACTGTGAGCCCTGATATTTGGTCGGCAAGCTCGCCGATGCCGTCGAGGGCGAATCTTTCTGTCTGCCTGCTCGCTATTCGCGGCGCAATCTGGCCGCCGTGGTGACTTATAGCACCGAGCGCGGGCCGCTGGTTCGCCGACAACGCTGGCGTTGGCTATCGTCACGTGGGTGCGGCCATTGCGGATTGTCGGCGGGATTCTTTGCTTGGGCGGCGGGGTCGGCCTGGTCGCGGCGATCACAGCGATGAATCGGATCGGTGACTGCGGCAACGGCTATGACCCGCCGTGCCCGCCGGGCATCGAAAACGACTTCTACTTGATGGGCGGGGCGATCCTGGCCATCGCGGTCGGGTCGATCATGACCTGGGGTGTGGGCCTTGGCATGGCGATCATGGCCGCCGGCGTGGCCGCCCTCGTGTATTCGCAGACCGTTCCCGCCGACCTGCAGGCCGGGGAGTTCATCATCGCAGGCGTCTGTTTCGGGCTGCTGGCGCTGGGGATCTTCGTAGGGTCGGCCGCCGTTCGGAGTGCGACCGCCAAGCGCCGGGCCTTCGAAGAGCGGATTGCCGAGCAAGCGCGATTTGTGCAGCGGGCCACCGTGGTCGCGGGCAAGGTTGTCGCGCTGCGAGATACCGGCACGACGATCGACAACGACCCCGAGGCCGCGATCACGATCAGCTACACACGGTCGGATGGCACCACCGCGCAGGTCGAGACAATCGAAGTGGTGCCGCGGCTGAACATCCCGCGACCCGGGGACGCGGCGACGGTGTGGTACGACGCAGTCACCGGCGAAGCGATCGGCAGACTCGGCAGCCCCCAAACGCACAGCGGGACGGCGACATTCCCCGAAACGCCCCACATCTCCTGAATCCGGAAAGCCCGGCGCCCGATCCGCTTTTGGTGCGATTTCCTGTGTGGCTTCGCAACTCTTGGTGGGCGGGCCCGCACCGGGGCCAGCCTTTCCGGGTGGTCGAACGAAAGCGACTTCGAGCAGTCACACGGGCCAGCCGAGGTGAAATGCGGCAGACGAGCGCGACACACCGAGCTCGCCTGCCACCTCGTCGCGCGACTTCGGCAATAGAGGCAACACCAGTGCAAGCACAAGGCCTATCACGGTCAGCAGGCCGTACAAAACGAAGTCATATTCCAGTCCTATGGTTATGGGCTAGCCGCGCGAGGTACCGGTGATAAACCACACCTTCTGGCGTTGGCTCATGCGCGGCCCTTTGCATTTGGGACGGCCACGGTGCGTCCGACCTTGCGGTGGGGAGGCATGTTCGTCTGGCCGAGCATCAGTTGATGTGGCGGTCGACGTTGCTCCAGTAGTGTTCGCGCAGCTTAAATTTGATGACTTTGCCGGCTCCCGAAAGCGGCAATGTCTCGACGATTTCCATGCTGCGGGGGGCTTTGTATCCGGCGATATGTGTCTTGGTGTGGGCACGCAATTCATCGAGGGTGAGTGTTGTCTGCGGGTGCAAGACGATGACGGCATGGACACGCTCGCCCCAATCGGGATCGGGAACGCCGATCACCGCGCATTGAGCGACGGCGGGGTGACGGGCGACGGCGTTCTCGACCTCCGCGGAATAAACGTTCTCGCCGCCGGTGATGATCATGTCTTTGATGCGGTCGACGACATAAAGATAGCCTTGCTCGTCGAGATAGCCGGCGTCACCGGTATGCATCCATCCGTCGCGGACCGCGGCGGCTGTCTCGTCGGGTTTGTTCCAATAGCCCAGCATGACGTGCCCGCCGCGCACGACGATCTCTCCGACCGCACCCGGGGGCATGGGTGTTCCCTGAGGATTGACCACCCGGACTTCGGAGTGCGGGGCCGCTCGGCCCGCGGATTGCAACAGGCCGTTGTCGTGGTCGGCCGGGCTGAGCAGGCTTGCGACAGCGGATAGTTCAGTCATGCCATAGGCCTGGATGAACGACGCGCTCGGGACGGCCTTCATGGCACGTTCGAGCAGAGCTTGCGGGATGGGCGCAGCGCCATACATCACGCGCCGCAGACTGCTCAGGTCGTGCTTTCCGATTTCTGGATGATCGATGAGCATCTGGATCATCGCGGGCACCAGCATCACGTCGGTGACCTGGTGCGTGGCGATCGCCGATAGCGTGCCGAGTGGGCTGAAGGTCGACAGGAACACATGGCTACCGCCGACGAGCACGGTCGCACCCCAGGTGGCGAGGTCACCGAGGTGAAACATCGGTGCGGCGTGCAAGGTTCGTGAGCCGCGCTGGCAGCCGTAACCTGTGGCCGCCGAGCCGAGCCAGGACACGTGCAAGTTGGCATGGGAGAGCATGACGCCCTTGGAGCGGCCAGTGGTGCCCCCGGTGTAGAACAGTCCGGCGAGCGCGCGCCCGTCGCGGCGCACATCGGGAATCGGCTCCGCCCCGGCAATCAGATCCTCGTATGCGTGCATGCCGCTGGGTGTGGGACCGTCACCGATGTGGATCACTTCGCTCAGCGTCGGCACGGCTTCGTACAGACTGGGCAGCATCGGTAGAAACGCGTCGTCGATCAGCAGGACCCGGGATGCGGAGTCACGCAGGCAGTAGGCGATCTCTTCGGCGCTCCAGCGAATGTTGATCGGGTTGAGCACCGCGTCCGCCCACGGTACGGCAAACAGGTACTCGTGATAGCGGTCGGAGTTCAGGGCCAGAATCGCTACGCGGTCTTCGGTTTCGACGCCTAAGGTTCGCAGGGCGCCCGCCAGCCGGGCCACTCGGCTGGCCACTTCCCGGACGGTGTGCTGGCGAGGTCCGCAGATCGTCATCACGTCGTCCGGCGTTTCCTGGACGGCGCGGTGCAGACCCTGAGTCAGGTACATCAGGTACTCCTTCTTGTGGCAAGTTCTCAGTGCGACAACTGATCCGATCCGCACACGGTGCGATGCGGGCGACGCCCGCGCCCACATCGCGTTATGCGGAGATGGGAAGTATCAGTCGGGACTTGCCGTGGTGGATGGTGTGTCGGCACGGGCGCAGTTCGGTGCCGGTGCCTGGTGGCGCGCCGGTGCCTTCGTTGCGCGTGTACTGGGGGAACGAGCCGCCCGCTACTTGTAGCCGTAGCCGGTGGCCCGGGGCTAGCCGGTGTGCGCAGGGGTGCAGACGTAGCCGCAGCAGCCGGTCCCCGGCGGCGGGCTCAAGCCGTAGGAATGCCTCAGAGAAGTTGCGGGAGCAGCCTTTCGTGTCGACATCGCAGAGCCGGACGAACACGTCGGCGTGCGGATTGCTCGTGCTGTGGTGGAGCTCCACGACGGGAGTGCCGATAATTTCCAGCGTTTCGGCCAGCGCGGGGGTGGTAAAGGTCAGCACGTCTGAGCGTGCCTCGAGGTCGCGGTTGTCGCGCGCTCCGGCATCGTTGTCGATCAAGGGCCCGGCAACCGTCGGTGTGGGATGAGCGGGATCGTAGGTGAACGAGGAGGTGCCGGTCTGCGGCTGCTGCCTGGTGAGCTGCCCGCCCGGACCCAAATAGTGGACCTGTTCGGTGCTCGGTGGCGGCCAGTGCGGGTGTTCACGCCATTCGTCAGTGCCGGTGACGGCGAACCGGACGGGCTGGTGCCTGCGGGCGACGGGTTCACCCGCCAGGTGCTCGGCCATCCAGTCAAGGTTGCCGGCGGCGAGCTGCCCGTTCGCGCCGCGGACTACTTGCTGGTGTATCCATGGCCCGACGGTGAGCGTGACATCGAGTCCGCGTTCATGCAGCACCTCATACTGGTGCATGGTGTGGGTGAGGATAAGGTCTTGCCAACCGACGACCAGCCGGATCGGCACCGACACCTTTTCCAACGCGGCGCTGGCGTCGTAGGGCTCCCAAAACGGGTCGCTGAGGTCTTGGTTACACAGCCACTTGCGAAACCACGGGGCCTGATGTCGGAGTGCAATGTCGGCGGCCTCGGCCAGCGGCAGGGCCGCGACGGTGCGGGCATTGAGTTTGGCGGCCCGGGCGAAGACCCACATGGCACCCAAAAACCCGAACCGCTCTTGGTTCAAAATCACCCTCGACCACGTGAGTAAGTCGTGCAGACGCAAAGCCCCTGTACCCAAGCCGAACTCGACGCCATTATGAAAACCGGCGATAATCACCGCCGTGCGCAGCTCTGGCGGCGGATCGACCAGCAGGGCCCACTGCGTCCATCCCACCGCAGACGCCCCATAGGTGGCCAGGCGCCCGTCGAACCACGGCTGCGTGCGCAGCCAAACCATGGTGTCTTGGCCGTCGTCGATGTCGGCGGCCATCGGCGCGAACTGGCCACCGGAACCAAACGAGCCGCGGCAGCTCTGCACCACCACGTGATAGCCCTGCCCGGCAAACAGTCGCGCATCCATTTTGATGGGCAGGCCCCGCCCATACGGCGTGCGTATCAGGATCGTTCCGCGGCCCCGCGTTCCGGCCGGAACATAGTGGTCGGCTAACAGCGCGACCCCATCCCTCATAGGCACGGCGAGGTCACGTTCAATCCGGAAACGATGTGTTGCCTTGGGCAGCTTCCAATGCGATGCGACGGCTCGGTCGAGCAACGACGCGCCGAAGCCGGGCTTTATTGCCTTTACCATCCTGCTACACCTCTTTGACGGGAAATCAGTTAGGCAACTGCGCATTTCGGCGGCATCGCCTTCGTAGCGGTCAGACCTTAACGACGAGTTTCTTGGCAGAGACGCCTTTCCGTAGCTGGTCAAGCGCATTGGGGAGCTTCTCGAGTCCCTCGCCGACCACCACCGGGTCGGGTGCGGCCCGGTAGGTGCCATTCGCCAGCGCGCGCGGCAGGAAGTCCTCGTAGATGGCCGGGCCAACCTCGTTGTCTTTGAGGCTTACGCCCCAAATGGAGCTCACCCGAACACCGTGGCGGCGTCGGCGTGCCAACTCGATCCGCGTGAGCAGAGCGGGCTGTGCGGAGGCGATACGGCGGCTACCGGGTACTTTCGCCGCGATCGACAGGGTCGGTGCCAGAGAGCCGTTGCCGATTGCGAGCGTGCCGGCGAGGGGACCGACACCGATTTTGTCGATGAGCTCCCGGACGGCGGTTCGGCTGTGGTAATCAACGGCCGCGTCGGCACCCAGCGAGCGGAGGTAGCCGAAGTTGTGCGGCGAGGAGGTGGCAACGACGCGGTAGCCGGCATGGCGCGCCAGCTGGATCGCGTTGCTGCCTACGCTGGTGGACCCGCCCCACACCAGGACTGTCTCGCTGCGGTCCTTGGGATCAGTGGTGGGCAGCCGTAGCGCGAGCTGGTCGTGCTGAAACATGCCCGACGCCGCCGTCGAAACTGCCATCGGAAGCACAGCAGCCCGCTCGAAGGACAGATCGTCAGGAATGGGGCTGACCAGGTGCTGCATGAGCACGACGTAGAGTTGGAAGGCGCCTTCTGCGGCCCGGTTGCGGTCGCGCTCTATCCCTGCCGCATGGCCGACGACGCGATCGCCTGGCCGCAGCCGACTCACTTCGGAGCCAACCTCGACAACTTCGCCGGCGACGTCGGAGCCGACGACGGCGGGAAACGTCAACCACGGCAGAATCACCCGATAGGCGAACCCGGGGGCCGCGTCGATCGGATTCACCGCAATGGCATGGGCGCGCACGACCACCTCGTTGGCTGCAGGCTTCGTGTAGGGGGCGGGTCCGACCTCGAACCGGCCTCGGGCCTTCGGCAGCCACAGAGCCATGTTCTCGGGAGTCATCTCGGGTACTCCTTGCGTTATCGACCGTCTGGGCAGCTCAGACCGCACCCAGCGCATCGCTGATGTCAAACTCTGACGTCAACATAGCATCTATGACAGAAACTGTCATCAACTCGGTCGATGCCTATCGTGAACGTGGACGACCCCTGCGCGCTGCGGTCAGTGCCGGCCCGAAGCCGATGTTCGGCCCGCGGCCAATGCCTTGAGTTCGCCCAGCGATTCGTCGATCAGCTGTGCCAACGTGCGCTCATTGACGTCGTCGACCCAGCGGTCGAAGGCGATTTTGAAGACCAAGACCCCAGTTTCTGCGGCCAAGCTCGCGGCCGGTTCTGCGGCGCCTCGCTGACGGAGCGCCTCGGCGATACCCGAAGCGAGTCTTGCGAGCTTCATCAACTCGCGTTCCTGAAGCGCCGTGTTGGCGGCAATGACTGCTTGGCGCTGCCTGGGCTGCTCGCGCGAGCGCCCCTCGAACAGGATGCCGATAACCTTGAGCCCAGCAACGACCGCCTCGAGCGGTGCTGCGTTGTCAGGGGCCCCGGCAACGGTCTGGACGAACGAGTCACGTAGGGCGTCTTCACCCCAAAACAACACCTCGCGCTTGTCGGCGAAGTACCGATAAAACGTGCGCTCCGTCAACCCTGCACGCCGAGCAATCTCCGCAACGGTGGTCTGGTCGAACCCGCGGTGGCTGTAGAGCTCTAAGGCCGCTTGCTCGAGGCGGCCACGCGCGTTGGGTTCCCACCGGCCCATATTTGCCGACTCTAGTTGATGACAGCAGCTGATATCACTACATCATCATGTCTGTCCTTAAGACGGTCGGCCGAGCCCGCCGCGGGGGAAGACATCGTGTAGCGGACGTTTCGCTGACGCCTGCGCGTCAGTGAACCACCGGTGTAGATCGCTAATGATGACAGCTACTGCTATCACTGATACTCTGACGTCAGATACTGACATCGCATCCAGGCTTGATGGGAAAAGGGCAGTTCGATCGGTGGGCTCGGTCCAGCCCTGACTCCGCGAACGATCTCAAGGAGGGCTAAAGATGACGCAATATGACGGACGGCGCGTGGTAATCACCGGCGGGACAAGCGGAATGGGGTTAGCCACTGCAAAGCTCCTGCTCGACAGGGGAGCTCGCGTCCTAGTCACTGGGCGGTCCGAGGCCGCACTGCAGTCCGCCCGTGGCACCCTCGGACCGAATGCGATTGCAATCCAAAGCGACGCCACTTCAATGCTCGACATCGACGCCCTCGCCGACCGGGCGAAAGCCGAATTCGGCAGTATCGACCTGCTGTTCGTGAACGCCGGCTCGACCCACTTCGTGCCGTTCGAGGATATGACCGAGGCGGTCTACGACGGCCTGTTGACCCTCAACACCAAGGCGCCATATTTCACCGTGCAGAGATTCGTCCCGCTCATGGCCGAGGGCAGTGCGGTAGTGCTGACCACCTCGGTCGTGAATGTAATGGGCCTGCCACTGGTCAGCGCCTACTCGGCCAGCAAGGCGGCGCTGCGCTCGATGGCGCGCACCTTGGCCGTCGAACTGCTGCCGCGCGGCATCCGCGTCAACGCCGTAAGCCCCGGTCCCATCGACACAACGATCCTCGCCAAAGCGATGCCTCCGGAGGACGCAGAGCAGACGAAATACCAGATGGCTCAAGATAATCCGATGAAACGCCTCGGTCATCCCGATGAGGTCGCCAAGGCGGTGGTTTTCCTCGCGTTTGAAGCCACGTACACCACCGGAGCCGAACTCCCAGTCGACGGAGGCGTATCCCAACTATGAAACTGGCGTCAGCATGTCTGATGCGGACCGGCTCAGCGCTGGCCGCGACACTCGCAATCGCCTGCACCGCCGCGTCTTCGGCGACCGCGCAACCGGCGGCCAAGGAGCTCAAATACGTCGCCATGGGTGACTCCTACGCGGCGGCGCCATCGGTTCCAGAGCCCGCCCCGCCGCTGGGCTGCGGCAAATCGACCAACGACTACCCATCGGTTCTGGCGCGCCGACTCGCTCCGAGCAACTTCACCGACGTAACCTGCGGCGGCGCAACCACGAATGACATCATGCACCAAGCAGAACAGACACCGGCGGGTCCGGTGCCATCGCAGATCGATGCGGTGAGCAGTGACACCACACTGATCACAGTCAGCATCGGCGGCGCCGACATAGGGCTGTGGCCGATTGTGATGCACTGCAGGACATCCTCGCCTGAGGCCGCGCCGTGCACCGATCAATACCGTGGCGGAGGCGATCAGCTTTCCGCAGGAATTGACGCCCAGGTGCCGGCATGGGCTGCGATGGTTGATGCCCTAAAAGCCAAGGCGCCGAACGCGCGCATTATCATCGTCGGTTACGGGACGTATATGCGCCCGGGAGGGTGCTTTCCCGAGCAGCCAATTCTCCCGCAAGACGGCGTCTACCTTCAATCAAAGATTGACGAGATCGACGACCGGCAAAGGGAACTCGCTGCCGACAAGAAAATCGAATACTTCGACACTAGACCCCTAACCATCGGCCACGACGTGTGCGCGCCGCCAGCCGAGCGATACATCGAGGGCTACACCGTCATGCATCCGGCACTGCCCTTGCACCCGAACGCATCAGGGGAGGCCGCAATAGGAAACGCCCTGGCTGACTACATTCGGTAGCGAACACGACACACCCTAGGCGCATTCGATCCTGAAAGGTGTTAAACACATGAATTCCCAACTGATGTGGCGGACCTTGGCACATGGTGACGCTTCTGCAACGCATACGGCCACCAGGGGGAGATCTCCTGACCACCAGTGGGGAGAACTACATGACCGTTGACACGCTGTCGGCGCGAATCCCTGCGGCCACCCGGAAGATGACCGCAACAAACACCGTTCCCAGCATCAAAAGGCAGATGTCCCAAGGCGAGCGTCGCTGAATCGCCGCGCGGGCACGCAGACGCAGGCTCACCACTTGCACCGAGCCGTAGCCGAACAGCCTCCAGGTAAAGTCCGCCGTTTGCGAGGCATACCAGCGCGGCAGGGAGAACGCATCCTCGTCACGAGACCCGAAGGTCGGATTGGGTTGCGGTTGGTCATGAATCGCTAAGACATAGCCGTCGATGATGGTGCTCAAGACGAACACCGTCACTCCGCACGCGCCGGCAGCACAGCGGCGCCGTGCGCGCCGCAGGGTGATTGCCGGCCAGCCATGCTCGCTCACTGCGCGAAGTCGAGGGCGTCTTAACGTCATGGCCCCGCCACCCAAATCCATTGAATCAGCAGGTGCAACCTACCTGCGCGAAGCGCGCCAGCAGCTGTAGATCAGTAGCACGCTGATACCGGCCAGTTTCCGACACCCGCGGGCGGATCTTGCAAGGGTCGTAGGCCAGCCGCCGACCCGATCACAACAATGTAGTAGGACGTTCTGCGTCTGCGCGATGACCATGTCAATTGGCGGAAGACCACTTCAGTTCGAGAGGCGAAGACGCCGAGGCAACCGCGCGGCCAAACCAAAAGCCACTCGACGGCTGAGATCTCACTTGATCGGCCCACCGGGCAGCCACCGCTCGATTGGCACTGTGTCCTCGTGTCAACAAACGGCGCGAACCAGAAAGTGTGTGCGAGCGGCACCAAAAAGGGACGCCGGTCCGAGCCGAATTCACCGAGTGAACCAATACTTACCTCCACCGTCAGCTCGCGCGCCCGTCTGGGCGTTTATAGGTGGCTGGCGCTGAACGCGGAGCACCCTTTGGTCGGAATGACCATACTTGCAGATTATTGCGATGATCACGCGAATGCACGCCACTTCAACACGCGTCAGCGTGTCGGTGTATCTGCAGTCACACTTGACCAACCGCGTGAGCCATGTCACGCTGCCATGAACAAACGTTAACTGCGGCGCCGCGCGGGGTGGGGTTTAGCGGAGAGGTGGTCTACGGACGAGATGGTCTGCAGAGAGGTTTGGCAGATGTGGCTGCGCTCGATCACTTACCACGGTGGTCGGCGCATCGCAATGCGGGCGATGGTTGCCGCGCCCGCGCACCAGTCGGCTGTCTGTGGAGGCCAGTGATGACGACCCGCCTCAACGACAGGCCGGCGAGGGCAGAATCGTCGAACGGGCCAGACATCTTGGCGCATGCCGAGCCCGGTCGCGCGCAGCAGGCGTTGACTGCGAGCTTGTCGACGGTCGGCGGAGCGACATCGCGGATTCGCTCGATCCCAATGCGATCGCTCGCCACGACAGGCCGCGGCGCGGCGCTGGCGGTTGCGGTGGTGCGTTATTCGGTCATTGACTCACTTAGATTGAGACTGCCCGTTGGTGAATTGTTAGTGCAGGCATGGCTGTTGCTCACAGTGACGGCGTTGCCAGCCATCCTGATGGCCATACCGTTTGGCGCGATGGTGTCGGTCGTTGCATCTGGGTTTGTTAACCAGGTCGGTGCAAGTTCACTGCTGGGCGCGGCGAGTGGCGTCGGAGTTGTTCGCCAGGGTGCGCCCATTACCGCGGGGCTGTTGACGGGGGGCGCGGCGGCTTCTGCCATTGCCTCTGACTTCGGCGCCCGGGCGATTCGTGAGGAGCTTGAGGCGCTACGGGTAATGGGGGTAGACCCGGTCCGCCGATTGGTCGTGCCGCGATTTTTGGCGTTGGTTGGGATCGCCCCGATCTTGATTACCGTTATTCTCATTTCGGGCGCCGGCTCGTCATACGTTCTCGCAGTGGTGTTCAGCGATGTGACACCTGGAAGCTTCTGGCAATCGTTTGGCTTGTTCGCACATCGAGTCGATGTCTGGTTCACGATGGCGAAGGCCATCGTTTTCGCCGCAATCGTAGCGATAATTTCCTCATTGCGAGGAATGGAGGCGGTACACGGCCCGCGCGGTGTAGCCGATGCGGTCAACTCAGCCGTAGTCCTCAACGTCGTCTGCGTTGTTGTCACGAACCTCGCCATCACACAAATTCAAGTGATGTTCTTTCCTTCGGCAGTCGCATGATGGCTACTCCGTCAACACTCTATGGCGCCGGGTCGTTAGCGGTGCGGCGTATCAGAACGCCATTGATGGAGGCCGGGCAATGGGCTGTGTTTATTGGGCAGGTCTTCTGGTCTCTGTCGCTGACAGTCCGGCGGTATTCGCGTCAAACGTTGCAAGCGATGAACAGCCTCGCCTGGGGGAGAGGCTCGATCATCGTGGATGGTGGAACGATCAGTGTACTGATCATCCTCGGCATAGCGATAGGTGCCTCAATAGCGATTGAGGGGTTCGCCGTGCTCAACCTCATCGGTTTTGGGTCCTTGTCGGGCATCATTGGCGGCGTTGGCACCGTCCGGGAGATCGGCCCACTGGTCGGTGGTATCGCATTCACCGCACAGGCCGGGTGCCGTATGACTGCGGAAATTGGTGCTATGCGCATTTCTGAGGAGATCGACGCTGTGGACGCGATGGGTCTGCGGCCAATTCCCTTCGTGGTCGGTACTCGTCTCATCGGCGGACTGATGGTGGTGATCCCCGGGTACCTGCTGACATTAGTCACAGCATTTTTCGTGCAGAACACCGTAATTAAACAGTTTTACGGCCAGCCGGTGGGGACGTATGACCATTACCTCGATATGTTTGTCACACCGACAGATCTTGCGTATTCGCTACTAAAGGCAAGCGTCTTCTGCATGGCGGTCACTTTGATTCACTGCTATTACGGATATTTCACGTCCGGAGGACCCGCTGGGGTGGGTCGGGCATCGGGCCGCGCGGTGCGGGCAAGCTTGGTCACAATTATGTTCCTGGATTTCACGCTGACTGTGATGCTCTGGGGCCTTCAACCGCAGTTTATTTTCAAGGGGTAGGCGCAACGTATGTTGTTAAGAGGTTCCCAGGAGTCTCAGCAACGGACCTTGACAATGGTCGGCACCGTGCTGGTGTTGTGCGGCGTTGTTGCCGGGTGGATCATTGTGTCCGATCCATTCAGCGGCCGCCGATCTGACCAAATTTCGATTGCCATCGACACGCCTTACGTGGGCCAGGGCGTTCGGGCCGGGACTGCGCTAGTCATGCACGGTGTCCAGGTGGGCGTCGTCAAAGCCAAAACTACTCTGCCCAGCGGTGGCGTTCGACTGGTCACCGACTTGCAACGGGGCCCGATCGCCGGCCTGACCGACACGATGAAGATTGATTTCCGGCCCATTAATTACTTCGGTGTCACCGGTGTCAACATTGTTGCAAGTCGCGGTGGGCATGAACTCCACGACGGCATGCGGGTGACTACAGTGCCGCAAGCCAATTCCACGCTTCAGGCCCTTTTAAACCGCCTCGGACAGGTGTCCACCGCCGCGTTAACGCCCAAGCTGATATCGGTGATCGATCGGGCCGTTCAATACACTGACGGGCTCAATCCCCTGGTCGAGACCCTACTTATTGTTACGCATACGGTCGCCGATGTCCAAACAGTCCCCACAGCACGCTTATTAACTAATGCGACGGGAGTTGGTGTTGCATTTCCTTCTTTCACCGATGCGGTGGTCGGCACCATCTTTAACATCATCGATAAGCCGCGCAGATTCCCTGCAGACGTATGGAAGAGTGGTCCGCAGGAATATATCCGCTTCGGTTCGACGGATTTCTTCGGAGGCGCAAGCCGGATACTGGTAAATTACATCGACGATTTGATGCCGGTAATCGATAGCGTGAAACTCCTCTCGGACCCGGTGCCGAATTTATTCAGACCAGACGATTTTGCGAATACACTGGTGCAACTGCGGACACGATATGAGAAGCTTTTCGCCGGTAACGGTGAACAGCGGGCACTTCAAGTGAAAATCGTGCTAGATAGCCTGCCCGGTGTACAGGCTCCGCTCGGCGCGATGGGCGGTCCGCAGTGAACTCCAGGGCTGCGCTGTGGCGTCTTGCGATCAGCGCGGCAATCGCATTTGCTCTTTTCATATTGCTCTTAAGCGGTGTTTCCGAGCCATTGAAGGCACCGACACGGGCCTACACGGCAAAATTCACGGATATTTCCGGCCTGCACGAAGGCGCTGACGTGCGTGTCCGCGGTGTCCTTGCGGGGCGGGTGGTTTCCATGGCTCTGGAGCGAAGACGGGGACAAAGTGTTGCCTCTGTCGACTTTACGCTGGACAAGAAATATGGCGTTTTGTCCAACACGCGAATTGCCGTGAAATTCCAGACTCTTACCGGCGCCAGGTACCTCGATGTAATCAACCCGGGGGAGGGCTACTCACCGGCGAGTCTAGTAACGACTGTGCCCACGACGATGACGGAGCCATCCTTTGACGTGACCAGGTTGTTTAACGGACTTCAACCGGTGTTCGCAACGCTGAGTCCCGAGGAGCTCAATGCGTTCGCGGCGAATACCGCTAACTTCCTGGAAGGAGACGGAAATGGCTTGGCGCCGGTGCTGGACAGTATCCGTAAACTGACCGAGTTCTTGGCGGATCGTCAGCAAGTTGTGGCGACGTTAATGCGCAACCTGTCTGACGTCGCAGAGGTTATGGGAGGACACGCGACGGATTTGGCGCATCTCATCCGCATGGCGAACGAACCAGTGGACGAAGCCTTAACCGTGCTGGACGAATTCCGGAAATCGCAGCTCTACGGGCCGGGATTCTCCAGTGCGCTTGTCCGCCTGTTGAGCAATGCCGGACTTAATAATCGGATCGAGATCGATACCGCTATGGACACGGCGTTCAACAACCTCGACAGAACCTTCGATGCGTTCAAGCTGATTCCGGTCATGTGGGAAAACATTCCCCCTCCGCCCGCGGCCGGGGAGCCGCAGCCGTGCGCGCGCGGGCGCGCCCGGCTGCCGATCAGCATGGACGTCCTGTTGAACGGGCAACGGGTGGTGCTATGCAACCGTTGAGGCTGTTCCGTAATCCCATGACCTGGGGTGCCGCGGCACTGGCAGTCCTCACCGTGGTGGCGCTCGTCGCGGCGGTGCTCTATGCCAGCCCACCAGGGCAGAAGACGATCTCCTTCTACACCGACGATGCGGCGTCGATCCGGAAGGGAGATCAGGTGCGGATCGCCGGCATCGCTGTCGGCAAGGTCAAGGACATTGCGCTCGAAGCCGATCGCGTGCGCGTACAGGCCCGCATCGATGACAGCGCATTCGTGGGGGACAAGTCACAGATCGAAGTCCGAATGCTCACCGTCGTAGGTGGCTACTACGTCAACCTCGTTTCGCTGGGAGACACCCCGCTAGGCAGCAATACGATTCCACTGGAACGCGTGACCATGCCTTACAACCTAGTACGCGCCCTCAATGACACGGCGAAGATCACCGAAAACATTGATACGAAGCCGATCAACGAGTCGCTCAAGCAGATACAAACAGGGCTTAACACCGGCCAAAATTTAGAGACGCTCAACGCCGTGGTTGATGCCGGCAATCAGCTCATGTCCACAGTAGACAGGCAGCGAGGACAGATCACCACGATCTTGAACCTCAGCGATGAATATCTAGAGCAATTAAAAGATGTTCGAGGAGTCCTGGAGCATATGATTGAAAAAATCGCAATCATTCAGGCCTCGCTCGAAATTTTCAGCAAGGGATTCGGCGCAGCGCTTTTCGGCATGGGCCGCGCGTTACAGGCGCTCAAGCCGGTCGGCGTATTTTATGACCACCATCGCGCGGAAGTTATCGAGAAGATGCGTGAATTCTTAGCGAAGGGACGAATTTGGATTAACCACAACGGAGCGATCGTTCGAGGCCTGCGGGATATCCAGCGCCACATCGAACGGGTGCTCGACGTCCAACAGGCGCCGCCAGAACTATTGGCGACCGATCTGTGTATTCCGATGCCGGGGAGTGCCTGCTAGTGACGAGATCAGCGAAACGTCGTGTGCGCTGGGCGACCGCAGCGCTCAACTTCGTCCTCTGCGTTGCGGCGGCGGCTGTGCTCACCGGCGCAGTGCGGGCGCCCACGCAGCATCGATACACAACTTACTGCGCGATCATGCCCGACAGCGTTGGCCTCTATGTAGGTAATCCCGTGACACAGATGGGGGCGAAGGTCGGCGAGATCAGCGCCATTACCCCCGGGCTCAAGTCCGTTCGCGTTGACTTCAAAGTCATCGAGAACCGCCCGTTGCCCGATCAGGTTAGGGCTGTGACCAGGTCGGCGTCGATCCTTACCGATCGAGTGTTGGAACTCGTCGGCAACTACAAGTCCGGTCCGCGATTGCCCAGCAAGGCGTGCATTCCGCTTTCGAGATCATCGACACCCAAAAGTCTGTCCGACATCATCGGCTCCGCAACCAGTTTCCTGAACGCGATCAACCCTGATGGCTCGACAAATATCGGCGGCGTCGTTGCGGGAATCGACCGAGCTCTTGGAAACGAAGGCCTGCAGATAAACAAACTCCTGACGACGTCGTCGGCGGTGCTTGACGCTCCCGACCAAGCGATTAGTGACCTCCGTTCCATTATCACCAATTTAGCTGTTCTAACATCCACATTAAGGGACGTCGAAGGGCCGCTAAAGGATGCGCTCCTTGCGACCTATCAGACGACGGCGGACGTCGACCGAGGACTGTACGGCGGCTACGGGGTATTTAACTCCGTCACCGAGCTGGTAACCTTAGTCTCCGACCTGGAAATATATTTGGGCGACGAATTCCAGACCGTGTACAACGACCTGGAATATGCGCTTCGGAAGTTCGGCGCACACTCCGCCCTTTTTGCCTCCCTGCTAAAGCCTTTCCCGGTGTTAATTAACTGGCTGGAAAGACACGCAAACGACAAGAACTTCTTCACCATCAGATACCGACCGCCGCTGTATCGCGTCGCGACGCCTGTCAACGGGCTTGTCACCTGCGGCGCGATGAACGCCGCAAGCCCCGGTAGCTGTACTGACGTGGCCGGGAAACCTTACGCGGTTGATGTTGCGCTCCTACAGTACGTGCTGACTCAGGCGGCGCAGCGATGATGCACCGCACCAAGCTCCTGGCGATCGTGACCGCGACCGTTGTCACGGTTTCGTCCTGTGCATCGCTCGACGTGAACGCTCTGCCCGCCCCAGGTAACTCGTTCTCCGGCGGCTACACACTCGTCATGGAATTCGACAACGTGCTCAACCTGCCGGCTCGCGCGAAAGTCACGCTGAATGGCATCCTCGTGGGAGTCGTCACAAGCGTCGCGGTCGCGGGCAGCCACGTCGACGTCACGTCGCGCATCGACCCAACGGTCTCAATTCCGTCGAACATACACGCCGAGTTGCAGCAAGCGACGGTCCTCGGCGACATATACGTCGCATTGGACCGCCCCGCCGACAGTACGCCGACCGCACCCGCGCTACTGCCGGGGTCGAGAATACCTATCACCCAAACGACGTCCCCGCCACAGCTCGAAGACACCATCGTTCACATGGCGGATTTCATCGGCAGCGGATCCATTCAACGTTTGCAGAACACTATTATCCGCCTGAACCGCATAACACCGCCTTCCTCCGAGGTACGTAAGATCGCCTCACAATTCGCTGCCGACATCTCGGACCTATCGAACAATATCGAGACGGTCGACAAACTGCTCACCGGCATCTCACAAACTACTGAGGTTCTGCACAACCGAATGCCCGACTTGAAGGCCGAATTGTCACCGCAAGGCATGGTTGGCTGGGATAATGCGATCGGGCTTCTCAAACTGGTCAGCACCGGTTTCCCGAGCGTGGGCAGTGTCTACTCCGGCGGGTTTTGGCTGGTCCCTCTATTGAATTCGTTGGCCAATGCCCTCGACGCTGTACGGCGATCGAAATGGGCCTTCGAAAGCGAAGTGCCTAAATGGCGAGACCTCTTCATCAATTATTTTCTGCCGCAAGATAAATATCCGGCTATCAACATCACGTCCATCGTCGGGCCCGACGGACGGGAACTGGTGGACAATATAAAAGACGTGCTGCGGATGCTCGGTGGCATGCCATGAGAATACGGGGAGCATTATCATTGGTGGCTTTCGCCGCCATCATCGTGTTTGCCTTGAGCTACTTCAAGGCCATGGTTGTACCGGTCGCCCCTCCCTCTCAACGCACCCACATCTCGATGGAAGTATCGGATATCAACGGCCTTGTTGTCGGTTCCAGCGTGCAGTTGCGCGGGGTGCCGATTGGCGAAGTGAGCAACATAACGACGGGCGTGGCGGGCGCGACTATCGATTTTTATATCGATAGTCGCTACAAAGTTCCAACTGATAGCAACGTGCGTCTGGAAAATTTATCCGCCCTCGGTGAATCCTACATCGAACTGGTGCCGCTCAGTGAAGGCGGCCCTGTATGGCGGAATGGCCAGCGCATTGCCACCGCGGCGATAACCCAGCCACCGTCGATCTCTGAACTCGCGGCAAGTGTTGTTCGGATTCTCAATCAGCTAGACCCGCGAGCGCTGAAAAACATCGTTGCCGAGGTCGACGCGGCGCTGCCGAGCCCGACGGCGGTCCTGCCCAATCTATCGCGTGCCGCGACCCTACTAAGAGACAGCGCAGCGACCATGAACGGAAAGGGTTGGGATTTGCTCGACAACTTCCAGGCACTGTTCCGTAACGCTGGTTTCGTCGGTCCCGTGCTGGCCTTCAACGCCCCGTATGTCAGCCGAATCGGCCAAGTTCTTGATCCGCTGTTCAGCTGCGTCAGTGAGGGATATAACCGCGGGGGACCACAATCGATCAAAAACTTCGCGCACTTTGTCGCCCGAATTGAACATCTTCTGGACAATTCGCATGGAGATATCAAGATCATACTTCAGTCGATGCTGCCCTACCTCAACGATATCTCCGGCTCACTTATGAACCTCGACACCAGCCAAGTGCTCAGCAACATGTTGGCCGCAGTCCCCGAGGACGGCGCGATCACACTGCATGTCACCGTCCCTGACGCGGGGGCTGGAGAACACCCATCCGCAGCTCCGCAGGGCCCTGGGGCCGCCCCACCTTCCAATGCCGGAGCGCCCGCACAGGAACCGGTCCTGACAGGAGCACCCACGGCTCCTCCACACGGCACGAGCGCGAATGGCCCAACTATCGCTCCGCCAACCGGCGAAACCGCAGACGATGCTCCTCCCGAATCCATTCTTCAGATCCCTGCCTGCAAACCTGTTTTCCCAACAGCCACCACGCCTGCGCCACACGCTGACGCAACCCCAAGAACGCACCGTCAAGCAGTTTCTACGCCCGCCATTCCGGGGAACTAGCCGGGATCCATCAGATGCGAGCTATGTACCGAGAAAGGTCACGATGATGGCAGCTACCAAGACCGATACCCGCAAATTGGAGTCCGCTCTGACGGACTCACCGGACCCAGAAGCTGGCCGCGTGGATGATCCGACGATTACGAATGCCGATGATTTGCCCGACGCCGAAGTCACCAACGCCAGCGACGACGAAAGCGGTATCGAGGTAGGAGGCGAACAAAAAACCGAAAAGCTTGGAACCTTTGGTGGCCGCCCGCCCCGGCGCCTGTCGATCTCCATTAGTGCTCGGAACTTGGCCCATGCAGTCCTGATTGCCGCTCTGCTGGGCGCGGTCGCCACATTCGCCTGGCTGTATGTCGACGCTCGTCACAAGCTAGACGACCAGAGCCGCAGACAAAGTAGTTATGCACACGCCGAGAAGGTTGCACTCGACTACGCGGTCAGCGCCGCAACGATGAATTTTCAAGACCTCAATGGGTGGAAAGCCAAACTCGTCGCCGGCACTAGTCCAGAACTGACTGACAAGCTTACGAAAGCGGCGGGTTCCATGGAACAGATCCTGATCCCGCTGCAATGGAACTCGACTGCGCAACCGCTTGTCGCCAAGGTTCACTCGCATGACAACGGCGTCTACGTCGTTGACTGTTTTGTCAGCGTCCAAACCAAAACTGCCCAAGCCCCAGATGCCCTGCAGTCCACGGCCACATACAGTCTCACGATCGACAGCAATAAGAATTGGCAGATCACCGACGTCGGCGGAATTGGTGCGGTCGTCGGGCAAAGATAGCTTGGCCAAACCCGAGGGAAATAGGCGTGGCGTTATCCGTGATGAGCGTCGACAAGGTATTGAGGCATAGAGCCGCGACGGCGGCTTCGGTCCGCGGGCAGAACATCCGCCACCGCGCTGACATTTGGGCAGTTCTGACGATTGCCCTATCGGCGCTGATTATCGCCTGTGATTCAACGGCACAGGCCGACCCGCAACCCCCGCCAACCGACCAACTGATACGCCCTCTTCCCGTGATGATTCCGAAGCCGACGAATTGGAAGCCCAAATTCCCATTTCCATACGATCAGACCAAAAATCACGTCACCGACGCCGATATCCAGGCCGAGGATGAAATGTGTCAGTGGTTTACCGCACAGTACCAGATACTCAATGACCAAATAGGAAGACTACAATTCGACCGCATCAACCCAAACGGAACGGACTTCGACTATAGCGTCGACGGGCTTCAGCAGCAGGTTGACATCGTCATCGCAAATATCGATCAGGCCACCGCTTTTCTGGCGCCACGCGCCCAAGCCCTGACCCAAAGTAAAGACTTCGCGGGTGACAACTATTTTCCAATTTATGAGGGCGAGGCTTTCTATGGCCTTTGGCAGCAGCTATCCAACGTGAGCGATGGGATAAAAGCCCATCAACCCGACTGGTTCACGGGGCCCTCATATCTCCGGATGAAGAGATTGGCCAGCGAAATCCACCGTTCACATGTCTGCGATTAAAAGGATCACTGTATGCGTTTCGCCCCTTCGGTGCCCAACGACGACACGCACCCACGCCCGCGCCCTCGCCGACCGCAACAGCAGTGGCTGCACCGACCGCTTGAAGACCGCCGACATAGGATTTCAATGCCGACTGCGATCGTCGCATTTGTCGCTGCAAGCGTCGCCCAGGCGCCAGCGGCGTCGGCAGACTTTGCCGGCGATCTCGCGAACGCGGTCATGCAAGCGCGTGGCACGTCGTGCGGACAATTGCGCCGTGACCCATCAGCCGACCAAACAGCCGTGTTCGTAGTGCAGACGACGAACAAATACCTTAACCACACGGCACGCGTAGCCCCCGGCCGCGTCAACGCGCAGGGTCAGCTCATCGTGGACCCGCTTCCGATGCTCAAAGATCTCGGATCCAAGGCGAGCAGCGCAAAATCCATAGAAGGTGCCGGCAAAACGCAAGCCGACGCGATTAAGTCGACAGTAATAACCGGGTATAGGGACATCCCCAATTGCTCCTACACCGAATACGGTATGGCCGTGCTACCGAATGACAACCCGGATGGGTATTTTCTCACCGCACTAGTCTTGGCGGGCTCCTAGGTGCGCTCGCCGAAATATGCCAGATTCGACGTTCCGGTTATGCAGACCGCGACCGAGCGGCCGGCAGGCCCGGTACGGAATCCACGCTCTCGAAGAGTGCGGCGCACTCCTCCTATCTTCGGGAACACCATGAATAGAATTCACGTGTTCGGGTTGGCCGTCATCACGAGCGCCGCGCCGCTGGCATTTCCACCCACGGCCCGCGCTGACGAAAGCGTGACCTATGAGATCATTGCGGATCAAGACAATGTGCCGGCAGCAAATGTTGAGTATAACGAGCGCTCGGTGCGCAAAGCAGCACAGCAGGTTGCGCTGCCATGGCGACTGACCGTCGATGTGCCAGACGCGGTCAGCCCGACAAATAAAGGTGCCGAGATTCGCGCCGACTGGCGACCATATCGCTGGCCGTACAAATACGTGACGGTACGCATTTACCGTGGAGATCACCTTCTCTGTGAAAGCACGCTCGATGTTGGCGACGCGACATGCTACGGCAGCACGCCACACCGGAACTTCCCTCAAACCGGCGGTGGATGAACACGTACCTTGCACGTCGGCCGGTGGACGAGGCGTAGAAATGGAGGCGCTCGGATGAATCGACGCAAACGGTCAGAGCCATCTAGAGGCAGCACTGTTCGCCGGTGGCCGGTGGCGATGGTGTCGGTGATGGGTCTTTGGTGGTGCACCACGGCAGCATGGGCTGACCCGATCGATCAGCCGGCTGCTCCCAATCCGTACCCGTCGGACAGCCTCGTGCTGACGACCTATACTCAGGCCGACCCTGCCGATTATTTTATGCCCGGTGTTTACGGTGTTTATTTTTTGACGCCCACGGGGCTTAACTGCGGAATTTGGCTCAGGGGAAGTTTTGGCTGCGAAGGTTTTCTTCCCGGGACTCCCCCCGGGACCGAACACGTCGGCTGGTTCAACGATGATACCAGGGCACACTACGATCCGTTTATTGCCATCGGCTTTCCGAACGTGCGGGCGGCGCGTGTATTGCCGCCTCGCACTTATATCAACTGGAATGAAACGACTTGCGCGATCATGGCAGATACCAGCACGTACTGTCATCGCGGTATGTTTCGGTTCTTTGTTACACCTAGTTTTACGGCGGTCAGCCAGTGAAATTAACTTGCTGGCGGCGGATCTGCGCGTTGCGTGTTCGGTTCATGAATGATGGCACTAGTTTTACTTCGAGCAGAGCGGCCTCCATTAATGAATTTGTTCGACCGGGGACCATTTTGATACAGCCACGTGGTCGGACAACGTTTCCTGCGCGCGTGCGGGTTCCGCAGCGTGACCCCGTCATGGCCGAAGGCAGCATGACAGGGGGGATGACCGGCGACGCGCGCTGTCTGCGAATGCTGTGCAAACGCCAACGAGGCGATGAACAGAGCGCGGCCATGGTTGTGCGCCGACGCAATTGCAGCGCGACTAGGCGTTCATGCACCGAGGCCAGATGTGTACAAGAAGATCGTCGCTGGAAGGCGGCCGCGGTGAAACGGGCCGGGCACCGATCGACCGCGCAGGCCCGCCCAGCAAGCATCGGCCGCCCCATCACGAGAACCGGCATCGCCCCCACCGTTCGCCAAGTCAGCGTGAGAGTCAGGCGACGCTACACCTGCAGGGCATATCGGTGACTCCAAGATTATGCTGGCGGCAGCCTTGAGGCAGCTCAGACGTACACGATGGCACGGCTTTTGGCCGGCCCTGCTGAGAACGGACCACATCCGCGGGGGATCAACCGATCAACCGCCGCGAGCGAGCTGTCTCAGGGACGAAACGAAATGCACTCGTCAATTCCCGATATCAGAGGAACGACGCAGCGTAGGCCCCCTTGCGTTCAACCGGTGCGACCGTCGGCTGCCACGGCATCGAGCACAATCAGGGGTGCCCGCAAGTGGAGGTGCGCTTGTGCGCCTCACGCGATTGGTCCTTGCCGACCCGCGCCGAATTCTCGAGGTGGTGGCGCTCATTACGGTTGCCGCGGGAATCTTCGGGTTTCCTGTCATCGACCACCTGTCGTCTGGCGGATTCGAAGACC
This sequence comes from Mycobacterium palustre, assembly GCF_002101785.1. Classification (GTDB taxonomy): domain Bacteria; phylum Actinomycetota; class Actinomycetes; order Mycobacteriales; family Mycobacteriaceae; genus Mycobacterium; species Mycobacterium palustre. The sequence goes on from NZ_LQPJ01000116.1 coordinate 27,048, forward strand.
CCGCAGCCGAGTCGTCGCGCGCCGCAGATCTGTTGACGACCAAGTTCGGCCGGGGTGATCTGCAGATGGTCCTCGCGGTGACTTCCGATCAGGGTGCACTCAGCACTGCAGCCCAGAGTCTCGGCCGCGAAATCGCCTACCGGCTAAGCACTTCTGAGTATGTATCGGGGGTGGTCTCGGCGTGGACGTCGCCCCCTCCGACTGCCGGCGGTCTCATCAGCAAGGACGGTAAGACGGGCCTGGTGGTCGCCGGGATTCGCGGAGGCGGGACCGAAGGCCAAAAGCACGCGAACGAGCTCGCCGCCGCGCTGGTGACCACCCGTGACGGTGTGGCCGTCACCGCCGGCGGACCCGCCATGACGTATGCGCAGCTCAACCGCCAGTCACAGAGCGACCTAGTCACGATCGAGACCATTGCGATTCCGCTGTGCTTCGGGGCGTTGGTGTGGGTGTTCGGCGGGCTGCTGGCCGCCGCGCTACCGCTTGGAGTCGGCATTGTGGCGATCATCGGCGTCACCGCGCTGCTGCGCCTGATCACCGCCGCAACGCAGGTATCGACCTTCGCTCTCAACTTCACGATCGCCATGGGTCTGGCGTTGGCGGTGGACTACACGCTTTTAATCGTGAGCCGGTTTCGAGATGAGCTGGCTGGCAACGATGATCGAGCGCACGCACTGATGGCGACGATGATGACGGCGGGCCGAACCGTGCTCTTCTCGTCGTTGACCGTAGCGATGTCGATGACTGCGCTTACCTTATTTCCCATGTACTTCATGCGGTCATTCGCTTTTGCCGGCGTCGCGGTGGTTGCGCTGACCGCTACGGTCTCACTGGTGGTCACGCCTGCGGCGCTCGCAGTGTATGGCGACCGGCTCGATTCGTTTGACGTTCGCCGTCTCATGTGGCGGCTACTGCGACGTGGGGGACCGGTTGCGGTTCCGATTGAGCGGTCATTCTGGTATCGCACCACCAAAGTCGTTATGCGACACGCTTATTCGATCGGGCTGCCGATAGTAGCGCTGCTTGTGGTGGTTGGCTCTCCCTTCATCGGTGTGAAATGGGGTTTCCCGGACGACCGTGTGCTACCAAAATCAACCTCAGCTCGACAGGTCGGTGATCGGCTACGTGAAGGGTTCGCGGTTAACCCGATGCTGGACATGGCCGTCGTGGTCCCTGACGTGACTGGTCTGACCGACGACGACCTAGGCCGTTATGCCGCACGGGTATCCACGATTCCCGATGTCGCGTCGGTGTCATCAGCGGAAGGGACCTTTGCGCGCGGCCAGCTCATCGGGCAACCGTCGGGCCCGGCGGGCGTGAAGGACGGCAGCGCGTATTTCACTCTGCACAGCACTGCCGTGTCAACCGCCGCCTCCGACGCCCAGTTGCAGCGCCTTCACGAAACGATAGGACCGGGCGGAAGATCCGCGCTGATCACCGGCCTCGCCCAGGTCAGCCGTGACACCGCCGGGGCGATCGTCTCCCGCGTTCCCCTGGTGTTTGCGGTCGTTGCGGCGGTGATGTTTGTGTTGTTGTTGGCCCTAACGGGCAGCGTCGTAATTCCTGCAAAAGCGCTGCTGCTCAACCTGCTTTCGTTGACCGCCGCCTTCGGTGCGCTGGTATGGATCTTTCAGGACGGGCACCTTGGCGGCGTTGGCACCACCACCACAGGAGCGCTGGTGGCCAGCATCCCGGTGCTACTGTTTTGCATCGCGTTCGGCTTGTCGATGGACTATGAAGTATTCCTCATGGCGCGAATCCATGAACAGTGGCGAGCCTCTACGCGGACGAAAAAGGACAACGACGAAAGCATCGCGGTTGGCCTGGCTCGCACCGGCCGGGTAGTGACCGCCGCTGCGTTGGTGATGTCGATATCATTCGTGGCGCTAAGCGCTGCACACGTATCGATCGTGCGGATGATTGGCCTGGGTCTGGCACTGGCAGTCATCGTCGACGCCACTCTGGTTCGCATGTGTCTTGTCCCCGCATTCATGCACATTCTCGGCGCCGCAAATTGGTGGGCGCCGCGACGTTGGAAACGACTGCTGCACCGCAGCGTGGCTCGCGGCGGACCACTGCCGGCCGAAGAGCTAAACAAAGATAGTCGTTGCGACGGGATCGCCTTTGTTGAGCGAAAGGCCCGCCTTGCAAGCTAAATGCGGCCTTAGCTGCTGAAGCCGGTCGCGGACAGCACGAAGAGATCGTCGATCACGGCATCGCCTCGGCCCAACCGATATGACCATCGAAGCCAAGTCGCTTCGCCATGTCGCGATACTGGTCCCGCAGGCGCAAGTACGTCCGGGTCTCGTCACAGGCCCAAGCTAGTTTCGCTTCAAGTCGGGTCAGCCAGACATCACGCACGGCCAGCGGGTCGTCGCTGGGTGCCTTCACCAGCCGATCCACTGCGGCCCGCGCTGCGGCCAAGTCACCATCAGCGTCACGATCAAGTAGTGATTCCACCAGAACAGCTGTCGCGGGAGCGCCCCACGAGGCCAGTTTTCCCTCGCTGGCCAAACGTTCGACGACATCGCGCATGAGCGATAGCGCGGCGCCGCGATCCCCATGACGAGCCTCTTCCCGTGCCAAATACAGGGTGACGATCGGCAGCTCGGATGTGATGTATTCCCTGCTGAGGAACACTTCACCGACCTGGGCCAATAACCGGTTTCCTCGGTGACGTTCTGCATCTGTTTCGCGGTGCACCAACGCGATCCCCAAGGTCACCCTGGCCAAGCCCACTGCGAGCTCATCATCCGATTCTTCGACAGCGCGTAATGCCTTCTCAACCTCGAGCAGCGTTCGGTCGTCGGACGCCAGAACGCCCACCGGAATCCCCGGAAGATAGATATGACTAACAACTCTGGCATACGACATCGGATCAGCGCTGCGAGCCATGGCCAGGCTGTGGTCCAAGTCGTCACGCCATCCCGGACGACCCAGCCAGTAGCGCACTCTCGCCCGCTGACCTAGTGCGAGAGCAAAGGGACAACTGATAATCCCGTTGCTGGTCGAAAGATCGCCGTCGACCAGGCCGGCGACGTGTGCTGACCATTGCGGCGCGTCAAGCTTGTCATGACCTTGATCCAGGGGTTCGATCGCCGAGACGGACGGGTCGACCGTCAGGCCTGCATCGTCAATAGACTCGATGAGGGCCATTGCTTCCCGCGCCAATTGTGAACCCTCCCGGATACGCCCCCGGTGCGCATGGTCCATCACCAACCCCGCCATTGCGACGAATAGCGATACCTTGTCACCGGCAGCGGCGCACAGTTCCCGCAACTCCTCGAAACGATCGGCGGCGGTGTCGACGCCGATCCGGTAGGCGATCCCGCACAGCCTGGTTCGTGGGGCAATCTGCATGGTCGCTCGTTGTGGGTCATCGGCCGGCAGGGCATCCGCAATGCGTCGGGCGCGCTCCCAACTCAGTCTTGCCGCAGCGATGTCGCGGTTGGTTGCCCAGGTGGCCGCTCGCATGTGCCAGCCGTACGCGGAGTGCAGATCCCCTGCCGCTTCGAGATGTTCGGCAATCAGTGCAGCATTTTGGTCGGCCGCCTTCGGCTGCTGGGCCTCGATCGCGGCCGCCACTCGCCGGTGCAGCTGAGCGCGGTCAGATGTCAATTGTGACTCGTAAGCCACGCTGCGGATGAGCGGGTGCCGAAACGCGTACTCAGATTGCGCGCTGGAACCCACCCGATCGATAAGCTCGACGGCGATCAGCTCCTCGATACCACCTTCGATTTCCAACCGGGACAGCACGTCAGCATGGAAGCGAAACCCAACGACCGCAGCAGCACACAGCGTGAGTTTGGCAGCGCGACTTAGTCGGTCGATGCGGGCGGCCAGCGTCGCCTGCAATGTCGCGGGCACCTGAGTCTCTCTGACATCCGTCGAGCACGTGTAACGGCCCCGCTCGCCCCGCAGCACATCGCGTTCGGTGAGGTCACGGATAATTTCCTGAGCGAAAAAAGGGTTGCCCGCGGCGCGCTCGCTGATGACCTTGCTGATCTCAGCCACCGACGGATCCGAGCCCACCAGTTCCCCAACCAGCATCGACGTTTCCGATTCCGTCAGCGGCTCCAGGGCGATCGTCAATGCGCCTTGAATGTTCCGCAGCGCCCCCTGGTACTCGGGCCGGTAGGTCAATATCACCATCGACTGGGCGCGAGCCTCGATAGCGAGAAGGTCGGCGAGCATCGATTCGCTGGCCTCGTCGATCCAATGCGCATCCTCCACGACAATGAGCGTGGGTTGGCTGCGGGCAACCTGGGCGGTCGTGATCAGCGCGGTCAACCGTTGCCGGCGGGCATCTGAGTCAATTGCGGGCATCTCCACATCCAATTGGCTCACGCCGAGAAGGTCATTCAGCAGCAGCAGGTCCAGCGGATCGGCATCGGGGAGCTGATCTCGCACTCGTGTCCGCGCCGTCGCAGCGTCCAGCCCCTCCACCTGAAGGACTGCGCGCAACAGGCGTGTCACCACACCAAACGGAACATCGGTGGCGTGTGACTCACAGAAAGTCGAAATAACGTCCATACCAACACTTTTGGCTTGCTGCGCAGCTTCGCCGACCAGTCGGGTCTTGCCAATACCTGCTGTACCGACCACCGCAGCTATCGACGTGTGTCCGCTCATCGCACGGTCGAGCATCGAAGCCAGCGCGGCGAGGTCTCTGCTGCGACCTATCAACGACGATTCCCATGCACGGTTTGGCCGGCGTCCCGCGTCTACCTCCAGCAACCGGCGTGCCCACACCGGAACGTCGCCACCCTTGATGTATACCTTCTGCGGCTCCGCCAGCACAGCAATGTTCTCGACGAGTCGAGCGGTGGACCCGCTGAGCATGACCCCGCCCGGTGGAGCGGCCGACTCCATCCGTTGGGCCATACCGACCTGCTCACCGATCGCGGTATAACCGGCCGCGGTAGTGCCGATCTCACCGGCAATGACCTTCCCAGAACTCAGTCCGATCCGCACGCGAAGATCGACACCATCCAACCTAGCGACCTCGCCTGACAGGACTGCGATTTCGCGCTGGATTTCCAGCCCGGCGCGGCAGGCCCGTAGCGCATGGTCCTCCAAAGCAAATGGTGCGCCGAACACTGCCATGATCCCGTCTCCGGTGAACTTATCTAGTGTGCCACTGAACCGGCGGACCACCCCGGCCGCGCAATCGACAAGTCGCGCCATGATTTCGCGTAACCGCTCGGGGCCCACCGCGGCGGCGATGTCCATCGAACGCACAACGTCGGCGAATAGCACGGTAACCTGCTTGTATTCCGCCGCCAGGGCCGACATCTCAGTCGCCGCACCGCATTCATCGCAGAACTTCGCATGCGAGCGCAACTGCGTGCGGCATGTCCTGCATACCAACGTGGCTGTCATGCCGGCACCACCCGTATAGCTGCGTGGAAACTATCGCGACTAGCCAGTCGCTGACCTCATCCGATCTTGAACAGAGTCCGCGCTGCCCCGCCGAGCAACAGATCCCGGGCGTCCGGTTTGAGGTCTAATTCCTCGATCGCTTGCAGCGCTTCACCGTATTCAACAACCGGGAAATCGGTTCCGAACAGCACCTTGCCCCGACCCCGCCCATTCGCGAAGCGAAGCAAGTCTTGGTCCCAGTACCGGGGATGGTGCGCTGAGGTCCCGATGAATATGTTGCGGTGCTTCCAGGCTAGGGCGATGAGTTCCTCAACCCACGGCCAACCAGTATGGGCAGCAACAATTTTCAGTTCCGGCATATCGAGGGCGATCTCGTCGAGCAGGATAGGCCGGCCGAGGTGCGATGGCATCAGCTCGGCCGAGTGGCCAACCTGCATCACAATCGGAACGTCCATCTCCACACATTTGGCGTAGTAGGGGTAGTAACGCCGGTCGTTAAGCGGGATACCGAATCCGTAGGTGTGCAAATGGGCTCCGACGAATTTCGCATCGCGAATGCACCTTTCGAGTCGGCGTACGCCGTCCATTCCCTCGGTCGGGTTGATCCCACACAGTCCCATGATGCGATCGGGCGCAGCGGCGGTCAGCTCAGCTACTTCCTGATCTGGGACGTCCCAAATCATCCGGCCGGTGTTGTATGCACGCATCTTCACGGATGGCACCAGCACGACGTCCACGCCGCTATCATTCATGTAATCAACGAACTCGCCCGCCGTCCGACCTACCAGTCGGGACTCCATATGCCACCAGGCGACGACTTCGGCGATTTCTGGCGCACCGCGCCAATACTTATCGAACGCCTCGGTCGTAAAAGCGTTGCACCACGTGTCTATTGCACCCACGAGGACTGAGTCTAAGCGCACCGATCCTCCGATGTAAACAATCGCTAACTGCAACGTGCGGGGTTAACGTTTCCGGGGGCATGCTGGCCTTCCACGTCTCGCCTATCACATACGCAACCCACGCGTCGCACGCCGGTGGCGCAACGCCCCCTAGCAACGGGGACGATTCGCCATCATCGTCTACCAATGCCGACAGGTCGACTCAAACCGCGGTGTTGCTCACCTCAAAAGTGGAAAGTGGAAAAGAATGCACGGGATGTCCTCGACAAGCAACCCAGGCGTTTCCAACGCGGCGAAGTGGTTACGGGTGTCGGCGTCGCTGCACTGCACGATGTTGCATACGCTTCGGCCGTACCGACCGATCGCGAAATCCTGACGGAATACCGCGACACCCATCGACACCGGCGATTGCTCGGGTACCGGAGGGTGAGCATGTGTACTGCGGCGGGCTCCCACGAATCGAACAAGGCGTCGGGGAGAGGGGCGCGGTGGTCACTTGCGATCGTGCGCACATCATCTCTCGCATCGTGCCGGACTTCCCTAAGTAAACGAGCGTGAACTACGATAGTCAGGTTAGTCCATGGCATCGAGCCCTGCTTGGCTCGGAGAAAGGAAGTCTCCGATGAAGTTATGGCGCATCGCAGACGACAAATACTGGGGTGTCATGCCATCCGGAACCGACTGGGCGGCAGCGGTGGCAGCAGCAGGCGAGCAGCAGGGATTGAAGTCATCGATCCACGTTCTTGGGGATGCAACCGATGAGCGAAGCCCTGCAGCCGCCGTGGTGGCGTACCCACCCAATTACGTACTACCGCGTCACTGCCATGACGGCGAGCGACTCGAGATCATCATCAGCGGCTCAGTTGAAGTCGAAGGCCAATGGCTCGGCCCGGGGGACATCTGGACCTCAGGCGCAAACCAGTTCTATGGACCCCATAACGTCGGGCCGGAAGGCTGCACCACATTGGAACTTGTGCCAGTGTCGGGAACGCGAAGGCTGACGTTCGACGTGGGCGATCGTCGCGTCGACGTCGATTTTGGTGATCCCACCTCGGTGGCCAACGCCGCCGAATTCCTGCAGCAGTTAACAGGTTGAGGCCCCTGTGATATCCACGCCGGTATGACGTTCGGCCGTCGGTCCGACGTGCAAGCCGCCGCGTGAGATCAGTTGTCCGCCAAGTGATGGAGCCACAGAACAACGGCTTCGGCAGCCCAATACACAGGGACTCTCACGTCAGTCGTACGACATCGATCGTGGGAAATATGGTTGGTCGCCGCGGCTGTGGGCGAAGAATCACCGCCAGAGAGGTAACGACGCATGGAGTTAGCCGAGACGGCGCTGAAAGAGGCTTTCCGCAACTTCGCCGTGCGCCTTGATCCCGAGACAGATCGCGAATATTGCGTGCGCGGCCGACTCAGCGAAGCCACGCCGTCGAGATCGGACGTGGTTCTGTTGGTTGCCGGGGCGACGTACGGGCACCAATATTGGGATGCACCGTACCGGCCAGACATCTATTCGCTGGTGCGTTGGTTGAACCGGGCTGGCTATGACGCCGTGGCACTTGATCGCATCGGCATTGGCGGTAGTGATCGGCCCCCGGCAGCAGCAGTGACATTGCCCGTGAATGCCTATGTCGTGCATCAGGTTGTGCAGCACCTACGACGGAGGTGGAGTCGCGTATTCGTTGTCGGCCACAGCATGGGATCGTTAATTTCGCTGCTGGAAGCCGCGACATATGACGACGTCGACGGAGTGGTTGCCACCGGGCTGCTGCACACTGAAGACGCGAGAGCCGAGTTCATTCGTTACTTTCACCCCGCTGTCCACGACCGGCGCTTCACACACGATCCTCCCCCCGAGGGATACATCACCAGCAGTCCGGGCGGTCGCCTTGCTTGCTTCTATTGGAGGGAGACGGTTGAGGATGCCATCCTGCGGTTCGACGAGGCGACCAAGGAGACGGTCACCATGTCGGAACTCGAGACGATCGACTTAGCGCGATCTCCGTCGGTGAGCGGAGCCGTGTCCACCCGAGTACTAACTGTCATCGGGGAGCGGGATATCACGGCCGCTCCAGAACCGATCACGGCCGGCGGTCTCCTGGCGACGTCCGAGCGCCGCTACTACAACAGCGCCCGCACCTATGACATCGCGGTGGTTCCGGCGACGGGCCATAATCTCTGCCTGCACATAACCGCGCCTATGCACCATGCCTTCATCATCGATTGGCTGAGAAACATCTCGTAATGCAGGGACTTCTGCACGCTAGCCTGGGCACGCCGCGGACAGTACCGCTAGTCGGCAAGCTCAACACGCCCGCGACGACGTCCAGATCCCGCCGTGGCGTAGCGAGCCGCGCACTGCCCGCAGCTGGAGGCAAGACAGATAGCCGTTCTAGCATCGTTGGCTGCTCGCCAAGCTCGGCGTGTGGGATCCGGGTTTGGCCATGCTTACCTCGGAATGTGAGACGATGTCATTGTGAGTGGCTGGTGGAGAAATAGTGGATAAGAGCGACGAATCACAGCTGCCGCGGCGCCAGCAGCTGTTGGGCATCGCGGGCCAGATGTTTTCCCGGCAGGGTTTCGCCGGCACAGGTGTCGACGAAATTGGGGAGGCTGCCGGGATTACGGGTCCGGCCCTATACCGACACTTTGCCAATAAGCAGGCCATCCTTGATGCCCTGATCGTTGAGGGCATGCAGCGGCTGCTGAAGTCAATTCAAGGCATTGCTCTCTCCGAGGCTGAAGCCAGCAAGTGGTTGGATCAGCTGATCGAAGTGCGGCTCGACTTCGCGTTCGGTCCCGATCGCTATGCATTTGTGGTGCGCCGCAACGAACAAGACAAAATCTCCAAAACTGCCCTGCGGAAGCTGGCGGCCATGGAGGAGATTTATTGGGCCGACTGGTTGCGTGTCATGGCGGCGCTGCGGCCATCTGTGCCGACGACCATCCTTCGGCGCGCAATCTATGCCGTGCATGTCTTCATGGGCTACCTTGCGCTCGAGGAAGATCTTGACGACATCGGCGATGTGCGGGCTCACATCGCTGCCATGGTCCGGGCCGCCCTGTTCGCTGACCCGGTCGAAACGCATCCCGCAACCGCAGACCAGCCTGCACGCAAGCAACCACCGCGCAGGACCGCTCCTAGCAAAAATGCACGATCGGCGGTCTCTCGGTCAGGGCGGTCCGGGCGCAAGGAGTAATTCCCCAGAAGCGGCTGACGGCAGCCACCCGCAAAGTCGCTAAAGGCCGGTGACGGCCCTCGCGGCACCGGGTTGCGCGCACAGACGATCCGAACAATCCGAAGCATCGGAACCCGGACAGGCAGCCAACGTCGGATCCACCCACGGATGCCCGCTGGGCCAGAGCATGGCGCGGAGTTTGACCACAATCGCTTGGCGCGCTGATGCTATTGCGGGCGAAGAAGAGCGATCTCTTGACATCGTCGCTTACATCGGTTTGGCTTTAGCGCGCCGGGGCGTGGTTGCTTCCGAATGTGGGCTGAAGGATATCCGCCGCTGCCGCCAGTGAGGCGGGGTCGCCGAAATCCACGTTGATCGACTTGTCGCCGGCGTCGAAACTCAACCGTCGGCCTCCCGAGGCAGACATCAATTCCAATGTGGTGCAGCCCTGCTCGCCGACATTGTGTGGTCCATAGAACTGGTTGGCGGGCGAGCTCCAGATGTCACCGGGCCCAAGCCACTGTCCGTCAACTTCAACTGATCCTCTAATGACGAGTTCGAGCCGGTCACTGTCATGCGAATGCCGTGGCAGGACGTAGTTGGGCGGGTACGCAACGACGGCAGCAACGGGGCTTCGTTCATCGGTGGGATCTCCGATGAGATGCATCGTTGTCTTCAGTCCTTGCTGCTCACCGGCTGCTGCCACGGCCGCAGCCCAGTCCAAATCCCTTGGGATGATGCCCCAGTAGTCGTCGTCGTTGACGTGCCAGATCTTCATGAGAGGTTGCCCTTCGTAGCGAGATGCGTTGCTGGAGGTTAATGCTGGTTAAGTACCAGAGTGTACTAGTCGATTCTAATTCTTGGTATGGGGTGTCATCCACAAGCACGCTGTCAAATCGACGCCCGCCCAAGAGATTAGGTTCTAGGGCTCGGCGAGCACCGTGGCTTTGGGCGGCGAGCCTATTTCGTCATTGGCTCCTCCGATCGCCAAACCCTCTGGCAGAAGCCGGTGAACTGGCCGCCGACAGTGAAGGCGGCAAGTACAACCGGGTCGCGTAGTGGCTACAACCGGGGAAGATGTTCACTGTGCGGCTGAGGCGCATAGCGGTGCGCATCGGGGCGATTCGCGCGGCCGACTCGGCTCGATCATGTTCCTTAGCGTTGGGCCGACCGCAGGTAATCGGGCTCGACGGCCCGGCGAAAGCGACACCATTCTGCACCCATAGCCTGGATCAACACAAAAGTGCAGCACCCATCCGGCGGCCGAGTCTCATCAGTCGGCAGGCCATACGGTTGGCTGGACAACAACGATTGACATCAGGCCGGTATTGCCAAACTGCCGCTTGGATGAAAGGCAGGCGGCGAGCGGTCGCAACATTCGGCCCGACGGGGTGCAAACGCCTTGACTTAAGAGGCACAAGCAGTTGGCCTTTAACCGGTTCGCGTCAGCGGCACTCGATGAGGCAAGCATATGCACCGCCGGCATCTGCGCTCATGGTCTGTAAGCCGAACCGTCCTCCGGTCGCCTCCAGCGCGTTCAGCATCGTCGTGATCTGCCGCAGACCGCCGCACGCACGCGGGATGCCGAGCGCCAACGCACCGCCGCGCGGGTTAAAAAGGTCTGGGCTGACGGGGAATTCCGCTGTCCAAGCCAAAGGTACACAAGCGAACTCTTCATCCACCTCGACGTGGTCCAGTTGCCCAACAGACATCTGTCTGTCCGCCAGGATCTGCTTCGTTGCCTGCAATGGCGCCGCCAGCGGCAGTGCAGGATCTGGGCGCGCGACGGAGAATCCGCAGAAATACGCCCGTGGCCGCACCCCGAGGCGGGCAGCGTGATGTTCGTTCATCAGCAGTAGCGCCGACGCCCCCGCAACCCGTCGGGCTGAGTTGCCCACGGTGATGGAGCAGGAGATCTCTGGGTGCTGGCGGGCTACCACGGGATCGAGAACCGTTGGGCCAAGTGTGCGGAGTCGTGCGGTCGTCAAGTCAATGTCAATAGCCTCGTCGTGCAAGACCTGTCGTAGGAGGCCGTCGCTTGCGACGGTGATCGGCACGATCTCGGGCTCAAACTCGCCCGCGGCGGCAACCTCGGATGCCCGCTGGTGGGACCGCACCGTGTACGCGTCGAGGTGTTCGCGCCGAATACCCCATTTTGCAGCCAGCAACTCAGCAGCCAGCACGCGCGGATGTACGCCAGCGGATTTATCGAAAGGGGCTGGCGTCGCGGAAGTTTCGGAGTGATCGCCTGTTGGGCTCGACCCGTACATCGAGCCGGCTCCCGCGACCACAACGCTGCCGTATCGTCCCTGGGCAACCTCCTGCGCCGCGAGATGCAGGATCTGCTGGCCCGTACCACACCGCTGACCGATCGTAATAGCGGGAATGTGAACCTGCACAGGGTCGCCGGGCTGGCGGGGTTGGCCAGCGACGTATGGCTGACCGCCCGTCTCGGTGTCGCATTCCACCAGCAGTCGGTCGATGTCACTGGCGTGGACTCCAGCTCGCTGAAGCAGTGCATCAACGATCTGGCGTACTAAATCCATCGGGCTCATCGCGGACAGGCCGCCGGCCGTCGGTAGGCACATCGGCGATCGCACCGCCTCCACCAATACAACCTTTATTGTGGCCCACCTCCATGTATGGGATGACCGGGTCCGCCGCGCCAGCTCGCAACCGATGCGGCAGCACTCCTAGTATCCCAATGTTAACATTGGTTTACTAGGGCTGAGCAATGCGGTTGATTGGATCCGCTCGTGAGGCCAATTAACTCGCAGCCCATGTAGTGTGGCTAAAGGCCTGGGGGTGCCCCCAGTTCGGTGCGCTCGTTACAGCTCACCAACTTCCGAGGCATACCGCGGCAGTTGTGGGCCACAGTTTGGTAGACCTAGGACATGCAGGCGCGTCCAGCTTCACGCACCGCGTTTTGGCACTGGGGATTGGCCAATGCCGCGAGGTCACCGGCGTCGGTGTCGGCCAGCCAGCAGCGCAGCGCCCGTCGATGAACCTTGTTGGAACGAGTCACCGGCAGCTCGTCCACCACCACGACCGCTTCGGGGCGCATCGGCTTTCCCATCGCACGTTCGACCGCGGCGGACACCGCCGCGGCGACGTCGGTAGGCGCCCCGGCGGTGTCGCTCAACGTGATTGCGATGACTGGCACCAGACCCTTGCGGTGATGTGGCAGTCCGACGGCGCCGGCGAGCGCTACACCGGGCACGCCGAGTGCCAGTGCCTCAAGTTCTGCCGGACCGACGCGCTTGCCCGCCACTTTGATGACGTCGTCAGATCTCCCCGGCAGCTCCCAGCTGCCATCGTTGTGGCGGATTGCCTGGTCGCCCTGCTGCCACCGACCGGGAAACCGCGACCAATACGTCTTCAAGTATCGGTCACTGTCGTGCCAGAGGTTGTTGGTCATCGAGGGCGTGGTGCGATTCAGCACTAACTCGCCGATTTCGTCAGTGATAGACGCGCCTTCGTCGTCAACAACGTCGGCCGACATGCCCGGTACTGGTCCGGCAAAACGCCCTTCGGCGGTCTCGACGATGGGGCTTCCGCCTAGAATGCCGCCGCCAATCTCGGTTCCGCCCGACCAGTTGATGATCGCGGCCCGCCCACGTCCGACGTGCCGATGAAGCCACCGCCAGGCGGGTATGGTCCACGGTTCACCCGTGGAGGGAAGGATTCGCAGCGAGTCCAACGAGTATCGATCCACCCACTGGTCTCCCGCCAACGCAAGGATACGCGCCGAGGTTGGTGCGATGCCGAGGTGCGTCAGCTGGTACCGTTCGACAAGTTGCCAAAGCCGGTCGGGCCCAGGGTAATCCATCACACCTTCGAAGAGCACCAGCGTCGCTCCCAGGGCCAGGGTGACGACCGAGGTGAGCGGGCCCACCAGCCATCCCATGTCGCTGGGCCAGCACAGCCGGTCGCCTGGAGAGAGATCCATGGTGAAGGCAAGGTCGATTGCGGCGCCGTACGGCATTCCACCGTGGGTGTGCAAGACGCCTTTCGGTGGGCCGCTTGATCCGGAGGTGAATGCCAGGCAGAAGGGGTGGGCGGAGTCGAATGTCTCGGGGGAGCCGTCGACGCCCCGGTCGAGTAGTTCGGACCAGGTCAGCGTCCCCGGCACCGACCTATCGGCATTCAACCGAGGTACGACGATGATGTGGGGGTTATGTGAGACGCGGCGCACTGCTTCAACAGCCACCCCCAACATCGGTACCGTCGCTCCGCGCCGCAAAAATCCGTCAGCGGTGATCACTGCCGAAGCCCGTGCAAGCTCAATGCGTTCAGACAGCGCTTCGACGCCGTACCCACTAAACGCGGGCGCGATGAGTGCACCGATTCGGGCAACGGCAAGGATCGCGACAACGGCTTCGGGGATCATAGGCAAGTACATGGTGACGACGTCGCCGCGCCCGACTCCTAGCGACCGTAAACCCGCAGCCGCCCGCGCGATCATCGTGTCGAGTTGGAGAGTGCTGATCGACCGCGTCTGGCCGTCGTCGCCCTCCCATGCCACAGCGCATGCATCGGGGCTGAGTCGCCGAGTCGCCAACCAGGCCACATTGGTCCCGCCATCAGGGAACCATTGGGTGAATTCTGGGCCCCGGGAGTCGTCGACGAGTCGTGTCCACGGTCGCATCCATTGCAGATCAAGGAATTCCATCGCCGCTGGGTAAAACCACTCCGGTTCGGCGGCGGCCCGTTGTACTAACTCGGTATAGCTGTCCAAGCCCGCCGATGTCATGAATCTGCTGACCTGATACGTGCCGATACGACCCGGATCCGGCCGCCAACGGTCGTGGACAAACTCAGGAGTCAGCTGATCGACCATCCCGTCCTCATTTCGGTGGCTTCAAGTAAACGAATGTTAACACCCTTTGCAAGAGCAGGCCCCTGCCGGCCCGCCGCAACCAATTCGGTTGGACCGCAGGGGCAGCGAGGCGGCGCACGTGCTTTCTTGTGGAACATCGAGACGCGAGAAGCGTCGGTTGGTCACGGAGTCGCTGCAACGGCGTCAGATCGGGTCGTGGCGTCCGCGAAGTCGATGAGGTCTTGATACGTTCGGACCGATGCGGCGTCGATCATCGACCCCTCGAATTCCGCCGATCCACGGCCGGCGCGTATGGCTGCTTTCAGCGCGGCTAGCGCGCGTCTCGCGTGGTCGACCTCGGCAGGACTAGGCGTAAAGACGCGGTTTACGACGTCGATCTGGGCGGGGTGGATGACCCACTTTCCGGCCATTCCCATCGCCGCTGACCATCGCGCATCGCGGAGAACGGCTGTCAAATCGCGGAAGTCCGGGTGCGCGCCATCGATCGGCTGGATCCCCGAAGCTCGGCAGGCGGTGACGAACCGTGCGCGTGCGTAGTGCCACATGTCCGGAATTGGCGAGGACGCCATTACCGCTTCACGCGTGCGCAGACTTGCCGAGAGGTCTCCATAACCGAGGACCATCGCGTCGAGACGGGCACAGCATTGAGCGATGTCTTCGATCCGTGACAGCGCGACCGCATCCTCGATGAGAACTTCGAGCCGAATCCGCCCCGGCGCTAGCCTCCATTTGCGCTCGAGCTCTGTCAGGAGCGTGTCTATGTACGTAAGATCTTGTGTTCGTTGGATTTTGGGAATGATCAAGGAATCGAGGTTGCTCCCGCAGCGGCCGACGATCTCCAGAATGTCGTCGATACTGTGTGGGGAGCCGATTTGGTTGATGCGGACCGAGCGTGCTTTGGCGCCCCACTCGGGATTTCGTAACGCTTCAATACACCGTTCGCGGGCGGAGTCCTTCTCGTCGGGAGCGACCGCGTCCTCGAGATCCAAGAACACCCCGTCGGCGGCGCTCGCCAGTGCGCGCCCGATCATTCTGGGATTGCTCGCTGGGGTGGCTAGCACTGAGCGCCGCAGTCGTCCGCTCATTTGGTTGACCGCCTCGGAGCGCTGAGTAGACACGGGATCCTCTCCGTTAGCGCTGAGAAGCTCGACTGGGTCGAAAGTCGACAGATATCTCGCTGCGCCCCCTGTTCAGCTTCGCGACCCGGGAGCACCGGTGGTGCGGATACGGGCCTCCTAAGATGTTGCACCTACGCGCCGAGCTTGGGGCCCGGTGTGAATTCGATCTCGAGCGAACTCAGGCCCCAAGTGCCACCGGCGTGCACCGACGGTCCGGTCTTGGCGCAAACGCGGAAGTCCGGGATGCGCCGGATGACCTCTTCGAGGGCTATGCGCATCTCCAACTGGGCCAATGGTGCGCCGACGCAGCGGTGGACGCCGTGCCCGAACGTAAGGTGGGGGTTGTGGGCGCGGTGGAGGCTGAATTCCTCTGGATCTGCGAATTTCTCATCGTCGTAGTTCCCGGCCCCGAATAGCAACAGCACACGATCACCTTTGCGGAGTTGGACACCATCGACCACGACGTCGCGGGCCACGGTGCGTGATGGGCTATGGACCGGAGACTCCATCCGCAGCACTTCTTCGACCGCGCGGCCGGCCAACGAGAGATCTGCGATCAGCTCAGCCCGCACATTAGGGAAGCGGTCGACAAGCATCAATGTGGAGGACAATCCGCTGACCGTGGTCTCCAGCGCCCCTCCGATGGCAGTGAAGAGCAGGCCGACGCACTCCTCCTCCGAGAAATGTTTACCCTCGGGGTTCTTGTGCGTAACGATCGCCGAGATCAAGTCATCGCTGGGGTTGGCGCGGGCCCGTGAGAGTGCGTCAGAAATGAAGACGGCCAGCTGCTGGGCCGCGTCCGCAACCGCCGCTGAATCCCCTTCTCCCGGAGCTAGAATGGTTGCGCTCCATTCATAACAGCGTTCGCCGTCCTCAGGGTCGAACCCAAAGAACCCGGCAACTACTTGTCCGGGTAACCGCTTGGCGAACTGCGCCACGAAGTCGGCACGGCCATCCTCGATAAAGGTGTCCAGCAGCGCTGTGGTTCGTTGGCGCACGACTGGCTCGTAACCGGCCACAGCCCCGGGGGTCAAGTAGGGCATGAACACGGCCCGGTAGTCGGTGTGCAGCGCACCGTCGGACTCGGTCGGGATCCCGCGAACGGGAAACGGCAGCGGTGGGATCATGATGCCCTCACCTGATATGAAGATGTCGGGCTGGCGCAGGATCTTGATGATGGTGTCGTACTTGCTGATCACCCAGAACCCGCCATGGCGGTCCGAATGCGCCACGGGGCAGCGGGACCGCAGCGCGCGGTAACGCTCGAGCACATCGACGGCATAGTCCTCGGCGGTATGGTCGAAATGCTCCTCAAGCTCTGCGATATCGGTCGCGCTCAAGACCACCCACCACCCAACATTCCGCACTTACCTCCATGGGAAGACATCGCCATCGACAGTATCAATCGCCAGAATGTGAGTCAACGACGGTTTACATTTGAAGAGCAGTGCTTCGATAGCTCCCTCTTTATCCTTGTTTACAACGCAATACGAGTGCTCTGGCGCCAGAGGAACCATGTAAACGCACGATCATCCGTGAACCGTGCCAGCCGCGGCCGAAATGACGCCGCAAGGCCCGCTGGTGAGCGTCCGACGCCACATTCATGCCGGCCACATTTGGTCCGACAGTGGTCGATCGCGACGAATAGCGCTCAGTTCGGGCATGACTCGCTCACGGATCAGATCGATGACCCCTGGCAACAGTGGGCGCAGCACCGCCCCGTCGCACATCCCGAGGGCATGGATGTCGGCAACCAGTCCCACCAGTCCCGTGGGTGTGCCGACGTAGGTGATTGTGTCGACCCGCGCAATGACGTGCTCGACGGTCATTCGATGGCGTGCGCGCGCGGAGCTGGTGTCGATCAGCACGTCGATATCGACGAGGACGTCCAAGCCGGGGTGGTCCTCGTGCGCCGAAGCCGCATTCTGCGCGACCTGCCGTAAGTCGCCGCCGCGCACGCGGATGAACTGACGCGTTGAGTCGATCCACAGATTGTCGCCATTGATCAGGGCAACGCGGACGTGCCTTTGCCCAACGACATCGTGATCCGTCATGACAGCTCCCGACCGATCTGGTTCCGGCAGTGTCGTTCTCGCGCAGGTGGTATCTAACTCCGAACCGGAGCCGTCAGGTCGAGCTTGTATATAGCGGCGGCGTTGCCCGAGAGCGCTTTGGTGCGGGTGGCGGGGTCCAACACGCTGTGGCCGGCTGCAGCGTACTCGGCGGGCGTCAGGGTGGTTCCGCCACAAGGCCCGGGCGACAGGCTCGTCCCGTGAGGGAAGTCGGTGGAGAACATGAAGTTGTCCGGGTACAGCGGCAGGTGATCTAGAGTTGACCGCTCGAACCAATAGGTGGCAAAGCACTGGCGGCGGAAGTACTCGCTGGGCAGCAGCGGCAAGATCTTGCTCCCGTTGTACTGCTTCCAGTACCAGTCGAGCATTTCAAGATAGAACGGGAACTGCCCGAAGCCGGTCTCGACGCTGACGAACTTGAGGTTAGGGAAGCGTTCGCAGATGCCGCTGGTTAGTAGGCGACCGAGTACCCCGGGCTGCGTCATGAAGGCGTCGATGCCCTTGACGACGTATTCGCGCGCCTCCTGCGTTCCGTCCCTGACGGCGGATCGCTGCCCTCCGTCCTCGGCCAACCGCTCCTCTTGACTATCGAATCCGAGGTGGTAGTTGATTGGTACCTCGAAGTCCTGCGCTGCGGCGTAAACCCGGTCCCAGTGCTCAGAAACGAACGACGGCATACCAATTTTCTCGAACTTGTTCGCGAAAAGGACGCCCTTGAAGCCCAGGTTTACGCACCTCTCCATTTCGGTCAACGACGCATCGATGTCCCAGAAAGGTAGTGCCGCCATCGAGACCAGGCGCCGGCGATCGGCTGAGCACCACTCCCAGACAAAGTCGTTCCATGCCTGTACGCAAAGCGTCGCCACTTCTTTGCCGAGCGGAAGCAGTGCGCCCGAGACGAAGCCAATAATGTTGGGATAGATGAGCTGGATCTCGATCCCGTACTCGTCGAGCCGGCGCAGCCGGTCCTCAGCCCGATACACCGCCGGATCCACCTCGTCGTATTCCCATGGGCTGGAGGGAAGGAACTCCTTCCAGCCTGCCTGGCTTGTGCCGGCACCGGCCACCGGCCAATACCAAACATCGCCAACACGCCAATGCCGGCGACCGGTCTTCGGGTGGATACCGACGCGCGGGACCACGTCGACGTACTTCTTGGGAACACGCGCAGTCCACACATCGGGCGGTTCGGTGATGTGCGAGTCGGTGTCGACGATGACCCAGGAACTATCTGCCGCTTGATCGTTGCCATAGCTCATGAAGTCATGTTAACAGCGCCTCACCAAGCAGGTCAAGTAGTGGCGTGCGCACGCTATTCGCGCAGCATAGATCCCTTGTGTCAAGGGGGCAAAGTCGGTTAACCTTCGTTACGCATTCGATGTCAAGGTTCATATTCTGAGGCTGCGCAAACGGCGCGCGTAAATCGACGGAGGGACCCGTGGTGGCCGATCGCAAGATGAAAATGATCGCCTTCTTGCAGGCGCAGAACTGCTCGAACTACCCCGGGTCCTGGCGCCACCCCGCGTCGGCGGTTGACTTCACGTCGGCCGCCTACTACCAGCGAATCGCGCGGGCCCTCGAGGCTGCCCGATTCGATCTCGCGTTCTTCGACGACCGGCTGGCGATGCCTGAGGTGTGGGGCGGCAGTCCTGAGCTCGCCGTGCCCACGGCGTCCGATCCGTGAAGATGGATCCTACCGTCGTGCTTATGGCCATGGCGATGGCCACGACACACTTGGGTCTCGGGGCGACCTACTCCACCACGTACTACGAGCCGTTCCACGTCGCTCGTCATTTCCAGACTCTCGACCTCATGAGCGGCGGTCGAATCGCCTGGAACATCGTCACTTCGCTCAACGACTCGGAGGCTGCAAACTTCGGGCGCTCAGTCCATGTCGCCCACGACGAGCGCTATGACCGCGCCGACGAGTTCGTGGAGATCGTGCGCGACCTGTGGACGGCATGGGACCGCGACGCGCTGATCGTCGATAAGCCCGACGGCATGTTCGCCGACCCCTCCAAAGTGCATACGACGGACTTCGACGGAAAGTACTTCCGGGTGCGAGGGACATTCACGGTGCCACAGTCGCCGCAGGGACACCCGGTACTTCTGCAGGCGGGAGCCAGCGGACGGGGCATGCAATTCGCTGGCGCCGGGGCTGACATCGTCTTTGCGCTGTACAAGAACAAGCAGGCCGGCGCCGACCAATATCGTGCCCTGCGGGCAGCCGTCGAATCGGCCGGCAGGGATCCAGACCTAGTGACAATCGCGCCGGCGGTCACCGTGGTCACGGGGGAGACGGAGGAGCTGGTGCACCACAAGGCCGAAATCATCCGTGGGCTTGCCCGCCCCGAGGACGCCCAAGCCCTGCTTGGTGAGATCCTCAACATCGACTTCTCGGGACGGCCCGGGGATCTACCTTTTGCAGATGACGAACTGGCGGCCATGTCATGGCACGGCTACCGCGATGCGGTTATCCGCCTGAGTGGCAAGTCCAACCCGACCGCCGATGACTTCGTTCGCTTCTCCGGCCGGGGCACGCTCGACGAGCTCCCTTGTTTCATCGGGACGCCGGACCAGGTGGCGGACGAAATGGAGGAGTGGCACAACGTCTGCTGCGACGGATTCGTCGTGACCGCCGCTACTGTGCCGGGTGCATACGAGGACTTCGGTCGCCTGGTAACGCCGATTCTGCGGCGTCGCGGGCTGGTGGACGCCGACTACCGCGGAACGACCCTGCGCGAAAACCTCGGTCTCCCAATGCCTGAACGGTTAACGTTGGCCGCCGCGGATTCCCTGTGAGTGCAGCAGGCGTACCGAACACAGGCGCGGAGCGCACCGGGGCTCTGCAAGATATTGTGATTCTCGATGCGGCTACGCTGGGCGCCGCGCCATGGATCGCCACATACCTGGGCGAGTTCGGCGCTGAGGTCATCAAGCTCGAGCAGCCTCGTAGGGGAGACCCGCTGCGCGGCTGGGGGTTTCAGCGCGACGGAGTCGGCCTGGCATGGAAGAGTGCCGCCCGCAACAAGCGCTCGGTCACTGTCGACCTCCACCAAGAGGAGGGGCAGCAGCTGTTCAGACGGCTGATCGAGCACGTCGATGTGCTGCTGCTGAACTTCCGACCCGGTCGGATGGAGAAGTGGGGCCTGCCCTACGAGGAGCTGGCTAAGATCAACCCCGCATTGATCGTCGTTCACGTGACAGCGTTTGGCTTGACCGGGCCCTACGCACAGCGCCCAGGCTTCGGAACCCTGGTGGAGGCGATGAGCGGGTTCGCCTACATCACTGGCGAGGCCGACGGACCACCAACGCTTCCCGCCATCCCCCTGGCGGACTCGGTCGCGGCAATGCAGGGAACGATCGCCTGCCTCACGGCGTTGCACCACCGGGGTCGCAACGGCGGCCGCGGTCAACTCATCGACGTCAGCCTGCTTGAGCCGCTGAGCCGGATGCTCGAGCAAGCGGCCACCGATTACGACCAGCTCGGCATCATCCAGCGCCGAACCGGAAACCGTTGGAACATAACCGTGCCGCGCAATGCCTATCGCACGTCAGACGACCACTGGGTCGCAATGTCGGGCAGCTCTCCCTCGATCGCTGAGCGTGGCATGCGAGCGATCGGCCGGGCCGATTGGCTCGAAGACCCGGTAATGGCCTCTGCACAGGGCAGGCTGGCGAGAGCAGACGAGATCGACGCGGCCTTTGCCGAGTGGATCGGCGCGCGAACGCTCGAAGAGGTTATGAAGACCTTCGAGGAACATGAGGTAGCCGCCGCACCCGTCTATTCGGTCGACATGCTGATCGCCGATCCGCAGGCGGTCGCGCGCGGGATGTTCGTGAAGATCCCTGACGACGAGCTCGGCGAAGTGCTGGTACACAATACGCCGACGCACCTGAGTGAGACTCCTGGCATGATCCGCCACCTCGGACCACGGCTAGGGGCTGACACCGAGGCCGTACTGCGCGAGCGCCTCGGACTCGACGACGCCGAGCTCGGTCGGCTCCGTGACGCTGGCGTCATCTGACGAAGCAACGCTGCCTACTGGACAAATCGCCGGGTTGCCACCCAAAGCACGCCCGCCCGTCTCAACCCAATGAGGCCAGCCGCATAGTCCGCTGTGCACACGCCATACCGTCAATTCAGTAGAGGGAATCGCACAGTTATCTAGGCACGCACGCAACACCCGCCGAAGGTAAGTGCGCCGAGGGTAATCCCGAGGCCGCGCTACGGGTCCACGCGTTCGAAGACCGCGGCGAGTCCTTGTCCACCGCCGATACACATGGTTTCCAACCCATAGCGGGCATCACGCCGATGGAGTTCACGCGCAAGGGTGGCCAGCATCCGCCCCCCGGTAGCGCCAACCGGATGCCCGAGAGAGATTCCGGAGCCGTGGACATTGGTGCGCTCTCGATCGGCGTCGCTGAACTTCCATTCGCGCATGACGGCAAGTGCCTGTGCCGCAAAGGCTTCATTGAGTTCGATCAGATCGATGTCGGCAAGGGTCAGGCCCGCCTTTGCGAGTGCGGCCTCTGTGGCAGGAACCGGACCGATACCCATAATTTTCGGTTCGACCCCCGCTGCGGCCCAACTGACCAGGCGCACCAGAGGGGTAAGCCCGAGTTCAGCTGCCTTTTCAGGTGTCGTGACGAGGCACATCGAAGCCGCGTCATTCATTCCGCTTGAATTCCCCGCCGTCACAGTCGATTCTGGATCCTCGGCGATCATAACCGGATTGAGCTTGCTCAACGATTCCATGGACGTATCGGCACGGGGATGCTCGTCGGAGTCGATCAACCACTCGCCGTCACGGGTCTGCACAACAGTCGGGATGATCTCCTCAGCGAGAATGCCGGCGGCCTGTGCCGTGACCGCACGCCGGTGAGATTCTAAGGCGAGCTCGTCCTGCTCGACGCGCGAAATCGCGTACATCCGTCGGAGATTCTCTGCCGTTTCGAGCATGCCGCCCGGCACTGGGTGATTGCGGCCACCCGAGGTTGTCCGCGACCGGATCAACCCATCATGCACCTTTACGCCGCCGCGCGATCCTCCCCACCTCATGTCGGTCGAGTAGAAGGCAACGTTGCTCATGCTCTCCACACCGCCCGCGATCACGACATCATTTGCACCGGTGACGACTTGAAGGCAGGACTGGATGACCGCTTGCAAACCGGATCCGCAGCGCCGGTCTACCTGCATGCCAGGCACGGTTACCGGAAGGCCCGCGTCGAGCGCCGCGAGGCGCCCAATCGCAGGTCCGTCGCTGTTGGGATAGCACTGACCCAGTACGACATCCTGGACGGCGTCAACGGGTATTCGGACTCGATCGAGAAGGCCTTTAAGTGCCGTCACCGCAAGGTCAACGGCGGTCAGTGATTTAAGCATTCCACCATACCGCCCGATCGGCGTGCGGACAGGCTCACAGATTACAGCTTCGGTCATTTCTCCCTCTACCGTTGCGGTTCAACGCAAAGCGCGCACTTCACATAAATCGACCGCCCCCGACCTCGATGACGGCCCCCGTCACGTACGACGACATCTCCGAAGCGAGAAATACCGCTACGCTGCCAATCTCCTCAGGCTCTCCCGCCCGACCAAGGGGAATGTCAGCGACCTTCGAGTCCCAAAGCGGCTGGGGCAGAGCCTCGGTCATCGGGGTGCGGATCAGGCCTGGCGCAATGGCGTTGACCCGAATGCCCCGGCGGCCTAGCTCTTTCGCGGCGGCCTTCGTCAATCCGACGATGCCGGCCTTGGCTGCCGAGTAGTTGGTCTGACCGGGATTTCCGACTTTGCCGGACAGAGATGACATATTCAGGATGGTGCCGCGTTGGTTCTCCCGCATGATGGCCGCCGCCGCACGGGTACCATTCCAGGTGCCTTTGAGGTGAACGTCGATCACTTGATCGAAGTCCGCTTCAGTCATCCTGCGCATGGTCACGTCACGGGTAATGCCGGCGTTGTTGACCATGATGTCCAACCGGCCGAATCGCTCGACGGCAGCGCCGACGAGCTGCTGCACCTCGGATGAATCCGTCACGTCGCAACGCACTGCCAGGGCGCCGTCGTCGCCGCCGAGCCGCTCGGCAGCTGAGGTGGTCGAAGCGAGATCAAGATCGCCCAGCACCACGCTTGCGCCCTCGGCGACGAACCGCGACGCGATTGCGTATCCGAGGCCTTGCGAAGCACCGGTAATTACCGCCACGCGGCCCGCTAGCAACGACAACCTGGCCTCCGTCCTGCGTGATCGGTTAACGGCCTCTGACCTGGATCGGCCACCTGTGGTCGTCGGCCACAACGGGAATGAAGTTTGACTCAATCCCACAACCAGTCTAGGGTAAACGTACGTTAACACAAGTTGCGGATGGAGACCAGTGGCCCGGGATCATCGACCCCTACGGAGCATCTCCTACAACTTCGATGAGCACGATGACATCGGCATGATGCGTAGTGCCTACGAGTTGGGCTCCGATGCAGTGAGTTTCGAACTTGAAGACCATGTTCCGCCCAAGATGAAACCGACGGCGCGTGCCAATATCCGTCAGGTTTTGGAAGAGCTCGGTCCGAGCAAACCCACGTTTGTTCGAATCAACCGGCTGGATTCGCCGGAGCTCCTGTCCGACCTCGACGCGGTTGTCTGTCCGGAGTTACACGCTGTCCTTGTTCCCAAGGTGGAAAGCCCGAAAGACGTGCTGCTGCTCGATGGTCTGCTGACATTGTTCGAGAAGCGTGCCGGGGTAGAAGAGGGACGTATATTCATCACGCCGCTTCTAGAATCTGCCTCGGGAAATCGACTGGCATACGAAATCGCCTCGGCATCGCCACGAGTGGCCTACATGGGCGGGATGGTCTCCCGCAACGGGGATCCCGCTTTGTCCATCGGGTTCGAGTGGACACGCGAGATGCAGGAGACCTCCTATATCCGCCAGAAGGTGTTGCTCGACGTTCGCAGCGCCGGAGTCCAGTGGCCCGTGAGCGGTAACTGGAACCCGGTTGACGATCTGGAAGGGCTGGAGAAGTTTGCCATTCAAAGCCGTCAAATCGGTTATGTGGGCCTGACGTGTATGCCGGTCGCTGAACACGTCGAGGTCATCAATCGAGTCTTCACCCCCAGCCAGGAGGAGGTCGACTACTGGGCGGAGATCGTGCCGATTGTCGACGCCGCGAAGACTGACGTGGTGGTGGGTGGCCAGGTTCTGCCTCCGAACAAGGCGAAATGGGGCCGTCGTCGGCTGCAGCTAGCGGCATATTACGGCCTGGTGCCCAGTGAAGATCGGGCGCGGTTGACCGCCGAACACGTCGGTGGGTTGACGACTCACGTTCGAGCGCTGGTGCAGCCGGCCACAGGTTCAGTGGACGGGCCGGGCAGTACTCCAACGAACGGGACGTAGCGGTATTCGGTCGACCGAGCCACAATGATACGGGCGACATCACCGGTTCCGCGGCAGATGCGGTCGCAGCGTACGCCAACTCGAGCCTAACCCCCCTCGATCGGTAGCTGAGCGGTGGGGGCAGTGAGGCGTAAAGGGCTAGACTCACCGATGACGGCAATATGTGTTAGTTTACTGATGTTCACAGGTCATCGGCGATCATGGGGTCGATTCTTATGAGAGGTTCCCGGCTTCGGTTCGCACAGACCAAGTTCACGCTGTCTCGCGGTGTGGATA
Organism: Mycobacterium palustre; assembly: GCF_002101785.1. GTDB lineage: Bacteria > Actinomycetota > Actinomycetes > Mycobacteriales > Mycobacteriaceae > Mycobacterium > Mycobacterium palustre. The sequence goes on from NZ_LQPJ01000116.1 coordinate 52,209, forward strand.
GCGATACCGCAATATTGGTTAACAAGGAAAAATCAGTGGAAGCCGTCGACCATGCGACAGCACTGCTCGTACGGTCTTACGACCATCAGGACCCGCCGTTTGAGCCTCGGCACTCCCATAGACGGCGCAACACGTCCGGCTTCTACGGCGGGGTATCGCCTCAGTGATCGCCCAGCCCGTTGAGGCGCGCGTGCCGCGGCGCCAGCAGTTGTTACAGATCGCCTCAGAGATGTTCGCCCGCCGCGGTTTCGCTGGAACGGGCGTGGACGAGATCGGTCAGGCGGCCGGGATTACCGGTCCGGCTCTGTATCGACACTTCGCGAACAAACAAGCGATCCTCGATGCTCTCATCATTGAGGGCATGCAACGCCTGGTGAACACGATGCAGGGAGTCGCTGCGCAAGATGTTGGCGCCAGTAGGACGCTCGATATGCTTATCGAGAAACGATTGGACTTCGCGTTCGGACCTAACCGATATGCCTTTGTGATCCGGCGCAATGAACATGACAACGTTTCGCGCGTCGCGCTGCGTAAGGTGGCAGCACTTGAGGAACTCTACTGGGCTGAATGGTTGCGAGCGCTGGCGGCACTGCGACCGGGAGTGCCCACGCCCGTCCTTCGGCGTGCGGTCTATGCCGTGCACATCTTCATCGGATACATCGCGCTGGAAGAACACGTCGATGACATTGACGAGGTGCGCACCCACATCGCCGGTATGGTGCGTGCCGCATTGTTCGCTTGAGTGATAGCCTCGGTCGTCGCCGCCAGTAGCTGCCGTGCGTCCGTTGCCCCAGTGAACCGAAACGCACGAATCACCGTCCTGTAGAGTCCAAGAAATTCGGTTCGCAGTTGTTAACTTCAGCGAATCGCCGACGCTGAACGACGGTACGATCCCGTTGTAGCCGGGCCAAGAACGATCCCGAATTTCATCAAGCCCGCGATTGATGAGGCAGCCGCCGACGCCGGTAGGCCACAACCGCGCATCATCGCGATGGCGCCGGTGTCGGTGACCGACCACACAGAGTCGACACGTGCTACCGCTCGTGCCAAGCTGCCCGGCTGCGACCACGTGCGGTCCTACCGGCGGGTACTCGATCGCGAAGAGCCGACCGCCGCCCGCTGGCCTGGCTATCGCCGGCGACGAGGCGACGGTTGTAGCGGGCCTTGATCGCTTCCGAGCCGCACGCGCGAGCGATCTCATCTTGTACCCGATTCGATCGGACCACGCTGCGGTACAGCGCATCTGGCGACTGGCGGCTGCGATGTGAGAGCACACCGCGGCACGCCGGCCTGGTGGTCAACGGACTATTGATTGGCGCGCACGTGGATCGGAAAAATCGGTTGTCGCGCTTAACCGGTATCAGCCTGTAGACCAGCCGATTCGATGGCTGCGACGGCGCACATCTCGTCGTTGTCCGAGCTGTCGCCGCTGACGCCAACAGCCCCGAGCAACACGCGGTCCGCGTAGATGAGGACGCCGCCAGGAACAGGAACCAACTGGCCTCCGGCGAGCGTGTTCACAGCACCGACGAAGTAAGTCTGTTCCTGCGCGCGGACATACAGCCCCCGTGAACCCATTCCCATGGCAAGCGCGCCGAATGCTTTTGCGTGTGCGATCTGGGTTCGAAGGAGGCTGACGCCATCCTGGGCCGCCAGCACCTTCGTGCATCCGCGTGAATCGAGGACTGCGACGGCGACCGGGTTGAGGTCGTGCTCGATCGCGCGGGCGAGCGCGGCGTCGAGAATCGCCTCGGCCAGTGCGAGGTTGAGTTCAAGCATGGGGTCCTTCAGGCTCCTGGAGAGTTCGTCGGTCTATGCCGATGCATGGCGGGGTTTACGCGTCAACCGTCGCTTTCCCACGGAAGCGCAGGCACGCGTTGGTGAGTCATGCATACCGTCGTTGCAGCCTGCCGCCGTCAGTGATCGTGGACGATGATGCCGCGGATGTTTTTGCCGTCTTTCATGTCCTTATAGCCCTGGTTGATGTCACCCAGCTTGTAGCGATTGGTGATCATCCCTTCCAGATCGAGGTGCCCGCGCTGGTAGAGCCGCAGCAAATTGGGGATGTCGAAGTTGGGCCTTGCCGAACCGAACAGAGCGCCCACGATCTGCTTCTCCATCAGGGTGAGGTCCGCCATACTCAGCGACACCTGTGTCTCGTGGATCGGGTGGATATTGGTGACCACGCATCGGCCGCGCTTGCCGACGATGCCCATGATCGAAGCCATCAGGTCGCCCCGCCCGACGCCGATGGAGCAGATCACCTTGTCGCACATCCGGCCCCACGTCTCTTCTCGAATAGCCTCGGTGGCCTCTTCGACCGATGGATAGGTGTGGGTGGCGCCGAACCTGGGCGCCAGTTCGCGCTTGAGGTCTACGGGGTCGATGGCGATGATTCGGTCAGCGCCAGCCATCCGCGCTCCCTGGATCGCCGCAGCGCCGATACCACCAACACCGATCACCGCAACGGTCTCGCCCGGCTGCACCTCGGCGGCGTACACCGCCGACCCCCATCCGGTAGACACTCCGCAACCGACCAACGCGGCGACCTCCAACGGAATGTCGTGATCGATCTTCACACAGTTCAGCTCGGGGATGACGCCGTACTTTGCGAAAGTGGCCAAACTGGCCATCGTCGGGATGTCTTGGCCCTTGGCGTGGTGGCGGGTGGTCCCGTCCAACTGCATGCCAGTTGCGATAAGAGCCCCGTTGTCGCACAGGCCCGAATGCCCCTTGACGCACGACGGGCATCGACCGCATGCCGCGACGAATCCGGGCACCACGTGGTCGCCGGGCGCTACGCGCGTCACGCCCGGTCCCACATCGACGACGATGCCGGCGCCCTCGTGTCCGCCGATGATCGGCCAGAAGAAGCCCATGTCGCCAGTCACCAGGTGGTCATCGGAATGGCATAGGCCCGCCGCAATGTATTGGATGCGTACCTCACCGGCCTTCGGAGGATCCAACTCGATGGCCTCGACGCTCCACGGCTCGTTTTGCGCCCAGCAGATCGCAGCCTCGGTGCGCAAGACACCCTCCTTCAACGATCCTGCAGCTACCGGCGAGGTGTGGGACCCGGCCGGAACGGAGATGCTTTTGATCTCGGTGTACTGGTCGAGGCCCTCGCGTCCAAACTCGCGCCCGATGCCCGAGGACTTGTAGCCGCCGAACGGCGCGACTAGATCGGGCATGTACTGGTTGACGCCGTAAGTCCCGGTTCGCACGCGACGTGCGATTTCCAGGCCCAAGTCGATGTCGGCCGTCCAGACCGACCCGCCGAGTCCGTAATCGCTGTCGTTGGCGATGCTCACCGCGCCATCAACTGAATCGAACGGTATGACCGTCAACACCGGACCGAAGATCTCTTCACGGGCGATTCGCATGTCGTTGGTCGCGTCGGCGAACAATGTGGGCTTGACATACCAGCCTGTGTTCAGCCCGTCGGGGCGACCTCGACCACCCACGACCATGCGCGCGCCCTGGATCTCTCCGATGGCGATGTAGTCCTCCACCCGCTCCCACTGGCGCTTGCTTACGAGCGGCCCGATATAGGTTTCCGGATCAGTTGGATCACCGACTTTCAGCCCCTCAATCATCGCGGCAAGCCTGTCGACGACCTCCGCGGAGCGACTGCGGCTAGCCAAGATCCGGGTCTGGGCACCGCAGGCCTGACCCGAATTGACCAAGGACACTAATTTCAGGCTCTCGACCGTGGAATCGAGGTCCGCATCGTCGAGAATGATCGCAGCCGACTTGCCGCCGAGTTCGAGACTGCACCGCTTCAGGCCCTTCCCGCAGAGCTTGGCGATTCGACGGCCGACCACTGTCGAGCCCGTAAAGGAGATCTTGTCGACACCGGGATGACGGACGAGATGTTCACCGGCCGCCGTGCCACCAGGAATGACGTTAACGACGCCAGCCGGCACACCGGCCTCATCGAGGATTTCGGCCAACACAAACGCGTCCAACGGTGCTTCCGGTGACGGCTTGAGAACTACCGTACATCCGGTAAGGAGCGCAGGAGCCAGCTTGGCCATGGTCAGGTACTGTGGACCATTCCACGGAACGATTGCCCCCACTACGCCAACGGCTTCACGCCGGACGATCACATCGGAGCCGAAGACACCGCTCCGCGTCTCCTCCCACGGGTATTGCTTGGCAATATCGATGAAGGTGTTGAGGGCCATCCAGGTGCTCGCGGTATGGACGGCCTGAGCTAATGAGCTGGGAGTTCCTATTTCGGCTGTAATGACTTCGGCAAGTTCGGGCATGCGCGCCGCGTAACCCGCCGAGAATCGTTCCACGATAGCCACGCGCTCGTCGAAAGGTGTTGCGCTCCAAGTGTCGAACGCCGTCCTGGCGGCGGCAACCGCGGCATCGACGTCCGCGGGCTGGGCTTCCGGAACTACCGCGATGACTTGCCCGGAGTGAGGGGATATGACCTCGATCTTCTTCTTCGAAGACGGCGCCGTCCAGCTGCCGCCAATGTAGAAAGCGCTCCGATTCGCCATGGGAGTCCCTTCATCCGTCGTAGAGGTTGTTAACATCAGTTCAGCCGGTGTTGGCTCGGCATGGACTCCACCCCAGATTAGAGGAGTCTTCTCGGCACTGTAGCATCGCGTTAACGATGGTTTCTATACTATGCAGTAGATGCGCAACCCCATCGTCCTGACCGACACCACAACCCGATGGTGAGGAGCGTCGTATGGAATCGGACCCGCAGACACAGGCGCTACGTGTCCGCAGGATGAGTTGGGAAGCCGACGACGTGCTCTCGATCGTGCTGGGCTCCGACGACCGAGCGGATCTACCGCCCTTCTCCTGCGGAGCTCATATTGACCTGATTTTGCGGCCCGATCTCATCCGCCAGTACTCACTGTGCAGCGACCCGGCCAAGAAAACGGAGTGGACGATCGCTGTGCTGCTCGAGCGCGAGAGTCGGGGCGGCTCAACGTATGTGCATAGCGTCCTTCGGCCCGGGATGCTCGTCTCTGCTACTGGTCCCAGAAACAACTTCCCGCTCGTTGACGCCGAGCAGTATCTTTTCATCGCTGGCGGAATCGGCATCACCCCAATACTTCCCATGGTCGCGGAGGTCGAGCGCCAAAGCAAAAACTGGGCCCTGCTCTACGGGGGACGGCGCCGAGCATCGATGGCATTCCTCGACGAACTCAGCCAGTACGGCTCGAAAGTGGTGGTCACCCCGCAAGACGAATGCGGGCTGCTCGACCTCAAGGCTGCGATCGATCCACTTCCGACTCATGCTGCGGTCTACTGCTGTGGGCCAGAGCCGCTGATCGCCGCGGTTGAAGCCACCTGTTCCGAATTGGGGCGCGCGGAACCACACGTCGAGCGCTTCAAGGCGCGTGCCCAACCGATTGGTTGCGACCGGGATGAACACAATGAACCGTTTGAGCTCGTCCTTTCCAAGTCGGGTAAGCGAGTGACCATCCCGGCAGACAAGACAATCATCGAGGTGCTCGAAGACGCCGGCATCTACGTTCCGACGTCTTGTGAAGAGGGTTTCTGCGGCACCTGCGAGACCGAAGTGGTCAGCGGCACACCGGATCATCGCGACGAGTACCTCACCGATGCAGAACGCGCGAACAACAAATCGATGATGATCTGCGTGGGACGAAGTAAGACACCGGTACTGGAACTCCGCATCTAGAGAGAGGAAAACGACCATTCACGTGACAGTGACAACTCGGTTCTGGAAGGAATACCTTGTATTTCAATATGAGGGCTCGTAATCCTTGGCCATCCCTGGTGAAATAATCCCTAATAACGACAGGAGCAAGTTCGAAAATGACGTCGATGAAGGACACAGTCGCTCGTACACTGCATCTAGCCACCGATGAGCTGCCCTGGGTCCCGGCGGGTCCGGATTTCGAGATGCGCGTCGTCCATGCTCGATTGGATGAAGGTTGGGTAGTCAGTCAGATTCGCGCTCAGCCCAATGTCGCGCACGGTTGGCATCGACATGACGCTCCGGTGTTCGGCTACACCACTGCCGGCGCATGGGGGCATGATGAAACTTATGAATACCGCCCGGGCACCTACATATTCGAGACGCCAGGCGTGGTCCATCGATTCTTCAACGGCCCGGAGGTAACGGAAGCGATCTTCCTCAGCTACGCCGACGCTGAATTCATCGACCTGGAAACGAACGAGGTCACCGGCCGAGTCACCCGCGCGGACATGGTGGAGAGGTATCTGCAAGGCTGCGAGCAACTCGGAGTGCGTCGGCCGAACTTCCTCACCTAGAAATGAAACGACCGGGGAAGCTCTCGACAGAAAGCTTTTCCCGGCGGAAGACCCTGCGCGGTAAACGAAGCAGCGAAACGCAGCTGGGCGAAACGGATGGAGTGACCGTGGAGACGGAGGGGATTCGGCCTGGCGGATGGCCGCGCGCCAGCGTTCGGTAAAGCGTAAACGGCCCAACTTGCGGTTTGGCGACTCACACTCCGGGCACGCATCCGCGGGAAAGGTGCAACGCCGTTCGATGCGGTGGCGCGCGGCCCAACAGACGGCTGTGCCGTAAAACTGCAATTGTGCCCAAAGCGAATAAGGCCCGAGTGATCGTTGCCCATTTGATGGCAACAGTGTCTTGACGAGCTCAACACGGAGTGCGAAGCTATCGATTAATGAATGTTAACATCGGCGCCGTGAGGCAGTGGATGTGACCTCGCTGTTCGTACGTACGTCTGCCGCGCGGGTTCAGCCCCCTAGTCACTCGGCCTACCCGCACCGACTAACAAATGCATTCATCCGTCAGTTTCAGTGAACAGGAGGCAGTTCAGATGGCAGGTGTCGAGGTTGCCGAAGGCGACCAATCAACCGCGATGTTTCTGCCGGGTGGTGGCTATCACCAGTGCTGGTACCCGGTCGCGTTCTCTGAGGATGTGCCTGCGGGCACGTCGGTGGGGTTGGAGTTCTGCGACGACCGCATTGTGCTCTACCGCGGTGCGGACGGCGTTGCGCGGGCCTCGATTCCCTACTGCAAGCATATGGGTGCCGACCTGAGCATCGGTGATGTAGTGGGAAACGACCTGCTTCCATCATTGGCAGTACGGGCCGGACGGGGTATGCACGAAAATCCCTTCGGGCGACCGCATCCCACCCTCGGCGAGAGTTACGACCCTTCCTACCGAGGAAAGACGGGGGATGATCTGGGTATTTCTCGGAACAACACCTCTCTACCCGCTGCCCGATCTCGTCGAGTGGGATGAGGAGACCATCGCTAGCCGGTATTTCGAAGTAGAGTTCATGGAGCCGCTTCGAGTGGACCCGTGGATTTTTGCGTCGAATGCGTTCGACTATCAACACCTGCGCGTTCTGCACAACTCGCCGATCGATTCGGATGCCTCCACAATGGAAATCCACGAACACACGATCGACAGCGGTTTCGTCATGAAAAATGAACATGGCGGTGAGATCAACTTCAGCCACATCACGATGTTCGGAACAAACGCCATCGTGTCACACGGTAAGCGGGGCGGACATCTGTTGCAGCACATCGGCGCTGGAACGCCTATGGGTAGCAAGGGGACGAAGTTCTTCCTCCTCATCACGACTCCTGCCGCAGGCGTCGACGGACGCAAGAGCTCCGACGTCGAACATGACCTGGACCTCCTCCAAAAGATGCATACCCAGCTCTTCAACGAGGATGTCCCCGTTCTGAATTCAATCCGGCCGGGACGCAATATGTTCGTCAAGTCCGATCAAATATTGGCCCGATACTTCCGCTACGCGCGCGGCTATCCGACGACCACGTTGCGCGAGCTCGACCGTGAAAACAACGCCCGGGGACCGGCTGTGACTGCCACCTGACCGCGGAACCGATGCTGCAGGTGCTGCCGCACGCGGCGTTGCAGGGCCATCAGGTTTTCATCGGGCGGCGCGCGGCTCGGCCGATCGGTGCCTACGGCTAGCGTTCTCAGGAGTGGCGATTCGCCGCTGGAGGGCGAGATGAGGCTAGATGCGACTGATGCGGCCAACGCTATTAGGAGCTAAATCCATCCGGCCTCGCGGGCAATGAGCCGCCGGCCGCTAACCGGCAGCACCCATTATCGCGCGGGCGCCCAACACTCCCGCCCCGGCGGCGGCCTCCGTCCAAAACCCTCGGACCGGTCCCGCCCCCTGCCCGACGTACCACAAATCCGTCACCGACGGGCTACGACGCGGCAGTTTGGGGCCGACCGTGGTGTAGTCCATCCAATGCTCGGAGGTGTGAATGATCGTCTTCACCTTCTCGACGGACTCTGCGTAGTGCGGGAAAACCAGGTTCAGGCCGGCGTCGACCTCCCGTAACACGTCGTCTTCTGCTCGATCTCCGATGTTGGTCACGACCAAGTGAATCAGCTGCTTGCCTGGCTCGACATCTGTGTGGTGGGCGTCCACCACTGCCCCTAGCCGCCGTCCGTGCGGCCAGTTCAAACTCAGTGACACAGGACGTTCCAACAGCGGCCGGTTGAGCAACACGAAAACGACGAGCTGCCGCTGGGCGGTCGGGCCGGTGTAATTGAGTACTTCTCGAACTTCATCGGGCTGGCGGTCAAAGAGGCGGCCCAACCGTGCGTTGCTTGTCGCCAACGCGACCACGTTAGCGTGGATCTTCGTGCCATCTACTAGCTCGACGCCTTGAGCGCGACGGTTTTCCACGTGGACTCGCGCAACGCGGCAGCCTCGCCAGACGGTACCGCCGCGGCGTTCGACCTCTTTTGCGATCGGTATCCATAGACCTTCGCAGGGGTCGGGAACGACCTCACACAACGTTCCCTCGTGCATGAACATGATTCGCAAGGTCCATAGTGCGCACGCGGCTGATAGGTGGTGCACCGCGTCCTGTTCGGTCATGCCGTTGGGCGTGCCGCAGAAACCGGTCAGCATGGCGGCGACCTCAGCGGTGGCTCCATGGCTTCGGAGCCATTCGGAAAACCGTACTCGATCGAGTGCGAACACCTCATCGGGTGGAAGCGCCAACCCGGCTCGCAGACAACTGACGATCAGTTCGCGGTGCGCTGCTGACAGAGTTCCAGAACTCAGATCCGCGAAGGTATTGGCAATGGCGGAAGCCGATGCCATATACGGCAACGGCACCACCTGAGCAGTACCGATCACCTGCATTTCCATCGGACGAAACTCGCGGAAACGGACGGGCAGGTCTAGCCGGCGCACAAGCGGCATCCACCAACCGCCGCCCCAGCTTGATTGCCAGGCCGGCACTTGAACCGATCCGCGGTTGCGTTCATCCATCCAGACCGACCGGAAGGTGTGACCGACCTCGCCCGCCTCGCAGATGAGAAGTGGTCGCCGCCCGCCTAGGACCAGTTCCGCGGCGCAGCAGAGACCGGCTGCGCCAGCACCAACTACAACGACATCGAACTTGTCCACGACAACCCCGTTCCGGCAGTGAAACGACCGGACGACGTTAACAGCCCCTAACTGCTGATCTCAACCGGCTGTGCCCGGCCGACTGATCCGTGCCGTCATTAGGCGTCGCAGGCCTCAATCCCCTAGCGGGAGCTGACAAACGGGCGCGGGCGGCCAGGAGGGCGTTCCCCGACGACGTGTGGTGTCCACACGACGGTTCCGCGCTTTGCTTGTGATGCGATCCTGAGCCGGTGCGTTCGAGCTGGCTAAGGGACAAGCGCGGCTAGGCCCTAGGCCGCCTCCGTCATGTGCTGCGCTCGCGTCGATTGCCGTTTTGTTCGGTATCAGTCGATGGTTGTCGATTCCGCTTGCTCGGCGATCACTCAAGCGATGAGGCACCCGTAAGTAAACGATCGATCAGGCCAACCGGACACCTTTTTAACCGCCGGGTAACGGCGACGAAGCCAACGGACAAGCCGACACGGCGGCGGCGCGGCCTCGGACCCGACCGATAACATCCGAGGTCAAAGGCTGACATGCGGGGCCTCGCCCGAAATGGTCGGGCCGATACTAAGCCGACCTCGTCAGGGTCGTAGACGTGAAGCACGCCGATTGTGTAAGGTTCAATCTCGACGAGGTACACGTTGGTTAACTTGTTGTTCTAACGCGCTGCGGGCTGCATTAGGAGGTCATCATGACGGTTTCTGAGGTTTCGACTGCTCCGGCAATTCAGTCGGCAGGACAGGACTCCGGATACCACAAGTGTTGGTATCCCGTTGCCCTGTCCTCGCAGCTCGGCGTTGGTCAGGCTGTCGGGATCGACCTGTGTGATGGTCGGGTTGTGGTGTATCGGACGCAAAACGGCGACGTCCACGCGATGGTCCCGTACTGCAAGCACATGGGCGCCGACCTCAGCATCGGCGACGTCGTCGATGACGAGTTGCGGTGTCCATTTCATCATTGGCAGTACGGCGCCGACGGCCGCTGCACAAAGATCCCCTCCGGAGATCGTATTCCGCGCCAAGCGCGCCTGCGCACCTTTCCTGTGGAAGACAAATGGGGCCTGATCTGGGTTTTCTGGGGATCCGAACCGCTGTACCCTGTGCCCTCCTTTGAGGGTTACGACGACGAGACGATGATTTCCCATGCCTTCGAAGCCGCATTAGCGGAGTCAATCAAGGTCGATCCGTGGGTGTTCGCCTCGAACGTCTTCGACATCGTGCACAACCGGGTCGTCCACGGTCTACAGATCGCAGACCCAGAGGTGCAGGTTATCGATTCCTACACGGCGCGGATGCACTGGGACTCCGAATACATTGAACGTGAGTCGGGCAAGATGCGAACCGATATCGACGTCTACGGGACAAACGTCATCCGCACGCGCGGTGAGCATGACGGTCGCTTGACATGGCATATCGCCGGGGTGACCCCGCTCGGTCGGGGCAACACACGCGTCTTCTTCGTGCTGGCCACGCTCCGCGACCAAGGAGCCCGTGAGCACCTCGAACGGCAGCAGACCCTGCACAACCGATTTGTCAACGAGGACCTGCCGATCCTGAATTCGATGCGGCTCGGCGATTTCCACCTAGTCGGCAATGATCGGGCGATGGCTCGATACTTCAAGTTCGCCCGCGACTATCCGCGGAAGACGATGGCGGAACTCGAGATCCTCGACTAGTAGGGGCCCATGAGGCCGTACCCAGGAGGAAGCTGTGCTGGACATAATCTTTCGCGACGCAATTGTCGTGGATGGAACCGGCCGACCGCCTTATGTTGCGAGCGTCGCTGTCCGCGATGGGCAGATCGTACACATCGGCAACGTTCCGACCGACGACGCCAAGGAGGTCATCGACGCTCAAGGTCTCCATTTGACGCCCGGGTTTATTGATGTGCACACCCATTACGACGGCCAGGTCACGTGGGACGATGCCCTGCTGCCCTCAGCAGCGCACGGCGTGACCACCCTCGTGATGGGTAACTGCGGCGTCGGGTTCTCGCCTGTTCGACCAGGCAGCGAGCGATGGCTGATTCAGCTGATGGAAGGCGTCGAGGATATCCCCGGTACGGCGCTGTACGAAGGTATCCAGTGGTCATGGGAAAGCTTCCCCGAATACCTTGATGCCATCGACCGTAACTACGCGGTCGACATCGCCGCTCAGATCCCGCACGGCGCCTTGCGCGCCTACGTCATGGGGGAGCGTGGTGCGGCCGATGAAGCAGCGACCGGCGAAGACATCGCCCTGATGGCCAAGCTCGTGCGCGAGGCGGTCGAGGCGGGGGCGGTCGGTTTCTCGTCATCGCGCACCGCGATCCATCAAGCCAGAGACGGGCGGTACGTGCCCGGAACCACCGCGGCCATCGATGAACTGCTGGCAATCGGTCAGGCGATGCGCGCCGGCGGCGGCGCAGTTTTCGAACTGGTGCCTTCCGGGCGTGGCATTCCAGGAGTGGGAGACCCATGGACGGCGGCCGAGGAGCTCGAGCTGATTCGGCATTTCGCGCGGGAAACCGGACAACGTGTCACCTTCTCCACTGCTCAAACATCCCACCAACCAGAGGTTTTCGACCAGATCCTCGGTTATGTGACCGACAATTTAAGCGAGCTTCCGGTATACATGCAGTTCTCCGGTAGGTGCGGCGGTGTGCTTAGTTCCCTGCGATCGAGTCATGCGCTTCAACGTCGCCCGACATTTGTCGACTTGGCCGAGCTGTCTCTGGCCGAACAAGCAGCCCGGCTCGCCGATCCGCGGACGAAAGCACGAGCGTTGTCTGAGGCAGATCTACCCCCGAAGGGCGCAGCGTTCACCGACCGATTCGATGAGTTTTTGCGTAAACACTATGCGCAAACCTTCACACTCGGTGATCCGCCGGAGTACGAGCCCGAACAGTCGACCTCGGTTCTCGCGCAGGCCCAGGCAGCTGGAGTCCATCCGTTGGAGGTGATCTACGACCGTCTCATCGAAGACGAGGGCCGCGCCGTACTCATAACGATCACAACGAACTACGCGACAGGTGATTACCAGTGCGTCGAACAGTTGCTGAATCTCGACGCGACCGTTCTCGGCCTCGGCGACGGCGGTGCGCACGTCCGCTACATCTGCGATGCATCGACTCCGACGTACGTGCTGAGCCACTGGACGAGGGACCGTACGCGCGGACCGAAAGTCGCCATCGAAACAGTGGTGGCCAAGCAGACCGGCGTGCCCGCGGTGTTGTACGGATTCACCGACCGCGGAACGATCGAGACAGGCAAGCGTGCCGATCTCAACCTCATCGATATGCGTGAATTACGCCTTGAGGTACCGCGGTTCGTCAACGACCTGCCCGCCGGGTCGCTGCGTGTACTGCAAGACGCACATGGCTACGTGATGACGATGGTTCACGGAGTGGTAACGCGCCGAAATGACGTGGACACCGGAGCACGCCCGGGTCGCCTCGTCAGAAATTCCGCCCAATAGTGCAGCAGATCTGGCATATAACGAGGAGACGTAAGTGAAGGATTTTCACGGCAAGGTTGCCGTGATTACAGGAGGAGGCAGCGGCATCGGTCGAGGTATGGCCCGCGCCTTCGCCGCCGAGGGGATGAAAGTCGTCGTTGCCGATATTGAGCTCGATGCCGCCGAGTCTGTCGCTAACGAGATCAATGGCGTTGCCGCGCATGTGGACACAAGCAGCTACGAGTCGGTACAGCAGCTCGCCGATAAGGTCTTCGACACCTTTGGCGCCGTACATCTGCTCTGCAACAACGCCGGCGTCGGCACGGTCGGCGGCGTGCTATCAACGACGATCGATGATTGGCGCTGGACCATCTCGGTCAACGTGTTCGGTCCGATTCACGGGGTGCTGGCGTTCCTACCGCGGATGAAGGACCAGCCCGGCGAGGCTCACATCGTGAATACGGGCTCGATCTCGGGGCTGGCGCCGGTGTCTCAACTCGCGGCATATTCGACATCGAAATTCGCCGTCGTGGCCCTATCCGAAGTGATGCGCGAAGAGCTGGCACAGTTCGGTATTGGAGTCACGGTGGTGTGTCCCGGGACAGTTCGCACACGCATCTTGGAGGCCGACCGAAACCGGCCTGCCCAATTCGGGCGCTCTGAGCCCAAAGAGAAGCGTGAGACCTCAATGAGTGAGGCCATCGATCCCGACGACCTCGGCAAATCCATCGCGTCGGCGGTTCGCCGCAACGACCTGTATCTGACCGCTTTCTCCTCGGCGGCGAACAATCAGGCTATGCCGGCAATGGTGCGCGAACGCTGCGCAGCTGTTCTGTCTGCCTTACCCGCATGAGCCATCCAATGACGACGACCCTTGCCGAGCGAAACGAGCTCTTCATCGGCGGGTCCTGGCATGAGCCGGCTGCCGCCATCAAACATCCGGCCATCTGTCCGGCCGATGAAACCCTGCTCTGCACGGTGCCCACCGCGTCTTCGGTCGACGTCGACATCGCAGTATCGGCCGCCCAAAAAGCCTACGAAAACGCCACCTGGTCGGCGGTTCCCATTGAGGAACGCGCGGAAATCCTCAACCGTGCGCTGACGTGCTGCCGCGAATCACTAGACGCAATCGCTGTAACATCCGCATTGGAACTAGGCCAGCCACTCACACAGACCCGCCGCCGTATCGAGGGCGCGTTCGGTGTCTTCGCAGACGCCATCGCCAGTGCCGAGGGCCTACCCCCAGACGTGTGGCAGCCCGACCGCGCTAGCAACAAGTCGGCGCTCATTCAGAGGCGTCCAGCTGGTGTGGTGGCGGCGATCACCCCGTTCAACGGTCCTTTCATCATGTCGATCAGCAAGATAGTTCGGGCATTGATGGCTGGCTGTTCGGTTGTGGCCAAACCCGCACTTGAAGGCTCTCTACAGACGTTCTACCTCGCCGAGGCACTGGCGGCAGCCGGGCTACCCGAAGGTGTGGTGAGCATACTTCCGGGCGGCCCCGATGCCGGCCGACATCTAGTCGAACACCCTGGTGTTGATCTCGTAAGCTTTACCGGCAGCACCGATGCCGGTCGGCGTATCGCCGAAACCTGTGGTGCCAATCTCAAACGCACCATCCTTGAACTGGGCGGCAAGTCGGCGGCGATCCTCCTCGAGGACGCCGACCCAGCCAAAGCAATCCCATGGTTAACTGCAGGAGCATTCGGCAACGCGGGCCAAGTGTGTGCGGCACTGACTCGAGTCCTTGCCCCCCGCAAGCTGTATGGCGAAGTCGTTGATGGTCTCGCGAGCGCCGCACGCGATTTCAAGGCCGGTCATCCGCTCGACACCGCCACCACACTGGGAGCACTGATCACCAGCCGGCAGTTCGATCGCGTGAGTGAGCTGGTCAACGCCGGTATCGCCGAGGGAGCGCAGCTTGCAGCGGGCGGCGGACGACCCTCGGGCATCGACAAAGGATGGTTTTTCGCGCCGACCGTTTTGTTTAATGTCGATAACGGGATGCGCGTCGCGCGTGAGGAGATCTTCGGCCCAGTCGTCGTGGTGATCCCATACGAGGATGAGCCGGAAGCTATTAGCATCGCCAATGATTCGCCATTTGGACTACATGGGGCGGTTTTCAGCGAAGATGAAGACCGGGCCATCGGCGTCGCTGAACGAATCCGGACCGGTACATGCGCCATAAACGGATTCGGCGTCCTGGTGAGCGCCCCGTTCGGCGGAGTCAAGTCGTCGGGTTGGGGTCGCGAGGGAGGACCGGAATCAATCCTCGAGTACACCGAAGTGAAAACTTTGATCGCGAACGGCAACCGCTCAGGTAGGCGGGAGTCGTGACGGCCACACCGCGGCAGATATGTGAATCCTCGGTGTCAGCGCATCAAACCGAGATCTGGGCACGAAGTGAAATATTCACCCGCCAAATAGGGGATAAGAATGTCCGAACCAGCTGATTCCGCTCCAACCGCCAAGATCGTCTCGATGCACGGTAACGAGGCTGGTTGGGTCGGAGATGAAGGTATCCGGTTCAACGCCCTCTACTTCGGTGCGGGGGAGCCCGCCAGTGCTCCAGTCGCAGTATTTTTAAAAGCCGGACCTGACGTCGGTGACCATATCGCCGGACTGCGCACCCATCCGACGCCGATCGTGCAGACGGTCATCGAAGGCGCGGCGCAGATCGACGGCCGGTGGTGCACCACCGGGGACATCCAAGTCATTGACTCAGGCGTAGAGCATGGCGATCTCGTCGTGGGTCCCCAGGGCGTGACGCTGATGACGATGTTTGCCGAGCGGTCGGGACTGGCTCCAACGTTCGTCGACCCCGATGACCAAAAGCGTTTCGACACCACCTGCCGCGCCGGTGTCGAGGCGGTGGCATCCGGCGGGATGGAAAACTCGTTTGTTTTCCTGCCTTCCCGCCCCGACTACACGCCACGACGCGGAATCAAAATTTTGGATCCCGAGATCAAGGCCATTGACGCAGAGACCGCGTCGGCATTGTATGAGCGGCCGGGCATCAGGTGGACATCCATCTACGACGACAATCTCCCGTGGGGCGAGCCGATCCTCAACGCCCGCAGCGCATTGATCGTGCTGGGCGCGCGCGAGAACAAGAACTCGCCGGTGGTCGGCGTTGTCAGCGTCGGCCCAGGGCCGGGCGACCGGCTCCGCGGCCGCCATATCCACAAGTCTGCGGCAGTCAATCTCGTGATCGAGGGAGCGCTGTACATGGACGGCGTATGGTTGCGCCCCGGTGAGGCCAAGATCGTCCCCGCTGACTTCGAGTACGGCGATGGCCTGGTTGGACCGGAAGGCGTTAAGTTCCTGGAGATTTGGGCTGATCAGTTTGGTGTCGAACCGGAATTCGTCGATCCTGACGACCGCGCATTCTTCGAGTACCGCAAGGCCGGCGGCCATCTCCAGCGACGCTGGACGTCAGACCCGCGCTGACAGTCGACTTCAGCGCCCGAACTGCCGCGATCGAATCACAAATAGGCGCACGTGATTTCAGAAACGACATGACATACGCCACAAGCCTCATCTGAGCGTCGCCGCACAGAGGAAACCATCTAGAGACGGTTTGCAACCATCCTAGAGAAGGGGAGCGCGACAAGTTGAAAATCTCTTTGTACGGGTCAGCCATTGCCGCCAGTGAGCGACACACGCAGACGATTCCGCTGAGTGTCTTGGCCCCCGAAGCAGAAGCGCGTGGATTCGACGCGGTTTTTGTGGGGGAGCACTCGCATACCCCCGTTGACGCAACATTGCCGGAGTGGATGGGTGCTGTTGGCGGCCAACCCTTTCCGGAGTGGTATCGAAGATACCCAGACCCATACATCATGCTGGCCCATGCAAGCGCGCTCACCACACGGCTGCGCCTGGGAGTCGCGGTCTCGCTGGTGGCGATCCACGACCCGATCCTGCTGGCGAAGACGATATCGACTCTCGACCACGTCAGCGGAGGCCGCCTCATACTCGGTGTGGGCTACGGTTACAACGAAGATGAGTTCCGTAACCACGGCGTCGACGCGAGGAAGCGGCGTGACATCACCCGTGAGAAGATGCTAGCGATGCAGCGGCTCTGGTCAGAAGAGACCGCAAGCTTCGACGGCGACTACGTGTGGCTGTGACAGCCTGATTTGGCCCCGGGTGGGCGGTCGAAAGTGGCCCCACCTGTGTGGTCGCGGGTGTGCTGTTG
>NZ_LQPJ01000117.1 GCF_002101785.1 Mycobacterium palustre
AGAGACTCACGCGATGGCCCTCTTACGTCAGGGACCGACACGCCGCCATCACTTACACCACTCCCCGGGACGCTCCCTATTCAGAAATCTTGCCCGACGAGAAAGGCGCGACATGTGCCGGCTTCATCACCCGAGCCGCGGCGTACTTTGCCGCACAGGGCATCCCACACATCGAACGCCTGATCACCGACAACCACTTGAGCTACCGGCGATCCGCCGACGTCGCCGCCGTCATCGCTCAACAGCAAACCAAGCACATTTTCATCAAACCGCACTGCCCCTGGCAAAACGGCAAAGTGGAGCGCTACAACCGCACCCTGCAAACCGAGTGGTGCTACCGCCGAGCCTACGCATCCAACGCCGACCGCGGCCAAGCACTTGCACCCTGGCTAAAGTTCTACAACACTCAACGCCGCCACAGCGCACTCAGCGGCCTACCACCCATCAGCCGCCTGTAACCAACGTTATGGCCGGGTACACCTAGCCCTTCGCCCAACGTGCAACCACGGTGACGAAACCGCGGAATCTTCGCCCTCAAAGCACGTTGGGCGAGCCGGGCCGTCAGCCCTGCGTGATGTAGGACTGCAGCTGGCGCTGCTCGGCCTCGAGCTCCTCCATGCGGGTCTTCACCACGTCACCGATGCTGACGATGCCGATCAACTTCTTGCCGTCGAGCACTGGGACGTGGCGCACCCGGTTCGTCGTCATCAGCGCGCTGACGGCGTCGACCGTGTCGGACTTCGCGCAGGTGGCGACCGCCGAGGTCATGATCTTCGAGACGGGGCCGGACAGCACGCTGGGCCCGTGCCGGTGCAGCTGGCGCACCACGTCGCGCTCGGAGACGATCCCGACGAGCCCTTCGTCGCCCACTACCACCATCGCGCCGATGTTCTGCTCGGCGAGGCCGGCGAGGAGCTCCTTGACCGTCGCCTCGGGGTTGATCGTCACCACCGCCGCACCCTTGTTCCGCAAGACGTCCGCAATACGCATCGGGGGCCTCCAGCCGGTTGTGACCTGATTCACACAGGCTACGGCTAACTCGCCCGGCGCAAAAGGGACACGAGCTAGCTGTACTCGGCCAGGACGTTGGTAGCAGGCGTGTCGGCTTGATGTGAGGAGAACCCCCGGGTGGGGTGTGGCGTGTCG
>NZ_LQPJ01000118.1 GCF_002101785.1 Mycobacterium palustre
TGCCGGCCACGCTGCATGTCGACGAGCCCAGCCCGCACGTGGATTGGTCGGCGGGGTCGGTGTCGCTGTTGACCGAGGCCCGCGCCTGGAAGGCCAACGGCCACGTGCGCCGGGCGGGGGTGTCGTCGTTCGGCATCAGCGGCACCAACGCGCACGTGATCATCGAGGCCGCGCCGGACCAAGCCGACCGGGTCGTGGACCGCCCCAAGGTGCCCGCGGTGCCGTGGGTCGTGTCGGCGAAGTCGGCGTCGGCGTTGACATCTCAGGCTGGCCGGTTGGCCGAGCACGTGCGTGCCCACGACGATCTGAACATCGCCGACGTGGCGTGGACGCTGGCGGGCCGGTCCAACTTCGAGCACCGGGCCGTCGTCGTCGGCGCCGATCGCGACCGGCTGATCGGCGGGCTGGACGAGCTGGCCACCGGCGAGGTCGCCGCGGCCGTGCAAGGCGTCGCGGCGGCCGGCAAGACCGTCTTCGTCTTCCCGGGCCAAGGGTCCCAATCGCTGGGCATGGGAATGGGATTGCACGCCGGATACCGGGTGTTCGCCGAGGCGTTCGACACGGTCGTGGCCGAACTGGACCGCCATCTGCTGCGGCCGCTGCGCGAAGTGATGTGGGGCCACGACGAAAACCTGCTGAACACCACCGAATTCGCGCAGCCGGCGCTGTTCGCGGTGGAAGTGGCGCTGTTCCGGCTGCTCGAATCCTGGGGGGTGCGGCCCGACTTCGTGATGGGCCACTCGATCGGCGAATTGACGGCCGCCCACGTCGCCGGCGTCCTGTCGCTGGAGAACGCCGCGGTGCTCGTGGCCGCGCGGGGCCGCTTCATGCAGGCCCTCTCGGCGGGCGGGGCGATGGTCGCCGTGCAGGCCACCGAGGAGGAAGTGCGGCCCCTGCTGAACCCGCAGGCGGGCATCGCGGCGGTCAACGGCCCGGCCTCGGTAGTGGTTTCGGGCGCCGAAGACGCGGTGGCCGCGATCGCCGACCGGTTCCGCGCCGAGGGCCGCCGGGTGCACCGGCTGGCAGTCTCGCACGCCTTCCACTCGCCCCTGATGGAGCCGATGATCGACGAATTCGGCATGGTAGCCGCCGGTCTCGCGGTGGGCCGGCCCGCCATTCCGATCGTGTCGAACCTGACCGGCCAGCTCGCGGGTGACGACTTCGCGTCGGCGGCCTACTGGCAGCGGCACATCCGCGAAGCGGTGCGCTTCGCCGACAGCGTCCGGTTCGCGCGCGCCGCCGGCGCGACGCGTTTCCTCGAGGTCGGTCCGAGCGGCGGCCTGGCGGCGTCGATCGAGGAATCGCTGCCCGCAGACGGGCGGGCGGTGACGACCACGTCGGCGCTGCGCAAAGACCGGCCCGAGCCGGCGACCCTGATCGACGCCGTCGCGCGGGGCTTCGTCACCGGCATGGACGTGGACTGGCGCGCCGTGGCGGGCGAGGCCAACTTCGTCGAGCTGCCCACGTATGCCTTTGAGCGGCGCAGGTTTTGGCTCGCGGCCGACGGTGCGCCCGCCGACGCCGCCGGCCTGGGTCTGGAAGCCAGCGAGCACGCGCTGCTGGGCGCGGTGGTGGAGTTGCCGGCCACGGGCGGGGTGGTGTTGACGGGCCGGCTGTCGCCCGCCACGCAGGGCTGGCTGGCCGACCATGCCATCGGCGGGGTCGTGCTGTTCCCCGGCGCGGGGTTCGTCGAGCTGGCGATCCGCGCCGGCGACGAGGTGGGCTGCGGGGTCGTCGACGAATTGAACTTGGCGGCGCCGCTCGTGCTGCCCGGCGCCGGGTCGGTGGCGGTGCAGGTCGTCGTCGGCGGCGCCGACGACGCGGGAGCCCGTGCGGTATCGGTGTTTTCGCGCGGCGACGCCGGATCGGGCTGGACGCTGCACGCCGAGGGCGTGCTCAGCGCGGGCACCGTGGAGCCCGGTGCGGACCTGTCGGCGTGGCCGCCCGTCGGGGCGATTCCGGTGGACGTGGGCGACGGGTATCAGCGGCTGGCCGACCGCGGGTATGGATACGGGCCGGCGTTCCGGGGCCTGACGTCGATGTGGCGTCGCGGCGACGAGGTGTTCGCCGAGGTGGCGTTGCCCGCCGATGCCGGGGTCACGGTGGCCGGCTTCGGCGTGCACCCGGCGATCCTGGATGCCGCGCTGCACGCGGTGATCCTGGCCTCCGACGACGGGGAGGTGCCCGAGGGTTCGGTACTGGTGCCCTTCTCCTGGCAGGGCGTGTCGCTGCACGCGGCCGGCGCCTCGGCGGTGCGCGCCCGGATCGTGCGGACGGGCCCGGGCGGCAGTCCGGCGGTGGGCGTCGAGCTGGCCGACGGCCTTGGGCTGCCGGTGCTGTCGGTGAAGTCGATGGTGGCGCGGCCGGTCAGCGACCGGCAGCTGCTGGCCGCGGTGTCCAACGCCGGTCCGGACCGGCTGTTCGAGGTCGATTGGTCGGCACAACCGGCGGCCGCCGTCGCGCCGGTGGTGGTACAGCGTTGGGGCGCAACGCAAGACACCGACGTCGAACCCGGAGCCGTGCTGTTCGAATCGGCGCCGGTGGCGGGCGACGTCGTCGCCGGCGTGCGCGCGGCCACCCATTCGGCGCTGCGGGTGCTGCAGTCGTGGCTGGCGCGCGACGGGTCGGCGACGCTGGTGGTGTCGACCCACGGTGCGGTGGCGCTGCCCGGCGAGGACGTCACCGACCTGGCCGGCGCGGCGGTGTGGGGCTTGGTGCGCTCCGCGCAGACCGAGCACCCCGGCCGGATCGTGCTCGCGGACAGCGACGTCCCGCTCGACGACGATGCGATAGCGGCGGCGCTGGCGGTGGGGGAACCACAGGTGGTGCTGCGCGACGGGAAGGTCTATACGGCCCGCGTGCACGGCAGCCGCGCCGTGGGCGCCGTGCTGGTGCCGCCCGGTGAGGGCCCCTGGCGGCTGGGCATGAGCAGCCGGGGAACCTTCGAAAACCTGCGTCTAGAGCGCATCCCCGACGCCGACGCCCCGCTGGGCCCCGGCCAGGTCCGGGTCGCGTTGTCCGCGATCGCCGCCAACTTCCGCGACGTCATGATCGCCCTCGGTCTGTACCCGGACCCGGACGCGGTGATGGGCATCGAGGCCTCCGGCGTCGTCACCGAATGCGCCTCGGATGCCAGCCTTTTCGCGGTGGGCGACCGGGTCATGGGCCTGTTCCCCGAGGGCACCGGGACCGTCGCACGCACCGACGAGCGGCTGCTTGTCAGGGTGCCGGCGGGATGGTCGCACACCGCCGCGGCCACCGCGACGGTGGTGTTCGCCACCGCGTTCTACGCGCTGGTCGACCTGGCCCGCGTCAGGCCGGGGCAGCGGGTGCTGGTGCACGCCGCGGCCGGCGGGGTGGGCATGGCCGCCGTACAGCTGGCCCGGCACTTCGGCCTCGAGGTGTTCGGGACGGCCAGCCAAGGCAAGTGGGACACCTTGCGGGCCATGGGTTTTGACGATGACCACATCTCGGATTCGCGCGGCCTGGACTTCGAGGACAAGTTCCGCACCGTCACCGGCGGCCGCGGCTTCGATGTGGTGCTGGACTCGCTGGCCGGCGAGTTCGTCGACGCATCGCTGCGGCTGGTGGCCCCGGGCGGGGTGTTTTTGGAGATGGGCAAGACCGACATCCGCGACGCCGAAGCGGTCGCCCGGGAGCATCCGGGCGTGCGCTACCGCGCCTTCGACCTCTTCGAAGCCGGTCCCGACCGGATCCAGCAGATCCTGACCGAGCTGGCCGGGCTCTTCGGCGACGAGGCGCTGCGGCCGTTGCCGGTCACCACCTTCGACGTGCGGCGCGCGCCCGCCGCGCTGCGGCACCTGAGCCAGGCCCGCCACGTCGGCAAGGTCGTGATGACCCTTCCTACTGCGCCCGGCGGCGCGCTGGGTGCGGGCACGGTGCTGATCACCGGCGGCACCGGGATGGCAGGTTCCGCGCTGGCGCGGCATGCGGTGGCCCGGCACGGCGTCCGAAACCTGTTGCTGCTCAGCCGCCGCGGCCCGGATGCGCCCGGCGCCGCGGAATTGACCGCCGAACTGACCGCGGCAGGCGCCGCGGTGCAGGTGGTGGCCTGCGACGCCGCCGACCGGGAGGCACTGGCCAAGGTGGTCGCCGACATCCCGGTCCAGCGGCCGCTGTCGGCGGTGATCCACGCGGCGGGCGCGCTGGACGACGCGGTCGTGATGTCGCTGACACCCGATCGCATGGATGCGGTGTTGCGCGCCAAGGCGACCGCGGCCTGGAACCTGCACGAGGTGACCCGCGACCTGGATGTGGCGGCGTTCGTGATGTTTTCGTCGATGGCCGGGCTGGTGGGCTCGTCGGGGCAGGGTAACTACGCCGCGGCGAACTCGTTTTTGGACGCGCTGGCGGTGCACCGGCGGGCACGCGGGTTGCCGGCGATCTCGCTGGCCTGGGGGCTGTGGGATCAGGCCAGCGCCATGACCGGCGGGCTTGCCACCGCCGACTTCGCCCGGTTCGCGCGCGACGGCATCGTGGCGATGTCCTCCGACGAGGCCCTGCAGCTGCTCGACACCGCGATGATCGTCGACGAGCCGTTCATGCTGCCGGCCCACATCGACTTCGCCGCGCTGCGGGTCAAGTTCGACGGCGGGACGTTGCCGCCGATGTTCGTCGACCTGATCAACGCGCCCACCCGGCGCCAGGTCGACGACTCGCTGGCGGCCGCCAAGTCGAAATCGGCGCTGCTGCAACGCCTCGAGGGCCTGGCCGAGGACGAGCAACAGGAGATCCTGCTGGACCTGGTGCGTTCCAACATCGCGACCGTCCTGGGCAGCGGCAGCCCCGAGGCCATCGACCCGGACCGGGCGTTCCAGGAGCTGGGCTTTGACTCGCTGACCGCCGTCGAGATGCGCAACCGGCTCAAATCCGCGACCGGGCTGCCGCTTTCACCGACGCTCATCTTCGACTACCCGAACTCCGCCGCGCTGGCCGGTTACATGCACCGCGAACTCGTCGGCGCCTCCGAGCAGGAGGTTTCGGCCGCGGCGCCCGGGGAGGCCGAGATCCAGCGCGTCGTGGGGTCGATCCCCGTCAAGCGCCTTCGCCAGGCCGGCGTGTTGGAGCTGTTGCTCGCGTTGGCAAACGAGGGCGACGGCGCTGCCCTCGAGAAACAGGCGGCGGCCCCGGTGGCGGCCACCGAAAAGGACATCGCCGACATGGACCTCGACGACCTGGTCAACTCGGCGTTGCTGAACGACGACGACTGATGTCGCGCTCCAGCGAGGTCGATCAGTGAGGATCGCGGTCACGGGCGCCGGCGGTGTGCTCGGGCGCGGCCTCACCGCCCGGTTGCTCAGCCAGGGCTACGACGTCGTCGGCACCGGGCCGCACCGGCCCGAAAGCTGGCCCAGGGCGGCCGGATTCGTCGCGGCCGACATCCGGGACGCGGCCGCGGTAAGGCGCGTCATCGCCGACGCCGACGTCGTCGCGCACTGCGCGTGGGCGCCGAACAGCCACGAGGTCAACATCGGCGGGACCCGCAATGTCCTCGCGGCGATGGCCGAAACCGGGGCCCGGCGCGTCGTCTTCCCGTCGTCGGCACACGTCTACGGCGCCGCTGACCGGCCGTACGCCGAGTCGGACCCCCCCGAGCCCGGCTCCACCGAGGGTCGGCACAAGGCCCGCGCCGAGGAGATGCTGGGCGCCGGCGACGTCGAATCGGTCGTGATCCGCTGTGCGCTCGTCGTCGGCCGCGGCGTCGACAATTGGGTGCGCCGCGCACTGGCGCTGCCGGTGTTCCCCGGCGGGGCCGCCGACCGCCCGGCGCAGGTGATCCACATCGACGATGCGCTCCGATTGTTGGCGCGCGCGATCGTGGACACGGAAATCCCCTCCGGCCCAGTCAATCTGGCCGCTGCCGGCGCCCCGACGTTTCGTCAGGTGGCGGCCGCGCTCGGCCGCCGCGTGTTGCCGATTCCCGGTCCGCGCACCGCGTCGTTCGCCGAACTGCGGCTCGTGCGGCGCGCGCCGCTGATGGATACTTCCCGGCTGCGCGACGAGTGGGGGTTTGAACCCGGTTGGACCGCCCGGGAATGCGTCGAAGATGTCGCGGTGGCGGTCCGCGGTCGGGTCACCGTCGCCCGGCGGGTGGTATCGCTGCCGTGGCGGCTTGCCAACGTTCAAAATCTCCCGGCCGTCGATGCGCCCGCCGAGGATGGGGTGGAGCCGAGACTGGCCGGGCCGGAAGGTGTTAACGGCGAATTCGACACGCCGATCGACCCGCGCTTCCCGACGTTTTTGGCCACCAACCTGTCCGAGGCGCTGCCCGGCCCGTTCTCGCCGTCGTCGGCGTCGGTCACCGTGCGCGGCCTGCGGGCCGGCGGTGTCGCGATCGCCGAACGGCTGCGACCGGGCGGCATCATCCAGCGCGAAATCGCCATGCGCACCGTGGCGGTGTTCGCCCACCGGTTGTACGGCGCGATCACGTCGGCGCATTTCATGGCCGAGACGGTGCCGTTCGCCAAGCCGGCGACGATCGTCAGCAACAGCGGCTTCTTCGGGCCAAGCATGGCGTCCCTGCCGATCTTTGGTGCCGAGCGACCGCCGCTGCAATCCGGTTGCGCCCGAAGGCAATTGCGAACCCTGCGCAACATCGGGGTGTTCGGCGTCAACCTGGTCGGCCTGAGCGCCGGCTCTCCCCGCGACACCGAGGCATTCGTCGCCGACGTCGATCGCCTCGAGCGGCTTGCCGGCGGGGACCTCGCCCGGCTCGACGACCGCCGGCTGCTCAGCCTGATCCTGCTGGCGCGAGACCAGGTGGTGCACGGCTGGGTGCTGGCTTCCGGTTCGTTCATGCTGTGCGCGGCGTTCAACGTGTTGCTGCGGGGGTTGTGCGGACGAGAAACCGCCCCCCCGGCCGGCCCCGAATTGGTCAGCGCGCGATCGGTGGAGGCGATCCAGCGGCTCGTGGCGGCCGCGCGGCGTGACCCCGACGTGACCCACCTGCTGGCCGAACCCGGCAAGCGCTTGGACGTGTTGGCCGCGAAGGCCCCGGCATTCCACGCCGCGCTGCTGGCGGAGCTCGCGCTGATCGGCCACCGCGGCCCGGCGGAGCTGGAGATGTTGTCGACGAGCTACGCCGACGATCCGGAGTTGCTGGTCCGCATGGTGGCCAAGACCCTGGCCGCGGCGCCCACCCCGCAGCCGGTGCATCCCCCGATCCCGTTGCGCGCCAAGCCCGTTGCGGCCCTGGCCGTGCGCCAGCTGCGCGACCGGGAGGTTCGCCGCGACAAGGTGGTGCGGGCCAACTGGGTGCTGCGGGGCCTACTGCGGGAATACGGGCGCAGGTTGGTCGACGCATCGATCTTCGACGCAGTCGACGACGTCTTCTATCTGCTGGTCGACGAGCTCGACGAGATGGGCCGGCTGCCGGCGGAAGTCGCCAATTTGGTGGCCCGGCGGCGGGCCGAACAGCGCCGGCTGGCCGGCGTCGTCCCGCCGACCGTGTTCAGCGGCACCTGGCAGCCGACGGCCACCGCGGCGCCCGCGCTCGCCAGCGGCGACACGCTGCGCGGGGTCGGCGTGTGCGGCGGACTCGTGCGCGGCCGGGTCCGGATCGTGCGGCCCGAGACGATCGACGATCTGCAACCCGGCGAGGTGCTCGTCGCCGAGGTGACCGACGTCGGCTATACCGCCGCGTTCTGCTACGCCGCGGCCGTGGTGACCGAGCTGGGTGGCCCGATGTCGCACGCGGCGGTGGTGGCCCGCGAATTCGGCTTCCCGTGTGTGGTGGACGCCCAGGGCGCCACCCGGGCCTTGCCGTCCGG
This sequence comes from Mycobacterium palustre, assembly GCF_002101785.1. Lineage (GTDB taxonomy): Bacteria > Actinomycetota > Actinomycetes > Mycobacteriales > Mycobacteriaceae > Mycobacterium > Mycobacterium palustre. The sequence continues at coordinate 7,791 of NZ_LQPJ01000118.1, forward strand.
CGCCCTGGTCGAGGTCGACGGAACAACGGGGGAGATTCACGTGCTCGAAGCGGGTTGACGGCCGACGTCGGCGCTGGGCCCAGTTCATGGGCCGCTCAGCGGAGGCTCACCGGGCCTTGCTGAACCGGCGCCAGATCGCATAGGTCACGGCCAGGGCGACGCCCAAAACCCCGGCGACCAGCGCGGTCTGGAACGCATCGATCGCGATCCAGCTGGCGTCGTACGAGCCGGTGGCGCCGACGCATTCGAAGTCCACGCTGGTGCCCGATTGCCCCGGCTTGTAGCTGTAGTCGGTGGTGTTGTACGCCAGCTGGTAGCCGCTGTCGCAGACGAAGGCGCCCGTCCACAGGGCGCTGGCCGGCGTCGTCGCGGTCAACGACGCGGCGAGGCCGGTGCAGATCCCCAGCGCCCCTACGACCGCCCCGATGCGATCCGGCCACCCGCGCATGCCCCACGGCCGCCGGCTCCCGGATGCGACCTGACGCCTGGAGCCGACCTGCTGCGCCAAGCCCGACCCCGCACCCGTGCCGGCCAGCGCGGCGAAGTCGGGCGGGGCACCCCGCCCGGAGTACACGACGGAGTGCCCGACCTTGATGGTGGCGTGGCCGTGCTTGAAGACGTTGTCGATCTGTTCCGGCGACATGCCGGCTTGGGCCGCGGCCCGCATGAAAGCCTCTCGGTGCGCGGCCATCTCGGCGTCGGAAGGCCCGCCGGCACCCGCCGGTCCGCCGGAGCGCAAGCCCTCCCACAACGACTCCGCGTAGCGGCGCGCGCGCTCGTCGGGGCCCTGCGCGGTTTCCTGGTGCTGGCCCGCGGCCGCCTTGGCCTCGGCAAGCTGGCGTTCCAGCTCGGCGATGCGCTTTTGGGGATCGTCGACGTCCATCGGCAAATCGTCGCATGCTCGAACCGCCGGTACGCCAACTTTCTGCGTCACGCGCCGGCACGGCGGCGAATCAACAGCTGAAGGCGATGCCGACCCCGTCGGGAGGCGGTGCCGATCGCAGGCAACCGAACGGCTGGATCCCGGCGCTGGCGAATCGAACCGCCGACTGATGGGCGTAGTTCACGCAGAACAGGCCCGCTTGACCGGCGCGGCAACGGTAGTCGCCGAACGACAACGAGGACCCGTCGGCCAATTCCGGCCCGTTGCCGTTGATGAACGGACCGGGATCCGCGCGCGACGACCCGACCTGCAGGTGCGTCCCGTCGAAGTCGACCCAGCCGCCCTGCCAGTCGCCATAGGCGGTGACGGGGCGGGGCGGGGGACTGGTGAGCTGCACCAGGCACGCCAGCGCGCCACCGGTGTGTTTGGCGTCGGTCATGCACGATACCTGGCCGGCGTTTGCCGACAGGGCGATATCGCCGCCGAGTTGGGTGGTGGCGCCGTCGCGGGTGGCAACGTGATAGTTTGCCTGGTCGGCGGGGTGACCGGCCTCGACCCACGCGATGACGTCGGAGATCGGCGCGCCGGCGCGGGGCGCCGCCGCGGGTGCAGACGGTTTGCTACTCGGCGGCGCCGTCGCCGAAGAGGCGGTCGAGGACGGCGGCGAGGTCGGTGGCTGCCCCGACTGGCCGCCGCGATGCTGCGAGCAGCCGGCTGTGAACCCGGCGGCGAGCAACGACACGGTGACCAGCGCGGCGATCCGCATCTCGCCAGGCTAACCGCCGGGCCCGCCGCCACGCGCGCACAAGTGCCGTTCCGGGCCCAAGTGTCGGCTACCGTCACAGCTATGCATGAGCGCACCGTCCGCGCCCGCACGACCATCGGCACCGTCGAAGGTTTCACCCGCGACGGCGTCCACCGCTGGCGAGCCATTCCCTATGCCCGGCCCCCGGTGGGGCGCCTGCGATTCCGCGCACCGCAACCGCCGCTGCCATGGTCGGGTGTGCGGCACTGCCACAGCGTCGGCAACTGCGCGCCACAGCAGCGCCGCTACACCATGCTCGGGGTGGGCCGCTACCAGCCCATGAGCGAGGACTGCCTCACCCTCAACGTGGTCACCCCCGAAACCAGCGACGGGCAACCGCTGCCGGTCATGGTCTTCGTGCACGGCGGCGGCTACATCCTGGGCAGCTCGGCCACGCCGCTGTACGACGGCGCGGCGCTGGCCCGCCGCGGGTGTGTCTATGTGTCGGTCAACTACCGGCTGGGCGCCCTGGGATGCCTGGACCTGTCGTCGCTGTCCACCCCGGACATCCCCATCGACAGCAACCTGTACCTGCGCGACCTGGTGATGGCGCTGCGCTGGGTCCGCGACAACATCGCCGGCTTCGGCGGCGACCCCGACAACGTCACGATCTTCGGGGAAAGCGCGGGCGCGTGCATCACGGCCACGTTGTTGGCCGTGCCCGCCGCCAAGGGGCTGTTCGCCCAAGCGATTTCGGAAAGCCCGGCCTCGGGCCTGGTGCGGCCCAAGGAGATCGCCGACGAATTCGCGCACCGGTTCGTCCGGCTGCTCGGCGCGCGCAAGGAGGACGCCGCCGATGCGCTGATGCGGGCGTCCGCGGCGCAGTTGGTGAGGGCCCAACACCGGCTGATCGACCAGGGCATGGAGAACCGGCTGGGGGCGTTCCCGATCGGCCCGGTCACCGGCGACGACGTCCTGCCCTTGGACCCGGTCGAGGCCATGCGGTCCGGTCGGGCGCATCGGCTGCCCCTCATCGTGGGCACCAACGCCGAAGAGGGCCGGTTGTTCACCCGGTTCCTCAAGATGCTGCCGACGAACCAGTCGATGATCGAAGAGCTGTTGGCCGATACCGAACCGGCGGCCCGCGAACGGATTACCGCCGCCTACCCCGATTACCCCGCGCCGTCGGCATGCATCCAGCTCGGCGGCGACTTCGCGTTCAGCTCGGCGGCCTGGCAGATCGCCGAGGCCCACGGCGGCCACGCGCCCACCTACCTCTACCGGTATGACTTCGCCCCCCGCACGCTGCGCTGGTCGGGCCTGGGCGCCACGCACGCCACCGAGTTGCTGGCCGTCTTCGACGTCTACCGGACCAGGCTCGGTGCGCTGCTGACCGCGGCCGCCGATCGGGGCGCCGCGCTGCGGGTCAGCAACCAGGTGCAGCGGCGGTGGCGGTCCTTCAGCCGCACCGGGTCCCCGGGTGACGACTGGCCGGCCTACACCCCCGCCGACCGCGCCGTCATGGTCTTCGACCGCAAGACCCGCGTCGAGTTCGACCCGCACGCGGAGCGCCGGATGGCCTGGGACGGCTTCTCATTGGCGCAGTGACCTGGCACGCTGACCCTCATGCACGCCGACACCGAGCAAGTCATCGAGCGCCCCGCTGACCTCACGGCCTCGTGGTTGGCCTCGGCGATCGGCACCGGCCCCATCGCCGACTTCGCCGTGGAGCGCATCGGCACCGGCCAGATGAGCGAGTGCTACCGCGTCCGGCTCGACTACGCCGACACCAACACCGACGGGCCCGAGTCCGTGGTGCTCAAGGTCGCGGCCACCGACCCGGTCAGCCGGCAGACCGGGCTGGCGCTGGGCCTCTACGAGCGCGAGGTCCGCTTCTACGGCGACATCGCCCCGGGCCTGGGCGGGCCCGTCGCGCCGTGCTATCACGCCGCCATCGACACCTCGACCGGCGTCTTCGACCTGTTGCTCGGCGACGCCGGGCCCGCGCTCGTGGGTGACGAAATCGCCGGCGCCACAAGCGAACAGGCCCGTCTGGGCGTCGTCGAGCTAGGGCGCTTGCAGGGCCCGCTGCTCGGGGACGCGGCGCTGGCCGAGGCGCCGTGGCTCAACCGCGAGACGCCGCTCAACCAGGCGATGATCGCCTCCCTGTACGCCGGCTTCATCGACCGGTACGGCGAGCAGATCGCGCCCGAGCACCGCGCCGTGTGCGAGCGGCTGGTCGCCGCGTTCGACGGGTACGTCGCCCAGGAAGCCGAGCCGGGTCGCATCCGGGGCCTGGTGCACGGCGACTACCGCCTGGACAACATGCTGTTCGGCGCCGCGGGAGCCGACCGCCCGCTGACCGTGGTTGACTGGCAGACCGTTTCGTGGGGACCGGCGCTGACCGACCTGTCGTACTTTCTGGGCTGCGCGCTGCGCACCGAGGACCGCCGCGAGCGCTACGACGAATTGTTGCTCGCCTACCACGAGGCGCTCGGACCCGCAGCGCCCATCGGCCTTGCCGAGGTCGCCGAAGGCGTTCGCCGGCAAAGCTTTTTCGGCGTGACAATGGCGATCGTCTCCTCGATGCTGGTGGAGCGCACCGACCGCGGCGACCGGATGTTCATGACGATGCTGCAACGCAACTGCGAGCACGTGCTCGACACCGACGCGTTGGCGACGCTCCCGGCTCACACCGCCGACACCGCGGCGCCGGAACCACTTCGCCCCACGGACGACGACGAACTAGCGCACGCCCCGACCGCCGAGCCGCTGTGGAGCGAGAGCTGGTACGCCGACTTCGTCGATGCCGCACAGGGATTGGGCGGCTGGTTTCGCATCGGCCTGATAGCCAACCAGCAGAAGGCATGGGTGCATGCGTTGCTGTGCGGGCCCGACATGCCCACCGTGGCAGTCGACGATCCCGAGGTCTCGCTGCCGGCCGACCCGTGGGCGGTGCGCACCGACGACCTCGAGCTGGGCCACTCCGCCACCGCGCCGCTGCACACCTACCGCGTCGACCTGCGCGCGCGGGCGCAGGCCTACCGGGACCCCGCGGCACTGTTGCGCGGAGAGCCGGGCACCCCCGTCGAGCTGACGATGAACCTGGTGTGGACCACCGACGGCACACCCTACAAGTACCGGTTGACGACGCGGTACGAAATCCCTTGCGCCGTAACGGGAACCATCGTCATCGACGGCACTAACTATCGCGTCGACTCGGTTCCGGGCCAGCGCGACCACTCCTGGGGCGTGCGCGACTGGTGGAGCATGGACTGGATCTGGAGCGCGCTGCACCTCGACGACGGCACGCATCTGCACGGGGTCCACATCCGCATCCCGGGCGCGCCCACCTTCAGCGTCGGCTACCTTCAGGACGCCGACGGCAACGTGACCGATCTGCGGACCGTCTCCTCGCGGGAATCCTTCGACGCCAACGGTTTACCGTTGCACGCGACCCTAGAGCTCGATCCGGGTGGGCTCGCCGCCGATCTGGAGGTGCGCGGGCAGGCGCCCGTGCGGCTGACCGCCGACGACGGTCGGGTGAGCCAGTTCCCCCGGGCCTGGGTGAACGTCAGCACGGCCGACGGGCGCGGCGGTGTCGGTTGGGTCGAATGGAACCGCAACCTCGCCCGGTAGCCGGCGCGTGGCCGCCCGTGGTCGTGATGGGTGTCTCCGGCTCGGGCAAGTCGACGGTGGGGGTGGCGCTCGCACGACGGTTGCGGGTGCCCTTCGTCGACGCCGACACGCTGCACCCGCCGGCCAACATCGCCAAGATGAGCGCCGGCGAGCCGCTCGACGACGACGACCGCCACCCGTGGCTGCAGAAGGTCGGTGAATGGCTGGCCCGGCACCGCGACGGTGGTGTCGCGAGCTGTTCGGCACTCAAACGCCGATACCGCGACCAGCTGCGGGCCCACTGCCCGGGCGTCGAGTTCCTGCATCTGCGCGGCACGCCGGAACTGATCGGCGGCAGGCTGGCGACCAGAACCGGCCATTTCATGCCCGCCGCGCTGCTGCGGTCGCAATTCGAGACGCTCGAACCCCTCGGCGCGGGCGAGGCGGGAGCCACCGTCGACGCCTCTGACGGCGTCGACGCGATCATCGACACCTTCCTGGCGCTTACCAGGGGCGGCGGCGACGGCGGGTCGTGACCCCGTCGCCGACCCGCTCGCGCGCGGCGTCGGCCAGCTGGCTCCCGCGGGCGGCCGCGGCGTCGGCGAGGTGGCTGCCGCGCAGCCGCGCGATCTCGGCGAGTTCCTCCGCCCGTTCGCGGGCCGTGTCCGCCAACTCCTCGCCGCGCTTGCGCGCCTTCTTGGCCAGCGGTGCGCCGCGCTCCGCGGCGGTGCTGGCCAGCTCCTCGCCGCGCTTGCGGGCCCTCTTGGCCAGCGGTGCGCCGCGTTCGGCCGCGGTGCTGGCCAGTTCGCGGCCGCGTTCGAGGGCGGCCTCGGCGTACGGCGCGCCCTTTTCGGCGGCGGTGCTGGCGAGCTCGCGGCCGCGTTCGAGGGCGGCCTCGGCATAGGGCGCGCCCTTTTCGGCGGCGGTGCTGGCGAGTTCGCGGCCGCGTTCGGCGCCGAGCTGCAGCCCGTGCACGATCTTTTCGCCGAGCTCGCCCAGGTCGGCGTCGAACGCGTCGTCGGATTTGGGCAGCGCCGAGGACACCCGCTCGGACAGCCGCCCCGCCGCCCGGCGGCTGCGCCACCCCAGGGACGGCTTGCCGGCCGTATCGGCCGACGCGATTATCAGGCCGCCCAGCAGGCTCAGGTCGGTCAGGAACTCCTTGCGCTTGTGCGCCTTGACCTGCGGGTCGCTCTCACTCCAGAACATGTGTGCCCCGAGGTTGGCCGGCAGCACCGTCAAGGCCAGGGCCGCCGAGGCGATGCGGGGCGCTTTGCCAGTGGCGAGCAGCAGTCCGCCGCCGATCTGCACGGCCGCGTTGATCTGGGCGAACGTCTGGGGATCGCTGGGAATCTTGCTGCCGACCGGACCCGGCAGCGCCCGAAGCCCGTCCACCGTGGGCGCCGCGGCTTCCGCGGCCGGCTTGGGATTGCGCAACGAGTCGATTCCTTGGCCGATGAACACCGCCGACAACAGGGGTCTCGCGATTCTGCGGATCAACATGGCAGCTGGATTACCCCACCGACCGGCGAACAAACCGCCGGCTGCGCGCGGGCCAAAGGCGCAGCTATCTTTCGGCGATAGGGTGGAGTGCGTGCGGGCGTTGATCATCGTCGACGTGCAAAACGACTTCTGCGAGGGCGGCTCGCTGCCGGTCGGCGGGGGCGCGCGGCTGGCTTCGGCCATCAACGAGCACTTGGCTGCCGACCCCGCCTACGCCCACGTCGTGGCAACCCAGGACTTCCATGTCGACCCGGGCGACCACTTCTCCGACCACCCCGACTTCTCGTCGTCCTGGCCGCCGCACTGCGTCGCCGGAACCCCGGGCGCGGATCTACGCCCCGACCTCGACACCGGCCGGATCGAGGCGGTCTTCCGCAAGGGGCACCATGCCGCCGCCTACAGCGGCTTCGAGGGCGTCGACGAGGAGGGAACCCCGCTGCTCGACTGGCTGCGCCGCCGGGGGGTCGACGCCGTCGACGTGGTCGGCATCGCCACCGACCATTGCGTCCGCCGGACCGCGCAGGACGCGGCGGGGGCCGGTTTGACGACCAGGGTGCTGCTGGGCCTCACGGCGGCCGTGGCGCCCGAGTCGGCCGGCCAGGCCCTGGAAGAGATGCGCGACGCGGGCGTCGAGCTGGTTGGCACCCTCTGATGGCGCTGCCGCCGGATCGGGGGCGGCTGCTCGCCGCGGCGGAGCGCTCCCCGCAGGCGGCCGCCTCGCACGACCGCGCCGGATGGGTGGGGCTGTTCACCGCCGACGGCCGGGTGGAAGACCCGGTGGGTTCGCGCCCGCACGTGGGGCACGCGCAGATCGGCCGTTTCTACGACACCTTCATCGGCCCGCGGGACATCACGTTCCGCCGCGACCTCGACATCGTGTTCGGCACCGCGGTGCTGCGCGATCTCGAACTCGAGGTGTCGATGGGCTCGGACGTGACCATGCACATCCCGGCGATCCTGCGCTATGACCTGCGAGAAGACCTTCGAGAAGATTTGCGAGAAGCCAACGGGGACTGGCGGATTGCCCGGTTGCGCGCCTACTGGGAGCTGCCGGCGATGATGCTGCAGTTCCTGCGCACCGGATCGCGGGCGGCCGGGCCGGCCGTGCAGCTGTCGCGCGGCCTGTTCGCCAATCAAGGACTACCGGGCGCGGCCGGCTTCATGACGGGCTTCCGGCGGGCCGGCGCACGGCACAAGCGGCGGGTGCGGACGTTCCTCGATGCCCTCGCCCGGGAGGACAAACCGGCCGCCCTGCGCGCGTTATCGTCAAGCGGCCCAATAACATTGGGTGACGACGACGCGCTCGACGCCACCGAACTCGTCGAGCGACTCAACGGGGCCGGCTGCACCAAGATGATCGGCGCGGGCCCCACGGTCGCGGTTTCGCTGGACTCGGCGCGCGGGCGCGCCCTCGTCTTCGCCGACGTGACGCGGCGGGGAAACGCCGTCAACCGGATCCGCTACTTTCCCGCCTGACGACAACGGGGCGGCCGAAGACACGTTGCCGGGGCCAGCGCGGTTCAGCGCGCGAGCATCAGCGCCAGCGTCGCCGCCGACAGGCCCAAGTAGGCGCCGGGAAACGCGATGTTGTACAAGACGCGTGCCCTCAAATGGGTGACGACGGCGCCGACGAAAAACAGCACGAGGCCCGCCGCGGCCGCAATTCCCAACGCGCGCAGGCCCAGCAGCCCGACGACCAGCCCGGCGGCCCCGGCTAGCTTGGCGGCCCCCAGCGCCGGCAACCACGAACGCGGCACCCCCACCTCGGCCGAGTTCGCCAGCACGAAGCCGGCGGGAACGAAGTCGGCTAGGGCAATGCCGGCGGTGACAACGGCGGTCGTCAGCGCGACGACGACGCATGCGGTGTTCATCTGCCGTCAATGCCTTGGCACGCAGCTGTTTCGGAAGCGGCGAGCCGGATGGCCGCGGCACACGCGGCGGCGCACAATCGATAGGGTCATGGTGCTGGTCTCCTTTGCAAAAGAAAGTTCGACGGATGCGGTCATCGTCTTGACGACTCCCGTACAGAAAAGGTGACCCATGACCGCACAACAGGATCTCGTGGATCTCGCCCAACGCTTCGATGCCGACCGACCGCGCCTGAGGTCGGTCGCGTTCCAGCTGTTGGGCTCGGCCGCCGACGCCGACGACGCGGTGCAGTCGGCCTGGCTCAAGGCCAGCCGTTCCGACTTCCACGCCGTTCACAACCTCACCGGCTGGTTCACCACGATCACCGCCCACGAGGCGTTCGACCAGCTGCGCGCCCGCGCGCGACGGGCCGAGCGACCGCTGGCCGGCACCGACGAGCTGGACCGGTTGGCCGGCAGCGCCGCCGCACCGGCCGACGAGGAGGCGCTGCTGGCCGACGCGGTCGACCGGGCGCTGCTCGTCGTGCTCGATCGGCTCTCGCCGGCGCAGCGCGTGGCCTTCGTGCTGCACGACGTGTTCGCGATGCCGTTCGAGGACATCGCCGCCGTGCTGGACCGGTCGCCGGCCGCCGCGAAGAAGCTGGCCAGCCGGGCCCGCGGGCGACTGCACGAGGGCCCGGCCGTCCCACCCAGCCGCGCCGCCGACCACCTCGAGATCGTCGAAGCGTTCTTGGCGGCCTCCCGCGGCGGCGACATCGCGACGTTGCTCGACCTGTTGGCCCCCGACGTGGTGCGTCGGGTCGATCCCGCGCTGGTCCCCGGCGACGTTCCGCTCGAGGTGCGCGGCGCCAGGGAGGTCGCCGAGGAGACCCGCCGCTTCGCCCGGCGGGCGCGGGTCGGCGCCGTCGTGCTCATCGACGGTGCCCCGGGCATCGTCATCGCCCCCCGCGGGCGCCCGCGGGCGATGCTGCGGATCGGGATCGGCGCCGACAACCGCATCCATACGATCGACATCACCGGCGACGCCGCCCGCCTGCGGGAAGCCGTTCTGGCGCTGCCGGGCGGGGCGTCTCAGCCAGACCACAGGCGCATCCGGTACCAAGGACGCCGGACACGGCCGGCGGGGCAACCGGCCACTCGGCGACCCCGGGAGCACCATGGTCGATAGGCCGTTCGGGCGGCGGAACCTGCTGCGCGGCGCCGGGGCCCTCGCCGCGGCGGCGCTGGCCCCCGGGGCCGCCGGCTGCGCTCCCGGCGACGACGACGCGCTGACGTTCTTCTTCGCGGCCAACCCCGACGAACGCGACGCCCGGATCCGCATCGTCGACGAATTCCAGCGCCGCCATCCCGACATCAAGGTCCGGCCCGTGCTGTCGGCGCCCGGCGTCATGCAGCAACTGTCGACGTTCTGCGCCGGCGGCAAGTGCCCCGACGTGCTGATGACCTGGGATTTGACCTACGCCGAACTGGCGGCCCGGGGCGTGCTGCTGGACCTCAACACGATGCTGGCCCGCGACCCGGCCTTCGCTGCGGAACTGAAGTCCGACGGCATCGGCGCGCTTTATGACTCCTTCAGGTTCGACGGGGGCCAATACGCATTTCCCGAGCAGTGGTCGGGAAACTACCTGTTCTTCAACAAGCGGCTGTTCGCCGAGGCCGGGGTGCCGGGGCCGCCCAAGTCCTGGGAGCACCCGTGGAGCTTCGAGGAGTTCCTCGAGACCGCCACCGCCCTGACGAAGCGGGCGGCGTCGGGCCGGGTCACCCAGTGGGGCTTCGTCAACATGTGGTTCTCGTACTACTCCGCCGGGCTGTTCGCCATGAACAACGGTGTGCCGTGGTCCAGCCCGCTGATGAACCCGACCCACTTCAACTTCGGCGACGACGCGTTCATCGAGGCCGTGCAGTTCTACGCCGACCTCGCCAACAAGCACAAGGTGGCCCCCAACGCATCCGAGGTGCAGTCGATGTCCACGCCCGACCTGTTCGCGTCGGGCCGGGCGGCGATCGCGATGGGCGGCCACTGGCGGTACCAGACGTTCATCCGCGCCGACGGCCTGGACTTCGACGTCACCGCGTTGCCGGTGGGGCCGCGGCGGCGGGGGCAGCCCGCACGATCCAACATCGGGTCCACCGGGCTGGCGATCTCCGCGAGCAGTCCGCGCAAGGAGCAGGCTTGGGAATTCGTCAAATTTGCGACCGGCCCGGTCGGCCAGGCGTTGATCGGTGAGTCCAGCCTGTTCGTGCCGGTGCTGCGGTCCGCGCTCAGCGCGACCGGGTTCGCCGAGGCGCATCGCGGCGTCGACAACCTCGCGATCCTCACCGAGGGTCCGGTGAATTCGGAAGGGCTGCCGGTCACCCCGGCCTGGGAGAAGATCGTTGCGCTGATGGACCGCAGCTTCGGACCGGTGCTGCGCGGATCTCGCCCGGCGGCGTCGCTGGCCGACCTATCGCCCGCGCTCGACGAGGTGCTGCGCAGCCCATGACGTCGGTGGACACACCCGCCGCCACGCCGGCCGGCGTGAAGCGGCCCAAGGGCCAGATCTCGCGCCGGCGCGCGCGGGCCGGTCGCCTGTTCGTCGCGCCGAACCTGGCCGCGGTGGCGGTGTTCATGCTCTTTCCGCTCGGATTCTCGCTGTACATGAGCTTTCAGCAGTGGGACGTGTTCAGGCCGCCGAAGTTCGTGGGGCTGAGGAACTTTCAGCAGCTCTTCACGTCTGACCCGCTGTTTTTGATCGCCATCCGCAACACGGTCGTCTTCACCGTGGGGACGGTCGTGCCGACCATTGTGGTCAGCCTGGTCGTGGCCGGCGTGCTCAACCGGAAGGTCAAGGGGATCGGCGTCTTTCGCACCATCGTGTTTCTGCCGCTGGCCATCTCGTCGGTGGTCATGGCCGTGGTGTGGCAGTTCGTCTTCAACACCGACAACGGCCTGCTCAACATCATGCTCGGCTGGGTGGGGATCGGCCCCGTCCCGTGGCTGGTCGACCCCAAGTGGGCCATGGTCTCGCTGTGCATGGTCAGCGTGTGGAGGAGCGTGCCGTTCGCCACCGTGATCTTGCTCGCGGCGATGCAGGGCGTGCCGGAGACGGTGTACGAGGCGGCCAGAATCGATGGCGCGGGCGAGATCCGGCAGTTCGTGTTCATCACTGTGCCGTTGATCCGGGGGGCCATGTCGTTCGTCGTGGTCATTTCGATCATCCACGCGTTCCAGGCGTTCGACCTGATCTATGTCCTCAACGGCGCCAACGGTGGACCGGAATCCGCAACCTACGTGCTGGGCATCATGCTGTTCCAGCACGCGTTCTCGTTCTTGGAATTCGGCTACGCGTCCGCGCTGGCGTGGGTGATGTTTGCCATCTTGCTGGTGCTGACCGTGCTGCAACTGCGGTTCACGCGGCAACGATCCCTGGAGGCCGCGAGTGGCCTCCGCTGAGCGGGTATTCAGGCGCGGCGTCCTGCGGGCCGTCGCGGTCTACTGCGCGCTGCTGGGCATCGCGTGGTGCTGGCTGTTCCCGATCGCCTGGGCGGTGTCGGGTTCGCTGAAAAGGGAAGGCGAGGTCACCGAGCCCAGGCTGCTGCCGGCTCACCCGCGGTGGTCCAACTACACCGAGGTGTTCTCGCTGCTGCCGTTCTGGCGCATGTTCTTCAACACCGTGCTGTACGCCGGCTGCGTCACCGCGGGGCAGGTGTTCTTCTGCTCACTGGCGGGGTACGCGTTCGCCCGGCTGCATTTTCGCGGCCGCGACACCCTGTTCGTGCTGTACCTGGGCACGCTGATGGTGCCGCTGACCGTTACGGTGATCCCGCAGTTCATCCTGATGCGGGCCCTGGGCTGGGTCGACACGCCCTGGGCGATGATCGTTCCGGGCCTTTTCGGCAGCGCGTTCGGCACATACCTCATGCGGCAGTTCTTCCGAACACTGCCAACCGATCTCGAGGAGGCGGCGATCCTTGACGGCTGTTCCCCGTGGCAGATTTACTGGCGCATCCTGCTGCCGCACGCCCGGCCCGCGGTGCTGGTGCTTGCCGTGCTTACCTGGGTCAACGTGTGGAACGACTTTTTGTGGCCGCTGCTGATGCTGCAACGCAACAGCCTGGCGACGCTGACGCTCGGCCTGGTCCGGCTGCGCGGCGAGTACGTCGCGCGCTGGCCCATCATCATGGCGGCCTCGATGATCATCATGGTGCCTTTGGTCGTCATCTACGCGATCGCGCAGCGTTCCTTCGTCCGCGGCATCGCCGTCACCGGGATGGGCGGGTAGCCGATGGCGTCGGTGAGCTTCGAGCAGGCGACGCGGCGCTACCCCGGGGCTGAGCGCCCGGCGCTCGACGGTTTGGACCTCGCGGTCGGCGACGGCGAATTCGTGGTCCTGGTGGGGCCTTCCGGGTGCGGCAAGACGACCTCGCTGCGGATGGTCGCCGGGCTGGAAACGGTGGACTCCGGACGCATCCGCATCGGCGACCGCGACGTCACGCACATCGATCCCAAGGATCGCGACGTCGCGATGGTCTTCCAGAATTACGCGCTATACCCCCACATGACGGTGGCGCAGAACATGGGCTTTGCCCTCAAGATCGCCAAGACCCCGAAGGCCGAGATCCGCGAGCAGGTGCTGGCCGCCGCCAAACTGCTTGACCTGCAACCCTATCTGGACCGCAAACCCAAAGACCTTTCCGGCGGGCAGCGTCAGCGGGTGGCGATGGGCCGGGCGATCGTGCGTCGCCCCCAGGTGTTCTTGATGGACGAGCCGCTGTCCAATCTGGACGCCAAGCTGCGGGTGCAGACCCGCAACCAGATCGCCGCGTTGCAACGCCGGCTGGGCACCACCACCGTCTACGTCACCCACGATCAGGTCGAGGCGATGACCATGGGCGACCGGGTGGCGGTGCTGTGCGACGGTGTGCTGCAACAGTGTGCGGCGCCGCGCGAGCTCTACCGCAATCCCGGGAACGTCTTCGTCGCGGGCTTCATCGGCTCCCCGGCGATGAATCTGTTCAGGCTGCCGATAGTCGATTCCTCGGTGTCGCTGGGGGACTGGCCCATCCAGGTTCCGCGCCAGATCGCCGGCTCGGCAAGCGAAGTCGTGGTCGGTGTCCGTCCCGAGCACTTCGAGCTCGGTGGCGTTGGCGTGGAGATGGAAGTCGACGTGGTCGAGGAGCTCGGGGCCGACGCCTACGTGTACGGCCGGATCACGGGCTCCGGCAAGGTGATCGACCAGCCGATCGTCGCGCGCGCCGACGGGCGTCACCCGCCGGAGAAAGGCAGCCGGGTGCGGCTGCATCCGGAGCCCGGGCATGTGCACTTCTTCGGCACGGACGGTGATCGACTTGCCTGAGGACCTCCCGAACACCGCCGACCTGGTCTTCGAGGGCGGCGGCGTCCGCGGCATCGGGCTGGTCGGAGCGGTCGACGCCCTGACCCAGGCCGGCTACCGGTTTCCCCGCATCGCCGGTAGCAGCGCCGGCGCGGTGGTGGCTTCCCTGGTGGCCGCGCTGCAGGTCGCCGGCGAACCGCTGACCCGGCTCGCCGAAGTGATGCGCCACATCGACTACCGGAAATTCTTGGACCGCAGCCTGATTGGGAAGACGCCGGTGATCGGCGGCGGACTTTCGCTGTTGCTGAACGACGGTGTCTACCGCGGCGCGTACCTCGAACGGCTGCTGGCCGGCCTGCTCGGCGACCTGGGTGTGCACACTTTCGGAGACCTGCGCACCGGCGAGGAATCCGAACAGTTCGCCTGGTCGCTGGTCGTGGCCGCCAGCGACCTGTCGCGGCGCAGGCTGGTCCGTATCCCGTGGGACCTCGGCTCCTACGGCATCGACCCCGACGGATTTCCGGTCGCCCGGGCGGTGCACGCCTCCTCGGCGATTCCGTATGTGTTCGAACCGGTTCGGGTGGCCGGCGCCACCTGGGTCGACGGGGGATTGCTATCGGATTTCCCGGTGCAGCTGTTCGACCGGCCGGACCCGCGCTGGCCGACGTTCGGCATCCGCTTGTCGGCGCGTCCCGGCATTCCTCCCACCCATCCGGTCCGCGGGCCGGTGTCGCTGGGAATCGCGGCGATCGAGACGCTGGTGAGCAATCAGGACAACGCCTACATCGACGACCCGTGCACCGTGCGGCGCACCATCTTCGTGCCCGCCGACGAAATGAGTCCGATCGACTTCGACATCACCGCCGAGCAGCGCGACGCCCTGTATCAACGCGGACTGCGAGCGGGCCAACAGTTCTTGCAGACGTGGGACTACGCGGACTTCCTGGCGGCCTGCGGCGGTCCGGTCGGGCCGACCTCCTGAGCCGACCTATTCACCCGCGCGCGGAACCCATCGCATCGAGGCGGCGCTTGACGCGCGCGATGTCGTCTTCGGTGGGCATTGCGTCCGTGACGCGGGTGATCGCCACGCCGACATCGACGGTGCTGATCGGCCGATGCCTTTGCATGACGAGTTCGCTTGTGATGGCGGTGATCTCGTCGCTGGACGGGCGCCGACCCGGCAGCGGGTGACCGGTGGCCGGCACGCCGCCGGCGTAGCCCGCCCGCAAAAACGCGACAATGCTTGACACCCAATGGGACAGATCCATACGTCCACCTCGCTAACCGCCACACGCTGAAAACTAGCGGTGCTTAAAACTTAGCAGTGACAACGGCAATAGCCCGGTAACACCACGGTTACGCGCCCATTTTTATTTCGAATCTTTTCGACAAAGGCATGGCTCTTTTGCGCCTTATCGGTTATTGACCGCCGCAAAATTTCTGTAACGATTATCGCCGCCCTTGCGGCGATTCCATCCCGTCCGCGCGGGCGTGCCGCAACGGTGTTCGCCGGCAAGGCTTTCTAGGATTGCCCGGTGGTGGATCGCTATGGAACCGATGTCCTGGCCGCGCGCCGGCGCAAGCCCCGCTCGACCGAGCACCCCGCCGAGCTCGGCTTGGTCGTGGAGGACGTGGAAACCGGCTACGTCGGCGCGGTGGTCCGCGTCGAATACGGCCGCGTCCAGCTGGAGGACCGGCACGGCCGCACCCGCGGTTTCCCGTTGGGCCCCGGATATCTGATCGACGGCCGCCCGGTCATACTCACCGCGCCGCGACGCGCTGCGCCTCCCGCCACGGCCAAAACGGCGTCCGGCTCCGTCGCGGTGCCCGGCGCCCGCGCCCGGGTCGCGCTCGCCAGCCGCATCTACGTCGAGGGTCGCCACGACGCCGAACTCATCGCACAGGTGTGGGGCGAGGACTTGCGCATCGAGGGGGTCGTCGTCGAGCACCTCGGTGGCATCGACGATCTGGTGGGCGTCGTGGCGGAGTTCGCGCCGGGGCCCGGGCGCCGGTTGGGCGTGCTCGTCGACCACCTGGTGGCCGGATCGAAGGAGGCGCGGATCGCCGAGGCGGTACGACGAGGACCGGGCGGGCCGCACACCCTGGTCGTCGGCCACCCGTACGTGGACATCTGGCAGGCGGTGAAACCGCAACGGCTCGGCCTGGCCGCCTGGCCGGTTGTGCCGCGGCACATGCAGTGGAAGCACGGCGCGTGCGCGGCGCTGGGCCTGCCCTACGCCGGTCAGGCGGACATCGCCCGGGCCTGGCGGCACATTCGCTCGCGGGTGCGGGACTGGAACGATCTGGAGCCGGAGCTCATCGGCCGCGTCGAGGAGCTCATCGACTTCGTGACGCAGCCGCCCGACACCTGACGCTCGCCACCGCCGCAGCGCTCGGCGGGTCGACCGGCGCCAAAAGATCCGCGGGATTTTATTCATTGAACGGACGGCTCGGCGGCCCGCGACCTGCCCGCCGAACGCGTCGCCGCACCCGATCAGCTACCGTGGCCGCCCGGCAACGGACCGACGAAGCCCACTACATCGGGCAGAGTACGTCGTGCCGAGCAACCCGTCCCGCGGCCGCGCGATCCCCGGCGGCCCCGATGTTTCAGGCAAGCCGGGCCGCCGATCCGGGCCGTGCGCCGATGCCGCCCGCCGTCACACATCGGTCGTCACGAGCACTAACTCCGTGACCACCCGAGCAACAGTGCGAAAACGGAGGAAGTTTCATGAGCAACGCGCTCGTCATCGACGCCGAGGGACTCGACCGGCTGTCCTGTAACGCCAAGGCCAACCCCGAGACCGGCAAGAAGACGCTGAAAGCCACGACGGTTTGCGAGGCGGGCTTTCGCAACATGACCTACGTGCGCGATCTGGCGCCGATGCTGGTCGGCGAACCGCCCGCGCTCCTCGGTGACGACTCGGCGCCCAACCCCTCGGAAACCGCCCTGGCCGCGCTGGGGTCCTGCATCTCGGTCGGCCTGCTGGCGAACGCCACGCACCGCGGCGTGACGCTGACCAAGATCGAGGTCGAGATGGAGGGCGACATCGACATCTCGGCCGTATGGGGCGTCGGCGACACCCCGGCCGGGAAACGGCTGGGTTTCACCGCGGTTCGGTGCAACGTCACCCTGGCCGGCGATGCCGACGACGCGACGCTGAAGGACATTCACGACACCGCGATCGCGTGGTCGCCGGTGGTGAACACGTTCCAGCGCCCGGTGCGCGTCGAGTCGAGCCTTTCCAGCCTTTCCAGCGACAAGACATGAGGAATCACTGACATGACGGCGACGATGAACCCCGCGGCCGGCCGGTTGGATCTCGAACTGCTGGAGGACATTCGGGCCCACGCCGCCGAATTGGACCGCGGCGGACACCAGTCCCGCCGCAGTTTCGCGGCCCTCGGCGCCGCCGGCCTGCTCGGCATCGGCGCCCCCGGAAACGCCGACGCCCGCCTGCCCGAAATGGCCGACGTGATCCGGCTGGTCTCCGGTGAGTGCCTGAGCACCGGATTTTCGCTGTGGGCACACCGGATTCCGGTGGAGTACTTGCTCACCGCCGCAACCCCGTTCAGCGCGGCCGCGGTCCAGCCGCTGCTCGCGGGAGCGGCGCTCGGAGTCACGGCAATGGCGGCGGCGTTCAAGGAGGCCGCGGGCTGCGGCGTCGTGGAATTGGCGGCCACCCCGGTTCCGGGCGGCTACGAGGTGTCGGGCCCGATCCGCTGGGCCAGCAACCTCTACGCCGACTCGACGATGGTCACGGCGGTGCGCACCGACGGGGGCGAAAGGCTGATCGTGGCCGTGCCGGTGGATGCGCCGGGCGTGGCCGTGGGCGACCACTTCGACCTGTTGGCGTTGGGCAGCACCGCCTCGTCGAACCTGAACCTGAACGCTGTCTACGTTCCCGGTGAGCAGGTGCTGTCGCGCGACTTCGACGGGTTCCTGCAGACGGTGCGCCCGACCTTCCTCGTCCTGCAGTCGGCCATGTGCCTGGGGCTGACGAAAACCGCCCTGCAACAGAGCAGGCTGGGGCTCGCGGGCGTCAACTCCGTCTTCGCCGCCGAGGTCGACGCGATCACGGAACGGCTGTCCTTGGCCGAGGCCACCTTGGCCCGGTTGGCCGCGGCCGTGGGCGGTCCGACGCCGCCGACAAAGAAGGAATTGCTGTCGCTGCGGCTCGACGCTGCCCAATTGTCCGGCGCGAGCACGGATTTGGAGATCCGCACCGCCGGCGGCAAGGGTTACGCGAGCCGAACCCCGGCGAGCCGGCGCTACCGCGAGGCCGCGTTCATCCCGGTCCAGTCTCCGTCGGAGGCCCAACTGCGCTGGGAGCTGTCCCGGTGCGCGTGAGCGCGGCCCGATGGTGACTCCCGTGGCGGTGCCACCCGAGGGCGCTCACTCCGAACACCTGGTCGGCGGCATTCCGCTGGCCACGCTGGTGCGCGACTTTCACCGGCCCATGGTCAGTTTCGCCCGCACCCTGGTGCATTCGGCGGCGCTGGCCGAGGACGCGGTGCAGGAGGCCTGGCTTCAGGTGCTGTGCTCGGCGGATTCGTTCGAAGGGCGTTCCTCGGTGAGCACCTGGTTGTTCGGGATCGTGAAGAACACCGCGTCGCGGCACCGGCGCCGCGAATCCCGGATCCGCGACCACGAGGTGCTGGCCGCCACGGACGCCGACGCCGCCGCCGACGCCGACGCCGATCCGCTGGCGGGCCGCATGCACCCCGCCGGGCACCCCGATGCCGGGCACTGGAGCGAGCCGCCGGCACGGCGCTTTCTGGTCGACGAGACCGTGACGAGCGAGCTGGTCGCGGCGGTGCGTGCGGCGCTGGACGCGCTGCCGCCGCGGCAACGGCAGCTGGTCATCCTGCGCGACCTGGTCGGCACGTCCGCGCAGGAGGCGGCCGAGATCCTCGAGCTCTCCGCCGAGGCGCAGCGCGCCCTGCTCTACCGCGCCCGCGGGAACCTCCGAAACGAATTGGAAAGGCGGTATCAACGATGACCGTCTACGACAACACCGTCCCCGCCATCGACTGCGTCGACTTCGTCCGCCTCGTCGACGAACTCGTCGATTCCGACCCGCAGCTGTGGGGACCGATCGTGGCCAAGCACCTCGAGGAGTGCCCGCCCTGCCTGGTCTACCTGCAACAAATGCTCGACCTCAAGATCCTGCTCAACCACGTCTTCCGCGGGGAAAGGCTCGGCGACTCGGACGTCGCGGGGGTCATCAGCGCGATCGACGACTTCAAGAAAGGCCAACACCGATGACGATAGACGCACAGGCGCCGCGCCTGGGAGGGCAACTGCCGGTGGAAGATACGCTGGTCGCCCTGCCGTCCCCGACCAGAGCCGAGCGGGCGGCGGAGGATCCGTTCGAGCCTCTCAGCGTGGGCGCCATGGTGGACCGGGTGGCCGCCATGGCGGTGGAAAAGGCCGCACACCCGTGGGCATTCTTGATGCGCTCACTGGTCGGCGGTGTGATGGTGGCCTTCGGGGCGCTGCTCGCCTTGGTGGTGAGCACCGGGGTCAAGACGCCGGGCGTCGCAAGCCTGTTGATGGGCCTGGCTTTCGGCATGTCCTTCGTGCTGATCCTGGTCTCGGGCATGTCGTTGATCACCGCCGACATGGCAGCCGGGTTTCTCGCGGTGCTCAAACGCGATATGGGCCTTGGCACGTACGCGTTTCTGGTCGGCGTCGGCCTGGCCGGCAACATCGTCGGCGCGCTGGTGTTTGTCACCGTGTGCGGCGCCGCCGGCGGCCCGTACCTGGGTGCGTTCGCCGAGCGGGCGGCAACCGTCGGCGCCGCGAAGGCCGGTCAGCCGCTGTGGACCGCGCTGTTGCTGGCCGTGGTGTGCACCTGGTTTTTGCAGACCGCGATGTGCATGTTCTTCAAGGCCCGCAGCGACGTGGCACGGATGGCGTTCGCGTTCTACGGGCCGTTCGCCTTCGTGATCGGCGGCACCCAGCACGTGATCGCCAACGTCGGATTTCTCGGTCTCCCGTTGTTGCTCAACCTGTTTCATCCCGCCGCGCCGCGCGGCGGGATCAGCTGGGGCTTCGGCGAAGACGGGTTGCTGACCAACATCGGCATCACCACGGTGGGCAACCTGATCGGCGGCACGCTGTTCGTGGCGTTGCCGTTCTGGCTCATCGCGCTCTTGCAGCGCCGCCAGGTCTAGCCGTTTTCGGGCTCGGCGGGTCGGCGCGCGGCGACGACCGCGGCCGTCCACGCGCACAGGGCGGCAAGGTCGCGCCCGGCGCGCATGACCGTCCGGTCCGGACGCACCAACGCCGCCGTGGCCCGCCCGCGGCGCAGCCACGCCTCGAGCGCGCTGCCCGGCGGGGCGACCAGCACGGCGATCCCGCGACGCTCGAGCAGCGCTGCGTCGGCGGCGGCGGGGTGGCTGGCGGTGACCATCGCGAAGCCGGTGCCCGCCGCATCGTCGAGCCGAAAGCCGTTCGGCATCAGAGCGTTCGGGCACAGCGTGCCCGCCAGCCGGTCGGAACGGCGGGATGGACACACCAGCGCCGACGCGCGCAGCGCCGGGGTGGTGGACAAGACGACCTTGTCGCGCAGGCCAGGCATCAGGCGCAGCCGGGGCAGCGCCGCGCGGCGCGCCAGATCGCCGGCGCGCCCGCCGCCCGTCATCGCCCAGCCGACCCCCAGCGCGAGCAGGATCATGTGCCGGGCGTGCGGCTTGCGTTCCCGCTCGTAGCTGTCGAGGACTCCCGCGGCCAGCGCGCCGTGACGGACGCCGGCGATCTTCCAGGCGAGGTTGGCGGCGTCCCGGATTCCCGCACCCAGGCCCTGGCCGACGAACGGGGGAGTGAGGTGCGCCGCGTCGCCGAGCAAAAAGACGTTCCCGCGCCGCCACCGGTCGGCGATCTGCGCGCGGAACGTGTACTCCGCGACGCGCAGCAGCGTCAGGTCGCCGGTTGCGACGCCGGTGATCCACGGCGCGATCAGGGGTTGCAGCGCCTCCAAAGTACCGAAGTCCTCGGCCTTTTCGCCGGCCAGCAACTGAAACTCCCACCGGTAGCGGGCCGGCCCGATACGCATGTAGGTCGCCGCGCGGACCAGATCGCACACCTGCTGCACGCCGTCCCACTGGCGCAGGTCGGCGCTGCAGGCGATGTCGACGACGAGCCAGCGTTGACGAAACCCCAAATCCCGCATGGCGGAACCGATCTGGGCGCGCACCGTGCTGTTGGCGCCGTCGCAGCCCAGCAGGTAGTCGGCGTCGACGTGATGGATCCGCCCGTCGGAGCGGTCCGTGAACGCCACGCGGAGCGTCTCGTTGCGTTCGCTCACCTCGGTGACCTCCGCACGCCCCAGCAGCCGCGCGTTCGGGTGTCGCTTGAGGTTGGCGCGCAGCAGCGCCTCGAGCTCGGGTTGGTCGAACATGTTGGCCTGCGGGAAACCGTTCGGGCTGTGCGCGGGGTCCCGGTGGAACTCGGCCAGCACCCGAAACCTGTTGTCCACCAAGCGCAGGCCCCGCGTGGGCCGCGAAATCGCCGCGAACTCGTCGGCGACGCCCAGGCGGGCGATGACACGGCAGACCTCGTCGTCGAGGTGCACCGCGCGGGGCTGCGGATACACCTCGGGCCAGCGGTCCAGTATCAGGCACTTTACGCCGCATTGCGCCAGCAGGGTGGCGGCGGTGATGCCTGTCGGTCCCGCGCCGGCGATGACGACCGGGACCCGCGCAAAGGCGTTGTCACTCACGCGAATCGGATGGCCGTCTTTTGGGTGCCGAGGTCGATGGCGCCGTCGTCGGTGGCCACGGAGGCCTCCACCACGTCACCGTCGTGCAGGTACTTGCGGTTGCGGGCCTGACTGGCGAAGAACATTTTCCACTTCATCGCCGGCGGCAACAGGTTCGCGACGAGCTGCGCCGGCTTCGGCGGGGCGCTGAGCGCGGTGCCCACCGGCGTGCCGGTCAGCACCAGGTCGCCGGCGGCGAGCTCCTGGAACTGGGTCAGCGACTGCAGCGCCTGCAGCGGGCGGTACAGCATGTCGCCGTCGACGAGGGCGTTTTGCCGCTCCTGCCCGTTGACGCTCAACCGCAGCCGCAGATCGCCGAATCGTTTGAGCTCCTCGGCGCTCAGCAGTACCAGCTCCGGACCCACCGGCGTGAACGTCGGGTAGGACTTGGCCTCGTAGAACTGGGTCTGTGGCAGCTGGATGTCGCGCGCTGAGACGTCGTTGGTGACCACCAGCCCGGCGATGAACTCCGCCAGGTTGGCATCGGAAATCGCTGTGCCGACCGGTGTTTCGCGACCGATGACGAGCCCGATCTCGACCTCGTAGTCGAGCAGCCGTACGTGCGGCGGTTTGACGATGTCGTCGAAGGGCCCGTTGATCGATGCCGAGGCCTTGCGGAAGAAGGTCAGCGGGATCGCTGCGGGGTCCATCCCCGCGTCCTTGGCGTGGGATTCGAAGTTGGTCATCTGGGCGATCACGCGGCACGGTCGCGTCACCGGCGAGGCCAACTTCAAGGTGTCGACGTCTACCGGCTCGCCCGCGGCGGCCTCGATGGCGGTGCGGTCGGCCAGCAGTGCGGCGGTGGTGGTGGCCGCGGTGTCGATCTTCACCGCGCCGTCGGGGGTCTTGCGCCACCAGGCGTGTCCCGTTTGGTTGGCGGTGCGCAGGACGGAAACGGTCATGAGGTGGGTACTTTCAGTAGGCCGACGAGGCGGTCGAGGTCGAACTCGTTGCTGGCCCGCAGCGCCGCGACCATCGAAACCAGTTCGCGGCGAGCCGATTTCAGCCCGGTGCCCAGGAAGTCGCGGGTCGCCGGGGGACCCCATTGCGCAAGCCCGGATGCGGTGAACGGAGCCCAACCGGGTTCGACGGTGTCGTCGAACATGTCGCCGTCGGCGAAGTGCTCGACCAGGAACCCGTCGGGGTCGCGCCAGTAGTCGAAGAGCTGACTGCCCTGGATGTGCCTGCCGATTCCCCACGACCTGAAATACCCGCGCTCCTTGAGGTATTCGCCGCCTGCGGCCAGCGCGTCGAGGTCGCTGACCTGGTATGCGGAGTGCACGTAGCGGTTGGCCGGGCCCAGCGCCATGGCAAGGGTGTGGTGATCGGTCGGCGTCGCGCCCCGATCGCAGCGAATGAAGCTCATCGTCGGCCCGCGGTCACGTTGGCCCGGGAAGAACATGAAGTCGCTGACGATCATCCCCAGGTTGTCCAGGTACCAGCTCAGTGTCTCGAGGTACTTCGTCGACTGCACGACCAGGTGACCGAGGCGCTGCACCCGAGCGGGCACCCGCGCGGGCCGCTGGGTCGCATTGATGCGCCGGCGGTCGCGGCCGAAGTTGAAATCGTGGGGCCGCTGGCCGGGTAGCTCGGGCAGCTCCTGCATGCCGGCCACGACGCGCACCGGCATGCCACTGGGATCGGCCAGGTCGACCGAGATGCCGCCGATGTTCTCCGGCAGCGGCCGAGTGGGCGCGCCGAACCGGTCGGCCAGGCGCAGCACGTCGACCTCGTCGCAGGCGCGGAACGCCACGCCCGCGAACCGGGTCCGAAGCCCGCGGCGCAGGATCACGCACGGTCCACCCGCCTGGGTCCCGCGCAGGTGCAACTCGTCACCGCAGCGCCGCGCCGTCTGGAAGCCGAACGCCCGCGCGAACGCCTCGGCCCGCGTCAGGTCGGGCTTGTCGAATTCCAACCACGCGATGTCGGCGACCTTGATCACCGGGTTGCGGGACCGGCCGGGGTGCTCGCCGCGGCGGGCGCCGCGTTCGCTGTGCAGGTCGCGGTGGGTGCCGCTCGCCAGGTTCAATGCCGTCTCCCAATAGAACTGACGAAATCGTCACATACGAGGTAACGTTCAGTCAAGGTGACTGACGAAATCCTCAAAAGTGAGGCATACTCGTGAGGATGAGCGCCCTGCCGGACACGGACCGGCCCAACCGCTTGGAGCGGCGCAAACGGCGCACCCGCGCCGCGCTGATCAAGGCCGCCCAGCGGTTGATCGCCGAGGGGAAGGTCAACGTTCCGATCCTGGAGATCACCCAGGCCGCCGACGTCGGGATGGGCTCGTTCTACAACCACTTCGACAGCAAGGAGGAGTTGTTCGAGGCCGCGGTCACCGACGTCTTGGACGCCCACGGGGCGATGCTGGACCGGCTGACCGAATGGATCGACGACCCCGCGGAAACGTTCGCCACGAGCTTCCGGCTCACGGGCCGGCTGTTTCGCCGCCGCCCGCAGGAATGCGAGATCCTGTTGGCCAACGGTCCGGCGCTGCTGGGGTCGGACCGCGGGCTGGCCCCGCGGGCGCTGCGCGACATCAAGGCCGGCGTCGACGCCGGCAGATTCGCGGTCGACGATCCCGAACTTGCCCTGGCGATGGCCGGCGGCGCGCTGCTGGGGCTGGGCAAGCTGTTGCGCGACGACCCCGACCGCGACGACGCCCAAGCGGCCGACACCGTCACCGAGAGCGTGTTGCGTCTGTTCGGCCTCAGCGCCCAGGAGGCGCACGACGTGTGCCAGCGTCCCCTCCCCGACGCCGCGTTCGCCGAGACCTGACGATTTCGGGTGCCGCCTCGCTGAAGATGCGGATTTATGCGGCGGCGACGGCGGCGACCGCGAATTCGACGCGGCGCCCCACGCCGCCGTCGTCGCCCGGCGCGCCCGGGTCGGTCCACCGCACCCGGGCGGTCCCGGATAGTTGGACGGTGGCGCCGGTGGCGAAATCCAGGAAAAGGAGCGCGGCCTCGTCGTCGACCGCCAGGTTGCCGAAGCTGTTGAACATGTTGTTGCCCGGATAATCCGGCCACCACAGCCGGGTGGGGGAGTCCACCCGGACAAACCCTGCCGGGCCGCCGCGGTGAGACGCGTCGCTGCCGCGGGTGGGATGGGTCGTGCCAAGAAAGAACGTGTCGGACGCCGCGATCATCGCCCGCTCGGCCCGGTCCAGGAATGTCGTGCGCCGCGCCCGCGCCGGCGGCGCGGCGAAGGCGCGGACGTCGATGCCGCGGGGGTGAATGTACTTGGGGCAGTTCCCGTATGACTGGTCGACGCGCACGGTCATCCCCGCCGGGTCGGTTCCGACCAGCGTCCCGTTGATCCGCAGCCTGCGGCGCGCGGCGAAGTCGACCGAGATCAGCCCGACCGGCTGGCCGCCGGGCATCGCGTGCAGCGGATCGCCGGCACGGGGCCTCGCCGCCACCCGCAAGACGCCGTCGTGCGCCCGCAAAAACCCCGGTGGTGCCGTCAGCGGGGACACCCACAGCAGCCCGTCGCCGTCGCGTCCGGTCAGCGCGGCGAACCGTTGTGACGCGAGAAATCCCGTGGCGCCCACGGAGAGACGGGAAACGCCGAGCATGGTCTCGAGCCGCTTGGCGTCCGCTTCGACGCCGGCTCGGCGCTGGGTTGCGAGCTCGCCCTCGTGAAATCCCGCGACCGTCAGTTCGGAGGTTCTTTCGGGCGACACATACACGGCCAACAATTCCGGCGACGCGAAGCTTCCCGCGTCTGAAAACCCCTCACCGGGGCCGGGTCGCCGGCTGCGCCGAGGGCCGGCCGGCCCCCGCGGGGCGCAGCGCCACCAGCGTCGCCCCCACGGCGAAGGCGGCCGCGGTCGGCCACGGGAAATGCCCGTCGGGCGCGAAGCCCGCGTAGGCGAAAAAGTGCAGGCCGGCCGAGGCCATCGCGGCGCCGGTCAGCATGATTACCTCGCCCCAGCCAACCGACAGGGGGATTCCCACCCTCGGCAACGGCGCCGCGAACACGCGCCGTTGCCACCACAACAGCACCAGCACGAACGCCGTCACCAGGGCGAGGGCGACGACCCATTCGAGCCGGGCCAGCCACCACGCCCCGCTTCCCTCCGGCGGTTGGGGCAGCAGGCCCGCCGGGTAGCCGACGATCGCCACGATCACGACGGGGATCATGTGCCACAGGTAGAGGGCCATCACGTTGTCGTTCGCGACGGACAGCGCCCGCTTGATCAAGCCGGCGCGCAGCACCCGGTTCAGCGGATGCGCGAGTGTCACCACCAACCCCGCCTGGGCGCAGGCGAACGCCAGCAGTGCCACGGTCGGCGGGCTGGTGTTGTCGACTGTCTGGCCGGGGACGCCGATCATGCTGACCGGATACCGGGCCAGCCAGATCAGCAGCGCCAGCGCGACGCCCGAGCCCACCGCGAGCAACGCGGCCCTGCGGCCGCCCAACGACCCTGCGCGCCAAGCGATCCCGAGTTGGTAGAGCGCCCCCCAGCACAGAAAGTAGTTCAGCCAGCCGACGTAGGGGACATGGCCGACGATCGTGGCGGCGTCCAGCGCCGCCACCCCCACCGCCAGCAAGCTCGGCACCCACAGGCCCCAATGACGTTGGGCCGCAACGGCGATCGGCGTCAACGACACCACCACCAGGTACACGGCGAGAAACCACAGGTGCATCGCCACCGCCCAGCCCGCGTATTCCAGCACCGAGCCGGGCATCCCACAGGCCTCCAGAACGACCACGACCACCGATACCAGCGCGATGTACACCGCGGTCGGCCCGAGAACCCGGGCCAGCCGGTGCCGAATCCAGGCCTCGCGCGAGAAGCCGTCGGCGCCGCGTCGATGCGCCCACGACACCGAGCCGGCGTAACCGGCCGCCAAGAAGAACACCGGAACCGCTTGGAATATCCAGGTGAGCCACTGCGTCCAGGGCAGGTCGACCAGCGGGTTCTGCCGACCGAAAGACCCATCCCGATAGGTGACCGACCCGGCAAGCCAGTGCCCCAGCACGATGAGGATGACGCCGAAGAAGCGATAGAAGTCCACCGCCAGGTTGCGGGCCGGTCGCGCGGCGTCGTGCACGAGCGCCACGGTACCCGGCATCAGGGGCCAAGTCGCCTGGCGCACAATGACCCCATGAAACAGGCCCATCTCGGCGGGCTCGAAGTGGGACGCCTCGGCCTCGGCGCGATGGGCATGTCCGTGGCCTACGCCGGCGCCGGCAGCGACGACGCCGAATCCATCCGCACGATTCACCGCGCGATCGACCTGGGCGTCACGCTGATCGACACCGCCGAGGTCTACGGGCCCTACGCCAACGAAGAACTCGTCGGCCGCGCCCTGCGGGGCCGGCGAGACCGAGTGGTGCTGGCGACCAAGTTCGGGTTGATCTCCCACACCGGCCGGGACGGACTGGACAGCAGCCCCGCCAACATCCGCATCGCCGTGGACGGCTCCCTGCGACGGCTGGGCACCGATCACATCGACCTCTACTTCCAGCACCGCCTTGACCGGCAGACGCCCATCGAGGAGACGATCGGGACGCTGGCCGAGCTCGTAACGTCGGGGAAGGTGCGCCACATCGGCCTTTCCGAAGTCGGCGTCAACACGATCCGGCGGGCCCACGCGGCGCACCCAATCACCGCCGTGCAATCCGAATACTCGCTGTGGACCCGCGATCCCGAAGACGGCGTGCTCGACGTGCTGCGCGAACTCAAGATCGGGTTCGTCGCCTACTCCCCGCTGGGCCGCGGATTTTTGACCGGCGCGATCCGCTCCACCGACGAGCTTCCCGACAGCGACTACCGCAAGACCAACCCCCGCTTCTTCGACGAGAACTTCCAGCACAACCTCGACAGCGCCGACGAGCTGCGCGCCATCGCCGACGACATCGGTGCCACCCCGGCACAGGTCGCGCTGGCGTGGCTGCTCGCGAAAGGCCCCGACATCGTGCCTATTCCGGGGACCAAGCGCGTCGCTCGGCTTCAGGAGAACGCCGCCGCCGACGCCATCGAGCTCACCGCCGAGCAGCTGGCGCGGCTGGACCGGCTCACCCCGCCCGTCGGGGGCCACCACGCCGAGGCGCAACTGGGCTGGATCGACCGCTAGTGGCCGTCAAGAAGAAGCTGGTGATCGGGGCCAGCGGTTTCCTCGGTTCGCACGTCACCCGGCAGCTCGCCGATTTGGGCACCGATGTGCGAGTGATGTTGCGCCGCACCAGCTCCACGCGCGGGATCGACGAGCTCGATGTCGAGCGCTGTGATGGGGACGCCTTCGACGACGCCGCGTTGCCGGCGGCCATGACCGGTTGCACGTCGTGTATTACTGCGTAGTCGACGCCCGGATGTGGCTGCGGGACCCGACGCCGCTGTTTCGGACCAACGTCGAAGGGCTGCGGCACGTCCTCGACGCGGCGAATGCTTCTCGCCGCACAGCGCGGCCGAACCGGTGAGCGCTACGTCGTCTCCGACCGGTACATGAGCGTCCGCGAGCTGCACGAGATCGCGGCCGCCGCCGTGGGCCGGCGGCCACTGCGCATCGGCATCCCGATGCCGGCGCTGCGCGCGGGCGCGCGGGTCAACGACCTGTCGGCCCGGCTGCTGCGCCGCGACCCGTCGAAGGCTCGATTCGCAAGGCCGCAGCCTTTTTCGCCTCGCGACGCTAGTCCGCCGCGGCCAGCGCCGCGGGACCGTATTTCCTTTCGATCAGCGTCCACGGATCGGCGTAGCGGCCCCGCCCCTCCGCTCGGCGCTGCAGCTTCAGCACCGCGCGCATGATCGGTCGCAACAGCGGGCCCAGCACGCGGAGCACCGGACGCAGGTGCGCCTGCGATGCGGCGATCCAGGCCACCGTCTCGTCCCAGTCGTGCTCTTGAAAGTCAAGCAGCGCTTGCGATTCGGTGGTGTCGAACCACCCCGTGAAGCTCCAGCCGCGATCGTCGCCGGGGTCACCCGGCAGGCTCGCCGACGGTCCGAGGCGACCCAGGCCGAGGCCGGCCATCACGTCGTCCTCGAGGTCGCGCTGCAGCTTGACGTAGGTTTCGTTGCCGCCGACGAGCAGGACCTTGCCGGCGATCGCGGCCGCGCGGTCGACGGCGTTGGCGAACGCCAGCGCCACGTCCCGCGCGTCCACCGCGTGGATGCGGTTGTCGCCGGGCATCGAGCGCATCAGCAGCAAGTAGTCGGCGTTGAAGTTCGCCTGGGTGTCGGGCGAAATGATCCCGCCCAATCGCAACAGCGCAAAGGGCAGGCCGCTGGCGCGGATCGCCTGCTCGGCAAGCACTTTGTCTTCGCCGTACTGGTCGATGGGCCGCACGGGGGTTTCCGGGGTGATCCGCTCCGGGTGGCGGTACGGGTTGCGCGACCCGTAGACGGCGGCGCTGGATGCCATCACGAAAAACGGCGGGCGCGGCAGTTCGGTGGCCGCGGACAGCAGGTTTTCGGTGCCGCCCACGTTTACGCGCCGGGCCAGACCCGGGTTTCGATACGACGGCGGTGAGACGATGGCGGCCAAATGAATGATCGCCTCGGGCCGATGGGCGACGACGACGTCGCGCACGGCATCGGCATCCAACAGATCGACATAGGCCGGAATCAGCCGCTCGGAGCGCAGCTCTTGCTGGGCGGCAACGGTTTTGTCGGTACGGAGGTCCATCGCGACGACGGTTCGTCCCCGCTCCAGCAGGAGCTGCGTGCACCGCTTGCCGACCTGGCCGAACGCGCCGGTGATCAAGATGGTGGCTACGGTCATCGGTGCCTCACCGCTCCAAGAACCGGGTGGCGAGCTTGCCGGCAACCCGCCGGATGCGCTTGGAGATGTAGAGCGAGCACACCGGCGTGACGATGTCCTCGCGCAGCCGGGTTAGCTTGGAGCTCTTGATGAGCCACTGGCCGGCGACGTTCTCGTAGGTCTCGTGATAGTGGCCGTACCCGACCAGGGTCACCCCGGGCCCGAACCGGACGACGTCTTGCAGGGCCCACACGCCGCGCGCCGTGGTCGCCGACGTCAGTTCGATCTCGGGCGCGTGCACCTGGTGGGCCGTGGCCTGTGCCGCCCGATTCCCCTGCGGGTGAACGCGACGAAGTCGTCGGCGCCGATGATCAGCTTGCCGCCGGCCTCGGAGGTGTCGCTGACGAAGTCGTCGGTGAAAAGCGCTCGCCAGGCCGCCCAGTCCTTGGTGTCGAGGTATCGGCAGTAGCGGGCCTTGAGCCGCTTGATGGCCTCGACGGCTAGCAGCGTGGCGGCGTCGTCGCAGCCGACCAGCTCGCGCGCGGGCTCGGTCATCACCGCTCGATTCTCGCGTGACACTTCACGCCGAAACTGTAACTCGTCACCCTTGAAGTAGACGATCCGGTGAATCGTGGCCGGCAGCGCACCGGCGCGGGCCCGCCATGTTGGCCCACTCCGGACGGGTCCTGCCGCGCCTGGTGTCGGCGGCGGGGGTGGGGGGGTTCGGCCTGTACAGCCGCCCACCGGTGCTGTACAGTCGCCCAGCACGAGTTCGACCTTCGGACAGCGAGGCAATCGGCGATGACGCGCAGCGGAATTCGGGGCCGCCGGTGACTGCTCAGTCGGTCGAGACCGTGGCGGATTTCCGCGACCGGGCCCGCGCCTGGTTGGCGGCGAACCTGCCGCGGCTCGACTCCGGGAACGCCATGCCCCTCCAGCGCGACGACATCGCGTCCTGGCGGCGCGCCCGGGAACTGCAAAAGAAGTTGTACGACGGCGGATTCGCCGGAATCTGCTTTCCGCGTGAGTACGGCGGGCTCGGGCTGGGCTACGAGTACAAGAAGGCTTTCGACGCCGAGGCGCAGGCCTACGAGATGCCGCTGCTGCTCAACGTGCCGTCGTTCGCCATCTGCTGCGCGACCATCCTCGACATGGGCAGCGAGGAACAAAAGCGCCGCCACATCCGGGCCGCCCTGCGGGGCGAGGAAGTGCTCGTCCAGCTGCTGTCCGAACCCAGCGGCGGCTCGGACCTCGCCGGGGTGATCACCCGTGCCGACCGGCGCGGCGGACGGTGGATCATCAACGGCGCCAAGACATGGAGCACCTGGGCGTTCGCCGCCGACTATGGATTGTGCCTGGCCCGAACCGACTGGGACGCACCCAAACACAACGGCCTGACCATGTTTCTGCTGCCGCTGCGGCACCGCGGCGTGACGATCAACCGGATCCGGCAGGTCAACGGCTCGGTCGAGTTCTGCGAAGAGTTCTTCGACGACGTCGACGTGGGCGACGACGCGGTCGTCGGCGAACCCGGCAAGGGCTGGGACGTGGCCTCCCGGCAGCTCTACCACGAGCGCCGCACCATGGGCGACGGCTCGGAGTACACCAGCGGACCGGGTATCGCTGAGGCGCAAGACATTTCGATCGACCTGATCGCGTTGGTGGACAGCACCGGTCAAGGTGCGAGCGAACGAGTCCGGGAAATGGTCGGCCGCGCCCTGGTCCATCGGGCGGTGCACGGGCAGCTCAGCGAGCACGTCTACCACGCGGTGGCCAGCGGATCGCTGCCGCCTGCGGCGGGATCGATCATCCGGCTGGGCATGGCCGAGGTGCACGACGTCGAGACCGACGCCGCATACGCCGTCGCCGGCCCGGCGGGCGTGGTTGAGAACGACGCGGGGCTGCTCGGCGTCGGCACGCGCTACCTCGGCCGGCAGATCGCCAGCATCGGCGGCGGGACGACCGAGATGGCGCGCAACGTGATCGGCGAGCGGGTCCTGAACTTTCCCCGTGAGTACGCCGCCGACCGCGGCGTACCGTTCAACCGGGTGCGTCGAAACAGAGCGGAAGAGGGTGGCCGCGGGTGAGCGAAAAGCTGCGTGACATAAGGGAGTTGGCCAAGGACGCCGACGCCTACCGCGACGAGCTGTTCCGACGCTGGACCGGGCTGCTCAGCTACCGCTACATCGGCCGCAATCATTCGTCGATGAATCTCGGCGAGGCCGATGACACCGTCGTCATCCGCCGCGACATGCGCAACGAGGCGGGCGGCATCATGGTGGCGCCGCTGGCGATCGCGTCGCCGGAAGGATGCCAGACCGACATGGTCGCGGTGCCCAATCCCGTCATCGCGTCGGTGCAGATCGTCGACCCCGGCCACGACGTCAGCAGGGTCGAGATCGTCGGTTCGGGCATCGTGCACCAGGGCCGCACCATGGGCTACGGGCGGTGCACGATCGTCGACGCCGACAACCCGGACCGGGTCATCGCGTTCAACGAGGGCCAGGGGGCGATCATCGGTATCCCTCCGGAAGGCCTTGACCGGATGGACGTTTCGGGCACCGAGCTGGTGATCGAGGACTCCGCGGACCTGCCGCCGCTGTGGCAAGCCTTCGGTGCCAGCAAGCGCGCCGACGGCCATTGGGTGCTGCCCGCGCTGAGCGCCGAACTCGCCTCACCCGACGCCGCGTTGCACATCGGACCCCAGCACGTCGTCCTGGAGACCGCGGCCACGGACCTGGCCGCGGCGGTTGCGGGAACCCGCAAGCTGCAGGTGATCAGCTGGCACGTCATGTTCATGTCCCGCGGCAAGGTAGGACCCTTCCGGGTGGAGGGCAGTGCGCACCTCGCCGGTCCGCGGGGTGGGACCGGACGCGTCGGCGTGCGCATGCTTTTGCACGACGAGGGCAACGCGGACAAGGCCGTCACGTCCGCCGCGGCGATCTTCGACGTCGCGAAAAACCAAAAGTGAGCGGCGGGTTGACTTTTCGTGTCGCCAATTCGAAAACGCCGCGGACAAAGGCCTTTCATCGTTTAACCCCCGCGACCCCATGTCGATGGGGGTTGGGCCCACCGCGCCACCCTCGGTAGCCCGGGGTTGACGGTGCGGGCGGCGCACGTGATGTGCCAAGACCTCGACGCCGGTTACACCGAGAAGGACGAGTCGGACCAGCTGACCGGGGCGCGTCGACTCAATCCGGCGCAGGCCCAGATGTTCGTCGCCGCGGCCACCGCGGATTACTGCCCGCAATACCATCCCGCGAGCAAGCCGCGCGGCAGCAAGTAAGCCCTGTTCATCCATCTGCCGCGTATGTATCGTGCTAACGACCTACGGGCACGATGGGAGAGCAGCGGTGGCGGAACGGTTGGCGGGCAAGGTCGCGCTGGTTAGCGGCGGTGCGCGGGGGATGGGTGCCTCGCACGTGCGGGCGATGGTGGCCGAGGGAGCCAAGGTCGTGTTCGGCGACATCCTCGACGACGAGGGCGAAGCGGTGGCGGCCGAGGTCGGCGACCCCGCCCGGTACCTGCACCTCGACGTCACCAAGCCCGAGGACTGGGACGCGGCCGTCGCCACCGCGCTCGCGGAGTTCGGCCGCATCGACGTGCTGGTGAACAACGCCGGCATCATCAACATCGGCACGCTGGAGGACTACGCCCTCTCGGAATGGCAGCGCATCCTCGACATCAACCTGACCGGGGTTTTTCTCGGCATCCGCGCCGTGGTGAAGCCGATGAAGGAAGCCGGCCGGGGCTCGATCATCAACATCTCGTCGATCGAGGGCATGGCCGGCACGATCGCCTGCCACGGTTACACCGCAACCAAATTCGGCGTCCGGGGATTGACGAAGTCGGCGGCGCTGGAGCTCGGTCCGAGCGGGATCCGGGTGAACTCGATCCACCCGGGGCTCATCAAGACGCCGATGACCAGCTGGGTGCCCGAGGACATCTTCCAAAGCGCTTTGGGCCGCGCCGCCGAACCGCAGGAGGTCTCCAACCTGGTCGTGTACCTGGCCAGCGACGAGTCCAGCTACTCGACCGGCTCGGAGTTCGTCGTGGACGGCGGCACCACCGCCGGCCTGGCGCACAAGGACTTCTCCGCGGTCGACGTCGACCAGCAACCCGAGTGGGTCACCTGATCCCTAGGCACCATCTTCTAGGCGCCAGACGCCGAGACTGCGTGCAGCGCTACAAAATCGCCGACGAACACGCGTTGTGCGCAGGTTCGAAGCACACCAGCGGGCTCTCGACGGCGTCAGGGCACGGCCGCCGCCAGTGACTCCCGCTTCTCGGCCGGCGTGGGCCACGGCGAGGGCACCGGGCGTTGCCGCACCCGTTGCGGCCACCAGAACCACTTGCCCAGCAGCGCGGCGATCGACGGGGTCATCAACGACCGCACGACCAGGGTGTCGAAGAGCAGGCCCAGGCCGATGGTGGTGCCGACCTGACCGATCACGATCAGCTGGCTGACCGCCATCGTCATCATCGTGAACGCGAACACCAGCCCCGCCGACGTGACCACGGATCCGGTGCCACCCATCGCCCGGATGATGCCGGTGTTGAGGCCCGCGTGGATCTCTTCCTTGAACCGCGACACCAGCAGCAGGTTGTAGTCGGCACCCACCGCGAGCAGGATGATGACCGACATCGCCAGCACCATCCAGTGCAGTTCGATGCCGATGATGTGCTGCCAGATCAGCACGGACAGCCCGAAGGACGCGCCCAGCGAGATCAACACGGTGCCCACGATCACCGCCGATGCCACGACGCTTCGCGTGATGATCAGCATGATGATGAAAATCAGGCACAGCGAGGCGATCCCGGCGATCAGCAGGTCGTAGTTGCTGCCGTCCTGCATGTCCTTGTAGGTGGCCGCGGTGCCCCCGAGGTAAATCGTGGAGCCCTCCAGCGGTGTGCCCTTGAGCGCTTCGTAGGTCGCCTTCTTGATCGCGTCGATATGCGAAATGCCTTCCGGCGTCATCGGATCACCGTCGTGGCTGATGATGAACCGCACCGCGTGACCGTCGGGCGGCAGGAAGTTTTTCATGCCCTTCTTGAACTCGGGGTTGTTGAACGTTTCCGGCGGCAGGTAGAACGAGTCGTCGTTCTTGGACGCGTCGAACGCCTTGCCCATCGCGCTGGCGTTCTTCTGGGCCTCGTTCTGCTGATCCTGCAGACCCTTTTGGGTCGAATACATCGTCAGCATCGTCGTTTTCATGGATTTCATGTTTTCGATCATCGACGGCATCAGCGCCACCATCTGGGGCATCAGCGCGTCGAGGTGATCCATGACGGGCAGCAGGCTCTGGATGTCGTCGGTCATCGTGTCGACGCCGTCGAGGGCGTCGAACACCGACCGCAGCGACCAGCACACCGGGATGTCGTAGCAGTGCTTCTCCCAGTAGAAGTAGCTGCGGATGGGCCGGAAGAAGTCCTCGAAATCGGCCATGTGGTCGCGTAGTTCCTGGACGTCGATGGTCATCTCGTGCATCTTCTTGACCATGACGTGCATGCTGTCGGCCATCTGGGTGGTGATGCTCTGCATCTTTTCCATGCTGTCGATGGTCGTCTGCATCATGTCGGCCTGCTTGAGCATGTCGGCCATCTGATCCTGCTGGTACTTCTGATTCATCTGCTGGCTGACGCCCTGCATGCTGATCTGGAACGGGATCGAGGTGTGCTCGATCGGCGTGCCCTGCGGGCGGGTGATGGCCTGCACGCGTCCGATTCCCGGCACCCGGAAGATCGCCTTGGCAACCTTGTCGATCACCAGGAAGTCCGCGGAATTGCGCAGATCGTGATCGCTTTCGATCATCAACAACTCGGGATTCATCCGCGCCTTCGAGAAGTGCCGGTCGGCGGCCGCGTAGCCCTCGTTGGCCGGCAGGTCCGCGGGCAGGTACCGGCGGTCGTTGTAGTTGGTCCGGTACCCGGGCAGGGTCAACAGACCGACGAGCGCGATCGCGATCGTCATGATCAGGATGGGGCCTGGCCATCGGACCACGGCGGCGCCGATCTTGCGCCAACCGCGGATGCGCTGGGCGCGCCTGGGCTCGAGCGTCCGGCCGAACCGGGAGGCCACCGAGATCACCGCGGGCCCCAGTGTCAACGCCGCGCCCACCACGACCACCATGCCGATGGCCAACGGGATCCCCAGCGTCTGGAAGTACGGCAGGTTGGTGAAGTGCAGGCAGAACGTCGCGCCCGCAATTGTCATGCCCGACCCGAGGACGACGTGCGCGGTGCCGCCGAACATGGTGTAGTAGGCGTCTTCTCGCGATTCGCCCACCGCGCGGGCCTCCTGATATCGGCCGATCAGGAAGATCGCATAGTCGGTGGCGGCCGCGATCGCCAGCGTGACCAACAGGTTCGTGGCGAAGGTGGAGAGGCCGATGATGTTGTAGTAGCCGAGGAAGGCGACCGCGCCGCGGGCGGCCGACAACTCGAGCACCACCATCACCAGCGTCAGCAGCACCGTGACGATCGAGCGGTACACCATCAGCAGCATCGCGATGATCACGATGAACGTGACGGTGGTGATCACCTGCAGGCTGCGGTCACCGGCCAGGTGCTGATCGGCTTGCAGCGCGGCGGGTCCGGTGACGTAGGTCTTGACCTCGTTGGGCGGGGGCACGCTCTTGACGATCTTCTGGACGGCCTCCACCGACTCGTTGGCCAGCGCCTCGCCCTGGTTACCGGCGAGGTAGACCTGGACGTAGGCGGCCTTGCCGTCGTTGCTTTGGACGCCGGCCCCGCTGAGTGGGTCGCTCCACATGTCCTGGACGTGCTCGACGTGCTTGGTGTCCGCGTCGAGCTTTTTGACGATCTGGTCGTAGTAGGCGTGGGCGTCGGCGCCGAGCGGATTTTGACCCTCCAGCACGATCATCACCGAGCTGTTGGACTTGTACTCGCCGAACACCTCGCCCACGTGCTTGGTCGCGATGACCGATTGGGCGTCGTCGGGGCTCATCGAAACCGAGCGCATCTGGCCGACCGTGTCCAGCTGCGGCACAATCACATTGAGCACGGCGATGAGCGCGATCCAGCCGATGACGATCGGCACCGCGAACGTGCGGATGAATCGCGGTAGCGCCGGCCGCGCCGCGTGCTTGGCGATCGGCAGGGCGTCGGTGCGGGCGTCGTCGTAGCTTGCGCTCATGCGGATTTCACCAAGCAAAAGGTCAGGGCGTGCACGCCGTTAGTTATGTTCTCGTCCTTGACTTCGTCATCGACGGTGATGCGGCAACCGAGACGGTCGCCGTCGCTTTGCGCCGAGAGGTTGGGAAACACCGACGGGGCGGTCGTGCTGAGGACCAGTGTCCAGGGCAGGGGCGCATTGTCGACCCGCTTCGGGTCGGCGGACAGGTCCAGGTAGTTGACGTTGGCGTGGCTCGCCGAGCCGAAGACCTCGTACTTGACCACCTTGGGCTTGAACGGCTTGGAGTCGTCTAGCCGCGAGCTCCGCAACGGCCCCGCGTTCTCCACGACGAAGAACGACTTGATCCGCACCACGGCGAAGCCGCCGACCACCACCACCGCCACGATCAGCAGCGGCAGCCACGCATTGCGCACGACCTTCGATAGCTGCACCTACGTGGAGTCCTTTCCTCGCGGGTGGTCGCCGCAACTCCGTTGCGCGCCAATGCGTTCGGGAATCGTGGTTACCCACACGTATGCGAAGGTCGGGCGCCGGGCTGCCTGCCGGTGTGCCACCGAGCCCCCGTCCGGTCCCACCAGGGCATGATACACCGGCTGCACAGATTGCACTCAATGCAATAAAGTGATGTAGCTAACTGTTTAGGTCGTCTACTTGGCAAAGACGCTGTTGACAAGCGCGGCGGCGCTTTCGACGTACGGCATCGGCGTGTCGTCGCGATCCTTCGGATTGCCACTGGCCCAGCGTTCGATGCCGGAACGCACCGCCGTCAATGCCAGCGCGGCGATCAACGCAGGTATCTCGTCCTCGGGCCGCATGGCTTGGCGGCGGGCAACGATATCGGTCAGCTGATTCTGGAACCGTTCCAGCTCGGCCAAAAACGCCGCCAAGACCGCGGGGCTGCTCTTGGCGAGTTCGAGCATGGCGGCGGCCTGTTCGCGGCGCGGAGGAGTGTCACGCAGGTGGTGGGCTGCCAGCGAGATCAGCTCGGCCAGCACCACCCGGTACGGGGCTGGCCCGGCCGCGACGAAATCCTTTGCCAGCTCGGGTGACAGGTCGGAGGGGCCGTAGGCGATCGCCGACTCTTTGGTGGGAAAGTAGTTGAAGAACGTGCGCGTCGAGATTCCCGCCTCGACACAGATCGCATCGATGGTCACCTTGTCGAAGCCGCGTTCCTGGGCCAGCCGCACCGCGGCGTCGCGAATGTCCGCGCTGGTCTGCCGGCGCCGCCGTTCGCGAAGACCCGACTGCTTGATCATGCCATCCATAGTTGCATGAAACGCAAACATTGCAGTGAACACGGGGGGCGCTGGGCGTTCACCGCTCGGCGAGCGCCTCCCGCAGATGGGCGCATTGACTGGCGAAGAACTTCACCGAAACAGGGGCCTTCTCCGCGATCTGGTCGAACGCGTGGAATGCGCCGGGGACGATTTCCTCATGCACGGCCACACCCGCCTCGCGAAGCCGCCGCGCGTATTCCAGGCACTCACGATGGAACAGGTCCAAGGTTCCCACCCCGATCCACGCCGGGGCCAGCCCCGTCAGGTCCTCCCGGCGCGCCGGCGCGGCCTCTCGCGGATCCGCTCCGTTGAGATACCACCGCCAGGCGAGCTGGTTGTCGCTGTCGGTCCACATGATTCGTTTGCGCCCGTCGCCGTTCGCGCCCGTGCGGTCGTCGAGCATCGGATACACGAGCATCTGGAAGGCAAGGTCGATTTCCTTGCGATCGTGCGCCCGCTGGGCCACCGCCGCCGCGAAATGCCCACCGGCGCTTGCCCCGCCGACCGCCACGCGGGCCGGGTTTACCCATGACCGGCCGGCGAGCCACCGTAGCGCGGCATAACAGTCCTCGACCGGTGTCGGGTAGGGGTGTTCCGGCGCCAGCCGGTGGTCTACCGCCGCGACCGCCACACCGGTGAGGAAGGAAAGCTTGCGCAGGAACTTGTCGTCCTGGGCGGCGTGACCCATGATCGTGCCGCCGCCGTGGATCCACAACATCGCCGGCGCCCGCGGGGGAAGGCCGGCCGGGCGATGCAGCCGAACGGTGACGTGCTCGTTGACCGCGGCGACCGGCACGTTGCGGAGGCGGCCGCCGTTGCCCATCAGGTTCATCAGCGCGCGCTGGACCTTGTAGCCGCGGTGCAGAGCATATCCGCGCGGCAGGAATCGGGCCGCCTTGCGCAGCCCGGGATCCAGCACTTGCCGCGAGGTAAACGCGTTGTCCGCGAATGTTCTTGCCATGGCGTGCTTTCTGCTCCCTGCGCTGGCCCACGCTGACCATACCGGACGCGAACGCTGCCGATGGGCATTCACCGACCGATTCGACCCTTCCTGAAGAGGGTAAACGGGGTCGTGCCTTCGTCCCTGGCCAAAATCATTAACGTCCTCGATCCCCGCACCGGCGACGCCGTCGCGCAGGTTCCCGTCGCCGAACCGTCGGACTGTGACGAAGCCGTCCGGCGCGCCGCGAAAGCCGCCGGCGCCTGGGCCCGCACGCCGCCCGCCGAGCGGGCCGCCGCACTCGCCGCCGCCGCGGACGACGTCCGCGCCGCCGCCGACGAGCTGGCCGAGCTCAACGAACGGGAGACCGGCAAACTGTGCGACGACGCGCGTGGTGGTGTGGACGCCGGAGTCGGCACCCTGCTGCAGTACGCGCAGCTAGGACCGCTGCACCGTGGCCACTCCTTGCAGGGCGGCTGGTCGGCCACGGATCTGATGGTTCCCCAACCACGCGGCGTGGTCGCGGTGCTGACGCCGTGGAACGATCCCGTCGCGGTGGCCGCCGGGCTGCTGGGCGCGGCGCTGGTGACCGGCAACACCGTGGTGCATAAACCCAGTGAGCGCTGCCCGCAGACCGGTCGGCGGTTCGCCGAGCTGATCGGTGCCCACCTGCCCGATGGCGCGCTGGAGATCGTCGACGGCGACGCGGACCCCGGGTGGGCGGCCGGGCAGACCGCGCTGGGTGCCTTCGCCAACGCCGGGCAGATCTGTGTGTCGGTGGAACGCGTCTACGTGGTGCGGCCGATCGCCGAGGCCTTCGTCGACGCGCTGGTCGACGAGGCGGCGTCGTGGTCCGACCGGATCGGACCGCTGGTCGACGAGCGCCACCGGGAGCATGTCCACGCCCACGTCGGGGACGCGAGGCGGCGGGGCGTCAGAGCCGCGCGGGGCCAGCGGCACCGGCTTCGGGTTCGGTCCCGAGCTGCTCGACGAGATGACCGCGACGAAGGTGGTGCACTGGTCGCCGTTGCCGTCGCGCGCCGGCGCTCGTTGAGATGCGCGTCACGAGGCGCGCTCCAGGTCGAGCAGGACGCGCTTGGCGGCGGGCCCGCCGCGGTAGGACCCCGCGGTCCCGTCGGAACGGATCACCCGGTGGCACGGCACGAAGATCGGGATCGGGTTGGTGGCGCAGGCGGTGCCGACGGCGCGCACGGCCTTGGGGGAGCCGGACAGCCGGGCCAGCGTGGCGTAGCTGGCGGTCGCGCCGTAGCCCACGCCGGCGTTGAGTTGTTCTAGCACGGCGCGTCGAAACCCTTGCGACAGCGACCAATCCAGGGCGATGTCGAAGCGGCGGCGGCGCCCGGCGAGGTACTCGTCGAGCTGACGCACGATCGGATCCAGCCGCGCCGGGGCTTCCAGCACCCGCGGGCTGACGCGCTCGGCGAGGCTTTGCAGCACGCCGGCGTGGTCCTCGTTGCCGAACGCCACCCGCAGCAAACCGCGCGGAGTCGCCGCCAGCAGGAGCGGACCGACAACGGAATCGACTGTGCGATAAGCGATGTCGAGTAGGTCACCGTCCAGGGCTGCCCGCTCCAGGCGGGCGTGCAGGCGACGCAGGTGATCCTGGTCGACGGGGTAGTGCCGGGTGAGGTCGGGGGTGGTCATCGGTGGCTCCTAGCGCTGTCGACGAGGGGGTAGGTGCGTCGAAGGGTGGCGATCCCGTCGGCGGCGGCGCGCCGGGCGGCCGCGACGGTGCTGTCGAGGATCACCGCGATCTCCGCATAGGGCAGTCCGCCCAGATAGTGGTAGGCCACGGCCTGGCGCTGCTTGGGCGGCAGCGCGCCGACCGCGGCGTCGAGGTCCAAGTCGCGGGCATCGGCGCGCTGCGGTGCGGCGGCCTCGGGGGGATCGGCGACGGGGACGGCCCGTCGTGACGCGGCGCGGGTGATGTCGATGGCCTTGCGGTGCGCGATCGTGACCAGCCACGCCTCGACGTTGGCGCCGGCGGGCAGTTGCGGATAGGCCTGCAGCGCGGCCAAAAACGTATCCGACCAGGCGTCGTCGGCGTCCGCGTGGCCGACCACGGCACGAACCACCCGCCACACCGCGGCGCCGTGACGCGTCACCACGGCCTCGAACGGCGGCTTGACGGGCTTGCCCACATTCACTACGAGTCACCGATGCGTTCGGATAGGCATTGGAGTTCCTTGTGCAGAAGGTAAACGACCTTTATCGGGAAGACGCCCGGGCGTCACAAAACGTGAGATGCGCGGGATCTGAGTAGTTCTACGGATTTGGCGGACGCGGGCCCGCCGCATGCTGGTTGCATGAACCTCCCCAACAACATTTCGAAGAACACCGCCGCCTTTTTCGTTCAGGCCGCCGTCGCGTTCGGCGTCAGCTTCCTTTCCGCCCTCGGCGGGATCTTCTACCTCCCGCTTGACCCCTGGCAGCGGCTGTTCCTCGGGATCACCGTTCTGTTCCTGGTCTCTAGCTGTACCCGGCCATAACGTTGGTTACAGGCGGCTGATGGGTGGTAGGCCGCTGAGTGCGCTGTGGCGGCGTTGAGTGT
>NZ_LQPJ01000119.1 GCF_002101785.1 Mycobacterium palustre
AACGTAGGCCAAGGTCCCGGCGCCGGGCCCCGGGACCTT
Source organism: Mycobacterium palustre (assembly GCF_002101785.1). Lineage (GTDB taxonomy): Bacteria > Actinomycetota > Actinomycetes > Mycobacteriales > Mycobacteriaceae > Mycobacterium > Mycobacterium palustre. Next base: position 40 of record NZ_LQPJ01000119.1, read on the forward strand.
GGCCTACGTGGTGGCGTTCGGCGCCGGCCCGGACGCGGAGGCCGGTCCGACGGTGGGCGGGCGGGGCGGCGCCAAGGCGCCCGCGGCGACCGTCCCGGCGGCGGCCGCGGCGGCGCCGAGCCGGGCCGAGGCGCGCGCGCGGCGCCGCCGCCGGGCCACGATGCGCGAATACGGCGACGAATTTGCGGACATGGACTCCGATTTCGGCGTCACACCCGACTACGACGACCCCGAGCGGCTGGTCGCGGCGACCGCCTCGGGAAACGGCGCCGGAACGCTGGGGTTCGCCGGGACCGCGCACAAGGACACCGTCGCGGCGGCGGCCGGGTTGACCAAGCTGGCCGGCGACGAGTTCGGCGGCGGGCCGCGGGTGCCGATGGTGCCGGGCACTTGGGAGCACGAGTCGCAGGGAGGGGGAGACGACGGTTCGTCACATGGCAGTCGGTAACCGGAATTTCAAGAAAGGAAACCAAACACCATGAGTATGTTGGATGCTCACATCCCTCAGCTGGTCGCCGCGCAGTCGGCGTTCAGTGCCAAGGCGGCGCTGATGCGCAGCACGATCAGCCAGGCCGAACAGGAAGCGGTGTCCGCGCAGGCGTTTCACGTCGGGGAGGCCTCGGCGGCGTTCCAGGCCGCGCACGCCCGGTTCGTGGAGGTCGCGGCCCGGATCAACACCCTGCTGGACATCGCCCAGGCCAACCTCGGGGAAGCCGCGGGCACCTACGTGGCCACCGACGCCGCGGCCGCGTCCGGTTACACCGCCTTCTAACCCGACCCACCACCGCGAAAGGACTTGTGATGTCACAGATCATGTACAACTACCCGGCGATGCTAGGCCACGCGGGCGACATGGCGGGCTACGCCGGCACCCTGCAGGGACTGGGCGCCGACATCGCCAGCGAGCAGGCCGCGTTGTCCAACGCCTGGCAGGGCGACACCGGGATGACCTATCAGGTGTGGCAGGCGCAGTGGAACCAGGCGATGGAGTCGCTGGTGCAGGCCTACCAGTCGATGGCCAACACCCACGAATCCAACACGCTGGCCATGCTCGCCCGCGACACCGCCGAGGCCGCCAAGTGGGGCGGTTAACCGGCGCCTCGACGACGTAAATGGACGCAGCGCCCAACGCCGTCGAGCTGACGGTCGACCACGCGTGGTTCATCGCCGAAACCATTGGGGCCGGGACGTTCCCGTGGGTCCTAGCGATCACCCCGCCGTACCGTGATGCCTCCCAGCGGGACGCGTTCCTACAGCGTCAGCGGGACGAGCTGACCCGGATGGGCCTGGTGTCACCCGGCGGGGCGATCAACCCGGCGGTCGCCGAGTGGATCAGGCTGGTGTGTTTCCCCGACCGGTGGCTCGACCTGCGCTACGTGGGGCCTGCCAACACCGGCGAGCTGCTGCGCGGCCACGTCGCGCAGCGCCGGGGAACCGGCAAGACGGTGGTCGCCCTGCGCAGCGCGCAGCTGGTCACGTTCACCGCGATGGACATCGACGGCCCGCGCGGGCTGGTCCCCGTCCTCGGTGTCGGGCTGGCCCAGCGGCCGCCGGCGCGGTTCGACGAGTTCAGCATGCCGACGCGGGTCGGGGCTCGCGCCGACGAGCGGTTGCGGGCCGGCGCGCCGCTGTCGGAAGTGGTTGAGTACCTGGGCATCCCGGCATCGGCGCGGCCGGTGGTGGAGTCGGTGTTTTCCGGCCCGCGCAGCTACGTCGAGGTCGTCGCCGGCTGCCGCCGCGACGGGCAGCACTGCACCACCGAGGTGGGGATGAGCATCGTCGACACCACCGCGGGCCGGGTGTTGGTCAGCCCGACCCGCGCCTTCGACGGCGAGTGGGTGTCGACCTTCGCCCCCGGCACCCCCTTCGCGATCGCCGTCGCGATCGAACAGCTGACCGCCCTGCTGCCCGACGGCGAGTGGTTCGAAGGCCAGCGGCTGTCCCGAGACTTTTCCGCCCAGCATTAGACCGATCCCCGAGACAGAGAAGGAAGAAACATGTCAATGACGTCCGGCGCCGTGATGCCGATCGTCCGTGTCGCCATCCTCACGGACACCCGGCTGACGGAGATGGCGTTGCCGGCCGAGTTGCCGCTGCGCGAAATCGTGCCGGCGGTAAAGCGGTTGGCGGCCCCCGCGACCTCGAACGGCGACGGTCAGGACCCGGTGGACGCCCTCGCGGGGTCCCAGCTGAGCCTGGCACCCATCGGGGGGGCGCCGTTCAGCCTGGACGCCAGCCTGGACACCGTCGGGGTGGTCGACGGTGACCTGCTGGCCCTGCAGCCGGTGCCCGCCGGCCCGGCCGCCCCCGGCATCGTCGAGGACATCGCCGACGCCGCCATGATCTTCTCGACCTCACGGTTGCGGCCCTGGGGCGCGGCGCACATTCAGCGCGGCGCGGTGGGCGCGGCCGTCGCCGTCGCCTTCCTCGTCACCGGCCTGGGGGCCACCTACCGCGCGGTGACCGGAGCGCTGTCCGGGCTGATCGCGGTAGGCGTGATCGCCGCGCTCACCGCGCTGGCCGGCCTGCTTTTCGCCGGGCGCCCGGCGCGTGCCGGCAAGGCGCTGGCCGTCGCGGCGCTGGTGCCCATCGCCGCCGCCCTCGCCCTGGCGGTGCCCGGCCGGTTCGGGCCGGCGCAGCTGATGCTGGCCGCGGCCGGCGTCGCCGCGTGGTCGCTCATCGTCCTGCTCATCCCGGGCCCCGAACGGGAGCGGGTCGTCGGGTTCTTCACCGCCACCGCGGTGGCGGGAATCGCGGTCGCGCTGGCCGCCGGTGCCGAATTGCTTTGGCAGCCAAAGGTGTTGACCATCGGCTGTGGGCTCATCGTGGCGGCCCTGCTGATCACCGTCGAGGCCGCGCAATTGTCGGCGCTGTGGGCGCGCTTCCCGCTGCCCGTCATCCCCGCGCCCGGCGACCCCACCCCCTCGGCGCCGCCGCTGGGCGTGCTCGAGGACCTGCCGCGGCGGGTCCGCATCGGCGACGCCCACCAGAACGGCTTCGTCGCCGCCGCCGTGTTGCTCAGCGTTCTGGGGTCGGTGGCGATCGCGCCGCGCCCCGAGTCGTTGAGCGGCTTCGGCTGGTATGTCGTGGGGGCGACCGCCGCGACGTCCGTGCTGCGCGCCCGGGTGTGGGATTCGGCCGCCTGCAAGGCCTGGCTGCTCGCGCAGCCGTACCTGGCCGCCGGCGCCCTGCTGGTGCTCTACACGGCGACCGGGCGCTACGGCGCGGCCCTGGGCGCGGCGGTGCTGCTCGTCGCGCTGGCCGCGGTGTGGCTGGTGGTGGCGCTAAACCCGCGGATCGCCTCGCCGGAAAGCTATTCGTTGCCGCTGCGCCGGCTGTTGGGCTTCGTGGCGGCCGGCCTCGACGCCTCGCTGATCCCGGTCATGGCGTACCTGGTCGGCCTGTTCGCCTGGGTGCTCAATCGATGAGGTCCGGACCCCAAGCCGGATTAGCTTGCGCCACGGCGGTTTTCGCCGCCGCGGTGTGGGCCTGCCCGCCGGCGCTGGCGATCAGCCCGCCGACGGTCGATCCGGGCGTGCCGCCGCCCAGCGGAACCCCCGGGCCGGGTCAGCCGATGGAGCAACGCGGCCCGTGCAGCACGTCGGGCGTCATCCCCGGCAGCGACCCCGGCGTGGCGACACAAGGCCAGGCGATGCTGAACCTCCCCGCCGCGTGGCGGTTTTCGCGTGGCGAGGGCCAACTGGTGGCGGTCATCGACACCGGCGTGCGGCCCGGCCCCCGGCTGCCCAACGTCGATCCCGGCGGCGACTTCGTCGAGACGACCGACGGGCTGACCGACTGCGACGGGCACGGCACCCTGGTCGCCGGCCTCATCGCCGGCCAGCCCGGCGACGACGGCTTCTCGGGGGTGGCGCCCGCCGCCCGCGTGGTGTCGATCCGGGCGACGTCGGCGAAGTTCTCCCCTCGAACGCCAAGCGAGCCGCCGGGCGGCGACCCGCTGCTGGCCCGGGCGTCCCTCGACGTCGCGACGCTGGCGCGGGCCGTCGTGCGCGCCGCCGACCTCGGCGCCCGGGTCATCAACATCTCGGCGATCACCTGCCTGCCCGCCGACCGGACCGTCGACCAGGCCGCGCTCGGCGCGGCGATCCGGTATGCGGCGGTCGACAAGGACGCGGTGATCGTGGCCGCCGCGGGCAACAACGGGCCGACCGGATCGGTGGCCGGCGGCACGTCGTGTGACTCCAACCCGCTGACCGACCTCAGCCGCCCGGACGACCCGCGCGACTGGGCCGGCGTCAAGTCGGTGTCGATCCCGTCGTGGTGGCAGCCCTACGTGCTGTCGGCGGCCTCCCTCAACCCCGAGGGGCAGCCGTCGAAATTCACCATGGCCGGCCCCTGGGTGGGCATCGCGGCGCCCGGCGAGAACATCGTGTCGATCAGCAACCGCGACGGCGGCGGCCTGGCCAACGGCCTGCCCGACGATCATCAACGGCTGGTGGAGCTCAGCGGCACCAGCTATGCGGCCGGCTACGTGTCCGGCGTCGCGGCGCTGGTCCGCAGCAGGTACCCGCAGCTGACCGCGACGCAGGCGGTGCGGCGCATCACCGCGACCGCGCACAACGGCGCCCGGGACCCGTCCAACGTCGTGGGCGCGGGCACCGTGGACCCGGTGGCGGCGTTGACGTGGGAGCTGCCCGCCGGCCAACCCGGCGCCCCGGCCGCGAAGCCGGTCGCCGTGCCGCCGGCACCGGCGCCCAAGGACACCAGACCGCGGACGATCGCGTTCGCCGGAACCGCCGCGCTGGCGCTGGTGGTCGCGGCCGCGGCCGCCGTCGCGACCATCGCCGCGCGCCGAAAGAAGGAGACCCCCTGATGCGCTGGCTTCGCTCGATACCGACACCCGGCCCCGGCCGGATCACGCTGGCGCTGCTCGCCGTGGTGCCCGCCGTGATGGCCTACCCGTGGCGGTCGGCGCGCGACCACTGGCTGCTCGGCGTCGCCGCGGCCGTCGTCGTCCTGCTGTTCGGCTGGTGGCGCGGCTTGCACGTCACCACGGTCCTGGGCCGCCGGCTGGCGATCGTGCGCCGACGCGGTGGCTTCGCCCCCGAAACCCGCTCGGCCACAAGGGTTACCGCGCTGGTGCGGGTGGGACCGCCCGCCGGCGACTCCGACGTGCTTCCGCTGCCCCTGATCGCCGGGTACCTGGACCGCTACGGCATTCGCGCCGACAAGATCCGGATCACCAGCCGCGACAACGCGTCCAACCCCACACGGCGCGAGACCTGGATCGGGATCACGGTGTCGGCGACCGACAACCTGACGGCGCTGCAGGCCCGCTCGCCGCGGATCCCGCTGCACGAGACGGCCCAGGTCGCGGCGCGCCGGCTGGCCGACCACCTGCGCGAGATCGGCTGGGACGCCGGCACGGTGGCGCCCGACGAGGTGCCGCGGCTGGTGGCGCCGAACGCCCGCGAGACCTGGCGCGGCGTGCAGCGGGGCGCGTCGGATTACGTTGCCGCATACCGGGTCGCGGTCGACGACGGCCTGGCCGAGACGTTCGACGCGATCCGCTCGCACCCGGCGCGCGAGACCTGCACCGCGCTCGAGATCGCCGGGGACGCAGCCCATCCCACCGTCGCCGCCGCGTGCGCGTTTTTGACCGACACGCCCCCCGCCGCGTCGGCGCCGCTGGAGGGGCTGACCCCGCAGCGGGGCAATCACCTGCCCGCGCTGATGGCCCTGGACCTGTCGTCGCCGCGGCGCCTCGACGGACACGTCGCCGCGCCGGCAGGGCTGCTGGCGCGGCTGGTGTGGCCCGCCCCGGCGCCCGGCGCCCACCGGGCGGCCGAAACCGCTAGAACATGACGCCGCGCAGAAACTGCGTCATCCGGCGCAGATAGTCCAGCTGGCTCACGTGCAGCACGTGGCTGCCGGGGAACCAGTGCAGCGCGCAGCGATCCCAATGCTCCCAGAGCATTACGGCCTGACCGGGCGGCGCCATCCGATCGCCAAGGCCGGTGATGATCATCCGCCGTTGCTTGGGCACCTGCGGCCGGTAGGTCAGCGGGCAGTGATAGGCGAGCCCGGCGGCCAGCTCGTCGCGGCCGATGTTCGACAGCCGCAGGCCCAGCCCCATCAGCTTGTTGGCGGGGAACCACTCGTCGAACATCGTGCCCGGGGTCACCACGGGGCAGTTGGGGATGACCGCCTCGAGCCGGTCCTCCACGCAGGCCACCAGCGCCGAGGTATAGCCGCCCAGTGAGATGCCGGTCAGCGCGATCCGCTCGACGCCGGTGTGGCGCAAATAGCCGACGATGGACCGGAAGTCGTGCACGGCCTGCGCCATCGCCTCGGCGAAACCGCTGAGCCCGCTGGCGAAGTAGCCGAAACCGCTGAAGGGAGAGAGCTTTTCGGCGCGCGGGCCGTGGAAGGGCAGCGTGTACATCAGCACGTCGTAGCCCGACCGGTAGTACCAGGGCAGCGTGAAGAACCGCCCGTTGGCCAAATACGACGACCCCATGAAGCCGTGGATGACGCACAGCGTGGGATGCGGTCCGTCGCCGTGGCGCCAATGCTGCGCGTGCACAACGTTGTTGGCCCGCAACGCGTTCCATCGCCGGCGCATCGCCGGGTTGATCGGCCGGAAGGTGCTGGGGAACGAGATGTTGTCGACGGTGCCGTGGGCGAGCCGCTCCGCGAACCGATTGGCCGGCCGCGACGAGACCCGGGGCAACTCGGTGGGCGCCGGAAACGACTTGTCGGGATCCCGCTGGGCGCCCAGCTCGGCGTAGAACGACAGCTTGTCGCGGTCGCTGCCGAAGCGCACCGAGGCGGCGATGACGGCCGGCGTCACGGTGCCCGACAGCACCGACGCGACGGCGGTGCGCAACGCCAGGTCCGAGACCGAGGCCGCGTCCAGGACCAGTCGCTGGCGCGGTGACAGCGCCCAGCGCGGCGGCAGCCCGTCGGCGCCGGCGGGCACGTCGGCCCCGGGAACATCCGGAAGGGGAATCGGGGGATCGGCCGACTCCGGAGCGGGCGTCACAGCCCCGATGCTAAACCCCACTCGGTCGCCCCCGGGGCGGCATGCGGTAATACGGTTGATCTATCGCCCGACTCGTGATGGTGTGCTCAGGAGGACCGACATGTGGGATCCCGACGTCTACCTCGCCTTCGCCGACCATCGCAGCCGACCCTTCTACGACCTGCTGTCGCGCGTCGGCGCCAACCGCGCGCGCCGGGTGGTCGACCTCGGCTGCGGGCCGGGGCACCTGACGCAGTACCTGGGCAAGCGCTGGCCCGACGCGGTGATCGAGGCGATGGACAGCTCACCGGAGATGGTCGCCGCGGCCAAGGAACGCGGGATCGACGCCGTCATCGGCGACCTGCGCGACTGGAAGCCCAAACCCGACACCGACGTGGTGATCTGCAACGCCGCCCTGCACTGGGTGCCCGAGCACGCCGACCTGTTGGTCCGCTGGGCCGGCGAACTGTCGCCCGGATCGTGGATCGGCGTGCAGATCCCCGGCAACTTCGAAACGCCCTCGCACGCCACGGTGCGGGCGCTGGCCCGCCGCGAGCCCTACGCAAAGGTCATGCGCGACATACCATTTCGCGTGGGCGCGGTGGTCCAGCCGCCGCTGCAGTACGCCAATCTGCTGCTCGACGCCGGGTGCAAGGTCGACGTCTGGGAGACCACCTACCTGCACCAGCTGACCGGTGAGCACCCGGTGCTGGAATGGATCACCGGCACCGCGCTGGTCCCGGTGCGCGAGCGGCTCGACGACGCCGGTTGGGAACAGTTCCGCCGGGAGCTCATCCCGCTGCTCGACGACGCGTATCCGCCCCGGGCCGACGGGACGACGATCTTTCCGTTCCGGCGGGTGTTCATCGTCGCCCAGGTCGGTGGCCAGCGCCCGAGCTGATCACTCCTCGACGCCGCGGTCGGCGGCGATCGCCGAGCGGCTGGTCGGCTTGCGGTGGTGAACCCGCAGATACGTCTCGGTGTAGCGCTGCGCGATGCGCGAACCGGCGAACTCCGACGGAATGACGTCGCCGGTGCGTTGACGCCAGTCATGAAGGCGCACAGCGAGATCGGCCGCGATCGCGTCGGCGTCCGGGTCGTCGCCCGCCAGCAGGTTGACGGTCTCGGCGGGGTCGCTGCGCAGATCGTAGAGTTCGCGCTCCGCTCGCGGGCCCGCCACCAGCGGTGCCACCGCCTGGCCGGACGGGCTTTCCTGGATGTCCCACGGCAAATCGAGCAGCGGCCGCGGTACGTAGTTTTCGATGTAGCTGTAGTCCTTGGTGCGGATCGCGCGGATCGGGTCGAACGAGTCGTGGTAGGTCTTGGTGGTGTAGACGTGCTCGCGGGCGGGCTCCGACTGGTTCTCGGGCGCCAGCAGCGCATCGGCGTGGGAGACACCGTCGACGTCGCCGGGCACGCGCACACCCAGCAGCCCGAGCAGCGTCGGCACCAGGTCCACGCCGCTGAACAGTTCGTCGTAAACGCGCGGCGCCATGGCCCGGTCGGTGGGGGGGCGCACGATCACCGCGATGCCCGTTCCGGCGTCGTAGAGCGTGGATTTCGCCCGCGGAAACGCCGGGCCGTGATCGGTGAAGAACACCACCCAGGTGTCGGCGTCCAGCCCCGTGTCGGCCAGCACGTCCAGCAGCCGGCCCACGGCGGCGTCGGCCGTGGCGATCGCCCCGTAGAAGCCGGCGAGATCGCCGCGCACCTCGGCGGTGTCGGGCAGCCAGCCGGGAACGTCGACGGCCGCGCTGTCGGCGGGTTCGTAACGGTCCCGCGGGTAGGGCCGGTGCGTTTCGAAGAATCCCGCGGTGAGCAGAAACGGCCGGCCCCCGCGGTTCTCGGCGCTGTGCCGCAGCCACTCGGATGCCTTGGCCACCACGTACTCGCAGTACGAGTTCGACACGTCGAACTCGTCGAATCCGAGCCGCTTCGGATAGGAGGTCTCGTGCTGCATGCCGAAAAGGGCCGAATACCAACCGGATTCGGACAGGATCTGGGGCAGGGTGCGCACCCCGCTGCGGTATTCCCAGCCGTGGTGGGCCAGACCCACCAGCCCGTTGGTCTGCGGGTAACGGCCGGTGAAAAGCGAACCGCGCGACGGCGAGCACAGCGGCGCCGTGGCATGCGCCCGGGTGAACAGGATGCCTTCGGCGGCAAGCCGGTCCAGTCGCGGGCTGGCCACGTCGGCATGACCATAGGCGCCGAGCTGCCGCCCCAGGTCGTGCCAGTGCACGAGCAGGACGTTCTCTTTGACTCCCGTTGCCGTCATAGGGTCACCTCGACCGGCGACGATACCGTAGGGCCCCCGCGGTCTTCGGCCGTTATGCTCGGCGCGATTCCCACCCGTTCTCGGAGACGAACTCCGGCAGCGGGCGCGGGCAGGCCCACCCGTCGAGCTCCAGCGCCGGCCGGTCCGGGAACTCGGGCACCGGGCCCAAACACAGGATGGCCACCGGCTCGGCGTCGGCGGGCATGCCCAACAGCGCGGCCAACCGGTGCGGGTCGAACAGGGAGACCCACCCCATGCCCAGGCCTTCGGAGCGGGCCGCCAGCCACAAATTCTGGATCGCGCACGACACCGACGCGAGGTCCATCTGCGGCAGCGTGCGCCGCCCGAACACGTGCCGCTGGCGGTCGTCGCGCAGCGCGACCACGAACAGCTCTGCGCACTCGAGGATGCCCTCGACCTTGAGCGCCAAAAACTCCTCGGCGCGCTCGCCGAGGGCCGCGGCGGTCAGGGGGCGCTCCTCCTCGACGAGCGCGTGGATGCGCCTGCGCAGCGCGTCGTCGGTGATCCGGATGAAGCGCCACGGCTGCATCAGGCCCACGCTGGGCGCGGCGTGCGCGGCAGCCAACAGCCGCGCCAGCACGTCCTCGCCCACCACGCCGCCCGCCACGAACCGCCGCATGTCACGCCGCTCGGCGATCACCCGATAGACGGCCCGCCGCTCCTGGGGGCTGAACGCCTGAAGAGTCACAGGGCCATCGTAGGAAGGGCAGGAAACTGCGCGTTAGCGTGAACGTGTCGCGTGCTCAGGCCCGGCGAAGGGAGTGTTCGGTGAAGGTTTCCGACGTGCTCGACCAGTCGCCCACCGACGGCGGGTACGGCGAGCCCTACCAGACCGCCGACGGCGCCACGGTGATCCCGGTCGCCAAACCGCCCGGCGTGTTCGTCGTGCACGGGGGCGAAGCCAAGTGGGTGCCCGCCGTCGACAACAACCGGATCGCGCTGATCGGCGTGATCACCGGCCTGCTGGCGGCGGTGCTCGGCGGCCTGGCCGTGCTGCGGCGGCCGCCCTGGCCGCAGATCACGATCACGGAGAATAGGTGACGCCGACCGCGCGGAAGACGTACTCGGGCGGCATGGCGAAGGCCAGCGATCGCCGCGGCAGGCCCGTCAGCACGTCGGGCGGGATCGCCGCCTTGTAGTGCAGCGACAAATCGCCGCTGAACTTCGCGTCCACCCCGGCGAGGTCGACCTTGACCAGCAACCCTGTCGACGAGATCTCCACCCGCGCCGCGCCCGTCTGCGGCGCGTCCCAGCGCACGTCCACGGTGGGGCCGGCCAGCTTGGGCAGCATGGACAGCGTCGCCAGCACCCGCTCGGCGGTGAACACCAGCGAACCCGAGTAGCTGGCGACGCTGTGCGGCGCGCGCACGCCGGGGATGACGCCGCTGAACCGGCGGGTCACCGCGACGTAGTCGGCGAGGTAGAGCAGGCCCTCGGCCTCGGCCCGCGCGTGCAGGTCGTCGGGCAGCTTGCCGATGCCGAACAACCTCCGGACAAAGACCGCCATACCCGCCAGTATGACCGCGGGCCGCCTCGGTGCTGGTACCAGTTGAATCATGAGCCGCCCCCGGCGCATCGTCGCCTGTTCGTCGGCGGCCGCCGCCGTCATCGTCTACGCGGTCATGTGGGTGGGCTGCCGCCAGGAGTGGAGCTGGCTGCACCGATTCGATTGGTGGTTGCTGGACGCCGCGCGGGGCGACGCGCTCAGGCACCCGGTGTGGGTGCGTTTCTGGGACGGGGCGTCGTTCGCGCTAGGACCGGTTCCGTTGCGGGTGCTGGGCACCGCCGCCGCCGTGGCGGCGGTAGCGCGGCGCCGGGTGCGGGCGGCGCTGATGCTGCTGGCGTGTGCGCCGCTGAGCGGCCTGGTGACGGCGGCGGCCAAGGGCCTGGCCGACCGCCCGCGGCCGTCGACCATGCTGGTGGCGGCCCCCTCGACGTCGTTTCCGTCGGGGCACGCGCTCGAGGCGACGGCCGCGTTGTGCGCGCTGCTGACCGTGCTGCTGCCGGCGACGAGCCGGGCGATGGCCCGCGCCGCGATCGCGCTGACGGCGCTGTGCCTGCTGGCGGTCGGGATCGCCAGGGTCGCGTTGAACGTGCACTACCCGTCGGACGTGCTGGCCGGCTGGTCGCTGGGATACCTCTACTTCCTGTTGTGCCTCTTGGTGTTTCGGCCCCCGTCGATCACGGCGCAGTTACCCGATCGGGTCTAAAGCTTTACTTGACCCTTAGGTCGGCGGCGCCCGACGATTGAAGCCATGCGCCGACTGCTGGTTTCGCTGTGCGCTGCGGCCTTTCTGATCGTGGCGTGCCTCGCCTCGGCACCGGTGAGCGGCGCGGCCACGCCCTGGTTCGCCAACTCCGTCGGCAATGCGACACAGGTGGTTTCGGTGGTCAGCACCGGCGGGTCGAACGCGAGGATGGACATCTACCAACGCACCGCGTCCGGCTGGCAGGCGCTGGTGACCGGCATTCCGGCGCACGTCGGCTCGGCCGGCATGGCGCCGCAGGCCCGCAGCGGCGTGCCCGCCACCCCGATGGGGGTGTACACCCTCGACTCCGCATTCGGCACGGCGCCGAATCCCGGTGGCGGACTGCCGTATACGCAAGTCGGGCCCAACCACTGGTGGAGCGGCGACGACCACAGCCCGACGTTCAACACCATGCAGGTCTGTCAGAAGGCCCAGTGCCCGTTCAACACCGCCGAGAGCGAGAACCTGCAGATCCCGCAGTACAAGCACGCGGTGGTGATGGGCGTCAACAAGAACAAGGTTCCGGGCGGGGGCGCAGCGTTCTTCTTCCACACCACCGACGGGAAGCCCACCGAAGGCTGCGTGGCCATCGACGACGCCACGCTGGTGCAGATCATCCGCTGGTTGCGCCCCGGCGCGGTGATCGCGATTACTAAGTAGCCAGCGCCCGGCCGGGCTTGAGCTTAAAGTTCATGCCTTCCAACGACATCGTGGCGTCGTAGGTCCGGTCGTAGCCGGTGCCGCTGATCTTCCAGCCGGCGTCGGTGCGCCGGTAGGTGTCGCGGTAGAAGGCCGCGCCGATCAGCATGAAGTTCAGGTCGGCGACGATGACGCGGTCCTGCAAATACCAACTGCCCGTTGCGGTATCGCCGTCGACGACGATGTCGGGATGGGTCACCCGGTGCTCGGTGATGACGTTGGCGGGCAGCGAGGTGCGCATGTACTCGACCAAATCGTCGCGGTTGGTGAAGTGCAACTCGTTGCCGATCGACGGGCCGTAGTCGGCCTTGATGTCCGCGGCGAGCGTGTCGGCGAAATCGTCCCAGTGCTTGGTGTCCAGCGCGCGCAGGTAGCGGTACTTCACCTGCTTGATCGCTTCGATGTCGGCTGCTGCGGAGGGAGGGTATTGAGGGGCCATCCCGTCATTGCAGCACACGCGTGACCATGTCGATCAGGGCGCGTCGTTCCAGGCTCCAGTCGACGGCGGTGCCGGTGACCATCTGCGCGAGCACCACCCCCCGCAGCGTCGCCCAGATGACCTCGGCCACACCGGCGTTGGCCGGGTCGTCGGTGATCAGCCGGCCGAGCTGGCCAATCGCCGAGTTCATTTCGAGCAGGTGACGCCGCGAGGACTCGCCTCGGCCGCCGCGGGTGGCGCGCAGGATCTCGAACGCGGCCATCGACGTCGGGCTGCTGTAGCAGCTCCACGCGGTGTCGACCACGACCTCGATGCGTTCGCGCAGCGGCAGCTCGCTGACGTCGGCGGAGGACAGGCTGTCGATCAGCCGGGCCACGCCGTCGTCGACGACCGCCATCAGCATGCCGTTGCGGTCGCCGAAGTGGTACTGGATGACGCCCCACGTCACGCCGGCGCGCTCGGCCACGTGCTTGGCGGTCGCGGCGGCGAACCCCTCCTCCACGATGCAGCGGACCGTCTCGTCGATGATCCTGCTGCGGGTGTCATCGCCGCGTTTGCGTGGCGCGGTGGTGCGCCGGGTGGGGGCCACGGACATTGTTGACTTTATAACATAGAGCCATCTATTTTTGGGCGGTGAGCCGATACGCGCGGTTGTCCCGCCGGGAGCTCGCCGCCCTGGTGCCCGAGCTGCTGTTGATCGGGCACATGATTGACCGCTCCGGCATGGCCTGGTGCATCCAGGAATTCGGCCGCGACGAGATGGTGCAGATCGCCATCGAGGAATGGGCGGGCGCCAGCCCGATCTACACCAAGCGCATGCAGCGGGCGCTGGGCTACGAGGGCGACGACGTGCCCACCATCTTCAAAGGGCTGCAGCTCGACATCGGCGCCCCGCCGCAATTCATGGATTTCCGCTACACCATCCACGACCGCTGGCACGGCGAGTTCCACCTCGACCACTGCGGCGCGCTGCTCGACGTGGAGCCGATGGGCGACGAGTACGTCTTCGGGATGTGCCACACCATCGAGGACCCGACGTTCGACGCCACCGCCGTGGCCACCAACCCGCGCGCGCAGATGCGCCCCATCCACCGCCCGCCGCGGGTGCCGTCGGACCGGCATCCGCACTGCGCGTGGACCGTCACCATCGACGAGTCCCACCCCGAGGCCACGGGCATCCCGGCGCTCGACATCGTCCGTCAAACCCGCGCCGCCGCCTGGGAATTGGATCCGATCGACCGGTCAGATGAGGGCCTGGCCGACTACTCGGGCCCGTTGCTGTCGGACCTGGACTTCGGCGCGTTCTCGCGCTCGGCGCTGGCGCGCATGGCGGACGAGGTCTGCCTGCAGATGCACCTGCTGTATCTGTCGTTCGCGATCGCGGTCCGCAAGCGCGCGGCCGACGACGCCCAGGCGGCCTCGGTGGGCACCCGCGGCCTGATCGGCCTGGCCGGGCTGGGCGCCGAGCGGATCCACCGCGCGCTGGGATCGCCCGCCGGGATCGACGGGGCGGCAACGGTGCTCGAGTTGCATCCGCTGCTCAACCCCGACGGCTACGTGGTGGCCGACATCGCCGCGAACCGGCTGAGCGTGCACCCCTCGCCGGCCCATGACGACGGCGCCTGGATATCGCTGTGCTCACCGGGATCGGTGCGGCCGCTGCAGGCGATCGCCACCGCCGTGAATCCGCGCCTCGAGGTTCGAGTTAGCGGGACGGACACCGACTGGACGGCGGACCTGGTCGAAACCGACAGCCCCGCAGCCGAACTGCCAGAGGTATCGGTGGCCAAGGTCAGCGGCGGGTCGACATTTAAGTTCTCACCGAGGCGTTCGCTGCCGCTGACCGTCGTGTAGCCCGGTGGCGCCCGACCCGTTTTGTCAATGGGTTCCCGGTCCCGATTCGGTGACACAATCGCATCGACGGGATACCAATGGCATTGCAAGCCATCGGCTTTCCGCGTGTCCGCGACTATGGTTAACGCTGGCCACCGCCCTTATGCAGACGAAAGTTCTCGCTCTATGTACGACCCACTGGGGTTGTCGATCGGGACCACGAACCTGGTCGCTGCACGCAACGGAAGTCCGCCGGTTTCCCGGCGCGCCGTGCTGACCCTGTATCCGCATTGCGCGCCGAAAATCGGTCTGGCGGAAGAAGATCCGTTGGGCGGCGAACCCGGCACGCTGATGCGCGGGTTCGTCGAGCGCATCGGCGACTCGGTGGCGCTGGTATCGCCCGACGGGTCCGCGCACGACCCGGACCTGCTGATGGTCGAGGCGCTGGATGCGATCGTCCGGACCGCCGGCGCCGACGTGGCCTCGTCGGACATCTCCATTGCGGTGCCCGCCTACTGGAAGCCGGGCACGGTGCAGGCGCTGCGCGACGGCCTGCGAACGCATTTGGGCTTCGTCCGCAGCGGCATGGCGCCGCGCCTGGTCTCCGACGCGATCGCCGCGCTCACCGCGGCCAACGCGGAGCTGTGCCTGGCCGCGACCGGCGTGGTGGGCCTGCTCGACTTCGGTGGCACCGGCACGTCCGCCACCCTGGTGAGCCTCGCCGGTGACTTCGAACTCGTCAGCCCCACAATGCGTTACGCGGCCTTCTCCGGCGACGAAATCGACCAGGCGTTGTTGCTCAAGGTCTTCGAGGAGCTCGGGCACGGCAGCGGGCTGGACCCGGCCAGCACGGCGGCGGTCGGCCAGCTGGGTCTGCTGCGCGAGCAGTGCCGCGAGGCCAAGGAGCGGTTGTCCACCGAGGCGGTGGTCGAATTCACCGCCGAGCTCGGCGGGCGGCGATGCACGATGAAGCTCACCCGGGACGAGCTCGGCGACCTCATTCACGACCGGCTCTCCGGATTCATCTACGCGCTCGACGACATGCTGGCCCGCCACAAGAGGCGCTGGGCGGACCTGTCGGCCGTGGTCACCGTCGGCGGGGGAGCCAGCATTCCGCTTGTCACCGAACGCCTTTCGGTCTATTCGCGCAGGCCGGTGGTGAGCCCGTCGCAGCCGGCGTCCGCGGCCGCCACCGGCGCCCTGCTGCTGGCCGCCCGCGGCGAAGAGCTGGATCTTCGGACGCGCACGTCCATCGGCCTGCAAACGGCCGCCGCCGGTGAAATCGTCGAACTGCCCGCCGGCGACGTGCTGGTGATCGACGACGAGGCGTTGACGGATCGCGAATTGGCTTGGTCGCAAACCGAATACCCCGGCGACGTGCGGCTGCCGTACAGCCCGGCCGCCTTCGACGAGGACGGTCCGTCCGGCTGGTCGATGCGCCTGAACGTGATCGACCCGCCGCCGGTGCGGACCTGGCGACGCCTCCGGTTGTCCCAGCTGGTGATCGGCATCTGCGCGGTGGTGGCCATGACGTCGATCGGCGGCGTGGCCTACACGCTGTCGGGCATCGAAAACCACCAGGCCCCGCCGGTGCCGACCGTGGTGCCCGTGCCGGTGCCGCCGGTCAGCTCGCTGCTGCCCACCGCGGTGCCTCCGCCGCCGCCGTCGCCGCTGCCGCCGCCGCCCAGCCCCGCGCCGGTGCCCAGCGCCGCTCCGCCGCCGCCCGCGCCGCCGTCTCCTCCGCCGCCACCGCCGCCGCCGGTGGTCGTCACCACGGCGCCGCCGGTCGTCACCACCCGGCACCCGGTGCCGCCGCCGACGACGCAGGCGACCCAGCCGCCCACCACGACGGCGATCACGACGACCCCGCCCGCCCCTTCGACCACGCCTTTTACGACGACCCCGCCACCGCCCACCACCACGACCACAGTGCCGATGACAACGGAGTGGATCCACGTGCCGCTGCTGCCGGTGCCGATACCGGTTCCGGTCCCGCAGAGCCAGGCCCCTGCGGCGCCCCAGGTGCCGCAGTACCCGCAGTACCCGCAGTATCCGGGGAACTCGCAGAACCCCTTCCTGGGGCCCGGTTACTAGTTCCGCCGGCGCCTGCGCGTCCGCCCGGACATGAGTAATTTGGTGTCACCCAGTCGGGCGGGGTTCGACATCGTGCTCGGGGTGTCGATGGCCCCGACGACCGTCCGCATGGTGCTCATTGAGGGCCAGAACGCGGACGGCGTCACGGTAGAGCAGGACGAATTCGAGGTGGCCGCCGGCCACGGCGCGGCGGCTTCCAGCGGGCCCGACCAGGTGGTGGCCGCGATCGTGGGCACCCGGGAGGGCGCGGCCGAGGGCGGCTAGCAGCTGACGGCGACGGGGGTGACCTGGACGGACGCCGCGGGCGTCCGTGGCGAACGCTGCCGACTGAGCGCACACTGAGCAGTAGCGCTGCGAATGCGAGGAGGCCTGCGTGGGCGAGTACGGTGCGTTCGGATTCGATCCCGAAGAATTCGACCGCGTGATCAGGGAAGGCAGCGAGGGGCTGCGTGAGGTGTTCGAGCGGATCGGCAAATTCGTCACCGCCCCCGTGCCGGGGACAACGTGGTCCGCGTTCTTCGAGGACCTCTCGCGGCGGTCGCGCCGCGCGCCGGAGACCGCCGGCGAGGCCGGGGACGGGGTGTGGGCCATCTACACCGTCGACGCCGACGGCGGCGCCCACGTCGAACAGGTCTACGCGACCGAGCTTGACGCGCTGCGCGCCAACAAGAACAACGTCGATCCCAAGCGCAAGGTGCGGTTCCTGCCCTACGGCATTGCGGTGAGCGTCCTCGACGACGATTCGGAAGAGCCGACGTAGCCCGCGATCACGTCCTGGCGCCGTTTAGGCGTTCAGCCCTGCTGCACCTGGTTCGATCCGCCGGGGTTGCTGATCTTCGGCGAGCCGGAGTGGTAGGTGATCTCGTTGTTGAATCCCGAGGCGTCGATGGTGTCGGCGGAATCGACGGTGATGGAGTTCTGCACGCCCGACACCGTCAGGCGCGTGCAGTGGCCGGTGATGACCACCGTGTTGGACACGCCGCTGACGCTGACGACGTTGTCGTTGCAGGCGATCGTCCGGTTCTCGTTGACACCCGAGACGCTGACGTTGCCGCCCGGCGGCGGCGCGGGCGACGCCGACGGCTTGGGGGTCTTGCTCCGGGTGGTCGACGGCGCCCGGCTGCTCGAGGTGCTCGAGGGAGGGCCGAACGTCGCGGAGATGGTCGGCGTGGCGCCGATGGTCGACCTCACACCGGAAAGCTGGTGCGCGGCGAAGGCGGCGATGCCCCCCGCGAGGGCGATCATCCCGACCACGACGAACGTGCCCAGGATCCACCAAATGCGGTTGCCCGACGGCGGTTTCGGCGCGGGCGCCGAAAGCGGGCCACCATAGGTCCACGGACTCGGCGTCGGCCCCGGTGGCGGTGGCGGCGGGGGTGGCGCCCCCAGCTCGGATGCGCGCGCCGTGTCGGCCAGCGGGCGTTCGAGTTCGCGGATCCGTTCCTCGGGGTCGTCCTGCGCGTCCATGCACAGATGCTCCCACCGGGCGGTGTGCAATGGGTAGTTTCACATCGTGCCCGAGTCCGCGTTGACCAACCGCCAGATCGTATTGCGCCGCCGCCCCACCGGGCTGGTCCGGCCCGGCGACACCGAGCTCGTCACCGCGCCGGCGCCCGAGCCCGCCGACGGCGAGGCGCTGCTGCGCACCACCTACGTCGGGCTCGACGCCGCGGTCCGCACCTGGCTGAACGACCAACCGGGTTACCTGCCGCCCGTGCAGCTCGGCGAGGTCATCCGGGCGGCGGGGATCGGGGAGGTGGTGACGTCGCGCTGCGACGCCTTCGAGGTCGGCGACGTCGTCACCACGCTGACCGGCTTCCAGGAGTACGTGATCGTGCGCGATGACGTGTTCAGCACGCCCATCCCGGGCAAGGCCACCGTAGACCAGCTGGCGGTGATGTCGGTCTACGGCCCGACCGGGGCCACCGCGTACATCGGGATGATGGACATCGGCCGGCCCCAGCCGGGCGAGACCGTGGTGGTGTCGGCCGCGGCGGGCGCCACCGGGTCGGTGGCCGGGCAGATCGCCAAGATCGCCGGGGCCCGCGTGGTGGGCATCGCCGGCGGCCCGGACAAGTGCCGGGCGGTGGTCGAGGACTTCGGGTTCGACGCGTGCATCGACTACAAGAACGAAGACCTGCCGACGGCGCTCAAACGGCTTTGTCCGCAACGGGTCAACGTCTACTTCGACAACGTCGGCGGGCCGATCCTCGATGCGGTGCTGGGCCGGATCGCCGCCAAGGCTCGAGTGGTGTTGTGCGGCGTCATCTCGAGCTACCTCAGCGGCGAGCACCCCGGCCCGGCCAACTACGTGAACCTGTTGTCCAAGACCGCGCTGATGCAGGGCTTCAACGCGCTCGACGACTGGGGCCGCTTCGACGAGGCGTTCGCCGCGCTGCGCCAGTGGGAGAGCGAGGGCCGAATCAGGGCGCGCCAGACGGTCTTTGAGGGCATCGAGGCCTGCGTCGACGCCCTCAACGGCCTGTTCACCGGGGCCAACATCGGAAAGATGCTGGTCAAGCTCAGCGAGCCCGCCGGCTAGCTCGATGGCGGCGACCCGCTGCGCCCGGCTGCGCCGCGCTTGCGATCGCCGCTGGCTCGATGGCGGCGACCCGCTGCGCCCGGCTACGCCGCGCTTGCGATCGCCGCTAGCTTTCGCCCAGGACCCGGTGGAGCTCCTTTTTCGCCTCGGTCAGGGCCTCCAGCACCTTGGTCCGGGTCTCGGCGAGCCTTTCCTTTTGCTCGTCGGTACCCGTCCAGGCGATGGTGCGAGCCAGCCCCGCCAGCTCGAAGAGCGTCCGGCGGATCTTGAAGACGTCGCCGAATTTGGCCGCCCGGCCCAAAAATGCGTGCGCCGTCTCGCTGCTGACCCCCCGCCACGCCAGCAGGTTCTGGCCGAGTTCGGTCAGGGTCGCCACGCCGTTGTCGACGGTGACGACGCCGCGCCCCGCGAGCACCCCGATGGCGAGCTCCGCCAAATCCTGCGGCGGGGTGAACGCGCCCTCGGTCGCGTCGGATACCCGTTGCACGATCTGCTCGGCGTCGGCCGGCCCGTCGAGCAGCAGCGCCGCGGTCACGAACGCCGCACGCTTGAGGAGATGCGGTCCGCCCGGCCCGCCGAAACCACCCTTACCGAAGCCGCCGAATCCGCCGTGACCCCAACCCTTTTCGCCGAAGCCGCCCCAACCCTTCTCGCCGAAACCGCCCCAGCCGCCGAAGCCACCGAAGCCGGGTCCACCGAAACCACCAAAGAATCCACTACCAGACATCGCTGTCGTTCCTTTCCACATCGGACTATCAAGCTCCTTGATACCACCGGCCGGGTCGATGTCAAGGGGATTGATGGTTGCCCGCGGCCAGGCCACGCGCCGCGTGCCGGCAGGTGAGCATGGGCCGATCCGCCGACGAGCCGGGTCGCCGCGGGACTCGAGCCACCGGCCCGCGGCCCCGTCTTGGCGGGCATGCCGCCGATCAACGGCTCCCGACCGGTTGACCGTCTCCGAGCAGCGCCACCGCAGCCGCCCGCTGCGAGCGGGTGGGGACCCGTCCCGCGGTGGGTTGCACGGGCCGCTGAGGCGGACAACAGCAGGACACGGCCCGGTGCGGGATGCGCGCCCGCCCCGTCGCATGGTTTCATAACAGGCGTTTGCGAGAGTTGCTTCGGGGAGTGACGCCGGGCGGGAGGCTCCGGCTCACGGATTGGTGGGATTGCACATGGATCGTCGCAGCATGTTGTTGACCACGGGGCTCGGCATGCTGGCGGCTGTGGCGTCGATGCCGGTCCCGGAGGCACTGGCCGCGCCCCGGTCGCCCCGGCTGCCGACACCGCCCGAGGCGCCGTCGGCCGGTGGCGGCGGCTACATCTTCTCCGACGAATTCGACGGCCCCGCGGGCTCGGCGCCCGATCCGGCGAAGTGGACCGTGCAGTCCTGGCAGGACGACGTGTTCCCGCCGGTGGCCGGGATCTACCGCGACGACCGCCGAAACGTCTTCCAGGACGGCAACTCCAACCTGGTCCTGCGCGCCACCCAAGAGGGGGACACCTACTACGGCGCCAAACTGCGGGGCAACTTCCGCAGCATGATCAACCAGACGTGGGAAGCGAAGATCAAGCTGAACTGCTTGTTCCCGGGCCTGTGGTCGGCGTTTTGGGGCGTCAACGAGGATCCGCTGCCCGACGGCGAGGTCGACGTGTTCGAGTGGTACGGCAACGGCTCGTGGCCCCCGGGGACGACGGTGCACGCGGCATCCAACGGCAAGACCTGGGAAGGAAAATCGATTCCCGGGCTTGTCGACGGCGGCTGGCACACGTGGCGGATGCACTGGGGTGAGGACGGTTTCCAGTTCGCGCGCGACGGCGCCCAGTACTTCAGCGTTCCCAACAAGCCCATCCACGTCCACGGCGGCGCTCCCGACGACTTCCGGTGGCCGTTCAACCAACCCGGCTACTGGATGACGCCCATGTTCACCCTGGCCGTCGGCGGGGTCGGCGCCGGCGATCCGGCCGCCGCAACCTACCCGGCGGACATGCTCGTCGACTACATCCGCATCTGGTAGCGATCAGCGTTCGGCTTTGATCACCTGGACCAGGTTGAACTGCCAGCGCTCGACGAGGCGGAAGCCCAGGTCGCGGGGGACCGCGAAGGCCGGCGTGGCGCCGTAGAGCGGGCCGGGCGGAAGCGCGGGGCCCTGCTCGTGGGCGGGGGCGGACCTGTCGGCCTGGGTGATGATCCACACCACGCGGCACTGGCTCAACGGCCGGGCGACGACCTCCGGAATGAGATTGGTGTCGAAGACTTCTCTGCGATCGACGGCCCGCTGCCACAGCGTGAGATCGACCAGCTTGCGATAGGCGTCGGGGCGCGCCGCCAGCAACGGGCGCATCGGGGCCGGCATGAACGTCACCGTGTCGTTGACGAGCAAGCAGTCGCCCGGGGCCGCCTTCGCGGTCACCAGATCGGCGACCTGGCTGTAGTCCATGCCGTACTTGGCGTACGGGTTACGTTGCGCCCGAACATAATTTGGCGCCGCCGCCAACGCGAAGAGAACGACCAGGGCCGTCGCCGCCCAGGGCTTGGCCGCCAGCGCACCGATGCACACCCCCAGCACCAGCGCCATCGCCGGCGCGGTGAACGACAGGTAGCGCGGCGTGTAGATCGGGTGGACCACGGCCGACCACCCGACGATCAGCGCGGTGGGCAGCACCAGCCACGCCACGGCCAGCGCCAACAGCTGGCGCTCGGTGTCCGCGGGCCTCGCGGATGTCAAGCGCCACAAGCCAATCGCGGTCACCACGACCAGCGCCGACAACACCGCGAACGGCGGGCTCCTTTCGAAGTACTGCTGCACCACCACGTCTTCGATCGTCCGGTGCCCGATCGGGGCGACCCACTTGATCTGCTGAACCTGCCCCGCGACCTTCAACATGAACGGCGTCAGGGCGCCGACGGTAAGCGCCGCCGTGATCGCGAAGTGCCGCACCGTCGCTCGGCCGCCGCGGCTAACCCAGAGGAAAACGGCGTGCGCCGACACCAACAGCACCAGATAGGTTTCCAGCAGAACCGATCCCGCCAGCCCGATCCCGTAACCCAGCCACACCCAACGGTTGTCACGCCGGACGGCGACCACCAACAGCACGGTCAACCACACCGCCGCCATCATCGACAAGGCGTACGGGCGAGCCTCGACGCCCGCCCACGTTGCGCGGGGCAAAATTGCGCAGATTATGCCGGAGATCACGGCGACGGTGCGCGACGCAAATTGCTTGCCCAACACCACGATTCCCGCGGCCGCAGCGCCGACCGCCAGACCGCTGGGCGCCCGCGACCAGAACTCCGTCGGCGGGAAGCCCCCGAACCAGGCGTGCATGAACAGGTAGTACAGGCCGTGTACGGCGTCGACATTGCCCAGCATCTGCCACAGCTGACCCAAGGACCGGCTGTAGGAGGCCGAGATGGTCGCGGCCTCGTCATACCAGAACGAGGGGCGCGCGGCGCCGGCCAAACTTATTGCGGCGGCGAGGACTCCGACGAACAGCGGGTCGAACGCACCACGGCGCTGCCGGGACTCGCGGGTATCAGAGGCGCTCACCGCCCGCTATGTTGCCAGACGCGGCGGCGGGCCTTCTCCTCAGTTACTGAGCCAGACGTGCCAGAACCCGTCGGGACCAAACCGGCAGTCCCAATGGGTCCACAGGTGGTCGTTGCGGATGAGCTCGACGTGGGCGACTCAACGAACCGGCGCTTCGAACGTATGATCGAAAGATGGGCGACCTCGCGTCGATCGGATACAACGGGCAGCCGGCCCGTGACCCCTTCCGCGTCGTGCGCCCGCCGATCCCGGTGCTGGTCGACCTGACCGTGCTGTTCCCGCGCGAGCCGCACCGCTCGGGGCGGTACCAGCCCAACGGCCTGCAGCTGCACAAGGTGGTCGAGGGCCGGTTGAGCTGCTGGGGCATCTGCGAACAGGGCGATTGGTGGGGCCTGGTCACCTACCCGATCGCGTACGGCTCCAGGCGCAAGACGGTGACGCACTGGGTGCCGGCGTGGACGCTGCGCCGCAAAGGGCACGCCGGCGCGTGAAGTCGATGCGATGATTGCTGCCCGTGGCAGGCAACTGGCTTTCCGTGCTGACCAAGCTGATTCCGCTCGGGCTGGTGATCACGCTCTCTCCGATCACCGTCATCCCGGCGGTGCTGGTCCTGCACGCCCCGCGGCCCCGGCCGGCCGGCCTGGCCTTCCTCGGCGGTTGGCTCGCGGGCCTGGTGGCCCTCACCGCGGCCTTCGTCGGGGCTTCCGACCTGCTCGGTGGGCTGAACCACGCGCCGCCGACGTGGGCGTCGTGGGCGCGGGTGGTGTTGGGGTCGATGATGGTCGCGTTCGGCGTGTTCCGCTGGCTGACCCGGCATCGCCGCGGCGAGACGCCGGGCTGGATGCGTTCGTTCTCCAAGCTCACCCCGCTGCGCGCGGCGTTGACCGGGGTGGTGCTGGTGCCGATCCGGCCGGAGGTGCTGATCCTGTGCGCGGCGGCCGGGTTGGCCATCGGCACCGGCGGGCTGGGCGCCGCGGCGGGCTGGATCTGCGGCGCGGTGTTCGTCGTCGTCTCGTCGCTGACGGTGGCCGTCCCGATACTGGGGTTCGTGGCCGCCGGTGACCGCCTGGACGACGCGCTGGAGCGGCTCAAAGCGTGGATGGAACGCAACCACGCCGCGATGCTGGCGGTCATCCTGGTGCTGATCGGATTGATCGTGATCTACAACGGGATTCGCGCGCTGTAGCCGCTCTGCCGTGCGAAGATGGCTGACCGTGGCAGGCAGCTGGGTTACGGTCGGGACCGGTCTCGTCCCCCTCGGGCTGGTCATCTCGCTTTCGCCGCTCACGATCATTCCCGCGGTGCTGGTGTTGCAGGCGCCGCGGCCGCGGCCGAGCGGCCTTGCCTTCCTTGGCGGTTGGTTGGCCAGCCTGGCCGCGCTCACCGCGCTGTCCGTCGCGGCCTCCGGACTGCTGGGCGGTCTCGACAAGTCCCCGCCGAGGTGGTCGTCGTGGCTGCGCGTGGTCTTCGGATCGCTGCTGATCTGCTACGGGATCGCCAAGTGGTTGCGGCGTCAGGGCCACGGCGAGTCACCGGGCTGGATGCGCTCGTTCAGCACCATCACCCCGACCCGGGCCGGGGCGATGGGGGCGGCGCTGGCCGTCGTGCGACCCGACGTCTCGCTCATCTGTGTGCCGGCCGGGCTGGCGATCGGCGGCAGTGGGCTCGGCGCCGCCGGCGACTGGTTGGCCGCCGCGTTCTTCGTGGCCGTCGCGGCGTCGAGCGTCGCGATCCCGATCCTCGCCTACGCGGCCGCCGGTGACCGCCTCGACGACACGATGGCGCGGCTCAAGGTCTGGATGGACGAGAACAACGCCGCCCTGCTCGCGGCGGTCCTCGTCGTGATCGGCGCGATGATCCTCTATCACGGGATCGACGCTCTGTCCGCTCATCGGTAGCCGCCGTCGGACAGGCCGGCGTCTTCTTCCAGCCGGTTCGGGGCGCCCGACGTCAGCTCGCGAATCAGTTCCCAGCCGTAGTCCCTGAGCATGCCCACGTAGCCGCGTGCCGCCCACTGCTGGGCGTGCCGCTCCTCGTGATGCAGCAGCCGGTCCAACTCAAGACGGCGCCCCGCGCGCCCCGATCCGACGATCCGGCGCAGCAGTGCGGCCGGGTCGGCGACCCGGCCGGCGTTGACCATGAAGATGTCGCCCCAGGTGGTGCCGCCGCGCTGGCTGAACAGCCGCTGAAACCAGTTGCCGCCCAGGCCCATCAGCATGCCGTTGGGCGTCGTGACGAGCCGGCTGCCGTTGCGGTGCACGAACGCCACGTCGCGGGCGTAGCTCCAGCGATTCGCGTTCTGCCGCTTGATGATCCGCGCGACCTCTGCCGTGCAGTAGGGCGTCTCGGGAAAGTCGTGGTGCCGGTGGGCGGGCTTGCCGTAGTCGGTGCCCGCGTTGAGGACGTAGGTCAGCAGCGTCGCCGCGCGCGCGTCGTCCCCGGTGATGTCGGGCGGCAGCAGGAAAAAGGACTTGCCGCGCGGGTCGTTGATCTCCTCGGTGTCCTCGAGGAGCGCGAAGCGCTGCGGGGTGATGGCGTGGCGACGCCCGATCTCGGCGACGACGTCGGGAGGCACACCCCGGCGTTCGGCGTTTTGTCGCCACCGCTCCGAGTAGGGCATGCCTGCCAACTTAGGGTCGAGCGAATGAACAGCCCCTGGCGACGCGCGCGCGGCGTCAAGCAGATCACCCGGGGACTCGGCACCTCTCGATCGAGAGGTCTTCGCGACGATCGCCGAGACGCCGACGCCGCTGCTGGACACGGTCATGCCGCACCTGACCCGGGCCGCCGACCATTCCAAGCTGTGGTTGGCCATCGCCGCGGCGCTGTTTTCGTCGGGCAAACAGTCCGCGCAGCGGGGCGCGACACGCGGCGTGGTGACGCTCGGGGTGACCAGCCTGCTCACCAACCAGGTCGCCAAGCGGCTGCGCCCGCGTCCGCGCCCCGTCTACGACTCGGTGCCGGTGGTCCGGCGATTGCGCCGCCGTCCCTCCATCCAACTCGCTGCCGTCCGGGCACTCGCCAGCGCCGCCGCGTTCGCCGTCGGGGTGGGCCTGGAGAATCCGCCGCTGGCGGTCTTCCCCGGCGGAACGTTCAACCATTTCGCGATCCGGCGCGGGAGCGTGGCCCGCGTTGATCTGGTGTGCCTCAACGAAAGTCGCATGGTGCTCAATACCGCCAGCATCGGCGCCTACCCGACGTTCGTGCAGCAGCGCGAGAAACTGGAAAAACGCGTCGGCAAGCCGCTCGCCGGGTTCTACGCGATGCTGCACACGCTGCGCCACGACCGGCCGGTGCGCATCCGCTGCGACAACAAGACCCTGCAAGACCTCGCTGTTCTTTTTGGGCAATTCGGTTTACCTGCCGACGGGATTCGCCCCGTCGCGGCGCACCCGCATGGACGACGGCTTGATCGACGTGCGCATCCTGGAGACCGGTCGCCCGTGGGCGCGGACCCGGATCCTGATCGCCCTGGCGTTGGGACGGCTGCCGCGCAGCCCGCTCTACCACGAGGTGCAGGCGCCCGAGTTCAGCTTCTCCGCCGTCGACGGCCCGACCGTGATCGCCCACGACGGCGAGATCGGCGACGAATACGACCGCGCCAGCTTCTCTGCGAAATACCAAATCCTGCCGGTGTTTCGGCCTTTGGTGAATTAAGGGCTCACGCCCGTGGGCACAAATCCACGATGGCGTAGTCGACGAGGGCGTCCGCCTGGCGGGGCGTCATGCCCCTGGGACCGAGGTCCTGCGTGGACTTTTGCAGTGCCAGCGACTGCAGCTCCGACGCGGGAGCACCCCAGGAGATCTGCTGGCAGATTTTCCAACCCGTCTGTACCAGCGCCGGGTCACCGCCCTCGAGGTCTTGGATGCCGATCGCGTGCAGGTGATTGAGGTAGGACGCCTCGTCGGCGTGCGCGGGCCCCGCGCAGACGACGGCCGTCACCAACAAAGCGCCACCTGCGAGCGCTGCATTCCTAAACCGGCCAGAGATCCTCTGTGCTGGCATAGCCCGTTGTTCTCCTTCGCCCTTTTATGCTTTCCGCCCGGACTCGTATATAGAAGCTTGAAAAGCCACGGCGCGCAATAAATCTTACGAATTGGCGACGACAAACGAAGCGCGATCACTCGGGTGCGGGCGGCCATTGCGGCAAAGCCGTCGGCCAGACCGCGCACTTGGCCGGCGCCATCGCCGGTGAACGACGCGCCGTGCATCAGGGCCAGCGTGGCCGGATTCTGTTGCGCCGGCCGCTCCAGCGTGGGCGCCAGGGTGGTGGTCGGGCTGGTGGCGCGGAACAATGCCTCGGCTTCCAAAGCCGCTGCGGCGCAATCGGGTTCGGTCAACGCGGGAACCCGGCCGGTGTTGTTGTGCGGCACGTGCGGAGTCGCACATATCGTTCAGCGAAAGCAGGCAAGCCAGCGGCCCATGGATGACCCTGCCGGTGTGTTCGCTGATGTCGGGCAACGCTCCAGCCCGTCGCCCCGGCGACTGACCACAATGGTCCGTGGCCCGCTTGAGCGGGCGCGGGCTGTGAGGAGCTGCGAGGGAGGAAACGCCCATGAGGACGGTCGTGGCGATCGCGGCCGCCTGCCTGTTCGGGCCGGCCTTGGCGCTGGGGGCGGGAGCTGCCCACGCCGACGCCGACCAGGAGAAGGAGGCGTGCCAGCTGATGGACGACCCGACGGCGCGCGACCTGGGCTACGCGCCGGCCGAGTACGCCTTCATGGTGTTGCGCGCCAAGATGTCGGCCGAGGCCGCGCGCGACGTCATGTCGTTGGCGGCCCAGCAGTACTGCCCGAATCACGTCATCGACCTGCCGGCCAGCTGGCGGTGACGGGTGGAGCCGATGACGGGAATCGAACCCGCGTATTCAGCTTGGGAAGCTGATGTTCTGCCATTGAACTACATCGGCGCTGTCGCTCCGAAAGGCTAGCATCCGGCGCCACGGACGCAAGATGCCGTCCGCAACAACGTCATTGCGAGTTCGTGAGTTGCCTCCGGCGATTTCTCACATACCCCAAAGTTTATTATTCCGTGATCTGCCCGTAATGTGCTCTGGGTGGGGCGGCACTCATTAGCCAGGAAGCGGCGAAAGCCACGGGTAGCCCTGGCTGCGGTGCTTGCGCCGGCCGCCGTCTTCTTCGCGGCGAGCGGGGACGTCCGACCATTACCCGTCCACCAAGAGGCCAAGCCCGTTATCGCAGACACCATCCCCTGGCGCCTGGAGCTCGTCGCGGCGGCGCCGACGCCGTCGGGCAAAGCCGCCGGTTCGCCGGACGGCCAGCCGGTCGCGGCGTCGCGCTACCACACGCGGTCGCGCTTTTTGCCGGTCGGGGTGGCGCCGGAGCAGGGCCTGCAGGTTCGGACGATCCTGGTGGCCCGGGCGATCAGCGCGACCTTCCCCCAGATCCATCAGATCGGCGGTGTGAGACCGGATGCGCTGCCCTGGCACCCCCGCGGCCTGGCCCTCGACGTGATGATCCCCAACCCCGGCAGCGCCGAGGGCATCGCGCTGGGCAACGCGATCGTCGCGTACGTGATGCGCAACGCGAAGCGGTTCGCGATCCAAGACGCGATCTGGCGCGGCGTCTACTACACACCCGGTGGCGCGCAGCCCAGCCGGCTCGGCCACTTCGACCACGTTCACGTCACCACCACGGGCGGGGGATATCCCACCGGCCGGGAAATGTACCTCGCGGACTGAAGGCGAGAAGGCGAGCAGCGGATAGGCTCAGCGGGTGCTGCTCTCCGATCGTGATCTGCGGGCCGAAATCACCGCCGGCCGGCTGGGCATCGACCCGTTCGACGACACCTTGGTGCAGCCGTCCAGCATCGACGTCCGCCTCGACCGCATGTTCCGGGTCTTCAACAACACCCGCTACACCCACATCGACCCCGCCAAGCAGCAGGACGAGCTGACGAGCCTCGTGGAGCCCCTCGACGGGGAACCGTTCGTGCTGCATCCCGGCGAGTTCGTCCTGGGGTCGACGCTGGAGCTGTTCACCCTGCCCGACGACCTCGCGGGGCGTCTGGAGGGCAAGTCGTCGCTGGGCCGCCTGGGCCTGTTGACGCATTCGACGGCCGGATTCATCGATCCGGGCTTCAGCGGTCACATCACGCTCGAGCTGTCCAACGTCGCCAACCTGCCGATCACCCTGTGGCCGGGCATGAAGATCGGCCAGCTCTGCATCCTGCGGTTGACCAGCCCGGCCGAGCACCCCTACGGCAGCTCGCGCGTCGGTTCGAAGTACCAGGGCCAGCGCGGCCCGACGCCGTCTCGCTCGTATGAAAACTTCATAAGATCTACCTAAGTTCAGTACGGCGCCGGCACAGCGTTTCTGAGCCATGATGAATTGGTCGTGGTTTCCTCCTCCACCTGACCATGGCGTGACCGGCAACACCTTTGGAGGGGTTTGTTTTGGATATCGTGCTCGGGGTGTCGATGGCACCGGCATCGATCGCGATGGTCGTGCTGGAAGGCGAAAACGCCGACGGCGCCACCGTCGAAGAGGACGAGTTTGACGTCACCGCCGCCGACGACCCGGCCACCGCCACGGGGCCCGATCAGGTAATCGCGGCCATCCTCGGCACCCGCGAGGCGCGGCCGACGCCGGCCTGGAGCTGTCGGCGATCGGGGTGACGTGGACCGACCAACTCGAAGCGGCCGCCCTGCGCGACGCGCTGGCCGCCCACAAGGTCGAGAACGTCATGCTGGTGTCGGCGTTCCTGGCCGCCACCGCGCTGGCTCAAAGCGTCGGCGGCGCAATGGGTTACGAGCGCACCGCGGTGCTTTTCGTCGAGCCCGACACCGCGACGCTGGCCGTCGTGAAGACCTCCGACGGTTCCGTCGCCGACGTTTACAAGCAGCAGATCTACGCCGAGTCCTACGAGCAGGCCACCGCGCAGCTCAGCGGCATGCTCGCCGGCCTGGAGCGGTTGCAATCGGCCCCGGACGGGCTGTTCCTGGTGGGATCGGGCGTCGACATCGCCTCGATCAAGCCGGCGCTGGAGTCCGCGACGTCCCTGGACGTGAGCGCGCCCGAGGAGCCCGAGACGGCGTTGGCCCGCGGCGCGGCCCTGGCCTCGGCCAACGCGCCGTTGTTCACGGCCTCGACGGCCGCGCTGGCCTACGCGCAGGACCCCGGCACCGGTGCGGTCGACGGCTCGGCGTTGCCCGAGTACCTCCGCGTCGCGGGTGCCGACGACGAGCTGGCCTACAGCGCGGTGCCCGACGAGGACGCCGAGGCCCCGACCGTCGTCATCGAAAACCTGTTCGCCCCGGACCAACCGCGCCGCCGGCCGGTGCTGCTGGTCGGTAGCGGGTTGGCCGTCGTCGGCATCAGCGCGGTGTTGGCCCTGGAGATCGCGCTGGCCATCGGGATTCGCACCACCGGGACGGTCGCCTTGCGGCCGACGCCGGCCCAAGACCTGATCGTCCCAACGCAACAGGCCCCGGCGCCCGCAGTCCAGGCGGCCCCGGCGATGCCGAAGATCAAGCTGCCGGCGCCCGCCGCGGCGCCGCGGCCCCTGAACGCGCCGGCGCCAGCCCCGCTTCCCGCGGCCCCGCCTCCGGCTGCGCCGCTGCCCGCGGCCCCGCCTCCGGCTGCGCCGCTGCCCGCGGCCCCGCCCGCGATCGATCCGGTGGTGCCGGTCCCGGCGGTGGTGCCTCCGGTGTTGCCGGTTCCCGCGCCTGCGCTGCGGTTGCCCGTTCCCGACCCGATTCTGAGCCCGCCGGTAATCCAGGCCCCGCCTCACCTGGTGCCCCCGCAAGCCGTGCTGCCCCAACCGCCGGTGCACATCCCGCAGCCTCCGCAGGTCGGTGGCAACGTGCCGCAGTCGCCTCCGCACCAACCTCTGCCGGGGCAAGGCCCCCTCCCCAAGCCGAGTAGCCCCGGCACCGGCACCGGCGGGCATGTTCCGCTGCCCGGCACCGGTCCTGGTGGCACCGGCGGTGGGCACGTTCCGCTGCCCGGCACCGGTCCTGGTGGCACCGGCGGTGGGCACGTTCCGCTGCCCGGCACCGGTCCTGGTGGCACCGGCGGAGACGGGCCCGTTCACCTCCCGGGTGGTGGCGGCCCGATCGGTGGTGACGGCCCCTTCGGCGGTGGCGGTCCCATTGGCGGCGGCCCGATCGGTGGGGGCGGTCCCATTGGTGGTGGTGGCCCGATCGGTGGTGGTCCCTTCGGCGGCGGCGGCTTTGGCGGCGGCCACAGCGGCGGTGGCGGCTTTGGCGGCGGTCACAGCGGCGGTGGCGGCTTTGGCGGCGGTCACAGCGGCGGCGGGCGCCACTAGCCCATTCGCTCCCGGCTCGAGCGCACCCCCGCGGTTGCGCGGGTAGGGTCGAAGTATTGAGGCCGGTCGAAAATCCGCGCCGCCTCGCTCCCCGGAACCTGAATCGCATAGCGCCGGGGAATCGTGTTCGCCGATGTACTTGTCCGGCGGCACAGCAAACTACCGAGGGGGACTTCAGCGGTGGTGGGCATCGTGCTGGGCGTATCTATGGCGCCTACGAAGGTCCGCATGGTCCTGGTCGAAGGCGAAAACGCCGACGGGGTGACGGTCGACCAGGACAACTTCGACGTCGACGCGGCGGCGGCGCCGTCCACGGCGCCTAACGAGGTGATCTCTGCAATCCTGGGCACCCGCGAGGGCGCCGCCGAGGGCGGCTATCAAATCCTGTCGACGGGGGTCACCTGGACCGATCACGTCGAGGCCGCGCTGCTGCGCGACGTGCTGATCGCACACAAAATCGAGAACGTGATGCTGGTCTCGGCCTTCATGGCCGCGGCCGCGCTCACCCAGGCGATCGGCGACGCCACGCACTATGCGCACACCGCGCTGCTCTTCATCGAGCCGTACACCGCGACGTTGGCCGTGGTGGACACCGCCGACGGATCGATCTCCGAGGTGCACCGCCGAATCCTCGCCGACGATGAGGACCAGGCGGTAGGCGAGCTCGTCGAATTGGTTTCCGGCGCCGAGGCATTGGAGGCGCGCCCGGAGGGCGTGGTCGTTGTCGGTTCCGGCGTCGACGTCCCGCTGATCAAGCCGGCGCTGGAAGCCGCGACCTTTCTGGAACTGTCCGTGCCCGACGAGCCGGAGACGGCCCTGGCTCGCGGCGCGGCGTTGGCGTCGGCGAACGCGCCGCTGTTCGCCTCGTCCACGGCCGCACTGGCTTACGCGCTGGACCCCGGCACCGGCGAGGTCGACCCGCTAGCGCTCGCCGGCCAGTCTCCCGGGCTGCTGCCGGGATACCTGCCCGAATACCGCAGCGTGCCAGTCGTTTCCGCCGATGCCGGTGCAGGCAGGCCCAATGTCGCCTACAGCGCCGTGCCCGACGCCGAGGACCAAAGCGCCCTGGATGAGACCGTCCAGCGGCGCAGGTCCGTGCTGCTGGTGGGGAGCACGCTTGCGGTGGTCTTCATCACCGCCGTTGTGGCGCTTGAAATCGCGTTGGCGATCAGCATCCGCCCGACGGTCGCGTTGCGACCGAGCCCTAACGAAAACATCGTCGTCCCAACCCAACCCGCGCCGCCGCCCCCGGCGGCACCGCCGGTGGCCAAGCCGAAGATCCAGGCGCCCGCGCCGGTGGCGGCGCCGCATCCGATGAACCCGCCCGCCGCGGTCCCGGCCCCGGCGGCGCCCCCGGCACCCGTCCCGATTCCCGCGGTTCCACCGCCCGTTTTCGTTCCGGTGCCTCGAGTGCCGGTCGTCCAACCTCCGGTGCCCCGGTTCGGCGGCGGCCGCGGCCCCTTCGGCGGCGGGCCGGGACCCCGCGGCCCGTTCGGCGGCGGCCATGGTCCCTTCCGCGGCCCGTTCGGTGGTGGGCACGGTCCCTTCCGTGGGCCCTTCGGCGGCGGCCACGGACCGTTCGGCGGGCACGGATTCGGCGGCTTTGGCGGGGGCCACGGATTCGGCGGCTTCGGGCACCGTTAGCCATTCCGCACCGACGGGCGTGCCGCGCCCGGCTCGCTAGGGTGGCCAAGACCGTCAATTGAGATGGAGGAGCAGTGGACGTCGTCCTTGGCGTGTCGATCGCGCCTGACCGGGTCCGCATGGTGCTCGTGGAAGGTGAGGGTGCCGGCGGCGTCACCGTCGACCAGGCCGTTTTCGGGATCCCGCGCGACGCGGCCGTCGCCGCCGATCGGGCGATCGCGGCCATCCTCGGAACGCGGGAAAGCGCCGCCGAAAACGGGCACGTGCTGCGATTTACCGGGTTGACGTCGACCGAGCACGTCCAGGCGTCCGCACTGCGAAACGCCTTGGCCGCGCGCGACATCCGGGACGTCACGCTGGTCTCGGCCTTCACCGCGGCGGCGGCGCTGGCCCAGGCGGTCGGCGGTGCGACGGGCTCGACGCGCACCGCGCTGCTGTTCGTCCAGCCGGCCCTCGCGACGCTGGCCGTCGTCGACACCTCGGACGGCTCGACCGCCGACGTGCACCGGCAGCCCCTGGCGTCCGGCGACGCGGCGCTGGCTCGGCTGGCCGCGATGGTCACGACCGCCGAATCCATGTCCGCCCGACCCGACGGCGTGTTCCTCGTCGGCGACGGCGTCGACATCGCATCAATCAAGCCGGCGCTGGACGCTGCGACGTCGGTCTCGGTGACGGCCCCCGAGGAACCCGAGATGGCGTTGGCACGGGGGGCCGCGCTGGCCGCCGCGAACGCGCAGTTGGGTGCGCCGAGCACGCTCGCGCTGCCGCCCGTCGAGGACCCGGTGCAAGAGCTTGCCTACAGTGCCGAACCCGACCCGCCCGGCCCCTACA
>NZ_LQPJ01000120.1 GCF_002101785.1 Mycobacterium palustre
CGACACGCCACACCCCACCCGGGGGTTCTCCTCACATCAAGCCGACACGCCTGCTACCAACGTCCTGGCCGAGTACAGCTAGCCCATCGGGTCGGTGCTTGAGCTGAGCGCATCCAGGACCGGACTCGCGTCGGCCTGCGGGTAGAACGGCGGCGTCAGCGTGCCCCAGCGCAGGCAGCTCCACCGGCCGTCGGTGATCGGGGCCAACACCACCGATTCGGCGTTGTCGAGGTGGTGATCCAGGGCGAAGTTGCCGTCCACGCCGGCCAGCACGGCAGCCGCCAGCCGGATGGCCGCCCCGTGGCTGACGACGACGATGTCGCCGTGGAACTTTTCGTCGTCGAGGTAGCGCATGCGCAATTCGGTCAGCACCGGCACGTAGCGACCCAGCACCTCGCTGCCCGTCTCGCCGCCGGGCAGCGGCAGGTCGACCTCGCCGCGATGCCATCGCTCGTAGATCGCGTTGAATTCCGCCACCGCCTCGTCGTCGTTGCGGTCCTCCAGACTGCCCACCTGCACCTCGTGGATCCCGGGAATTTCCAGCGCGGCCAGGTCGAGTTCGGTGCCGATCACCGCGGCGGTCTGCGACGCCCGGGTGGCCACGGAGTGCGCGAGGATCGCGGGGCGTCCCGAGCTGCGGGCGAACGCCCGGGCCTGGTCGCGGCCCAGCGGCGTCAGCTCCGCGCCGGGCGGCCGGGTGTCCAGCCGGCGCTCGACGTTGCCGTAGGACTGGCCGTGCCGCACCAGCACCAGGCGGCCGGTCATGGCTTGCCTTCGCGCAGCCGCGACAGCCAGCGCGACGCCTCGTCGACCGACGGCGGCGGCACGCCGGCCGCCGAACCCGTCGGCCAGGAACCCAGGTATCGCACATCGGCACAACGACGGTGCAGCGCCTTGAGTGCCTCGGCGACGGCGCCGTCGTCGATGTGGCCGACGCAGTCGGCGAAAAACAGGTAGGTGCCCAGTTCCGTTCTGGTCGGCCTGGATTCGATCCGGGTGAGGTCGATGCCGCGAATGCCGAATTCGGCCAGCGCCGATAACAGAGCGCCCGGCACATTGTCGATGCGCAACACCACCGACGTCCGGTCGGCCCCGGTGCGCGCCGGCGGCGGACCCGGCGGGCCGATCAGCACGAACCGGGTGCGCGCGTTGCGCTCGTCGACCACGCCGTCGGCCAGCGACGCCAGCCCCCAATGGGCGGCGGCCAGCGGCGAGGTCACCGCGGCGTCGGCCTGGCCCTCGGCCACTTGCCGCGCCGCGTCGGCGTTGGAGTAGGCCGGCCGCACTTCGGCGCCGGGCAGGTGCGCGGCCAGCCACCGCCGCACCTGGGCCACCGCCACCGGGAAGGCCGCCAGCGTGCGCACGTCGGCCGCGCCGAGGCCGGGTTTGACGGCGATGCTGAACGCCACGTCGAGCGTCGTCTCGGCGAAGACTTGCAGCGGCGAACCGATGGCCAAACTGTCCAGCGTGGGCGTCACCGAGCCGTCGATCGAGTTCTCGATCGGGACGCACGCGTAGTCGGCGGCGCCGTCACGCACCGCGTCGAGCGCCGCGGGCGTGCTGTCGATTGGCATGCGCCGCAGGGGATCCGCGTCCTGCCCGGGAACCAGCCCGGCGCCCGTGATCTGCAGCAGCGCCGCCTCGGTGAACGTCCCCTCGGGGCCGAGGTAAGCGATGCGGGCCACGCCCCAACCCTAACGGCGGCCAACGATAGAGGCCCTTGCGACGGCGCGGGTCGTAAGTTAACTTAGGCTTACCTAAGCTAGCTCCCGAGGAGAACGATGACGCCGACGATCCCCGCGCCGACGACCGCCGAACGCATCCGCAGCGCGTGCAGCCGGGCCGGCGCCGCGCTGCTGGCGATCGAGCGCCGGGACCCCGTCCCGACGCCCGTGCATCATCTGTTGCCCGACGGCTCCTTCGCGATCGCCCTGCCCGTCGGCGCCGCCCGGGCGGCGTCGGGATCGCAGGCGCTGCTGGAACTGACCGACTACGCCCCGCTGCCGTTGCGGGAGCCGGTCCGGTCGCTGGTGTGGGTGCGCGGCCGCCTGGTGTCGGTGCCGGGCGCGGCGGTGACGGCGCTGCTGGACCGGATCGCCACCGAGCACCCCAACCCGGCCCTGCTGCAGGTCGAAACCCCCCGGTCCGCGCCCGCCGACGGGGGCGATGCCCGCTACGCACTGCTACGGCTAGAGATCGCATCGGTGGTCGTCACCGATTCCACCGGCGCCGAACCCGTGAGCGTTTCGGACCTGCTCGCGGCCCGGCCCGACCCGTTCTGCGCGATCGAGGCGAGCCTGCTCTGGCACCTGGACACCGTCCACAACGACGTCCTGGCGCGGCTGGTGTCCAAGCTGCCCGCGCCGTTGCGCCGCGGCAAGGTCCGCCCGCTCGGCCTCGACCGCTACGGGATGCGGTTCCGGATCGAGGGCACCGACGGCGACCGCGACGTGCGGCTGCCGTTCCACCGGCCGGTCGACGACATGCCCGGGCTCAGCCAGGCCTTCCGCTTGCTGATGGGCTGCCCGTTCGTCAACGGGCTGCGCGCCCGCCGCTGACCCGCGCCGCCGCCTGCACGTACCTTGTGCAGGTGCACGGCGACCGATCACGCCAGCGGCCGGGGCCCCAGGGGCAATTCGGCCCGACCGCGCCGCTGCGCCGACCGGCCCCGCCACCTCCGCCGGCCCGTCCCGTCCCCCCCAGCGCGCGGCGCAAGCGCCGAAGCTGGGTCCGCGTCGTGGCGTCGATCCTGCTGGTCGTCGTGCTGGTGGGCGGCGCCGGCCTCGTCGCGGCGGACGCCTGGTTCGACACGGCGCTGCGCCGCGGGCAGGTGCTCACCGACTATCCCGACCGCCCGGGCCCCGGGCGCGGCACCAACTGGCTGATCGTCGGCTCCGATTCCCGCCAGGGCCTCACCGCCGAGCAGCAGCGGGACTTGGCGACCGGCGGCGACGTCGGCAACAGCCGCACCGACACCATCCTGCTCGTGCACGTCCCGCAGCTCACGTCGAGCACGCCGGCGACCGTGGTGTCGCTCCCGCGCGACTCCTACGTGCCGATCCCGAACCACGGCAAGGACAAGATCAACGCCGCCTTCGCGATCGGCGGCGCTCCCCTGCTGGCGCGCACGGTCGAGCAGGCCACCGGGCTACGGCTGGACCACTACGCCGAGATCGGCTTCGACGGGTTCGCCGCCCTGGTCGACGCGCTGGGCGGGGTCACCATGTGCCCGACCATGCCGATCAGCGATCCGCTGGCCGGCGTCGACCTGCCCGCCGGCTGCCAGAAGCTGGACGGCCGCACGGCGCTCGGCTACGTCCGGACGCGTGACACGCCGCGCGCGGACCTGGACCGGATGGTCAACCAACGGCAGTTCCTGGCTGCGCTGCTGCACCGGATGACCAGCCCGACGGTGTGGCTCGATCCGGTGCGGTGGTACTCGGTGCCCCGCACGGCCGCCCGCGCCCTGAGCGTGGACCGCGGCGACCACGTGTGGGACCTGGCGTGGCTGGGCTGGGCACTGCGCGGGACCACCACGGCGATGACCGTCCCGATCGGCAGCTTCAACGACAGCGCGGCCGGGGCGGTGGTGGTGTGGAACCACGACGCGGCCGGCACGCTGTTCGACGCGCTGGCCGCCGACGCGCCGGTGCCCGCGGCCGCGCTCGACGGCCAGCAGTAGCGCGGGCCCTAGTTGTACTCGGCCAGGACGTTGGTAGCAGGCGTGTCGGCTTGATGTGAGGAGAACCCCCGGGTGGGGTGTGGCGTGTCG
>NZ_LQPJ01000121.1 GCF_002101785.1 Mycobacterium palustre
CGCCGAAGCCGCCCGCGCCGCCGAAACCGCCCCCACCGCCAGCGCCTCCGCCGCCGCCAGATCCGAACCCGGCCATGCTGAACCCGGCACCGCCCCCGCCGCCGCCGCGGCCATCCGGATAGAGGGCCTGCATCGGCAGATAGGCGTGCTGGTCGAACTGCGGATCCTCCGCGCCGGCCGCGCCGCCGCCGAGCATGATGTTGCCGTGCGAGCCGCCCGACTCGAAATGCGTGCCGTCCGGGAGGGTTGCGGCCATGTGGCCGCCGCCCGGGCCGCCGTTGTGCCAGCCGACCCGGAACGTCCCCGGAGGGCCTTGGCCCATGATGAAGCCGCGCTCGGCGAGCCACTGGCGCGCCGAGCTGGTGTCCATGCGGCCGCTGGTGCCCAGGGCGGCGTTCACGAGCTCGGAGACCGCGCCGGAGCAGTCGGTGGCTCCCCACACGTAGGGGCCGCCGGCGAGTGCCGCCGCGGTCTGATAGAGGCGTGCCAGGCCGCCTCCGCCGTCGGCGTTGTTGAATCCGCCGCCTGCGAAAACCCCCAGGAGGCGCCCGGTTTGGGCCCAGATGTCGATCGAGCGCTGGCCACCGCGCAGCGGGATGAACGCCTCGCCGCCAGTGGAGTCCTCGGCCCACTGCACCAGGCCGCCCTTGCCCGACGGAGGCTGCACCATGGCGTGGCCCGGCAGCTTGCCGTAGGCGAACGACCTTAGGCCGCTGAAGATGCCGCCGGTCGCCCGGGGTGGCGGCGGTGGCGCCGGTGGGGGCGGCGGCACAAAGAATTGCGGCGCCAGGGCGTTGCTGCCTGGCGGCGGCGCAGCCTGGACCTGGATGGGCGGCGGGTTGCGGAAGAACTGGTTGTAGAAGGCTTCCATCGACGCGGTCGCCGCGTTGACGTTCACCTGGATCGGCAAGGCGATCGGCGTCTCCGACTGCTGGTTGCGGAACGCGGTGAGGTTGTTCGCCGCCTCCTGCGTGTCGGGCACGACCCGCAGATGCGTTGGGTCGTTAGCCATCTTCTCCAGGTGGGCGTGCAGACCCTGGAGCCCGGCTTCGACCTCGGGGGTGTTGTCCTTGATCGCGATGACGAGGTCGCTGCCGACGACTTGCAGCTTCGACGCCGAGTCGCCCAGCTTGTCGGTGACGGTGAAGGCGTCCGCGGCGCTTTGGGTGTACTTGTCGATGTTGTTGGCCAGGCTGCCGAGCGGGCTGCGGAGCCTGTCGATACCTTCGGCGACATGGTTGAGGGTGTCGCCCATGTGGAATGAGGTGTCTCCAAGTTTGTTGCCCGCCCGGGCGACGTCCTCGAGGTCCTTGCCCAGGCCGCCCATGCCGGGGATGTGCTTGAGGATGCCGCCGACGAACCCGGTCGCGTTGGACAGCACGTGAATCCAGGTGCCGGCCGCCCGCCCGGCGACTTGCTCGAACATGGCCAGCAAGCGGATGCCACCGGAGGTGAAGGCGGCGATCCCGTCGAGGGCGCGGACCGCGGCCGACGCCATGTTGCCGAAGAAGCTGGCGATTTCGGCCTTGTGGGTGTCGACCCATTTGCCGATCTTGCTGATTTCGTTGACGATCTCGTCGCCGAACTTCTGCGCGCCCTCGGTGTTGAACAGGTCGAACAGCGAGCCTTTGATGGAGTCGATGCCGTTGTGGATTTTCTCGACCAGGCCCGGCCAGCCCTTCATCATGGCCGCGCCCATCTCCTGTGCCTGGCCGCCGTGGGTGAATTCGGCCATCACCTGATCGAACATCTGCGGGCCGGTGTCGCTGCCGATCATGGCGCCGCGGATCGCGTCGGTTCCGAAGAGCTGGGCGACGTTCTGCTGGAACTGATCAGGCCGCATCCGCGCGGCGGCGTCGTGCAGCTGCTGGAACAGTGCCCGCATCCCGATGAAGTTGCCGTTCTTGTCGGTGAGGTTCAGCCCGAGCTCCCCGATGGCCGCCTGGGATTCGCCGCTGGGATTGGCGATATGGGTGAGCAGCGTCTTCAACGACGTGCCCGCGTCGGAGCCGACGATGCCGGCCTTGTGGAACACCCCGAGGGTCGCCAGGGTGTCCTCGACCGACATTTTGAAGCCGTGCGCCACGGTGGCGGCCTGCTGCAAACCCAAAGCGAAGTCGGGAATTTCGCCGGGTGCGGCCTGCTGCACGGCGGTCAACAGGTCGGCCACGTGCCCGGCCGCCGACGGGTCGAGGTTGAACGCCTGCAGTACCGACGCCTGAGACTGGGCCGCCTCCGCCGGGGTGATGCCGGCCGCCGTGGACAGCAGCAGCGTGCCGCGCACCGACTTCTGCACGTCTTCGAGTCCGAGGCCGCCCTTGGACAGCTCGAGCATCGCGTCGAGCGCATCCTTGGCCGACACCCCGGGCAACGTCAGGTCGTTGCCGAGGGCTGCCGCCTGGGCCCGCAGTTGGGTCATCTCGCCGGGGCGGGCGCGGGTGACG
This sequence comes from Mycobacterium palustre, assembly GCF_002101785.1. Taxonomy (GTDB): domain Bacteria; phylum Actinomycetota; class Actinomycetes; order Mycobacteriales; family Mycobacteriaceae; genus Mycobacterium; species Mycobacterium palustre. Next base: position 2,445 of record NZ_LQPJ01000121.1, read on the forward strand.
CCCTGCAGCTTGTTGAAGGTGCGCTCGAAGTCCAGGCCGGACTCGAACACCGACTTCATCGCGGCGACCGCGGTCTGAGCCACCGTGGTGGCGGCCTTGACCAGCTCGCCGCCCACGATCGCGGCGACCGCCCCGGCCACGAATGCCTTGCCCGCGCCGCCGCCGAGGCTGCTGAACTGGCCGACGATACCGCCCATGTTGCTGGTCAGCCCTCGCGTCAGCTCGGAGGTTCCGCGGCCGAACGACTGGGCGAAACCCGAACCAGACTGGGCGGCACGGCGTTTGGCTTCCTCGAGCTCGCGGTAGGCGGTCACGGCCTCCCGGGTGTAGCGGGCCTGGTCACGCTCATTTTTGGCGACCGTTTCGGCGGTGCGAACTAGTTTGGTGTTCGTCGCGGCCAGCTGGTCTTTGACCCGCAGCAGCTCCCGCTGTGCGTTGAGCGCGGCCGCACTTTCCTTGCCGCCCTTCTCGATCGCGTCAGCGACCCGCTTCTCGGCGGCCTCGACGTCGCGGGCCTGGGCTTTGGCGCGCTCGCGCAGCCGCTGGCGTTCGGTCTCCGCGGCGTTGGCCTTGCCGCTCGCGTCGGCGATCTTGTCGTAGGCCCGCTGGTACTCCGAGACAGCGGCCTGCACGTCCTTGGACCCGGCCGCGAAGCTCTTGTTGAAGGCAGACGAGGCCTCCCGGCCCGCGACACCGGCCTGCCGGACGAATCCTTCGGCGGCCCGTTTGAACGACGCCTCGTCGGGGCGAGCCGCGATGTCAAGCAAAATCGGCACGGCTCACCACCTTTCGTTTGTCGCTCACGACCAACCGAGCTGGTCGAACATGTCTTCTTGGGCTTCCTCGATGAACGCCTCGGCCTCGGCCTCGTCGCGCAGAATCTGCGCGCGCTCCGAGGGGTCGACGAACATCTTCGGGGTGTACTCGTGTTCGGTGCCGACGTAATGGCTGGCGCGGAACGCTGCGAACTCCTTGTGCAGCTCGGCGATCATCGTTTCGAGCTCCGGCCACCGGCCGCCACGCAGCGCTGTCTTGTAGGGTCCGCGCTCGGGCGCCTCTTTGAGCAGGACCAGTAGGCGGCGGCTCGACATCCGCCCGGCGTGCCAGTCGAAGATGTCGTGGCCGCGATCGGCCAGATCGCATTCGATCTCAGTGGGATGCTGTCGCCACGCCAGAACCGCTGCCAGCACTTTTGGGGTCGCTGGCCAAGCGCTCCTTCATCTCCTGGTCCTGTTTGGCCCAGATGACCTCGATCTCGCTGAGCAGAATTCCGCCCTCTTTGGCGCGTTTGGCGCCGTCCTCGCCCCACAGCACGATGGCCAGCCGATACGGCCACGGCGGCAAGCGATTTCCGTCTTTGTCCCTGTGTGGTACCACCAGCGCGCCCTTGGCGATCAGCGTCTTGCCATCGGGCGTGTAGACGTCTGGCTCTCGCTGGTATTTGTGCAGGAGGTCATCCTGCAGGTCTTCCCACCGTTCCTGCTGATCGTTGTCCAGCAGGTCCTTGTGCGGGATCTCGAAAACCTCGCCCTCGGGATGTTCGGCCGTGGGCTTGGCGCGGCGGAACTCGCTACGCAGGAAGCTGTATTGGCCTTCGCTGGCCTGGGCTCGGGCGTCGGCGGCGTTGACGACGTGGGCGTGCTTGACCTCGTCGGTGATCTCGACCGGCTGTTTGTCGGGCATGGGCTGAAAGTTCCTCTCGGGCTGTTGATGGGCTGAAAGGGTTGGGCTCTAGGGGGTTTGGTGGCCCGCCGGGTAGGCGCCAGCCCAGGGCGCGACGGCGCCCAAACACCTACCCGGCGGGGGTCTTTCAGCTGACGGTGATGGCGTTCGACGCCGCGGTCCGCGACACCGCGCCGTTGTCGCCGGTGACCACGGCGCGCAGCAGCGTGCTGCCCGCGGCCAGCGACTTGATCTTCACCGTGGTGGTGCCAGCCGAGGAGGTGACCGCACCGGGGCCGTCGAGCGTCGCGGCGGACCAGGTGACTCCGGCGTCGACCGAGAACTCCGCGGTGATGACGAACGGTGCGTCGCCGCCCGTCGGGTCGGGGAACGCCAGCGTGGCCTTGCCGGCCGTCGTGGCCGTCGCCACCGGGGCCGAGCTGTCGAGGATCGGCGCGCCACCCAGCGACGTCCACCCGTCGCCGCCCGACCAGGTCCACTTCATGATCGGCCGGTAGGCCCCGTCGATCATCGCCATGAACAGCCCGTCGGGCAACGGCTGGAACGTCAGGTCACGTGCGGCCGAGTTCTTCTTGTCGCCCAGCTTGGCCTCGCCGACGTCGTTGAGGCGCACCAGGTTGTAGCCGTCGACGGTGTAGAGCTTCTTGCCGGCGACGCTGCGGGCCCGGATGAGAAGCACCTGGCGGTCGATGTTTTCCGAATCGACCGGCGAGCCCCACCCGGCGCCCAACGCGCCCGGCAGCTCGACGAGGTTCGTGCCATCCTCGGCGTTGAGCGGCAGGTTGTTTTCCAGCCGGCGCACCAGCGGCTTGGCCGTCTCCACCGGGGTGAACGTGAACGGCAGCGTCTGCGACACGATCGTCGAGTCGAACGGGTACATCGACTGGATGATGTTGAAGTCATCGTTGTCGATCTTCGGCTTGCTCGACGGGCCGCTGCCGTCCTTGAATGCACCGACGAACTCGAAACCCTCGTTGTCGTCGGGGTTGTTCTGCCAGACGCCGTTGATGCGCTTCTTGGCCCACAGGTCGCCGCGTATCTGGTTGTCCTGGGCGAACGGGGACCAGCGCACGCTGCCGTCAGGGTTGTGTGGCGACAGGTCAGTGGCGGCGCCGCGCGCGTCGCGGATCCCGACCGCGACAAGCTTGGAGCGGCCTTCCAGGAACCGGTTGTCAACGTCTCCGTAGCCGCCGGCGTCCCAGGTCGTTCCCGTGGAGGGTCGATTGACCATGAGTGGCTTTCCTTTCGGAATCGTGGTGGACCGGAACGCAATTCCGGCGCAAACAAAACCCGCCGGGCAATCGCCGGGCGGGCGCGGGCTGCTCAGGGATGCGGCTTAGGGTGCCGCGCTGGTGAAGTCGAGACCGATCTCGTATTCGGCCTCTTTGTCGAGGATCTGGTCGTTTTCGTAGTCGATCCAGAGCGGGACCTGGATGACCTCCAGATAGCTCGGGCTTGCGATGCGGCCGTCGGGGAGCTGGATGCTCACGTCGTGGCTCGCGAGGTAGAGGATCCGGTCGTGGGTGCGCTGCGCCTCCGCCTCGGCGTCGATCTCCCAGTTGTCGCCGTCTGCCGAGTAGTTGCACATGGTGTGCACCTTCACGCGGGCCGTTGTCCAGAAGAGGTTGAGATCGTCCACGCCCCAGATCTGTTGTACGCGGCGCACCGGAAGCGGGGTGTCGTCGTTGACGCGGATCGTGGTGCGGCCCAACGGTCTCAGCCAGGCGACGAAGAACTGTTCTGAGCTGACGGGCTGCTGCTCGTGCAGTCCGAGGGTTGTGCTCCCCGCGCCGACGACGGGCGTGCCGCCTCTGACTATGAGGGCCGCGCTGCCCGGGCTGTCTGTGTTGGACCTTTGCGACTCGGCCGGCGTGCCCCCGGTGATGCCGATGGGGGCGCTGGGTGGGCTGAGTTTCTGATCCAGCGACGGTGTGCCGCCGGCGATCACGACGTCGGCGCTTGGCGGCGAGTCGCTACCGGCCGGTTCCTGGGCCAATTCGAGTGTGCCGCCGGTGATCTGGGTGGGCGCGTCGCCCGGTTCGCTCAGCCCTGCGTCCGCGGCGATCTGCGGAATGGACAGCACGAGCCACTTGAGCATGAACTGAGCCTGCTCGGCGTAGCCGGCCGCCACCGGGTGCAGCCCATCGGCGCTGAGCGTCGCCGCGGTCTGGCCGGCTTGCTTGGTGTCAAGAACCCAGACCCCGGCCACCGCCGTCGAATACTGCAGCGGCGGCGACAGCGGCAACGTAGCTCCGGGGATGAAGGTGTCGACCATGGCGGCGAACAATGTGGAGAACGCCGGTAGGCTGCCGCCCTCGCTGGTAGCGGTCGTGGCGTTTTCCGTGGTGACGATTATCGGCGATCCGGGGCACTGGGTCTGCACGAAGGCGATCGTGCTCAGATAACCCGACGTGATCGAGGCGGTGTCCTGTTCATTGAAGCCGTCGTTGATGATCACCACGTCGGGATTCGACGGAGGCAACAGGGTGGTGTTGCCTCGGTAGTTGACCAGCCGAGCACCGTTGGCCGCGCCCAACATCACCGTCAGCGTAGGGGCCTGCGCCCCGCGGCTGCTGGTGTGCACCGTGACCGCGGGGTCATAGCCCAGCCCGAACTGGTCGAACGGCGACACCACGACGTTGACGTCGTAGTAAATGCCCAGCGCCAACGCCATGCGTCCGGGCCAGCCGAACAGGCTTGACTGGTACGCGTCCTGGTAGCCCAGGGCGGTGGAATCGCCGATGACCTGGATGGTCGACGACTGCCCGAGTGTCAGGTTGTTGATGACGCGGGCCAGTGGGCCGTAGGACTGCGCCCGGCTCGGTATGGAGCCTCCGACGATGAGCGTCGCGGTGGGCGGTACCGAGACGGGCGAGAGCTGCGATACCTCCGGCGTGCCGCCGGTGATGGTGATCGTGGCCGAATCGGGTGGCCCTTTTTGGCTCACCTCGGGTGTAGCGCCGGTGATCACGATCTGCGCGCTGGCAGGGGCGTTCGGGTCGGCTTGCGTCACCGTAGGGGTGCCGCCGGTGATGTGGGTCGTGGCGCCCGGCGGGGAGACCTGCTGGTCGAGGGACGGTGTGCCGCCGGTGATGGCGATCGTGGCCGTCGGTGGAGGATCGGCGCCGTAGAGAACGATGCCGGCAGCTCCCCAGTACGACGATGAGTTGGCTGCGGTGAACAGCACCGAGGTATCCCCGGGGGCGTCACCGACGAGCATCTTGTCGTTCCAGGCCCCGCCGCCGTCATCGAGCCAGCGCTGCGTTTGGTTGTAGGCCGACAAGGTGGGGGTGGCGAACACTGCGAAGCATTGCGATACCAGCGCCCCGGCGGCGGCCGGTACCGTCAGGCTCATCGCGGTGAAGGACCCCGCAGTCGTGGAGGTGGCGGTGGTCAGCACAGTGCCGACCCTGGCGACCCCGGAGTAGTTGAAGGCCTTGGCCTTGATGTAGGCGCTCGCGGACGGCGTGATGACGATGTTGACCGGGCCACCGGGCGCGTCTTGGAGCACGAACGGCACGAGGTAGAAGTTGAAGCCGAACGTCAGCCACAGCAGCGGCGTGCCCACCCGGGTCATCGGCAGGTTGGCGCCGGTCGGGTCGTAGACGGCGGTGGGTGAGGCGTCGGTGGTCTGCACCCACACGACCACGGTGTCACCGGGGTTGGCGGCGTTGGTGATCGTCAGGCTCGCACCCGGGCCGACAGAGTTGACGGCCCCCTGCGAGCTATACGCGACGGTCATCGAAACCGTCTCCCTCGGGGGTTAGGCGGTTACGCCACAGTCCACACGGGCTGGCTGTTGCTCAGCGTCTCGGTGTTGCCGTTGGTGATCGTGATGTCGGCTGGGGTGTTATCACCCAGCGCGTACGCCAGGACCTGGCTGTTGTAGCAGATCAGGTAGTAGCGGAACACGATCGAGCCGCCCGAGGCCTGGAAAGTCACGTTCGCGCTCAGTGACAGCGTCACCGTCGTGGTGCCTGAGGCCACCAGCGTGCCGGTGACTCCGCCGGTGGTGTAGCCGTTGCCGTTGGCGACTTCACCGGTCACGCCAGCGCAGGTGGTGGACGAGGCTCCGATGTTCGACGAGCTTGTGAGCAGCTTGATCGTGGCGCCGTTACTGGCGGTGAGGTTGCCGTAGGTGCCGTTGAGCAGGTTGGTGCGCGCGGCGTTGGTCAGCGTCCAGGCCCCGGCGGTGGCATGCGCGGCCGGAATGTGATTCGCGGGGGCAACCACTGTGGGTGCGAGCAGTAACGCGAGCGCTGCGGCGAGTGCTGTGATAAGCCGCCGGGTGTGGTTCATCGTCGTGTTGTCTCCTGTTTCTCGAAGGGTGTTTCACCTACGGCCGCGTTTGCGACGTCGGCGCCGCCTGTCTTTACCGCCCGCGCCGTTGCCGCCGTGGGCGGCTTCGTCGAGGGTGCCCCCGAAATGCGCGGCCGTTTTGGCACCGGGAGCGAACTGCGGCGTCGGCGTGGAGCCGCCCGTTCCGTGCTCGAGCATCCCGGCGTACCAAATCTTCATGCCCACTTGGCCTTTGCCGCCGCGGGCCCGCTTTGTCACCTGGACCGAGGCGCGGGCCGCGCCGGCCCGACGCTTCCCATCGCCCGGCTCACTCTTGAGGATCGGGGTCTGGCTTCGCCAATACGGCACTACCTCGTCGGCCATGAACTTGTTCAGCTCCGCGTCGATCTTGGCGTCGCTGGCGATCGCCGCTTCGATCTCGGCGTCAGAGACGCCGGCGGCTTCCTCGAACCCGTACTTCGACATCAGACCCGTGGATCTAGCGAGGTCGACAAGATGGTCACCTTGAACAGGCGTCCGTTGGCGTCGGTGAAAGGCATTGCGCCGCCGATGATGTCGTAGGGCTGGCCGTCGACGATGATCCGGCCGGTTGACGCCGCAGCCGCGGCAGCCGCCGCCGGTGGCGCGGTGGTCTTCCAAATCTGCGTCCCGGTGTCCACTTCGAGATACTCGGGCGTCTCTTCGGACTTCAGCGGCCGGTGCCGGCAGCCGCGCACCACCACATTCGGGGTGCTCTTCCTTCCGATACCCAACGCGTTGACGTCGGTGGACGATTCGTTGATCGTCACGAACGTCACCGCTTGGTTGCCGAAACTCACCGGACTTGCTCGATCCGGTACGGGTCGATGATTTCGTGGTTGAGCATGTCGAACGCCGCCTGGTTGGCGGGGTCGCCGATCGTGTTCATCCACCGGTAAACGACGTCGTCTACCTTCTTCTCGATCATGGGCCCGCTATTGCCGGCCACCGCGCCGACAGCCGCGGCCTCGCGGTCGATCAGCTCGAGCACCGCCGACTGCCAGTCCCACGCGTCGGCGTAGCCGTGCTCCATGCGCACCTCGATCGACCCGTAGTGGTGCGACCAACGGGCGCCCGACTTCTTGCGCACCAGCCCGGCTTTCGACCATTCCAGCGTGGACACGTCGAGCTCGACGCCGTCCTCGGTGACCGACTGCAGCTCAACGAGTTGCAGGGTCGGCAGCGACAGAAGCCGCCGGCCAGGCCCGTCCAGGGTGACGGTGTCTACACCAACCGGCGTGACGCGCCACCCGCAATAGCGCCGCACTGCCGCGAGGGCACCGCGCAACAGCCTGGCCGTCTCGTCGTCGTCCGCCAGCAGGCGGCCGCCGGTGTACTGCTCGACATCTGCCGGAGTCAGCTCCTCGGTGGGCTGGCCCGGGTCGAAAGTGGGTTGCGACACCCGAAGCCTCTACCTGACTACGCGCCGTTGGCCATCAGGAACGCGCCACGGGGTGCAGGCTGCCGTTACCCAGCACCGCCGTCGCCACCAGCACGCCGCCGCTGGTGGCCCCGGTCGCGGTGCAGACCAGCCGCACGTAGCGCTTCGTCGGCAGCACGCCGAACGATCTCAACGCGTTGTCGTCGCTGGCCGAGTCGAACGTCGGCACCGAACCGAGAACCCGGCTCGAATCCACCGCAGCGAAATCGCCGTCGGTTGTCGTGTCCGACTCCTGCACCGTGAACGCGTAGCTGCCGTCCGTCAGAGCGCCCGCGGCGATCGCGAACAACACGTCGCGGAACCGGTTGTTGAACGCTGCGGTGTCCACTGCGGTTCCCTTGGTGGTCCCGGTCTGCACCGTCGCAACGGCCAGAGCCTGCTGGACTAGGGCATTGTCGTAAAGAGTCTGCATGTCGTGGCCCTCCTCGTGGGCAGCTGGTTGTGCGGAACCTATTCGCTGGCAGGCGATTCGGGCTGTGCAGGATGCTCGGTGCGCGCCGGCTTCTCGCTGGCGTCGGAGCGCAGCCGGGGCCGGGCGCGGCGCTCGCCGGGCGCGGCGCTCGCGGTCTCCGCGGCACGGTTCGCGGCGGCCACGGCCGGCTCGAACAGGTGCTCGCGGCCCTTGAAATCGGGGTCGTCGTCGGCGATCAGGGAATTGTCGCCGTGCGGCGTGAAGGTTCGGGGCAGCCCACTGTGGCCCGTGAATGTGAACGGCTCTTTCGCGCGGTATATCTCGGCCATTAGACGACCATCTCCTCAAGAATGTCTGGGGGTTTCGTTGGGCGAGCGATGGTTTCGGCCGCCTGACTTGCGTTTCCAGAGAAGCGGGTGGCCCTGGCCTCTGGAAACCAGGGCCACCCTACTCGCCGTGATCAGCGGCGAGATGTGTTGTTACAGAGTAGGTTCGGACTATGTGATGTTCAAAAGCCTAAAGGCATTGGGGTTGACCACATCCGAACCAACCCTGTAGTAGGCGAACCACCCACGCTGACCCGTCGGCCGGCGACTGGAGCCCACGAGGTGCGGAATGAACTCGATGGCCATCCCGAGACGGTCGGTGATCACAAAGTTCTGGAAGTCACCGATCGCCAGCGCGTAGTTCTCTGCCGACGCCGTGATGGTCCCGTCCATCGCCTCGGCCTCGAGAACGTCGCGCTCCAACAGGGCGCGTGGCCGACCCTCGCCCAGGTGCGCCCACAGGGCCGCGCCGCCGGCGGTGTCGAACTGCCGGATCTTGTGGTAGATCAGGTTGTTCGCGATCCACGAGGCGTTGGCGCGGTAGCGAGCCGGCAGAGCGCCGTGCAGGGCGTACACGTCGGCCAGGGCGAACGTGTCGGTGGTGGCCGAGTTCACCACGACCGACCCGCCGGCCGCCGCCAGGGCGGTGATCAGACCGGTTGGCTCAGCGCTGCCCGAACCGAGGATCAGCTTCGTGCCTTCGAGATCTTGCTTGCCGCCGGCCAGTAGCATGGCGACGTTCTGTGCCACGTTCTGCTCGTCGGCCATGGCCTCGATGGAGATCGGAATGAACCCGCGGGCCATGTAGTTCGGGATCGACGGCTGCGCGAAGCTCGGCGAGTCGTCAGAGACCTCGCTGCCCTCGGGGTCGAACGACCAGGTGACGTTCTGCGACGACACCCCGTGCCACACATCGCCGGTCGCGACGACCACGCGTGCGGCCGAACGGATCTCGCTCAGCACGCCCGAGCTGGTGACGATCACCGTCGGGTCGAGCTGGAAGGGCACCAGGTAGCCGCCGGCGTTGTCGGTCAGCGACATGGCGCGGTACTCCTCTACCGCGGCCAGGGCGCGCTGCTCCTCCTGCGACAAGGTGTGCGCCTTGTTGGTGGCCATCTTCGACCACGCCCGCAGGTACGCCGGGCTCGAGGTGGCCAGGGCGTGCCGCGCCAGCTTCGAGTCCTTCGAGTCGAAGTTCTCGATGATGTCGGTCGCCGCGGAGCGGACCTTGTCGCTGGCGCACGGCATCTTCTCGATCGCGGCCAGGGCGCGGGCCCGGTACTCGTCGGCGACCGCACCGGGTTCGCGGCCCCAGGTACGCATCTCCGAGAGATTCCAGGGGTTGCGGAACCGCCGGTCCTCGATGCTGTCGGGCTCGAGGATGGCGTCGCGGTCGTAGTCGCCGCTTGCCGCCTGCGAGGAGCCGGCGCTGCCGCGCTCGGTGCGCAGGACGCTGCCCTGGTAGTGGCGCACGGCAGCGTCGACCTGGCCCTTGACGGACTTGACCTTCGCGAGATCGTCGGCACGCTCGAGGCGCTTGCGGTGCTCGTTGAGCGCCACCACCTCGTCACGCAGCTCGGCGAACTCGGCGTCCTGCTCGGGGGTCAGCGACCGGAGCTCGGCCAGTTCCGACATCCGGGCTTCGATGTCCTGGATGCGCGCGACGGCCTGGGAGTACGTCATCGTCAGATCGCCGTCGCGGCGCTGCTCTTCCCCGTCGCGGGTTTCGGTGTCAGGCATTGGATTTCCTTTCGGTGTAGTCATGTGCCTGGTGGAGGATTCCGCGCACTTCTGCGAGGACCATCTGGCGGTACCTCTCGCGCGATTTCGACGGGTGCTCACCGGCAGCCGGGGCGGCTGTGGATCGCGGCGCGTCAAGTTTCGACGGGTGCTCGCCGGCTGGCCTGCGGCCGGTGGCTCGCGGCGCGTCGATCTGGGACGGGCGCTGAGGCGCCGCACCGGCCACGAGCCGGTCGGCGAGTTGCTTTCTGTCCACGTCTTTGGAGCGGCCGGAGTCGCCATCTGCGGAGTCTCCGGCGCTGTCGTCGTCATCGTCTGGGTCGTAGACGCCCATCAGGTCCATCAGGTTGTCGACCTGAGTTTCGGCGGCCACGATCAGCGCGCAGGCCTGCGCCACAGGCTCGGGAAGTGTCGTCAGGTCCACTCCGGCGATCAGCGCGCTCGCCTGATCCAGCGTCGCGTCCAGGCCGCCGATCAACACCGAAGGGTCATCATCGGCGTCTTCGGCCGGCTCAGCAGCGCGGGCGCCGGCTTCGGCTTCGGCGCGATCGGCCATGAACACCGCGCGGGCCAACAATTCCCGCTGGCTGGGGTCCTTCAGTCGGCCGAGGTCGATGACCTTCGACCGCACACCGACCGATGTGTCTGGGTAAGCCGGCCACACGACAGGGCCCATCTCGGGAACTCGCAGCTCCTTGAGCGTCCGGAGGGGCAGCTGCTCCTCGGGCCACTCGCCAAACCAGGCCTCGTCAAGGATCTGCATCAGCTGCATGTCATCACGAATCGGCTTGCCATCGGCGGTCTCCCACGCCTCGCGGACCACCTCGAAGCGGAATGACATCCCGTTGATCGCGGGAGGATCTGCGGCGATAGCGTCACGGACCGGCAGCATCAGCCAGTTGTCAAAAATCCGGGCCACGATGTGCGCGCCGCCTTCCGGCGCGAGCACCGGATCGGTTTCTTCGGCGATCGACCGCAGCGACGCGATCGGGATTGACCCGATCAGTGGGTGCCGACCGTGATCGAACTGCACCTTCGGCGGCGACTCGCGGAACGACTTCTTCATCGAACCCGGCGCGATCTGCTCCCGGAACCGGCCCTCCCAGCTGTCGATGACGGTTATCCGGTTGAAGACGGCGCCATAGCCATCAAGTGTCAGCCCATCGTTGGGCTCACCGCTGTCGGCGGCGTCGCGGACAAGACGAAAGGGCGCTTCGCGCACGCTTTGCGCCGGCGGCCGCGTCTCGCGGCGCTCCTCGCGCCTATTGAGTTGGCGTAGCGCCATTAGTGGAACCTCCCTGTTGGGAATCGGTCACCAAGACCGGTTTCAGATCGGGGGCTTGACCGGTTGGTTGTTGCAGCTGAACGCTGTACATGCCGGAATGCTTAAGCAATCCGAAGTCATTGGCCTCGACAGCGGCCACGACCGAGTCGGGTATGTAGCCCGCCGTGATCAGCGTGTTGATGGTGGCCGCCCTGGTGCTCTGGATCTCGGCGGCGTCGCTCTCATCCTCCCGCAGGAACGGCACGTCGGTGGTGTCGTACCAGAGGCGCACGTCCGGCCGCGGGGGTTTGACTATCTGTGCCATCGACCCAGACATGTTCTGCCACAATGGATGTGCGGTGCCGTCGGCGAACCGGCGGCGGGCCTGACCATAGTTACTGTAGGTCGCTGCGGCCAAACCTTCTGAGAGACCTACGATTACGGGCGGAACACCGGCCGCTGCGGCGATGCGTGTCTCGCCACCGCCGCGGACTTGCTTGAAATCAATCTGACGTAGGTTAGACCCGACCACGGTTACGTCGGCACCGGGGTAGAGATTCAGTGCCTTGTAGGCATTTTCGACGCCGGTGTACTCTTCTTTGAATTCCTCCAGCCAGTGTTTGACCTTTTCTTCGGTCGCGCCAGCCACGTGCTTGATGACCATGTTCGGGCTTGCGCCGTTGTCGAAGAACTTGCGCTGGTGCCGCGTCATCGCCTGGTCGGCCTGAATCTCCCGCAGGATCGGCGTCAGCCAGGACATGCCACGGAAGTTCGCGAACGGGTCGACAATCGGGTGGAAGTGCGCGACCTCGTCGGCCAGGAATCCGACCGGCTCGCCGTCGCCGGTGCCACGCTCGGTGTAGACGTAACCCAGTTTGCGCCAACCCAGTTGGCCGCCGCCCACCTCGTTGCCGCCCCCGCGGACCATGCGCGGCTCGACCACGATGTCAACCCAGTCCGGGCGCATCCGCACCAGCTCGGTGTTCGGATCATTCGTGCCGAGCCGGGCCAGCGGCGTGTCTTTGTACCAGTAGGAGTTTCCGGCCAGGTCGGCGTCATTAATGGTGCGCGACAACAGATCCTGCGTGGTACCGCCCGTCCACGGGGTTTCCAGGATCGCGAGATCCGGGGTTCCGAACAGCTCCGACGGCTTTCCCTGGCGGATCTGCTGCCACTGGAACCGGATCGTCGAGAATACGAGCTGGCGCACCAGCATGCACGCAAACACCACGCCGTTCGCCTGGTAGGCCGCCGCTCCCAGCCCCACGAAGTTGTTGGGCGCCAGCTCTGTTTCTTGGCCGCCGAGCGTCTGGATGATGCCGTTGGTGCCCGCATAACCGAGCCCGTAGCCAACACCGTTGTAAGTGAACTGGTTCCAGAGGCTGATGTAGTCGTCGATCGTCGAGATGTCCCGGCGTCCGCGACCAAGCATGCGCTCCAGCAGGTTCACGGACCCACCTGGAAACCGTCACGCCGCGCGCCTTTACGCGGGCCGCTAGCTGCGGGGTCGTACAGCAGCACGACGAGCGCGGTGATCCACACACCCGCACTGATCAGCGCCCACGCCAGGCCGACGAGCAGCCCGATACCGGTGATGATCAGTGCGCCGGCCACCGCGGCCGCGACTAGCGCATGCAGTGCTGTCACGAGTCTCCTGAAGGTTGTCATGGAACAGCGCGGGGCGGCTAGCTCATGAAGCCCCAGACCTCGACCTGTTCCGGTTGATTCGCGATCGCGCGGGCGAGCGCCATGATCAGCGCCACCACGCCGTCGATCTTGTCGCCGGCGTTGGTCTTGTCCGGCTTGACGTTCCCGGCCGGATCCATCGCGACCGCGAAGTTGTCGACCTCCCACCGCAGCAGCGGGTTGCCGCCGTGGCGGATCACCGGCCGTACCGGCAGCCCGTCGTCGTCGACCTTTGCGCCGAGCTTGATGAGCCGCTGCAAATCCTTTGTTGGCGCCGACATGCTCGCGAAGCCCTGGCCCATGGTGATCATGGGCGCGCCGTCGTTGAGCAGGTCGTTGACGAGCTGCTGGGCATTCCACCGGTCGTAGGCGATCTCCTGGACCAGGAACTCCTCGCGGTCGCGGTTGATCTGCGCCTTGATGAAGTCGTAGTCGGTGACGTTGCCCGGTGTGGTCGTCAGCCAGCCCTGCTTGACCCAGACCGACGCGGCGTTGGCCGTGCGGTTGTCCAGATCCTCGATCGAGTCTTCGGGCGCCCAGTGGCGCATCAGGACGTCGAACTCGCCGGTGTCGGTTGGGAACACCCACGCCAGCGCGCAGAGGTCCGACGTCGAACCGAGGTCCAGGCCGCCGAAGCACGAGCGGCCCTTGAGGCGTTCGACATCGACCATGCTGGCGTTGACATCCCACTCGCCGACGTCGAGGTAGCGCGTCTCCTGCTTGGTGCGGATCCCCAGGTGCAGCCGCTTGTAGCGGGCCAGCTCAGCAGGGCTCTCCTTTGCCTTCTCCGCGGCGGCCCGCATGTACCGCCAGGTCGGCGATATTCCCACACCCGGGTTCGCCTTCTTGATGGTCTCGTCGGAGAACGGGTCGTCGGTTTCCTCGGCGGCGAACACCACGCCGTAAGTGCTCGGATCCTTCAGGACGCGCTTGGCGAGCTTCTCGATCCGGCTGCGCTTCTCGTCGTACGGTGTGTGCCGCTTGCCGGCGTCGGCCGTTGTGATGAACACGATTAGCGGCTGCTCGCGGGAACCTGTGCCGGTTTCTAGCGCTTCGATCAGCGCCATCCTCTTGTGTAGGTGCAGCTCGTCGACGATCGCCCCGTGGATGTCGGCGCCGTGCTGGGCGTCGCCAGCGTTGGCGATCGGCTGGAAATAGCTGCCTGTCGCCGGGTGGGTGATCCGATGCTTGAGCGGCCGCAGATGGCGGCGCAGTCCGGGTGACTTGTTCACCAACTGTCGGATCGGCTCAAAAACGAAACCGGCTTGGTCCCGCGTGGTCGCCGCGGCCAGAACCTGGGCGCCCATCTCGCCGTCGGCCCCGGTCAGGTGGATCCCGATGCCGCCTACGGTCGTACTTTTGCCGTTCTTCCTGGGCATGTCGAAGTAGGCGGTGTTGATGATCCGCACCCAGCGACCCGAGTCCGGCGAGCGGTGAAGCCATCCGAACACCGGGGCCAGCATGTAGGCGACCTGCCAGACATCCGGCTCGAACCGCTGACCAGCCAGCCGGCCCTTCGTGTGCCGCAGTTGGCGAAACGACGCCAGCACGTGGTCGACAGCCTCCGGGCTGAACCGCGCACCGGGCACATCGCGCGGCTCCGGAGTCTTGATCAGCGGCGGGCAGTCCGGGATGTCGTAGCCGCGGTTCTCCAGGTACCAGGCGACTTCGGGGCTGATCTTCAGCGCATCGAGATCAGCTAGTGCCCACGGCGATGCTGATGTAAGTCGTGCCATCTATGCTTTGTATGCCGTTGCGTATACCATCGGACCCTTCCGTGTTGGGGTTCGATGATCTGGCCACCATCGCCGACAACGCGGGCTCGCTCATCGGCCTTTGCGACTGGCGTCCGCGATTCGGCCGCTTTACCGCGACCGTCGAGCGTGCCTCGAAAGCATCCGCCGCATGAGCCCGTTCGAACCAGCTGGCGAGGTCGCCCGCTGGCGGACCTTATACGAGCTGTTAAACGAGCGCAGCATTGGCGACGTGCTTTCCTACGACACTATGGCCGAAGCCTTGCAACTCGACCCTTCCAAAGACCGCCACACAATCCAAGTCGCAATGCGCCGCGCCGCGAAAGAACTGGAACTAGAGGACAAGCACGCCGTTGAGGCAGTTAAGAACGTCGGCTACCGCATCGTGGAGCCGGAGGAACACCTTCGGCTCGCCCGGCAACAGCAGCGGCGATCCTCCCGCGCCCTCGTCCGCGGACATTCCAAGGTCGTCAACGTCGACCTATCCAACGTCGATCCTGAGATCCGGAACGCGTTTCAGGTCGTAGCATCAGCATTCGCGATGCAGATGGAATTCAACCGGCGCACGGACGTCCGCCAAAAGCAGCTCGAAACTGCGCTCGAAGCAGTGCGCGAGAAATCCACCCGCACCGACGAAGAAGTCGCGGAGCTTCGCGAGCGGTTAGAGCGGCTGGAAAAGCGGGAGCGCGACTAGCCCGAGTCTTCATCGGCGGCTGGGCCGGCGAACGGGTTCGCTTCGTCCGGGTCGCGGTCGTCGTCTCTCCTGCTGACATTGCGCTCACCAGCCGGCGTCAACCCGAAGTCGTTCGCGTACTGCCGCAGCCGCGTCTCCGCCTGCTCGACGATCGCCACCGCCGGGTTCTTCGTGAACCACACCGACTCGGTGCCGTCCTTCTTCACCGAGGTGTTCCGCACCACCAGGCCGTTCTTGCGGATCTCCCGGTTCGCGGCCACCAGCCGCGACCAAACCTCGCAGTAGGCCGCGAGCGTGGCGCGATCTTGGGCCTTTACCAGGTCCAGCTGCACAAGCCCAGGCGCCACGCGCCGCCACTCAGCTTTCGCTTCCCGGGTCAGCCACGTCGGCGGGTTCGGCGCCTGCCGCTTGAACGCCGGCGGCGTCGGAACCGGGCGCCCCGCGCTGTCCTTACCGTCACCGCGGCCGTTGAGCAGAAGCAACGTCCGCGGCTGCTGAGCAGGCATCAGACAGCTACCGCCTGGTCGATGACGACGTACGGCATCAGCGCGCCCCGGCCCGGAGGGTCGCCCTCCGACCATCCTGGATGGTCCGGAGGGGGACCCTCCTGACCCCCCCAAATGACAACGTTGTGCAGAAAAATTTTTGACCACGGGCGCGGTCAGCCGGGGAGCGGTGGTCACGATCGCGACCCACCCCCCCTGCCGCCGAGTTTCCGCAGGTCAGAGCGGTTTCACGCGGGCGGCCGCGCATCCCAAGGGCCAAGGGCGCGAGGGTCCGGATGGTCGGGGTGGTAAGCACTTCGTCACCTCGCTCTCTTCTTACCGCGCAGGGCGTCTTGGGTCGTCTTCTGCTTGTGATGGGGCGTGCACAGGGACTGCAGGTTGTCCCAGTCATAGCGGGCACCACCCTCAGCCAGGGGCACGATGTGGTCCACTTGGTCGGCCGGCCGTCGGCAGCGGCCGTTGGGGCTGGTCCATTCGCAAACAGGGTCGGCGGTGAGCTTGTCGCGCCGGAGCTCCTGCATGCGGGCGTCGTCGCCAGGGTGTGTTGAGCCTTCCCATGCCGGTCGGCAGGGGCAGCGCTGGCCCTTGGGGGTGGGGCTGCCGCATCGTGAGCAGGCTCGGGGTGCTGCGTAGGGCACAGATCGGTCACCACCGTGTGGTCCAGTGTCCTCGGCTGAGCTCGCAGCGGCCGATGCATGCCAGCGAGTGCCAACCGAGAATGCAGGCTCCGCGCGCGACCCACCAGAGAAGCCACTCGCGCTTTGAGTATCGCCAGATGTCGCGCAATCTCACGGCGCGTCCTCCACGATCTCGGCGTTGACGATTTCGGTCTCGCCGGCCGCGCTGCCGACATAGACGTGGCTGGTGTCGTCGGGCGGTGGCATGTCGACGCTGATGGTCCAGCCGGTCGGTCGCGTCTTGAGGTCGACGTCGAGCGGCTGCAGACGTGGGTCGCGGAGCGCGCCGTTGGCCAGGGCGTTGGCGATCATGGCGAGCATCATGGCCTTGAGGAACGGCGCCGGCTTGGCGTTGGGGTTGAGCTGGGCGCGGATCGCAGCGGGGATCTGATCGGGCTTCGGGGGCGCCATCCATCCTTCGATGACCTCATCGAAGACCGTTTCGCCGCCGATGATGATCTGCATGTGCGTCATCGCCCAGTAGCCGCCTTGATGCTGCGGTTGATTTCGGCCAAGGCCTCGCGCGCGCGTTCTTCGCGGTAGTCGCGGTCGAGCCCGTCGGCGACGCGGCGCAAGAGCAGTGCAGCGACGCGGCGCGTCTGCCGCTTCACGCTGTCGCCTCCGGTGTATGCGGGCAGCCGGCCGTCAGCTTGCTCAGCTGCTCGAGGAGGTGCGGCCCGTTGACTGCGGGGTTGTTGACGTCGACGTTGAGCCGGAACAGCCGGTTGTGGCAGACGTTGCAGCTGAATTGCAACGTCATGCGGCCGCTGGGCGGCGGCTTGCCGGCGGCAGCTTCGCGGAGCTGCTCGAGCTCGGTCTGACGGATGAAGGCCCAGCCGTCTTGCTCGACGCTGTGCACGATCGCCTCGCCGGTGAGCTGGGCGACATTGGGTCCGGGTAGGCCGGCTTGGGCGGCGAAGTGCTCGGCCTGGGCGCGCGGGATGGTTGTGGCGCGGAACATCGGCAGCGGCAGCACGACCGGGCCGCTCTTGCCGTCGCCCGGGTGCGTGAGGCCTTCACCGAGGCGGCGGGCGATGAGGTTGGACACGTCCTGGTTGGGCATGCGTCGGCTGTTCTCCTGGGCTGAGGGGAGTGGTGAAATGACGAACGCCGCTCTGCATGGAGGGCAGTAGCGGCGTGTTCCGGGCGCGCTTGGTCAGCGGCGCTTTCGTCGGCCAAAGTACCACATGCGTGTATTTTGGCCGGTCAGGGCCTCGGCGTGTCATGGATCGACGACAGTCCCTCTTTGACGCGGAATGCTTCAAGCGCAACCATGCTGTCTATGGTTCTCAGCTCGGCGAGCCGGGCGAGACGGTCAAGGTTGTTCTGGTGAATCTGTCGGTAAATCGCGGCTAGCCGTTGCTCTTCTCGCTGATCTTCGTGGCGGCCGACCGCGATGATGGCCCATAGCATGAGTGCTGCCCAGCAGCCAGTCGCCACGTAGAAAACGGGTGCCATCATCTGCTCCTCCCTCGGACCTGATTAAGTACGTCCTGCGTCAGGTGCTCATCGGCGCCGGCGCGGCCCGCTCTGATGTCATCGCGTGCGATGTAGGCCAGCTCTGATATGCCATCACCGGCGGCGTCGGCCGTGTCCGCGAAGTAGGACAGGGATGGGTATTCCTCGCATGTGCCGATGTATTGCTGGTCCTCGTCGGACCACTTCACGTGCAGATGATGCGCCTGAGTGCCGAGTCCTGGGGTCGTGTCATTTCCATCTCTAGGTGTCATCGCGCAGCCGCCGCCTCACGCACGATCGCATCGGTGTGCTTGATCGCCGCCGCGTACACCTTGCGCACCTCGGCCAGTCGATACACCGGCTCGTCGTCGTCGCTTAGGCGGTGCAGGCGCACGGCCCCGCGCGTACCGTCCGGATTATCCGGGCGCTTGTATCCGCGGATCTTCACCCGTTCCTCCTTGCGCCAGCGTGACCACGTGCGCTCCGGAATAGGCGTGCCCAGCGTGTGCATGATGATCAGGATCTCGGCGCTGGTGAATCGCATTGTGGCAGCGCGGTTTTCAAGGTTGCGCGTCAGGCGCTCGATATTGTGGGTGGTTTTGCAGGCGCCGCAGGTTACTTCGACGGCCTCGCGCTTGGCGTAGAGCAGCTTGCCGCAGTGGCGGTTGTGCTCGACGTAATGGGTGCACGGCCCGCAGAAGCGCGGCGTCGGCGGCCGTTCGAGCGTCCGCTCAATCCTGCGCACCAGCGCGTCGATCTCGGACTTCCACTGTCCGGCGGCCTCGTCGCATGCCAGGGCACCTACATGGGCGGCGAGGAACCGCGCCGCGTCCACGCTGGTCGCCCGCGGCGGCTCGACGCCCCGAGTCTCGCAGATATCGCGCACGATCGTCGACAGCGTGTTGCGCGCGATGTCGAGGAGCAGGCGGGCCTGCTCCTGGCGGGTGGCCTTTCCCTGTTCGGTATCGGGCTCATACAGCGCGGGCATCTCGTCGCCGGGCTTTCGATGGCCGCTGCCGCTGCCCATGCGGGTGCGGCGCAGCGCGACGTCGTTGAGATCGGCCAGCAGGCCGGGTGTGCGGCGTTCGATGTGCCAGTCGCCGCCGGACGCCGTGCGACCCCTCACGGTCACGACGCTCGGGCCTTCCGCGAGAGCCATCAATGCGGCGCGCAGCTCCTGGCTGCATTTGGGGCAGATCCACAGCTCCGTCGGAGCCGTGCAGCTCTGGCATTCGACCATGTGTTGACCTGCGTGTTTTCCGGTTTCGCGCACGAAATTGAGGGCCAGCTGATCCCGGCTAGGGCTTCGACGTGCCGCCGGCGCGCCGGGAAGTGCAGCTGGCCGCCGAGGTGGCGGGCGCCGATTTCGGCGAGCACCAGGGCATCCGCGACATCGTCGTTGGTGATCAGCTTGGCCCACGGCGCCCATGTGGCCCGGACGGCGGCGAGCACCGCGCGCTTGTCGGCCCTGCCGCTGCCGGTGGCCCATTTCGAGCGGGTGCCGGGGGTGATGACAGCGATGGGGATTTTCCGCGCCCGCAGCCCCGAATACAGGCCCCACCACAGGCCGGCGCAGTCGTGGGTGTAGGCGTTGGCGTGCGCGTAGGCCGGGCACACCGGCCACGTTGCGTGTCGGGTAGGAGATCAATAGGCAATAGACCTGCTGTGAGCGCGCGCGCATCGCGGTGAACTCGGGGTCGCTCCATATCCGAGACAGCAACTTGCCGTAGTCCGCCATCACTCGCCTTCGCAGACGATCGTGGGCGAGCAGCGCCAGCCGGTGTCGGTTTGGACGAATCGTTGGACTCCGGTTCGGCCGCAGATTTCGCGGGCCGGGCCGCACTGGGGCGGCTTCGGCTTCGCCGCGTCGGCATCCGGGGCTTTCCGCGCGAGGAAGGCGTCGAGGTCGCGGCGGCAGTTCGGGCACAACTCGATGACGGCAGTGGGCGATGGTGCGTCGTGTTGCATGTTGTCGGCGGTGATGTCGCCGAATATCCAGACGGCTGAGTAGCGCTGTTCGGCGGGGAAGGTGGCCGGGCAGCGGTCGCAGCCAACAAGTTTCATCTCAGGACCATCCTCGGTTCGGCGTTCATGCCGTGGCTCCTAGTGACTCCGCAACCACGCCGACGAGGTCGCGCTGCCGGTGGCGTGACAGCGTTTCCGGCCTGGCGGACCTGCTCGGCTCGGGCGTAGCCGCGGGCGCGGGGGTTATGGGCGCCGAAGTTCAGCTGCCATTCGCGTCCGCCGCGGAGGGTGATGGAGGCGTACCACGCGGTGTCGTCGAGGGCCTCGAAATGCACGGATTCAACGTTGGTGGCGGCGAAGTCGTCGAGGGTGCCGTCCTCATCGAGGCCGATGCGCGGGTTTTCGGGTAATGCGATGGAGGCCATCAGCCGACCATGTTCCGGAGCGCGTACTCGTAGTCGTCGATCTCGATGGGCGGGATTTGGCCCTGAGTGGCGTTCTGCCGTTCCGGGCTATCCGGAGACACCGGGTCGGCGGTGTTCGTTCGTCCGCGGGGTTGCTGGGCGGTCATGCTGGTTCCCCTTGTGCTTCTCGCTTGGCCGCGAAGAACTCGCGGATCGCCTCCTGGGCGGTGCGTTTGTCGACGGCGCATTGCAACGCGGTCTCCGCCTTGATCAGCCGCTCGGTCTTGTTCGCAACCGGGCCCATGACGATGCTCGTTGCGACGGCCTGGACGTCGCCGGCGGCCTTGATGTCGAGGGTTTGTTGGCGCGCTTCGCGGTCGTGGTCGGCTTCGCGGTCGAGGCGGTCGCGTTTGATGCGCCGCGCGGTTTCGATGATGTCGCCGACGCTGATGGGCTGCTGTGATGGCCGGTCGTAGAAGGCTTGCACCGCGTCGAGCATGTCGTCGCGTTCGAGGTTGTGTCGGTCGATTTGTCGTGCCCAGGCCATGATTCGGGCTTTGTCGGGGTTGGGGACCCGGTGGTCGAGGAGCGAGGCCAGTTGGAGGACTTCGGTGATGTCGGCGATGGCTTTTGGTGAGGGAAGGGTGGTCATGGCTGGTCTCCGTGGAGTTCGTCAATAAGCTCTTGGCCGAGTTGGCGGTAGCCGATGGCTTTTTCGGTGGCTTTGCCGGCGCCGTTGTGGGTGGGGTGTCGGGATTTGAGGACTTCGGAGACGAGTGATGGGAGGGCGTTGGGGCCGAGGGCTGGTTTGGTGAGCCAGAGTTCGATGGCGTGGGCGACGGTTTCGCGGGGTGTGCCGCCGCGGATGAGTTCGGTGGCTTTGACGCGGAGGATGGTTCGGACGGCGTCGGGGTGTTCGTTGGGGACGAGTTGGCGGACGAGTTCTGCGCCGGGGGTGGCGGCGATGCTGTCGCGCGCGTTGCTTTCTGTAGCTGATTCGGGGAGGTGACCAGAGTTATCTGTTGGGTTGGGTTGGGTTGGGTTGGGTATATACCCGGGACTTCGCCGTGACTCCTGGCGTGACTCACGGTGGTCGTCACGGTGGTCGTCACGGTGGTCGTCACGGTGGTTGTCACGGCGTGACTCCTCCTGTGACGCACTGCGTGACTTCTGTTTGCGTTTCCGCGCTAACTCGCGGTCTGCCTCGATCTTTTCCCGGCTGTCCTGTCGGCCCGGACCCACGAATTCGTGAAACTGGTATCCACGTTCTCCGTCGCGTTCGGCGCCGGGATGCCAGAAGCCGGCGTCGATGAGTTTCTTCGCTTTCGCGGCGCCTTTTGGCTGCTGTTTCACCCACCATTCGGGGACGAATCCGTCGGTGAGGTAGCGCATGCACCAGGCGCCGGCGCGCACCCACATGCCGAGCGCGTCGTCGCCCGCGCGGACTGTTTTTGGGTGTCCGTCGAATCCGTCGTCGACACGGAAGTGTGGCATCAGGAACGGGTCTCCTGCTGGTCGTAGGCGTCGATGCGGTCGAGCTCGTCGAGGACCTGGGTGTCACGTTCGGCGGTCGCAGCGCGGCGCATCTCGGCTCTCGCATGGTCGGCGGCCTCGAGCACTGCCGCCGCCCCGGAGCGGCGGGCATGTTGCGGAAACAGTTCGGCTGCCCAGTTGGTCATCACACTCCTTCCTGGATGACCTCGAGGATGTCGACGATGTGGCCGTGTTTCAGCTCGTGCATTTCGGCCGCGGAGCGCAAGACGAGGCCGGTCATGCCGGTGGCGTGACAGCGTTTCCGGCCTGGCGGACCTGCTCGCGACGGTTGCCGAGGATGCGGTAGCTGTCCGGGAAATCCATGGCCGCGGCGATCTGTGTTATGCGTTTCGACAGCGAGATCCCAATGGTTAGAAGCGATCCGCACCGTCACGCCGGGGACGCTGACGGCTCCTGTCGACGAGCCGCCGGCCCCGCAGAACAGGTCGGTGAGCGTCAGCGTCATTGAACAGATCCATTCCTGGGCGAAGCTGGCCATGCGTTCCCGTTGGGCGGGGGTGAGTTCGGTGATTTTCTTCATGGCTAGTCGTCGCCCTCGTCGTCGAGGTCGTCCTGGTCTTCGTCGTCGGTGTTGGGGTTGCCGGCTTCGTCGAACAGGCCTGGCTGGTCGTCGTCGGTGTTGGGTGGTTGTTTGCCTGATTCCCAGCAGGCTTGGATGGAGAGTTGGCGGCCGTGGCGCATTTCGCCGTCGGTGCGTTCTTTTTCGGTTTTCCCGGTGCAGCGGACACGGACGATGTAGGTGCGTACTTCGTCGATCTCGGGCGGGTTTTCGACGGCGCAGGGGCTTGTGCCGAACCACAGGTATGCGGGCGGCGCGTCGAGGATATCGGTGGGAATGGCGTCCAAATCGTTAGACGACCTCAGGCCCTCGGGCTTGTCGATGATGAGGCTCATGCGGGCTGGATTCCTTTCATGGTGTTGCGATTTCGGCTTGCTCTGGGATAACGCTGGATTCCTCTTGACTGATGTGCGCCCATTAATCGACCGCGCCTTAGGCTTCGGCTTCGCGGCGCGCCAGATCGGCTTCGGCGGCCATGTCGGCGGCCTCCATTTCACGTACCGCCGCGGCGTTCAGGATTTCAGTAATTTCGTGCCCGAGCTTGCCGCCCTTGCTCCACTCGTTGAGCTTGGTGACGACGTCACGTAGCGCGCTGTCGGGAAGGTCGTCGCGGTGCTCGAGCACCAAGCCGGGGTGCCCAGTCGCGGCGGCAGTGCTTGTGATGACGATGAGCTGGTCTTCGCGGTCCGTGCAATCACCGTCACCGAGGAGCTGAAACATCCGGTTCAGCCATTTCTTTCGCGTCTGGGGAGCCATGGCCTTCTCGCCCGACTCCGCTTCGGCGCCGCCAGGCTCGGGCTCCGCTGGCACCTCGCCGACGGTGGGGTGCTGCTGCCGTTGTATTTCGCGGCGCTCCCTCGCGGCCCGCATCCCATCGACACCGCCGCCGGTAGGTCGCCGCCGCTGTGGGGCGCCGCGCTCGATGTTGCCCTCGGAGTCGACAATCAGGTCAGGCTGCGATGCGTCCTCGAGGACCAGGCCGCCCAGCTCGTCGGGGAACGCCATCTGGATCGCGTTGGCCTCGGCGCATTTTCGGATCTGGTTGCGCGGCATCTTTTTCCACATCGATGTGGGTTCACCGCCGCCGGTGTATTGAACGTATTCGCTGTAGTGCGCTATGAACGTGAACGGCTTGCCGTCGCGGTACACGGTGAACTTCGACGCGGTGGGCGGAGTCTTCTCGGGCCACACCTCGCGCCAAACCCCGTCGTCGCCGCACCACAACGGCTCACCCATGGCAAGCTCGATTCCCTTGCTGTCGGCAATCTCCCGGGCGCGTTTACGAAATCCGTTGATGGCGACCTGGACGGTGTATTTGGTTACCCAGCGCATCACTTTGCGTTTCGGCCCGTCGGGCTCGTTCGGATTGACGGGCTCGTAGCTGCCGACCTCGGTGTTGCGGCCGATCATGTAAATTTCGCGGTTGAACGGGTCCAGGCCGGACTTTTGGCAGAGATGCCAGAACAGGCGCATCTCGCCGTCGCTGGCGTCCTCGAGCCCAAGCATCCGGCGTACTGCAAGCTGGAACTCCTCGAAACCGGACGCCCCCGGATTGAGTGGCGCGACCTGCTTGCCTTGGCGTTCCTGCTCGGCGCGGGCCGCGGCGTCGACAAGGTTCTCCTCGCCGACAATCGGCTCGGCGGTGGTGGTTTCACTCATGGTTGGGCTCCTTCCGTGAGCTGCAAAACCTTGGCAGGGGTGATGGTCTTTGATGGATAAAACGCCACGGCGCCTTTGCTTCCCGGCTGCCGGCGCGCGACCTGGATGCCGCCGTTCTTCGGGTCGCCGAGGTTGGCGTAGCGGGCGTTCTCCATGCGCTTGAGGAGGCGGTTGCATTCAAGCTGCAGGTTCTCCTCTGCGCGCGTGAATTCGGCGCGGGCCTCCGCGTAGGCGAGGGCTTCGTCGGGGTCGAGATTGACTGTGGTCCCGTCGATTTCGGGATGCTGGGCTTTGATGCACTCGTAGGTCGCGACGGTGTCGTCGAGCGGCGGCGGGGTGTCGGATTGCAGCGATCGCCAGAACGCGCGGCATTCTTCGATCAAGTACGCGGCCTCGGTCTGCGCCTTCAGATCGTATTCGACCTGATAGAGCCGCTCCCGGTAGGTGGGGCCGAGCGCCAGGACGTGGCCGGCGTGGTCAGTCCAGCCGGTGAACAGCATCGCGGCGAGGACCTGCGCGAAATAGTCGGGCGGCAGGTCGCCGGTGAAGTCGTCGCCCCAGCGTTCCATGTCGTGCTGGTCGCGGGCGAGTTTGAACTCGACGACACGGCGGCTGCGTCCGCGGACTGCCCGCCGGTCCAAGGTCACTACTGCGGGGAACCCGAAATGGTCTGGGTCGACGACGAATTGGACCTCACCCGGTGACAGCAGCCACCCGGGGTTCTTCCGGCGCCACCGGTTCGCTGCGAACGGTTCCACATCGTGGCCAAGGTCGAAGGCGTCTTTCGGCGCCTCTGGGGGCACCAGCCCGCGCATTCTGTGCCAAAGCCGATACGGCGACTCCCACCGCGAAAGCCCTAGGATCGCACCGACCTTGGACGGGGAGATCATCCGTGAGTGCTCCTCTGAGCCGGGCCGGATGAACCCGGGATCCCGAGGCGTGAAGACTCCTATATGGCGAATGCTCATGCGGCAGGCCTTTTTCGCGCGTTCGGCAGGTTGTTTCGATGGCGTCCGTTTCGGATCTGGTCGCGGACGTTCGAGCTTCTGGTGTCCCAGCGGAGGTTGGTCAGCGAGTTGTCAGTCCCGATATCGTTTCGATGGCAGCTCTCCATCCCGTGGGGCCGAGGCCCGACGAATGCCTCCAAGACGAGGTGATGGACTTTCGCGACTCTGCGCCGGCCGCCGATGCTGTCGACCAAGGTGACGACGAGGTGGCCGCCGTCGCTCGTTGGGGACTGTTTGAGGATGCGGCCCTTGAGCGCGGACGGCCCCGATATGGGGTGCACGATCACGCGGTCGACTGAGCGGACACGGCCCAGGTCTGAAACCTCGTAGAAGCCTTCCCAACCCGGGATGGACAACCAGCGTTCGAGGATGACGGTCGTCACGACGCCTCCTCGTATGCGTAGCGGGAAAGGTAGCGCGCCAACGATTTAGGTTGGATTCCGAGCTGCTGGGCGATTTCCTGGTCGGTGCGCCCGATTTCGCGAGCATCGCGGTACTTCTCGATGAAAGGTGCCGAGCTGTTGGCGTTATACGACGCGGGCGTGGCCGCCGGATCGTCGATGGTCTCCTCGTCCCATGCCAGCGGCGGCGGCCAGCCGTTCTTTCGGGCGCGGTTGCGGGCCCGCACATTTGAGCCGGGGGTCAGTTGCAGCTCGCGGAATAGCAGGTCGACTCGACGCGCGATCTCCGCTGAGACGTGGCCGCTGCGGCGGTGGATCCGCGACACATTGGTCTCGGTCATTCCCAACCGTTGGGCGATGTAGGCGTTGGAATATCCGATCGCGCATAATGCTTGGATGCGGCGCCGAGTGCCGATCGCGGGCAGACGGCAGCACGACGACTCCACGATCGCGGGCACCGGGACGGCGAGGATTTTCGCCGCATTTTCCGCAGTGGTGCGCGTTTGGCGGCGACGGCAGATGTTGGAAATGGTGTCGCGGTGAAGTCCGGTCCGCTCGGCGACATCGGCGTATCCGACGCCGGCGGCGCGCAGCGCGTGAATGTGTTCTGCGAGCGGAGCGGTGTCGACGAACCAGTCGGGCCCGAGCGTGGCGCGGCGACGTTGCGTGAACTCGCGATGATGCTTGCGGCATAATCCGCGTGCGGTGCCGCTATTGATGGCCTTGCCGGTGCAGTTCGGCCGCACGCAGTCCGGAGCTTTTCGTTTCTTACTCATGCCCGGCCGCTCTCCCCTGGCCTTCGTGTTCTTCGTCCGCTACGACCTGGGCTTCATTACGTAGAGAGGTTGGCTCCCACGGGGTGTGGTCGCTGTAGTCGTAGCGGCGGTTGAGTTCTTCGATGGTGTCGGCGGCGCGGAGCATCCGCTCGGACAACCCGGTCATGCGGCCACCGACCCGGCGTAGGATTTCGCGCGCTGCAGAACGGTTTTCGCGTCCTCGACGGTGGTGGATGGGTGATCGTTGAAGTCCTCGATGCGGCGGCATGATGACGGCCGCAGCCCTTTGGCGATCAGGGCGCCCGGCAGCGCGCGCATCACCGCCTGGATGGCGGCGTCGCGGATCTGCTTAGTGCGCGACGCGTGGGTGATGGCCGCGACCAGGCAGTAGCATGGCCAGCCGTCGACCCAGTCAATCGCGTGGTGCTTGGCCAGCCCGGGCCCGTCGCCGAGCAGCAGGCGGGCTTGCTCGAGCGCCCCGATAATCTCGATCGCGGCCGGCGGTGGCGGAGCTTCGGGCTGCGCGAACAGAAGATTTCTCATCTGAATTGCCCTATCTCGAAATGCGGTTCGAACAGCGCGGGCTGGGAGAGGACGAAGAACGCCGCGCCCACGACGAACCAGAAGGCGAAGATCCATAGCCACCACGGTCCGAGCCACTTCATGACGCGATCCCCTCGACAAAGTCGTGGTGCACCAGGATCAGCGCGGCGTCGAGCCCGGCAGACAGCTCGGCAGGAATCGGGCCCACGCGGTGCCCGCGCAGCCGGCAGGCTTCGACCAGATCGTCGAGAAGCCCTCTGACATAGATCATGTCGCCGTGGAAGTCGACGTCGTCGTCGGTCATCGTCGGCTCGAGCCGCAGCGGCGGCTTGATGAACAGCCCCGGGAACTGGGGCCACGGCAGAATGTTCCGCACGCTGCGATAGAGGCTGGCGGCCCAGGAGTCGACGATCATGCCGCGACCGCCGTCCGGGTGTGCAGGGCCGCGAGGAGCTCGACCCACTTGCGGGCGTCGTCGTGCGACCAGACGGTGAACGTCGGGGCGAACCGCATACCACAGTCGGCGTCGCGCGCGATCTCCGGCGCTGTCATGACCAGCCAGCGGTCCTGGTGCTGGTGGGCCTGGACGAAGGGGTAGGTTTCGCCGGCGCGGATGGCTTCGACTGCGAGGCCGAGGCGGGTTTGGCGTTCTCGGATTCGGTAGGTCTGGTTTAGGCTGGTGGTGCTCACGGGAATCACCTGTCCTTCCTGGGGGTTTGGCCCGTGCCGGCTCTCCTCCGGCGCGGGCCGACTTACTTGGTCGTGGCTTCGTGGAGCGTTTGCTGTGTCCGCGCGATGTTGTCGAGGGCGTTGGCGACCGACGCCCAGTAGTGGGGTGCGTCGCAGGGTTCGCCGGCCACCCAAGTGCGCAGCCCTCGGGCTGCGGCGCGCAGGTATTTCGACGTGACGTTTAGCGGGCCCGCGCCGTAGTTGCCGCCGTCGCGGGCCCCTTCCGGCGCGGCCTGGGTGGAAGGAGGAACCACCGGCGCGGCGAAAGTCTCAACGAAAGCCTCGCCGGCAACGCGGCCAGCGACCTGGCAGTCGTAATTGTCGTAATTCACCGGCGAACCCGATTTGTGTTGCAGCAGGTTTCGCGTGTCCTCGGCCAGCGCGCGGATCGCGCCCAGGTGCTCGGCGATCTCTTCGAGCGTCGCGGCGTGTTTCTGATTCCACAGCTTGTCGGCGATCGGATCGCTGATCGAAGCCATGATGTCGAACGCCAGCGACGCGAGCGTGCCGATGAACTTGACCGGACCGAACATCATCACGACACCACCTGCTTGGAGGCACCCACGCCGGAACTGTGAGCAGGCCCCGGCGTGGGCAACCTGTGTGAGTGGCCCATTGCGCGCGAACTGTGAGCCCGAAGCTCTGGCTCGCGTGCGGGCCCATCCAGTTGGGGCGCTGCCCCTTTGGAGGTACGGGGTTGGCCGGCGCGGGAGTGTGCGAGATCGCTGTTCTCGCCCCACGCCGGCCCCTCTCCCAGCGAGCCCCGGACCGTGCCGAGGCGCGAGAGAAGCCTGTGACCGGTCGCCATCGCCGTCAGCGCGATCCACGCATCGGCGCCCGGCAGGTGCCTGATGCTGTCAGCCCAGGCCGTGAACGCGGCATCCGCGTCGACGACGCGCGCCGACGCGGCGGTCACGAGGCCACCACCAGCGCGTCGATCGGCGCGTCGCAATCGCAGGGCCTCCGGATCACCTTCAGCGGGCCGGCGCCCACTGCTTCCTCAGCGATGTCGACGTGCTCGCAACCGTCCGAGCCGTGCTTATAGACGCGGTGGCCGCAGACCGGGCAGAAGTTCCACCTACGCATCGCGGCCTCCCCGGCGGTCGCGGCGACCCCACACGGCGCGCCGGCCAGCCGCGATCCGGCAATCCCGCAGGTGCTCGAGCTGGTCCACCGCGACCAGCGCGCCGAGCGCCAGCCAGAACACCACCGCGGCGGGATAGGCGCTGGTGTCGGTGATGATCGACACGCACGCCGCGTACAGCGCGGCGATGGCCACGACGATCAGCGAGACGCGCAGGACGCGGGTCATGAGGCCGCCTCCGGGAGCTGAGCGACCGCTAGCTTCTTGCGAAGGAAGTCAACTCCCGACGGCCGCACGGTCGTTGTCGCATACGGGACTTGCTCACCGCTCTTGGGATGCTTATAGGTACCCGGAACGACCTTGAAATGGTGCGCATACCGCTGATAGGGCAGCCGATTGCCCTGGATGACGCCTAGGCGACGGAGCTCGCGGAGCATCACATTGCGGCCCCACCCGAGGATGTTCGCGACCGCAGCCCAGCTGTAGGTGCCGTCGGCTTCCATCAGCTCGTCATCCGACATCGGAGGCAGCGTTGGCGCGCTGAGTTCAGCCTGCCGAGTCTTGACCGCAAAGTAGTGCTGTGCGGCGGACACCTCGGCTTTTCGGGGGTCGCCGTTCATCGCGACCAGATACGCAGCGAACCGGGTGACCAGGAAGTCGCTTTGCGGGCGCCCATCGGTCTTTTTGCTGACAGCAGTAAAAAGCGTCCGAACGTTGAAACCCTGGTTGTGGGCGGCGATCTTGACGGGGTTGAACATCACGACACCACCAGCGCGTCGATGCGGTCCGGCCGATAGCCATCCCATGCCTGCCAGTCCCATTCGCCCGCGCGCTGGGCAACGACGACCGGGGCCGTCCGGAAACCCAGTTCCAACGCCGCGGCCCGGTTGTCATCGTCGTCAAGCGGAAGTTCGGTATAGGCGATCCCGCGCTTGTCGAGGTGACGTTTCGTCTGCTGGCACGCCATGCAACTCGGCCCGGTCGTGTAGACGGTGACGGTCATGCTCATAGCAGGTTCCGTCCATGGTTCGGCCCGGCCGCGGCGGCGCCGGCCCAGACGGTCAGCTCGGCGACGGTCGGCGGCAGGTTGCGGCGGATGGTCTGCGCCCACTGGCGGAAGCCATCGCCGTCGAGCGCCAGCAGTCGGCGCCGCTCCTCATCTGCCGGGTGGGGCCGGCCCGCGCGGGAGTGTGCGAGTGAATCCGTGTTCTCGCCCCGCGCGGGCCGTTCTCCCAGCGGGCCCCGGGCAGTGGGGCGCGAGAGAAGCTGCTGGTCACGGCGCGGGGCCGTGCTGTAGAAGCCGTAGCGGCGGGCGGCGACGTCGGTCATGACGCTGCCTGCGCGCGCGTGTAGTAGTGCGCGAGCATTTCCAGCCAGCGCACGGCGTCTTCGCGGCTGATGACATGGACCTTGTGCGGCTGGGTCAGGCCCGTGCCGTCGATGAGTAACTTGGTCGCGTAAACCTTCCAGTCGTTCAATCGCCTCGACCGATAGGCGCCGCAGATGTGATTGCCCTGCGCATCGACGGCGAGGATCCGGAAGCTTTCGGCGTCGTCGTCAGCGACGAGGCGGTACGCGGTGGCGGCCATGGTCATCACAGGCCCGCTTCCCGGTCGCGCCAGACCTGCTCGCGTCCGCGCGCCAGGCGCTCGTCACGCTGCTGCTCCATGTGCCGCACCCCGAGCCACGCCGCCGCCGTGAGGGCGAGCACGATCGCCGCCGGATACGGGTCGGTGTGGGTGATGAACGCCGCGCAGACCGCGTAAGCAGATTCGACGGCCATGAAGATCAGGACGCTGTAGAGGACGCGGATCACGACGTCGCCACCAATGCCAACTGGCCGCCGTCGGCGACACCGCCGAGGCGCTTGTGCAGCTCAGCGAGGCCCTTCGGCGTAATCCGCACGGTCGGCGGGGGCGCGAACATCTCGCCGTTGCGCATGAACGGCTGATTGAGCTTCTCGGTCAGGCGCCCGCTGTCCACCTGGGACTGGTAGGCCTTCCAGCGACCGTCGCGGCGGAACACCCATCCCAGCCCGCACATGAACCGGTACAGCTTGCGCTCACCCATGGAAATCCCCGGGTCGCGGCTCAGCGCCTTGGCCGCGTCGGCCACGGAGTAGTCGCCAGCGGAGTCCGCCAGCTCGTTCCACGCGGAGGCGGCCGGGGTCAGCTCGAGCACCTTGGACTCAGCGATCTCCGCGCGGGTCTCCGCATCGACGACCCATTGGGCGAGGGTCTTGCGGTCGGGCAACGCGATGCTCGAGTCGTAGCGGCCGGTGCGCCGGATCTGCGGGAGAACCTCGTGGGTGAGCCACCGCTTGAACGGCTTGGCCTTCTCCGAGCGGCTGATCAGCAGCAGCGACCAGATGCCCGCCTCGGTGACGCCGGCCATCCGCTGCGGGCCGCCCGGGGTGTCCACGACCACGGACACCCTTTCATCGGCATCGAGCTGGGCGACCGCGTCGCGGTACTTCGACACCCCGACGGCCTCGCACACGTCGCGCGCGATCCAGACGGGCTCGTCGAGAAGGACGTGGCGCACCTGGTAGCCGCTGAACGTGTTGGCCACCGGGTTGAGCGATGCGCCGGGCCGGTGCTCCTCGATCTCTCGCTGCACCTCGGGGGTGGGGTGCGACAGGTGCCAGTGCTGACCGCTTTGGCACAGGTACGGGTAGTTCCGTTCCTTGTGCCGGTTGTGGATCTGGCGGGTGCGCTCGTAGCGCGCGGCGTCGGCCTGGGACCGGAACCGCATCTTCGCGGGGGTGTTGCACGGGAGGCCGGTCATGCGGATGCCCGCTCGGCCGCCAGCTTCTCGACGTCGGCGCGCTTGAACAGGTAGGCGCCGTTCTTACCGGGGAGCTTGTGAGCTGGGGTTATGACGCCGTTCTTGGTCCATCTACCGAGGGTTGTGGCGTGGACGCGGAGGATTTGGCATGCTTCAGCTGCCCCGACGAAGGGTTCCTGATTGTGCATGACACGAAGCATTGCACAACGCTTTGCATTGCACAAGACCCTAACGGCGTGTTGCTTTTCGGCTTGTTCCGGGTTAAGACTGTGCAACGAGCGTTGCGTGTGTGCGTAACTTGTGCAAAGCTCTGTGCATGACCACAAGTATTCAAGGTCTCGGTGTCCCGCCCTGGGACATCGCCGACCGGCTCCGCAAGAGTCTCCGAGAGTCCGACATCGGGGTGCAGGAAATGGCCGATTACCTTGGAGTGAGCCGCAATACGGTGAGCGCCTGGATCAACGGCCGCGGCCCCATCAACCCCGAGTCCCTGCCGAAATGGGCCGAGCTGACCGGATTCCCGCTCGGCTGGCTAGAAGACGGCGACAGCAATGGCCCACAACCGCCACGACCGCCGGGAGTCGTCCACCGTCGGCATCCCAAAGCGCGCGTGATCAATCTGCGCGACTTCGGCGAGGCCCAGGGCCGGCGCCGGGACGAGCTCGTCGAGGTAAGCGATGACGCCGCCTATTACGTGGCGCTAGCGGAGGAGTCGACGCTCCCTCTTCTCAAGCCCCGGCGGTCAATAGCTGGGTCGGGGGGCCCAGCCGGGGAGCCAACCAGCAAACCGGATAGTTGAGCAGCGCCACCAGCTTTTCGAACGCTTCGGTTCCGGGCTCGGCCACCCGACCAGTCTTTCCGGTGAGACCGCGCGGGAATCGGCCGGGCGCCTTTACCGGGCGAAAGATGCGCGATGGCACATCCGCCCACGACCGGCTCTCGGCTCATCGAGTCATGCCGACCCGTCCTGTGCGGTGCAGCAGCGCTCGTCGGCCGGGTCGCTGTCGGGCCCGAAGGTATCCGAGTCGGCGAGGACCGTGTAGACCTCCCAGCGTTCGCCGGCGGGGCCGGTGACCCACACCTTGTCCTGGTTCGCGAAGCAGCAGGTGGTGTTCATCTCCTCTTCGGTGAACAGGCCGCGCTCGGTGAGGCGGGCGATTTCGGCGCGCACCGCGCCGCTGGAGGCGACTTCCACGCCGAGGTGATTGAGGGTCCCGCCCTGCCCGGGATTCTCGATCAGCACCAGTTTGAGCGGTGGCTCGGCGATCGCGAAGTTGGCGTACCCGGGTTTGACCTTGGCCGGCTCGGTGTCAAACAGCTTGGAGTAGAACGCGATTGCCGCGCCGAGGTCGTCGACGTTGAGGGCTAGCTGTACGCGCGACATGGTGTTTCCTTCCGTCGGTTGTGGGGCAAGTCCGGTGATCAGGGCGCGCACCCGCTCGGCGATGTCGTCGCGGATGGCGCGGACGGTCTCGAGGGGTTGGCCGGCCGGATCGGCCAGCTTCCAGTCGCGATAGGAGACCCCCGGGAAGTAGGGGCAGGTCTCGCCGCATCCCATGGTGATCACCACGTCGCTGGCCCGCACCGCGTCACCGGTGAGGACTTTTGGTGCGGCGGCGGTGACGTCGATCCCGAGTTCGGCCATGGCGGCGACGGCGGCCGGATTGACCCGGTCGGCGGGTTCGGTGCCCGCGGAGCGCACCTCGATCCGGTCACCGGCGAGGTGGTTCAGCAGGGCGGCGGCCATCTGCGAGCGTCCGGCGTTATGGACGCAGACGAACAGCACGCTGGGTTTGTCTGCCATCGAAGGTGGGCTCCTGGGTCGGGCTCGTGTGAAACAGCCGGGTGCGCAGCGCCAGCGAGACGTAGACCAGCGCGACGAGTACGGGGACTTCGATCAGTGGTCCGACAACCCCGGCCAGGGCCTGCCCGGACGTGGCGCCGTACGTGCTGATCGCCACCGCGATGGCCAGCTCGAAGTTGTTGCCGGCGGCGGTGAACGCCAGGGTGGTGGTGCGGGCGTAGCCCAGCCGCAGGGTGCAGCCGAGGGCGTAGCCCCCGGACCACATGATCGCGAAGTAGGCGAGCAGGGGGACCGCGATGCGCACGACATCTGATGGCCGAGAAGCGATTTGGCCACCCTGCAAGGCGAACAGGATGACGATGGTGAACAGCAGACCGTATAGCGCCCAGGGCCCGACGCGGGGCAGGAACCGGGTCTCGTACCACGGGCGGCCTTTCGACCGTTCGCCCAGCCGGCGCGAGAGGTATCCGGCCAGCAGGGGAGTCCCCAGGAAGACGAGCACCGACTTGGCGATCTGCCACACCGAGACGTCGATGCCGATGTGCGGCAGGCCGAGCCAGCCGGGCAGCACCGCGAGGTAGAACCAGCCCAGCGCGGCGAACATCACGACCTGAAACAGCGAGTTCAACGCGACGAGCACGGCCGCGGCTTCGCGGTCCCCGCCCGCCAGGTCGTTCCAGACGATGACCATGGCGATGCAGCGGGCCAGGCCGACGATGATCAGGCCGGTGCGGTACTGGGGCAGGTCCGGGAGCAGCAGCCAGGCCAGGGCGAACATCACCGCGGGCCCGAGCAGCCAATTGAGCACCACGGAGGCCGCGATGAGCCTGCGGTCGGAGGTGACGTCGTCGAGCCGGTCGTAGCGGACCTTGGCGAGCACCGGATACATCATGACCAACAGGCCGATCGCGATCGGCAGCGAGATGCCCTCGACGGCAACGGCGCTCAGGGCCGACCCCAGGCCGGGAGCGATCCGGCCGAGCACCAGACCCGCGCCCATCGCCGCCGCGATCCACACGGGAAGATAGCGGTCCAGCGTCGAAAGCCGGACCGCGACCGCATGTCGGGCGGTCATGTCGCGCACGCCGCGCTGGGCGCTCCCGCGCGGTCTTCGGCCTGCAGGACGGACGAAAGCCGCTGCAGCGCAGCGGGAATCGCCCAGTAGTACACCCAGGTGCCGCGCCGCTCGCAGTCCAGCAGCCCTGCCGAGCGCAGCAGCTTGAGGTGGTGGGAAATCGTCGGCTGCGACACGTCGAAGGCCGCCGAGATCTCGCACACGCAGGCCTCGCCGCCGGGGTGGCTGGCGATCAGGCTCAGCAGCCGAAGACGCACCGGGTCGCCCAGTGCCTTGAACATCGACGCCAGCTCGGCCGCCTGCGACTCGCCCAGCGCCGCCGCGCCCAGGGCGGGGCAGCAGGCTTGATTCGACATTCTTCTATATAAACACCTATCGAATCAGTGCGCCAGTCCCGTCCTCCCGCCCAGCGCCCGGCGCGCGGCGTAGGCGGCGACGCCGACTCCGAGCACCGCGATGCCCGACAGCACCGACGGCAGCGGCATCGCGAAGGCCAGACCCACGCACCCGGCGAGCCCGAGCAGCGGGATCACTCGGTGCGGCCGGCCCTCGTTAGCCCGCAGGGTCAGCGCGGCGGCGTTGGCCACGGCGTAGTAGATCAGCACGGCGAACGAGGAAAAGCCGATGGCGCCGCGCAGGTCGGCGGTGGCGGCCAGCACGGCCACGACGACGCCGACCAGCAACTCGGCCCGGTGCGGCACCTCGAAGCGGGGGTGCACGGCCGAAAGCGCGTGGGGGAGATGGCGGTCGCGGGCCATCGCCAGCGTGGTGCGCGAGACGCCGAGGATCAAGGCGAGCAGTGAGCCGAGCGCCGCCATTGCCGCGCCGACCCGCACGACCGGCGCCAGCCAGCCCGCGCCGGCCGCCCGCACGGCGTCGGCCAGCGGGGCCGTCGACGCGGCGAGCCGCTGCGGACCCAGCGCGGCGAGCGCGGCAACGCCCACCAGCGCGTAGAACACCAGGGCGATCGCCAGCGCCAGCGGGATCGCCCGCGGGATGGTTCGCGCCGGGTCGCGCGCCTCCTCGCCGAGGGTGGCGATCCGCGCGTATCCGGCGAACGCGAAAAACAACAGGCCGGCGGCCTGCACCACCCCGCCGATCGAGGCGCCGGCCAGCTGCAGCCGATCGACGTCGGCGTTCCCGGAGGCGAACGCGGCGACGACCACCGCGGCGAGCACGGCCAGCACCAGCGCGACGACGACGCGGGTCAGCCAAGCCGACTTCTGCACCCCGACGTAGTTGACGGCGGTCAGCGTTACCACCGCGGCGACGGCCACCGCGTGCGCCTGGGACGGCCACGCGTAGGCGCCCACGGTCAGGGCCATCGCCGCGCACGAGGCGGTCTTGCCGACGACGAATCCCCATCCGGCGAGGTAGCCCCAGAAGTCGCCGAGCCGTTTGCGGCCGTACAGATACGTCCCGCCCGACACGGGGTACAGGGCCGCCAGCCGCGCCGAGGAGGTGGCGTTGCAGTAGGCCACCACCGCGGCCAACGCCAGCCCCGGCAGCAGCCCCGCACCCGCGGCGCGGGCCGCGGGGCCCAGCGCGGCGAATATCCCGGCGCCGACCATCGACCCGAGCCCGATCACCACCGCGTCGAAAACCCCCAGGCTGCGGCGCAGCTCGTCGCCGTCGGACACTTGGCCTCCTCTGCGGTGGGTGCCAAACCTATCAAATCAATTTGATGTATCGTCCGGACGGTGGCGACAACCAAGCGGGCGGCGGTGCCATCGCTGATGCGGATGGCGTCGCACCCGGTGCGCTGGGCCCTGCTGAGCGAGCTGGCGGCGGGCGACCACCGGGTGCGGGAACTGGCCGCCGCCGTTGACGAACCGCAAAACCTGGTCTCCTACCATCTGCGGCTGCTGCGCTCGGCCGGGCTCATCGACGCGCGGCAAAGCACCTTCGACGGCCGCGACACCTACTACCGGCTCGACCTGCGCCGGTGCGCGGGCGCATTCGGGGAGGCGGCGGCCGCGCTGCATCCGGCCCTCGCTCGCGCCGCTACCGCCGCGCCGGCGTCGGCGTCGGTGCTGTTCTTGTGCACGGGCAACAGCGCGCGCTCGCCGATGGCCGAGGCGCTGCTCGAAAAGAAGGGCCGGGGCCGCATCCGCACCGCCAGCGCGGGCAGCCATCCCAAACCGAGCTTGCACCCCAACGCGATTCGCATCATGCGCGAGGCGTACGGCATCGACCTGCGCGGCATCCGGCCGCAGCCGATCACCGCGGTCGCCCGCAGGCGCTTCGACTGCGTGATCACGTTGTGCGACAAGGTCCGCGAGTACGCCCGCGACCACGGGGTGCCCACGACGACGCACTGGAGCGTGCCCGACCCGTCGGCCGCCGCCAATTATCTCGAATTCCGGCGCGTGGCAGGCGAATTGGATGCCCGCATCGACTTCTTGCTGCCGGTCCTCGCGCGGCGCCCCGGGCGCGGAGCGCGATGACCGTGGCGGTCGGACGGCGGGAGCTTCTGAAGGCGGCGCTGATCGCCGCGACCGCAGGTGCCGGGACCATCGCCTGCTCGCGCGAGGCGCCGCCCGGCCCGCCCCACGGCAAGCCGGACTACACCTTGCGGATCGGCACGGGCCGGGTGGAGTTGGCGCCCGGCCGGGTGGTCTCGACGCTCACCTACAACGGCCAATTTCCCGGTCCCCTGGTGCGTTTCAAGGAGGGTCAGCGGGCGTGGTTGGACGTCTTCAACGACACCGATTCCCCCGAGCAGCTGCACTGGCACGGCCAGCACCTGGGTGTCGACGTCGACGGCTCGGCCGAGGAGGGCACGCCCGGCATCCCCGCGCACGGCATGCGGCGCATCTCGTTCCTCCCGGGCCCGGCCGGCTTCCGCTTCTATCACAGCCATGTCGTGCCGCGCGCCGACCTGTCCCGCGGCCAGTACAGCGGCCTGGTCGGCCCGGTCTACATCGAACCCAGACAGAACCCCGGCGCCTACGACCAAGAAATCTTCTTGACGCTCAAGGAGTTCGAGCCCAGCTTCACCCACGGTGGCGACATGGCCGCCGACTTCCTGGCCGGCGACGAGCAGCCCGACCTGAAAGACAAAGGCGAATCGGAGACGGCGGCCTCACTTGGCCGCGGCGACCCGCGCGGCAACGAAGTCAGCTACGGGGCGTTCGCCGTCAACGGGCGCATGCTCGGGCACGGCGATCCCATCCGCGTGCGGACGGGTCAACGGGTGCTGCTGCACGTCCTCAACGGCAGCGCCACCGAAACGCGAAGCCTGGCCCTGCCCGGTCACACCTTCACGGTCCTCGCGCTCGACGGCAACCCGGTGCCCAACCCCGCGCCGGTGCCGGTGCTGTGGCTCGGTGCGGGCGAACGCATTTCGGCGCTCGTTGCCATGACCAATCCCGGCGTCTGGGTGCTGGGCGATACCGTCGACGACGACCGCGATCACGGAATGGGCAGCGTCGTGGAATACGCGGGGCGCGGCGGCGACCCACAATGGGCGCCGCCCCCGCCGTTCAAATGGGACTACCGGCTGTTCGCGCGGCCCGCGCCCGTACCCCCGCCGGACCGCATCATCGACCTGCTGATCGAAAAGCGCAACGCCGCCGACAACGGCTTCAACGTGTGGACCTTCAACGGCACACCGTTTTCCATGGACGCCAACCAGCCCGTGCTCGATGTCCAGCGCGGCAAGCGCTACCGGCTGCGCTTCCGCAACGCCAGCGACGACCTGCACCCGATGCACCTGCACCGGCACACCTTCGAAATCACCCATATCGCAGGCACACCCACCGCCGGCGTGCGCAAGGATGTCGCGATGCTGGGCGGGTACCAAAGCATGGACGTCGACTTCGTCGCCGACCAGCCCGGGCTGTCGCTGCTGCACTGCCATCAGCAGATCCACATGGACTACGGGCTGATGCTGCTGCTCAATTGCGGCTGAATCGGACCGCCAGGACTTACGATTCGGCCATGTCGCTCGAGGCCGGTCAGGTGTTCGCCGGGTACACGATCCTCTGCGAGCTCGGCTCGGGCGGCATGGGACGGGTCTACCTGGCGG
Source organism: Mycobacterium palustre (assembly GCF_002101785.1). Taxonomy (GTDB): domain Bacteria; phylum Actinomycetota; class Actinomycetes; order Mycobacteriales; family Mycobacteriaceae; genus Mycobacterium; species Mycobacterium palustre. The sequence goes on from NZ_LQPJ01000121.1 coordinate 40,780, forward strand.
CCCACCCCCGGTTGCCGCGCCGCGACGCGCTGAAGGTGCTGCCGACGGAGGTGACCGCCGACCCGCGGTATCGGGAGCGGTTCGACCGCGAGGCCGAGCTGGCGGCGGCGTTGTCGCATCCGCACATCGTGGCGATTCACGACCGCGGTGAACACGAGGGCCAGTTCTGGATCTCGATGGATTACGTGGCCGGCACGGATGTGGCCAGGCTGCTGCGGGAGCGGTTTCCGGCCGGGATGCCCGCCGACGAGGCGATGGCGATCGTCACCGCGGTGGCCTCGGCGCTGGACTACGCGCATCGCCGCGGGGTGTTGCACCGAGACGTCAAGCCGGCCAACATCCTGGTCGCCGATTCCGACGGGCAGGGGCCGCGCGTGTACCTGGCCGATTTCGGGATCGCGCGCCGCGTCGACGACGTGACGGGCCCCACCACGACCAAGATGGCGGTGGGCACGGTGGCCTACGCCGCGCCCGAGCAGCTGATGGCCGCCGCTGTCGACGGCCGCGCCGACCAATACGCGTTGGCCTGCACGGCTTTTCACCTGCTCGCCGGGGCGCCGCCGTACGGCGGTTCCAACCCGGCGGTGGTGATCGGCCAACACGTCAGCGCCGCGCCGCCCTCGATCGGGGCTCGCCGGCCCGAGCTGGCCGGGCTGGACCCGGTGTTCGCGATGGCGATGGCCAAGGAGCCGTCCGGCCGGTACGGCAGCTGCGGGGAATTCGCCCGGCAATTGAGCCGGCATCTGGGCACCCCGTCGTCCCCTCAGGGCCTGACGGTTGCCGCGTTGCCGGGGCCGGCGCTATCCGCCCGCAAGCGCCCGGGCCGGCGCGCAGCCATTCTCACCGGCGCCCTGCTCGGCGTCGCGCTGCTGATCGCCGCCGGGGTGGTTGCCGCGCTGCGGCTCACGGGCCGGCACGATCAGGCCCCGGCCGCGGGCCCGTTCGGGGGCACCTACCGTGCCGACTTCGGCCCGATCATCGGGCTCGACGACGTCGCGGAACCCGGTGGGACGCCGCCGCTCACGAGCACCTATGGCCTGCGCTCGGCGTGTCGCCCCAGCGGTTGCGTGATGACGGCGTCGCGGCTGGGCGGGGCGACGGTCGGGCAGCCGGCCCTGGTGTTCGACGAGATCGGCGGCGGCTGGGTCGCGGTGGCCCTGGGGACCGACAGCTGCCGCGACGCCGACGCCGAATTCTGGCAGGTGTTCTCGCTGCGACGCCGACCCGACGGCGCCCTGGCGGGCGAATTCGCCGTCACCGCCGGCAATGGCTGCGCCGACAAGCGAACCGTGACCCTCACCCGCACCGGCGACGTGGACGCCGACCGGGTTCCCGACCCGTCCGGCCAGCCGCCGCGGGTGGGGTCGCCCGCCCAGGCCCTCCGCGGTCACTACCGCATCGGCCGCACCTTCGCCAACGGGCTCCCACCGCAGCAGTTGAACACCGCCGTGACCACCGAATGCCTGCGCTCCGGCGACCGCTGCATGAGCTACTTTCACGAGCCGTCGGGCGACCTGCCCCTGGTCTTCGGCGGCGGGAGTTGGACCTGGAACATCGACGTCAACATCACGTGCGGGAGGTCGACGGACACCGCGCACATGAGATCCACCGGCCAAATTCCGCTGCCGTCGCCGCCGCAGGACCCCATCGTGCGGCTCATCGGGCGCGGTCACCAGGAGCAGTCCGAACCGTGCGCCGTCAACGCGGATTTCGACCAGACGATCGTCCGCACGGGCGACTAGCCCCGCCGTGACGCTTTTGCCGGCACGGTCGCCCGCGTATTCGGAGCGAATGCTAGTCGCAGCCGCCCCTTGTGGATCTACCATTTGGCCATGCCGCTCGAGGTTGGTCAGCTGTTTGCCGGCTACCGGATCCTGCGGGTGCTGGGCGCGGGCGGGATGGGGCAGGTGTACGTGGCTGCCCATCCGCGGCTGCCCCGCGAGGACGCGCTGAAGGTCCTGCCGGGAAACCTGACCGGCGATCCGGAGTTCCGGGCGCGGTTCATGCGCGAGGCGGAGCTGGCGGCGACCCTGTCCCATCCGCACATCGTGGCCATCCACGACCGCGGCGAAGCGGACGGCCGGTTCTGGATCTCGATGGACTACGTCGCCGGCACCGACGCTGGGCGGCTGCTGCGCGAAAGCTACCCGGGCGGCATGCCGCCCGAGTTGGTGGTACCGATCGTCAACGCGGTCGCGTCGGCGCTGGATTACGCGCATCACCGCGGGTTGCTGCACCGCGACGTCAAGCCGGCCAACATTCTGCTGACCGAACCCGAGGACCAGACCCGGCGGGTCTATCTCGCCGATTTCGGCCTCGCGCGCCACATCGACGACGCGACCGGGCTGACCGCCACCAACATGACGGTCGGCACGGTGGCCTACGTGGCGCCCGAGCAGTTGAAGGGCGAGCGGGTCGACGGCCGCGCCGACCAATACGCGTTGGCCTGCACGGCATTTCACCTGCTGGCCGGGGCGCCGCCGTACGCCGATTCCAACGCCGCCGTGGTGATCAGCCAGCACATCAGCGCCGCGCCGCCCTCGATCGGCGCCCACCGCGCGGACCTGGCCGCCCTGGATCCGGTCTTTGCCACCGCCATGGCCAAGGAGCCGTCCGACCGGTTCGGCGATTGCCGGGCGTTCGCCGACCGGCTGGCCCAGCAGCTGCGGCCATGGTCCACCCGCGCCGATGTGATCCCGTTCCCCGACACCGATCCCGCGGTGCAAGCGACGATGCCCGCCCTCGCGCCACCGCGGCGCCGCTCCCGCGGGCGGATCGCCGCCCTGGCGGCCGCCGCGGTGCTCGTCGTCGCGGGTGCCGTCGTCGCGGGGGCCCGGCTCCTTTCCGATCGGGAGGACCGCACCGGCGGGCGCACCTCCACCGCCGCGCCGGCCACTCCCGCGGCCGCGGCGCCCAACTCCGGCCCCTTCACCGGCGTCTATCGCGCGCACTTCGGCCAGGGCACCAACCTCGACGACGTGCCCGCTTCGGGCGCCGGGGCGCTGACGGACACCTACGCGGTCCGCTCGGTGTGCGGGCCCGGCGGATGCCGGGCGACCGCGTCGCGGCTCAGCGGCGAGATGCGGCTCGCCTCCACCACGGTGTTCGACGAGGTTGACGGGCGCTGGGTGGCCGTGACCATCGGCTCCGACAGGTGCCGCGACGCCCCGGCCGAGATTTGGCAGGTGTTCACCTTGCAGCGCAGGCCCGACGGCACCTTCACCGGCGATTACCGCGGGGCCGCGGCCAACGCCTGCGACCAGAAACGAACCGTGACGTTCACCCGCACCGGCGATGTCGACATCGACAGCCTGCCCGACCCGAGCACCCTGCCGCCGCGGGTGGTGTCCCCGGCCGAGGCGCTCCACGGCCGCTACCACGTCACGCGGAAGTTCGGCCGGGGACAACAGCAGCAGGCGGACCAGTCCGTCGTCACCGACTGCCTGCGCACCGGCGACCGGTGCATGAGCTACTTTCACTCCAAAACCCTTGACACACCGCTGGTGTTCGGCGGCGGCGCCTGGGCCTTGGACGTCGAACACGACGAGCCCGGGCCCCAGTGCGGCGGGCCGGTCTTCGTCAAGGTCACCGGCCAGTACCCGCTGCCGCAGCCACCGCACGATCCGATCACGCTGCTGAGCGGGCGGGACCGCCTGGAGCAGTCGGGCAATCCCACCTGCTCCGGGAGCGCCGATTTCACCGAAACATTCACGCGCACAGGTGATTAGGCCCGACCTTGTGCCCGCGGTTGTGGACGGGCCGCCGGAGGGCGGCCGCGGGCGGCACACCACCGACCCGATTTTCGATGCGACGCCGCCCGCATCAGTAGCATTAGCCCCGTTCGCCCGGCGCCCCGGCGCCGGACGAGGAGGCATCGCAACAGGTGGACCGCTCTGGTGGGGAAATAGATGGTGCAGTTACCGGCGACGATGCGCCCGCACGTGGCCGCCGCGCTGCGGGCCGCCGCGCGCGCCTCGGCGCCGCGTCCGGCCTCGGCCAAGCGCGCCGCCAAGGACTTTCAGCGTGGCCTGTTTCCCGCGCTGGGGGCCGAGATCCGCTGGGCGTTCACCCCGCCGCGCACCTGGCTGATGGGGGTGGTGGTCAACGTCATCTTCGCCGCGGGGTGGTTGCTCGTGCAGCCGCTGACACCCGGACGCCACCACCACGACTGGGCCGTTTTGGTCGGTACCTATTTCTCGTCGTGGGTCCTCGCCGACGTCACCACCACCAACCTGCTCGGCGCCGATCACTACCGCGTCCGTCAGGCCTTGTCCGACGGCGTCCCCTTGTGGCGGGTGATGCTCATCAAAAACCTGGCCCTCCTCGCGATCGTGGGCCTGCCCACCCTGGTGGCCGCGATGGCCCTGACGCTGTGGTTCCAAACGCCGGGGCGCCTCGCCGTCACGATTCCCACGGTCGCGGTGCCGATCGTGTCCTGGCTGGGCGTGGGCAACCTTATCTCGGTGCTGCATCCGGTCAGCGTCGAGCCGCTGATCCGACGGTGGCGCCAGCGCGCCGATCACCGCCGCACCGGCGGGTGGGTGCTGGCCCTCACGCTGCCGTACGCGCTCTACTACATCGCCGACCCGATGGACGGGGTGGAGCACCGCGTTCTGTGGACCCAGCTGCCCAAACTGATCTGGCCGGTGTTCGGGCGCGACACCAAAAGCCTGGTCCACCTGGCGACCGCCGCCGGGGTCTGGATCGTCGGGACGATCGCCGCCCTGCTGTGGGCGCGCCGGCGCGGGTTTCAGATCCGGTGACGCCCAGCTGGGGGAGCCGGCCCCTAGCTGGCTGCAGGTCGAACGCCTGCGGCCTCGAGCGCGGCCGGGCGGTCCCCGACGCACCCGAATCGGCTATCCCCAAAACCGGGTCGCGGGGGTTCAATGGTGCCTATGACGTCGCAGTCCGGGGCCGACGAGGTTCGGCTCATCGAAGCACAGGCCGTCCCCACGCGGTTCGCCCGCGGCTGGCACTGCCTCGGCCTGATCCGGGATTTCGGTGACGGCAAGCCGCACGCGATCAACGCCTTCGGTCAGAAACTGGTCGTGTTCCGCTCAGCCGACGGCAGCGTCAACGTGCTCGACGCCTACTGCCGCCACATGGGCGGGGACCTGTCGCACGGCGAGGTCAAGGGCAACGAGATCGCCTGCCCCTTCCATGACTGGCGCTGGGGCGGCGACGGGCGGTGCAAGCAGGTGCCGTACAGCCGGCGCACCCCGAAACCGGCGCGCACCCACGCGTGGCCGACGCTGCAGCAGGACGGAATGTTGTTCGTCTGGAACGACCCCGAGCGCAACCCCCCGCCGCCGGAGATCACCATCCCGCGCATCGAGGGCGCCACCAGCGACGAGTGGACCGACTGGCACTGGTACACCACCGTCGTGCACAGCAACTGCCGCGAAATCATCGACAACGTCGTGGATATGGCGCACTTCTTCTACATCCACGGCTCGCTGCCCACCTATTTCAAGAACATCTTCGAAGGGCACGTGGCGACGCAGTACATGAACGGTTCGGGCCGCCCCGACCTCGCCGCCCCGGTGGGCTCCCAAATGCTTGGCACCACCTCGGTGGCTTCCTACTACGGCCCGTCTTTCATGATCGACGACCTGACCTACCACTACACCGAGGGCGACGCCAAAACCATCCTCATCAACTGCCACTATCCGATCGACGCGAATTCCTTTGTGCTGCAATACGGGATCATCGTCAAGAAGTCGGAAACCGAACCTGAGGATCAGGCCATGCGGACCGCGATCACCCTCGGCGACTTCGTCAAGTTGGGTTTCGAACAGGACGTGCAGATCTGGCGGCACAAGGCGCGCATCGACAACCCGCTCCTGGTCGAGGAGGACGGCCCCGTGTACCAGCTGCGCCGCTGGTATCAGCAGTTCTACGTCGACGTCGCCGACGTGCAGCCGGACATGGTGGACCGTTTCGAGTTCGAGCTGGACACCACCCGGCCCTACGAGGCGTGGATGCGGGAGGTCGAGGCGAACATGGCTGCGCGCGAGGCGGTTTCGGGCTCGGTGTGATGACCGCCGATCCCTCGGTCCGCACCGACAACCGCCTCGACGAGGTGCCGATGCGGCCGGTGACGTGCCGGACCTGCGGCGCGCGGGTGCTGGCCCGCAAGAGCAGCTGGAACCAGACCAGCGTGCAGTGGAACGCCGACGCGACGGCCCGGTGCGCCGAGCGTGCCGAGGCCGGCGAGATGCCGCTCCAGGCGGGACGCGGGGTGTTTCAGGCGTGCTCGTCGCTAACCGAGTCGATCTTGGATGCGGTGCGGCAGGGCGAGCTGAGCATCGTCGACGAAGCCGTCCGGGACGGTCCCTAGCGGCCCCCGGAACTCACATTCGCATCGCCGCGGGCATCTCGCCGACCCACTGGTGGCCCCAGTAGCTGTCGGCGGTGATTTCCTCAGCGGTGTAGTACCTTTCGTCGACGCGCATGCCGTCGGTGCCGAACTCGATGTCCCAGTCACCGGGCGCGCGAACGTAGAACGAGACCATCTTGTCGTTGGTGTGGCGACCCAGGGTGGACGACAGCTGGAAACCCTCGGCGTTCACGCGATCCAGCGCCTGACCCACGGCGTCGAGGGTGTCGACCTCCACCATGATGTGCACCAGGCGCGGATCGCGCTGATGCATGGCGGGCACGATCGCCATGCTGTGGTGTCGCTCGTTGATGCCGAGGAAGCGAACCCGAACCGGGCCGAACTCTTTCGGCAGCGGCACCCGGAACGCGCCGCGGGAACGAAAACCCAGCACTTCGGTGTAGAAGTCAAACAGCCCGTTGGGGTCCATCGCGGGCACCACGACGTGGCCGAGCCCCTGGTCGCCGGTGACGAACCTGGCGCCGAACGGGGTGACCACCGGGCTGTGGTCGAGCACCGGACCGTGAAACACCTCGAGCGGGTGGCCCGCGGGATCCTCAAAGGCGATCACCTCTTCGACGCGGCGTTCCTCGGCCTCGCCGGCCGACAGTTGCTTGAACGCGACGCCGGCGCCGTCGAGGGTGGCCTTGACGCGCTGCAGCGCCGCGCGGTCGCGCACCTCCCAGCCGATGGTGAGCACCCGGTCGGCGTCGCCGGGGACGACGACGATCCGGGCGGGGCGCTCGTCCATCCGCAGGTACAGCGCCGACGGGTCGGGGCCTTTGCCCTCCGCAAAACCCAGGACGCCGAACGCGAATCGCCGCCAGCGTTCGATTTCCGCGGTCGAAATGGTGATGTAGCCAAGGCTTTTCAGGTCGCTCATCGAGGGGCTCCTAGTTCGCCGCTAGATCAGGGCCCGCAGCGGACCCTCGGGCGGATCGATCCCCAGCGAACTCAGCGCCGACGCGTGATACGTGGTGCCGGGGACGTGGATGGCATGAAGGTGGCCGACGTGCACGTCACGCCAGTACCGCTGCAGCGGCTTGTCCATCCGCGCCGCGTTGCCGCCCGAGCGGGCGAAGATCTCGTCGACCGCCGCCACCGCGCGCCACACCGCGCGGATCTGGGTGCGGCGACCGGCGGCGCGGTCGGCGAACGACACCTCCTTGCCGGCCGCGACCATGTCGTAGATGCGGTCGGCGTTGGCCAACAATTCCTGGCGGGCGGCGTTGATGTCGGCGGCCGCCTCGCCGATGGCGTGCATGACGTAGGGGTCGTCCCTGATCGCGGTCCCGGTGGCGCCGACGCGCTCGCGTTGGTAGTCCAGGTGCGCGGCGAGCGCGCCCTCGGCGATGCCGATGGTCGCCGCGGAGATGCCCAGCGGGAACATCGTCGACCACGGCATCAGATACAGCGGCTCGGTCATGCCGGCCTCGCGCTGGGCGGTGCCATCCATCACCTTGGCCGCGTCCATCGTGCGGTAGGCCGGGACGAACGCGTCTTTGACGATGACGTCCTTGGAGCCGGTCCCGCGCAGCCCCACCACGTTCCACGAGTCCTCGACGATCTCGTAATCCTTGCGCGGCAGGATCATGTGCAGCATCTGCGGGGGCATCAGCGGTCTGCCCTCGCCGTCACCGAGCATCGCGCCCAGGATGATCCAGTCGCAATGGTCGGTCCCCGAGCTGAACTGCCAGCGGCCGTTGAAGATGTACCCGCCGTCGACGGGTTTGGCGACACCCTGCGGGGCATAGGGCGAGGCCATCCAGGTGTCGACGTCGTCGGCCCAGATCTCGGCGGGCACCTTCGGATCGGCATAGGCCAGCTGATAGGGGTGCACGCCGACCACGCCGACGATCCAGCCGGCCGCGGGATCCAGTGCCGCCGTGGCCATTACCGTCTCGGCAAACTCGCGGGGGTGGGCCTCGAAACCGCGGTACTGCTTGGTCTGCAGCAGCCGGATCAGCCCGGCGCCCTTCATCAGCTTCACGGTGTCGTCGGTGAGCCGGCCGATCCGCTCGGCGTCGGCGGCCTGGGCGCGCAGCTGGTCGGCCATCATGAAGACCCGGTCGATAACCCGCTCGCCCATGTCGATGTCCTTACGTGGTCCTTACGTGCGTCAGCTAGTTGCGGGACAGGAACGCCAAGACCGTGCTTTCGAACGCCTCCTTGGCCTCGATCATGGCCCAGTGCCCGGAGTTGGGGAAGATGTGAAGTTCCGCGTTCGGGATGGTGCGCATCGGGATCAAAGCCATGTCGGGCGGGCTCACGCGGTCGTCGCGGCCCCACGTGAGCAGCGTCGGTGCCGCCACCTTATGCATGACCGCCCACGGCATCGGCCGGTCGGAGGCGGCCATCGCGGCCGTCATCGCGGCGAACGCCGCCTTCCCGTACATGCGGCGCGCGGCCCCGAGGGCCTCGGGGTCGGTCGCCAGCCGCCAGCGTTCCTCGATCAGCTCCTCGGTCACCATCGCCTGGTCGTAGACCATGGATTTGAGCCAGTCGACCAGCCGCTGGCGCGTCGGGTCCTCGACGAACTCCTGCAGCAGCCGAATGCCCTCGCTGGGGCTGGGGCTGAAAATGTTGGTGCCGATGCCGCCGATCGTCACGAGCCGGCCGATGCGATCCGGCTCGCGGATGGCGAAGTTGATGCCCACACCGCCGCCCATCGAGTTGCCGACGATGTGGACCTTGTCCACCCCGAGGGCGTCCAGGAACGGCACCACCGCCCCGTGGGCGTCGATCATGGGGTGGCCGCCGAAGTCGGGGCTGACACCGAAGCCGGGGAATTCGAGCACCAGGCAGCGGTAGGTTCGGGCGAACGCGGGTAGCACCCCGCGGAAATTGCGCCAGCCGCTGACCCCGGGGCCGGAGCCGTGCAGGAACAGCACCACCGGGGCGGAGTCGGGGCCGCAGTCGTAGTACCGCAAAGCCCCCTTCGGGGTTTCGATTTCACGCAGGTCCTGTTCGGCGAGTTGGTGAGTGTCTGCCACGCCTGTCACCCTGCCATGCCGGCTCAGCGTCGTGACGATCGGCGCGCCGCCGAGCGGGTGAGCAGGCCGTCCACGGAATAGGCGTTGTCGTTTCGGAACGCGATCACGGCGGCGAGCAGGAGGGCGTGCAGCAGCTGCTCGCCGATCACGTTGAAGTGCTCGATCGACGTCGCGCCCAGCACCAGGACGATCATCACCACGCCGGCGGCCACGGCGGCCGCCCGGGTCAGCGCCCCGGCCAGCAGCAGCGCGCCGGTGATCAGCTCCGCGAACGGCAAAGCGTAGCCGCACGGCGAGACCAAGAAGGCGGGTAGCATCGACGCCTTGAACTCGCCCATCAGCTGCGCGTGAAAAGCGCCCAGCTTCGGTAGCCGGACCAGGCCGTGTCCGAACAGGCTGGCCCCGATGGTCAGGCGCAGGAGCAGGTACGCGACGGCCCGGTCGGTTTCGTGGGCGTGTGCACGCATGATCGTCCTCTCCCGGACTCGCGAAAACACCACGGAACGACTCTCTTTCAGAGCGGGTCAGCCGTTGGGCGGCCGCCGGGCCATCGACGAATCGGGCGCCGCCCAGTCGGTGGACACCTTGCGGTGCTTGATCAGCCACGAGTCGCCGTCGGGCACCAGGGTGTCACGATAGCGCCCGACGTGGTCGAGCCCGATGTGGGTGATGACGGTGAAGTACGACGAGACCTGCGCCCGGTCGCGGGTCAGCCCGGTGAACCACACGTTGGCGACGTTGTGCCGGACGATGGGCTTGACGTCGGCGGCGCGAGCGACGCGGCCCGTGATGCCACCGAGAAAACTCGCGATCGCGGATCGCCCGAGTAGCGGCTCCATGTCGCGGATTTCGAGAACGCCGTCCGTGCAGAACGTCTCGGCCAGGTCCTCGAGCCGGCCGGCGTCGCCCGACCAGTTGTAGCGGGCCAGGGTGTCGCGGATCCGCTCGCGGGCGACCAGCTCCCACATCTCCACCTCTCGTAGCCTAGTTCGGGCGAGCGCCACCGCCGACCCCTCGCCGGAAGCGCTGCGGCGCTGGGACTTTCCGCCCCTACCTGACCAGATAGGGCCGGAAACCGTGCGGGACCGCCGGCGTCACGCCGTTGAGGTCGAAGACGGCGATCAGCGCCCGCAACAGGGCGGGGGACCACTCGTCGAACGGTTGTGCCTCGATCCTGTCGAGTACCTCGCAGCGCAGGTACTCGAGGTCCGCCGGCTGCTGATGGTCGGTCATGGCTCGACCCCGATGGTTCCTTCCAAACGCGTTCGTGTGCTTGCGCTTCGACGCTATGACCGGCGGGTCGAAGTTGTACAGCGCGCTGCCCAGATTCAAATGCCTCTCAGGGCTGAAGGCCAGGGAGTTATCAGGGAACGGGCGCGGCGACGCCCTCCCGGCCCAGCGTCGCCCGGTCCAAGATTCCACTTCCGCTACCGGCGGTAGCGGAATACAGTGGGTGGGTGGCGACCGGCGACGACGGCAGGTACGTGCGCACCTGCCCCCTGTGTGAGGCGATGTGCGGCTTGGAGATTCGCGTGGCGGGCGGGCGCGTCGCCGGCATCCGCGGCAACCGCGACGACGTGTGGAGCCGCGGGCACCTCTGCCCCAAGGGCGTCTCCCTGGGCGCGCTGCACGACGACCCCGACCGCATCCGCCGCCCCATGGTCAAGGTCGACGGGCGCTGGCAGGAGGTCAGCTGGGATGCGGCGTTTCGCCGCTGCACCGAGCTGCTGAGCCCGGTGATCGAAAAGTACGGGATCGGCGCGGTCACCGCCTACACCGGCAACCCGTTGGCGCACTCGTTCTCGCTGGCCCGCTATTCCGGTGTGCTGCTGGGCATGTCGGGGATGCCGATCACCTATTCGCCCGGCACGGTCGACCAGTGGCCGAAGAATTTGTCGTCGCACCTGATGTATGGGGGCTGGTGGACCTTCCCGGTGCCCGACATCGAACGCACCGACCTGCTGGTGATCATGGGCGCCAATCCGGCCGCGTCGCAGGGTTCGCTGCTGGCGGCGCCCAACGTGATGGGCCTGATCGACGGGGTTCGCCGCCGCGGCAAGGTGATCGTGATCGACCCGGTCCGGACCCAGACCGCCGCCCACGCCGACGAGTGGCTCCCCATCGTCCCGGGCACCGACGCGGCGCTGCTGCTGGCCGTGGCCCACACGCTGTTCGCCGAGGGCCTGGTCAATGTCGGCCCGCACGTCGATGGGGTCGACGCAATGCGCCGGGTCGCCGCGGACTGGCCGCCGAGCCGGGTGAGCGCGGTCACGGGCGTCGACGAGGACCGCATCCGCGGGCTGGCCCGCGAGCTCGCCGGCACCGAGAGGTCGGTCGTGTACGGCCGAATTGGCCTGTGCAACCAGGAGTTTGGCAGCCTGGCCAGCTGGCTGGTCGACGTGATCAACATCTTGACCGGCCACTTCGACACGCCGGGCGGCGCGATGTTCCCCAAACCGGCGGCCTGGTCGATCACCACCCAGCCGCTGCCGGGCCTCGAGGACGGCGCACCCGAGTTCGGCCGCTGGCGAACCCGGGTGCGCGGCGCCAAGGAGGTTCTCGGTCAGGTGCCGGTGTCGTGCATGGCCGAGGAGATCGCCACGCCGGGCGAGGGGCAGCTCAAGGCGCTGATCACCATCGCCGGCAACCCCGTGCTGTCCACACCCGGTGGCGACAAGCTCGACGAGGCGCTGCCGATGCTGGAAGCGATGATCTCCGTTGACCTTTGGCTCAACGAGACGACCCGCCACGCCGATGTCATCCTGCCCGGGCTGTCCCCGCTCGAGCAGCCCCACCACGACGACCTGATCCTGCAGTTCGCGATCCACAGCGTCGCCAACTACTCGGCGCCGGTGTTCGACCCGGGCGATCGCCCGCACGAGTGGGAGATCCTGATCCGGCTGACCGGCCTGTGCACCGGCACGCCCGCCGAGGACGTCGACGTCGCCGCGATCGACGACGGCTTCTTCGACTACCTGGCCTTCACCCAGGGGCTCGACGGCGCGCAGATCCGCAAGCTCTACGACGCCGTGGGTGTCACGGGCGGCCCGGAGCGGATCCTGGACCTGACGCTGCGCACCGGACCCTTCGGCGACCGCTACGGGGAAAACCCCGGCGGGCTCACCCTGGACATGCTCAAGGCCAACCCCAACGGCATCGACTTCGGCCCGATGGTGCCGCGGCTGCCCGAGGTCCTCGGCACCGCGGACAAGAAGATCCGCCTGGCCCCGCAATACCTCCTCGACGACCTGCCCCGGCTGGCCGCACGCCTGGACCGCCCGGCCGAGCCGCTGGTGTTGGTGAGCCGCCGGCACCTGCGCTCCAACAACACCTGGCTGCACAACGTGCCCGCGCTGATGAAGGGCAAGGACCGCTGCACGCTGCTGATGCACCCCGACGACGCGGCGCGCTGCGGCGTCGCCGACGACGACGTCGTCACGGTGAAATCGGCGGCCGGTGAGATCAAGGTGCCCGTCGAGGTCACCGACGCGATCAAGCCCGGCGTGGTGTCGATGCCGCACGGGTGGGGGCACGGTAAGCCGGGGACCCGGATGTCGGTGGCAAACGGCTCGCCGGGGGCCAACACGAACGTGCTGTCGCCGCCGACGTTCCTCGACGAGCCGTCCGGCAACGGCGCCCTGAACGGAATCCCGGTGACGATCATCGACGAGCAGGCGCGGTTCCGTCCCGCGGCCACCGCCCACCAATAGGGGAACGGTCCGGCTCGCCGCGGACAGCGCGGAACCCAAACGAGGGCGCTCAGGGATCGAAGGGCCGGTTCGTCCATTCCCGGCCGGGCCGGCGCGACGAGCGGAACCAGCCGCCGGCCGCGCCGGTTCCGCCGTCGGTGGGGATGGTGTGGCCGGTGACGAACGAGGAGAGGTCCGAAGCCAGGAACAGGATCACGCCGGCCTGGTCCTCGGGGAGCCCCATCCTGCCGACCGGGACCCAGCGCGGCCACTGCGCCTGCTCCTCGGCCGACAGCCACCGTGAATACGGCACCTGCAGCGACTCGGTGACGTCGGGCGCGATCGCGTTGACCCGCACACCGTCGCGCCCCACCTGCACGGCGAGGCTGCGGGTGAAGTGGATGACGGCGGCCTTGAACGCCGCGTACACGGGGTCCTCCGGGTAGCCCCGCAACCCTTCGACGGACGACACGTTGACGATCGCCCCGGTCCGTCGCTCGATCATCGCGGGCAGGAACGCCTTCGTGACCAGGAAGACGTGGTGCAGATTGACCCGGTAGAGGTCGTCCCACAGCCCAGGGTCGCTGTCGACGAAGTTCCCAGGGTGGCGCAGCCAGTGGCCCACGTTGTTGACCAGCACGTCGGCGCGCCCGTAGCGATCCAGCACCGACCGTGCCAAGGCGGCGACCTGGTCCGCCTCCCGGACGTCGGTGACGGCCGGCAGCGCAGACCCGCCGGACGCCGTGATCTCGTCGACCACCCGATGCGCCAGGTGGGGGTCGATGTCGGCGACCACCACCTGCGCCCCGTGCTGGGCGAACAACCGCGCGGTCGCCGCGCCGATGCCGCCCCCGCCGCCCGTGACCACCGCGATCCGGCCTGCCAGCAGCGCGTCGTCCATGCCCACATCTTGGGCCACCCGACGAGGTCGGCAAACTACCCGCTTTTTCTCGAAAGTAAACGTGACGAAGCTGACATTTGCCGCCCGTTCGCCCGCCGTTTTCCACTACCCAGGACGGGTATATGGCTCAGCACTTAGGGCTGATGGGAAATGGTTATGAACGCAGTTCGCCACCGCGTGTTGCCAAGCACGGCGATGACTCGACGCATTCACCATCGCCATAGCGCACAATCTTTCGCGGTTTCGCTGGCCAGCCGGTTGCTCGTGAAAAACGCGGTACGCGCGTGGGCCATTCAGCCGAATATGCACTGGCCGTTGCAATATGTGGACAGCTTCGCCGGTTTAATGCCGCAGCGCCGATCGTCGGCCCAGATCGAACCGATACGGTTGGAAAACTGCACCGCGGAATGGGTTCGCGCGCGGGGCGTATCCCCGAAACGCGCGATCCTTTACTTCCACGGCGGCGCGTTTTTGACCTGCGGCCTCAACACGCACCGGTCGATGGTCATCCGTTTGTCGAAGGCCGCCGACGCGGCGGTGCTGACCATCGGATACCGGAAACTTCCATCGCACCAGATCGCCGATGCCATCGAGGACGGCCTGAGCGGGCTGGGCTGGCTGCAGGAATGCGGCTATGACGGCGACCAGATCGTGGTGGCCGGCGACTCGGCCGGGGGATACCTCGCGTTCATGACCACGCTGGCGGCCATCGGAAACGGCCTGGGCAAGCCCGCCGGAATCGCCGCCGTCTCGCCTTTCACCGACGCCGACCCGGCGCGCAAACTTCGGCACCGCAACGCGCGCCGGTGCTCCATGTTCACCCGCGGCGCGTTGTCGATGTTCGCGAAATATCTCGGCGAGGTGCGCATTCCGGAGGGGCGGGGCAGCATTGCTCGCCGCATCGAATCGCCGGTGGACGCCGATTTGTCGTCTCTGCCCCCGGTCACCATTCACGTCAGTTCCGACGAATTGTTGCTGCCCGATGCCGAGCTCATGGCGGAACGCTTGCAATACAGCGGGATTCGCTGCGACCTCCACCTTTGGGACGGTCAAATTCACGACTTTCCGCTGGCGGCCGACATCCTGCCCGAGGGAAGGCGGGCCATCCGCTACATCGGCGATTTCATCAAAGAGGTGACCGGGGCGGCAAGCAGTTTGCCGATGAGCTGGGACCGCGGCGTCACCGCAGCCGCGGGCTGACCGATATCGTCCTGGCTCAACCGTCGCGGTCGTCTCGAGGCTGAAACCCGCCCGCCCCCGGTGAGCGTTGTTTGAACGTCGGCGCAGCGACTTTGTCTGCAATCGGCGCCCCGGGGAATCCTGCCGATACAGTTGGTCCTCGTGAGCCGACCAACCCCGCCTGTGCTGACCGTGCGGTACGAGGGATCCGAGCGCACTTTCGCGGCAGGCACCGATGTCGTCATCGGGCGTGACCTGCGCGCCGACGTCCGCGTCGCCCACCCCCTGATCTCCCGGACGCACCTCATCGTGCGGTTCGACCAGGGTCGGTGGGTCGCCATCGACAACGGCAGCCTTAACGGCCTGTACGTGAACAACCGCCGCGTGCCGGTGGTCGACATCCAGGACGGCCTGCGGGTCAACATCGGCAACCCCGACGGCCCGGCGCTGACCTTCGAGGTCGGCCGCCATCGGGGCTCGGCCGGCCGGCCCCCGCTCACGACGTCGATACCGATCGCCAATGCGCCCAGCGGGCCGAGCGCACGCGCACCTCAGGCGCCCCCGCATCAGGCGGCGGCGCACTGGCCCGGGCAGCCGCAGCAGCCCCCGTCGGGGCCGATTCGGCAACCCGCCCAGCCGGCCAGCGGGCCTCAGGCGAGCCTTCCGCCGACGGGGCCCATGGTCGGTTACCCGCCCAGCGGACCACAGGCCGCCCACCCGTCCGGGCCGCATCCGCGCCCCCCGGCGGGCGGGCCTCCGTCGGGACCGCACACCGGCCCGCAGCAGGCGCCGAAGATCTACCGCGCGCAGCCCGCCCACGTGCCGCCGGCGGCCCCGGCGGAGCCGGCGGCCGGCGAGACCGGCCGCGTCGGCGAGACGTCCAACATCGCCACGTCGATGATGAAGATTTTGCGGCCCGGTCGCGCGGCGATGGAGTCGGCGCCCGGGGCGATCAAGATCGGCCGGGCCAACGACAACGACATCGTCATTCCCGAGGTGCTGGCATCGCGCCACCACGCCACCCTGATCCCGACGCCGCACGGCACCGAGATCCATGACAACCGCAGCATCAACGGCACCTTCGTCAACGGCGCGCGGGTCGACACGGCCGTGCTGCACGACGGCGACGTCGTCACCATCGGCAACATCGACCTCGTCTTCGCCGGGGGCACGCTGGCCCGCCGCGACGAGAGCGCCACGTCCACGCGCACCGGCGGCCTGGACGTGCGCGGGGTGACGTGGACGATCGAGAACAACAAGGTCCTGCTGGACGACATCTCGCTGGGCGCACAACCCGGGACGCTGACGGCCGTCATCGGCCCCTCCGGCGCCGGCAAGTCGACGTTCGCCCGGCTGGTCGCGGGGTACACGCACCCGTCGAAGGGCACGGTTTCCTTCGAGGGCCACAACGTCCATGCCGAGTACGCCTCGCTGCGCAGCAGGATCGGGATGGTCCCGCAGGACGATGTGGTGCACGGGCAGCTGACCGTGCAGCAGGCGCTGATGTACGCCGCCGAGCTGCGGCTGCCGCCGGACACCACCAAGGACGACCGCGCCCAAGTGGTGGCCCGGGTCCTCGAAGAACTCGAGATGACCCAGCACCTGCACACCCGCGTCGACAAGCTGTCGGGTGGTCAGCGCAAGCGCGCCTCGGTGGCGCTGGAGCTGCTGACCGGGCCGTCGCTGCTGATCCTCGACGAGCCGACGTCCGGGCTGGACCCGGCGCTGGACCGCCAGGTCATGACGATGCTGCGCCAGCTCGCCGACGCCGGCCGCGTCGTCCTCGTGGTCACCCACTCGCTGACCTACCTCGACGTGTGCGACCAGGTGCTCTTGTTGGCGCCCGGCGGCAAGACGGCGTTCTGCGGACCGCCGAGCCAGATCGGGCCGGCGATGGGGACGACGAACTGGGCCGACATCTTCAGCACGGTGGCCAACGACCCCGACGGGGCGAAGGCGCGCTACCTGGCGCGGACCGGGCCGCCGCCGCCACCGCCACCGGCCCAGAAGCCGGCCGAGCTGGGCGACCCGTCGCACACCAGCCTGCTCCGGCAGTTCTCGACGATCGCGCGGCGGCAGGTGCGGCTGATCGTCTCCGACCGCGGCTATTTCGTATTCCTCGCGCTGCTGCCCTTCATCATGGGTTCGCTGTCGATGTCGGTGCCCGGCGACGTCGGTTTCGGACGGCCCAACCCCATGGGCGCCGCGCCCACCGAACCGGCGCAGATCCTGGTGTTGCTCAACGTCGGTGCGGTCTTCATGGGCACGGCGCTCACGATCCGCGATCTGATCGGCGAGCGCGCGATCTTCCTGCGCGAGCAGGCGGTCGGCTTGTCCACGTCGGCGTACCTGCTGGCAAAGGTGTTCGTTTATACGGTGTTCGCGGTTCTCCAGTCGGCGATCGTCACGGTCATCGCCATCCTCGGCAAGGGCGGCCCGACCCAGGGTGCCGTGGCGTTGGGCATTCCAAACCTGGAGCTGTTCGTCGACGTCGCGATGACGACCGTCGCCTCGGCGATGCTCGGGTTGGTCTTGTCGTCGATCGCCAGGTCGAATGAGCAGATCATGCCGTTGCTCGTCGTCGCGGTGATGTCGCAGTTGGTGTTCTCGGGCGGGATGATTCCCGTCACCGATCGCCTCGGGCTGGACCAAATGTCTTGGGCCACACCGGCGCGATGGGGATTCGCATCGTCGGCCTCCACCGTCGACCTGCTCAGCCTGCAGGACAAGGTTCCGCAGACCCCCCACGACTCGCACTGGCAGCACACGGCCGGCGCGTGGTGGTTCGACATGGGCACGCTGATACTGCTCAGCATCGCTTACTTGGGCTTCGTGCGCTGGAAGATCCGTCTCAAGGGCGGCTGATCGGCCATCGCCGTGTGCGCGGACGGCTTTCGGTGTGCACGCAGGGCGTGGTTCGTCGGCGTGTCGCGACCGTGGGCTCACACGCGAAGCCGTGGGCTCACACGCGAAGCCGTGAGTGCTACGCGCCCTTGCGGACCACCTGTTCGGCGGCGGCCCGCATCCGGTCCGAGAGCTGGAGCAGGCTGTGTTCACCAACCCCGTTCGGCAGCGTGTAGGCGAGCTGCCGCAGCTCGATGGCGTAGTCGCGCAACTCTTGGCGAAGGCGTGTCTCGAGGGTGGGCATGACAAATCTTCTCAGCCCGGCCCTAGTATTCGCGAGGCCGCCGAAGCGGTTTTACGGGAGATTGACAGCGTTTTTACATCCGCTGACCGCCGTCCGGGCCGACGGTGAACGTCGCCCCGCCGGCGCCGTCCGCGGGGCAGGGAAATGGCTCAGCCGGATTCGGCCGGGGCGGGCGCCTCGCCGAAGCGCGCCAGCACCAGCGTTCCGGCCACCGCCACAACAAATCCGGCGATCACGAGCCAGCCCAGACCGTCGCGCGTGGTGTCCCCCAGCCACACCACGCCGACGATCGCGGGCGCGATCGTCTCACCCACGACCATGGCGGCCACCGTCGTGGTCACCGATCCGCGGTGAAGCGCCGCGGTGAGCAGCAGGAACCCGGCGGCGCCGCCACCGGCGGACGCGTACAGCGCGGGCTGGGCGTAGAAGGCCGCTTCGGTCGGATCGATCACGTCGACCAGGCGCACGCCGATCTCGACCACACCGAATCCGCTTCCGGCGCAAAGGCCTAGGGCAAGCGAGCGCTCGCGGTCACGCAACCGGCCCGCCGCGGCACCGACCGCGAAGAGCCCGACGACCACACCGATCAGCGCCCAGCCGAGCCCGGCCGGGGCGTGGCGGAAATGCCCCGGGCCGGCAGCGCACGCGAGCGCGACGAGGCTCGCGCAAACCACCGCCACCGCCGTCCACTCGGCCGCGGAGAGCCGCGCCGACAACACCCACGCCGACACGATCCCGGCGACCGCGATCGAGGCGGCCAACGCCGCGGCGACGACGTAGATGGGCACCATGCGCAGCGCCAACACCTGAAGCAGAAACCCGAGGCCGTCGAGGCCGACGCCGGCCAGGTAGCGCCACTGCCGAAGGGCGCGCATCAGCAGCACGGCGTCGACACCGGAGTTGCTGGCGGGTTCCACCGAGCGCGTCGCGACCGCCTGCAGCACCGAAGCCGCCCCGTAGCACACGGAGCAACCCAGAGCCAGCAGGAACCCGATCAGCACGCACCGACAATAGCCGCGGCACGGTGGGCCTGATCTTCGGTTGTCGTCGCGGCGCACCGCCGGCCGGCGCGAGCGCGGCCCGGCCCTAAGTAAAGCATTGTGCCACAACATAATTAGTCGGGCACGAACGACGAGATGCCGTCGGCGCGGAACCACGCCCCGACGACCGATAGCGTTCCAGCAACCGGGTGACCTCCACGCGGCTCATCTTCCCCTCGTATCGCAAACCGCGCGGTCAACCCCGGCGACGGCGTCTCAGAGCTCGGGCCCGGGCCGGTAGAGGTAGTGCGGCACCAGCGCGGTGACGGCTCCGTAGCCGAAATGCGGGACCAGATCGCTGATCCACCGACGAGCCCCAGGTTCGCGGGTCGGTCACGCCGAGCACCGTCATCGGCCCGTTGGTGCCAATCAGCGCGACGAGCGTCGCGACCACCGTCGCGACCGGCAGCCCCGGGCGCCACCCCAGGGCGCAGGCCGGACCGAGAAGCACGCCCATCCCGATGCCGGCCGCCACCGCCTTCTTCGAGCGTCGAAGCGTCGTCGTGCGCACCCGGAAAGAGAAACTACAGTTGACCTTATGGCGAACCGCGTTGACAGGATGGCGGCCGCGTTGTGCGCCGGCGCGGCTCTGGTTCTCGCGGTCGGGCTGGGCGCGGGCGGAGCGGGTGAACCGCCCACCGGCGGGGGCGGCTGCGTCGTCGGCCTCAACTGCGGCTGCATCCCGCACCGCACCTGCCCCACCCCGCACGCCCGCCCGGGGACGCCCGGGGCCAAGCATCACACCGCCCCGGCGCCGCAGAATCCCTAGCGACGGCACTTCTGCGACCAAACCCCGCGCGGCTTTCCTATCATTTGGGAATGAGCGCCGGTGGGCTGGATACCGTGGGCTCGCCGGCCTTCACCGACGAGGACTCCGCCAGGTTTCGCGCCGCCGGCTGGTGGTCCGACGCGACGCTATCGGACGCGGTGCGCCGCAACGCCGAGTCGACACCTTACCACCCGGCCTACGTCGACCACCCCGGCGCGTTGCTGACCTGGCGCGAATTCGACCACGCGGCAACGGATCTGGCGTGCCAGCTGACCGGCTTTGGCGTGGGACGAGGCGATCGGGTCGCCGTCTGGCACGGAGACGCCGCGGCCATCCATGCGCTGTTCGTCGCGATCGAACGCTGCGGCGCCGTGGTGGTCGGGATCGGCGCGCGGGCCGGGACGCGCGAGGTCGTTGCGATACTGCGCAATTCGCAACCCACCCTTTTGATCAGCGACCCACAGCGCCGCGTCGCCGCCGACGGGGTGGCCGGCGAGTACCCGGTGGCCACGCTGGTCTTGGGCGGCGACGGCGGTGCGCTGCGGCTCGACACCCCCGACAAGCCCGCCCAGTTAAGTCCCGATTCCCAACTCGGCGCCGACGACGTGTTCCTCATCAATTCCACCTCGGGCACGACCGGCCTGCCGAAATGCGTCGTGCACACCCAGAACCGTTGGTATTACTTTCACCAGAAGGCCGTCGCCAACGGGCTGCTGAAGTCCGACGACGTGTTCTTGCCGGTCATCCCCACGCCGTTCGGCTTCGGAATCTGGACCAGCCACACCACCCCGATTTATCTTGGCGCCACGGCGGTGATCCTGCCGAAGTTCACCGCCGGCGCGGCGTGCGAGGCGATCGCGCGCCACCGGGTCACCGTGTTGTGTTGTGTCAGCACGCAACTGACCATGCTGATGGCGGACCCCGCTTCCCGCGAGCACGACCTGAGCTCGTTGCGGGTCGTGTTCGCCGGCGGCGAGGCGCTGCCGTACCGGCCGGCCGCGGAGTTCGAGGAACTCACCGGCGCGGTGATCCTGCAGTTCTACGGGTCCAACGAGACCGGGATGCTCAGCGCGACCACGGTCGACGACCCGCGCGAGCGCCGGTTGCGCACCGGCGGCCGCATAGTCCCGGAAATGAATGTGCGCCTGTTCGACGGGGATCGGGACGTCAGCGCGGCGGGGCGCGGCCAGCCCGCCTGCCGGGGCCCGGCGACCAGCCTGGGCTACCTCGGCGGGGCCGACCATGACAAGCTGTTCACCCCCGACGGCTGGATGCGTATGGGCGACGTCTGCGAGATCGACGCGGACGGCTACCTCACCGTGACCGGCCGCACCTCCGACTTCATCCTGCGCGGCGGCAAAAACATCAGCGCAACCCAGGTCGAGGACGCCGTTACCAGCCATCCGGCGATCGCGGTGGCGGCGGCGGTCGCGATGCCCGATCCGGTGTTCGGCGAAAAGGTCTGCGTCTACGCCGAACTCGTCGACTCGGCCACCGTCGACCTACCCGAGCTTGCCGAACACCTGCTGGCGCTGGGGGTGTCCAAGGAGTTGCTGCCCGAACGGCTCATCGTCGTCGACGAGCTTCCCCGATCGTCTGGCGGCAAGGTCGCCAAAGGCGAACTGCGGCAAGACATTCGAACCAGGATGGAGGACGGCCATGAACGCTCCTAACCCGCGGCGCGGTGGCCTGGAGGTCTGGGCTCCCGCGGTGGTACCGCCGATCGGCGTCGAGCTGTCCGACGAACAGGCGCTGGCGGTGGCGTTTCGCCACCTCGCCTCGATCGGGTTCGCGGAGAACATGGCCGGGCACATCACCTGGCAGCGCGACGGCCAGACGGACATGTTGGTCAACCCGTGGGGCCTGTGGTGGCAGGAGCTCACCGCCTCGGACATCTGCGTGGTGGACAGCGAGGCGCGGGTGATCCGAGGCCGGTGGGACGTCACCCCGGCCATCCACATTCACACCGAACTGCACCGGGTCCGCGCCGACGCCCGGGTGGTCGTTCACAATCACCCGTACTACGCGTGTGTGCTCGCCGCGCTGGGCAGGCTGCCCGAGCTGGTGCACCAAACCGGGTCGCTGTACCTCGACGACCTCTGCCTGGTGGACACCTACGACGGCGAAATCGACAGCGCCGCCCGCGCGGCCGATCTCGCGGCCCGCATCGGCGGGGCCAACCTCACCATCCTGGCCAACCACGGCGTCATCGCGACCGGCCGCAACCTGGCGGAGGCCGTCTACCGCGCGGCGTCGATCGAGCGGGTCTGCAGGCTCGCCTACGACGTCATGCTGACCGGCCAGCAGCCGTCGAAGATGAACTGGTCGGACATGGCCGGCATGCAGCGCTCGCTCATCGAGCGGGCCGCCGACGTGTATTGGGCCGGCGCCGCGCGGCTGACCATCAAGGCCGACCCGGACGTGCTCAAGTGAAACCCCGCACCGGAAGCCATGCCGCGCAAGGAGGTCGATCTCGGTGAAGTCGATCGACGAGCTGGCCGCCAATCTGAATTTCACCACCGCGAAGACGGGCGAGCAGCGCAGCGTCACATTCCTGCCGGATCCGCCCCGGGCGCGGCGCCGCTACACGGTCATCTCGGTCGACGACCACATCGTCGAACCGCCGGACACCTTCACCGGGCGGCTGCCGCGCAAGTTCGCCGACCGCGCGCCCAAGGTGGTGGAGACCGACGACGGCGGGCAGACCTGGGTCTACGACGGCCGGGCGCTGCCCAACGTCGGCTTCAACGCCGTCGTCGGGCGACCGGTGGCCGAGTACGGCTTCGAGCCGGTCCGGTTCGACGAAATGCGCAGGGGCGCATGGGACATCCACGAGCGCGTCAAGGACATGGACCTCAACGGCGTCTACGCCTCGCTCAACTTCCCGTCGTTTCTACCGGGGTTCGCCGGCCAGCGGCTGCAGCAGGTGACGAAGGACCGCGACCTGGCGCTGGCCGCGGTGCGCGCGTGGAACGACTGGCACCTCGAGGTGTGGGCGGGCTCGTATCCCGAACGGATCATCCCGTGCCAACTGCCGTGGCTGCTGGACCCGGAGCTGGGCGCGGCGATGATCTATGAGAACGCCGAGCGGGGTTTTCACGCCGTCACCTTCAGCGAGAACCCGGCGATGCTCGGGCTGCCGAGCATCCACTCGGGCCACTGGGATCCGATGATGGCGGCCTGCGCCGAAACCGGGACCGTGGTGAATCTGCACATCGGGTCGTCGGGATCCTCGCCGTCCACCACCGACGACGCGCCGCCGGACGTGCAAGGGGTGCTGTTCTTCGCCTATGCCATCTCCGCGGCGGTGGACTGGTTGTACTCCGGGCTGCCCAGCAGGTTTCCCGACCTGAAGATCTGCCTGTCGGAAGGCGGAATCGGTTGGGTCGCGGGGCTGTTGGATCGGCTCGACCACATGCTGAGCTATCACGAGATGTACGGCACGTGGCGGGAGCTCGGCGAATCCCTCACCCCGGCAGAGGTGTTCACGCGCAATTTCTGGTTCTGCGCGGTCGAGGACAAGTCGTCGTTCGTGCAGCGCGACCGGATCGGCGTGGACAACATCATGCTGGAGGCCGACTATCCGCACTGCGACTCCACCTGGCCGCACACCCAGCAAACGATCCACGAGCAAATCGGCGACCTGCCGCCGGACGTGATCCGAAAGTTCAGCTGGGAGAACGCGTCTCGCCTGTACCGGCACCCGGTGCCGGCCGAAGTGCAGCGGGACCCCGACGCCTTCTAGGGCGACTGCGCACCTGCGCTGTGGGGGCACGGGCAATCGCCGCGGTTCAGGGCCGCCGCGTGGGCCGACACCTGCGGCGGTCCGCCCGCCTGGACCGGATCGAGCACCGCCGGCGCCGACGCGGCGGTGCGACACGACGGCGTGGCGACCCAGTTCACAAACTGCCAGATCCCATCGACACGGGCCTCCTTCTTGACCTGACCGCGGTGACCGTC
Source organism: Mycobacterium palustre (assembly GCF_002101785.1). Classification (GTDB taxonomy): domain Bacteria; phylum Actinomycetota; class Actinomycetes; order Mycobacteriales; family Mycobacteriaceae; genus Mycobacterium; species Mycobacterium palustre. The sequence goes on from NZ_LQPJ01000121.1 coordinate 64,838, forward strand.
ACAACCGCTCGCTAGTGCTTCGAAGCCGCGACGGGAACGGATGACCATCGGTCGCACCCCGGCCCGAAAACGCGCCGCGCAGAATGCGCAAAACCTCAAAATCGCACGTTGCGTGGCTATCGCGCACAAGCGCGTCACGGACGCCGCCGCTCCGTAGCTTCAGATGCAGCCACGGTGCCGGGACCCGCCCGACGCCGACACCGAACGGGAGCCGCCGTGTTCACTCAGCCAGAACTGACTACGGGATCAAACGCCTACCGCACGAGCAGCCCGCCGCGACCGCCGCGGCTGCCGGTGCGCCGCGACGGCTACGTCGAGCGCACGGTGATCGCCAGTGACGGCGTGCGGCTGGCGGTCCGCGACTACGGGTCCTCGGGTGCCCGCGACCACACCGTGGTGCTGTTGCACGGGCTTTGCTTGACCCAGGCGAGTTGGGCGCTGCAGGTCCGGCACCTGGTGCGCCAGTGGGGCGACCGCGTGCGGATCATCACCTACGACCACCGCGGCCACGGCGAGTCGTCGGGCGCCGACATGCACACCTACCGCATCGACCGGCTCGCCGACGACCTCGCCGACGTTCTCACCGCCCTGCGGGTGCGGGGCCCGCTCACGCTGGCGGGCCACTCGATGGGCGGGATGACCGCGCTGGCCTACCTGGGCCGTCCCGCCGCCGATCGTCCGGTGGAACCGCAGGGCCTCGTGCTTGTCGCCACCGCGGCCGGGCGGCTCACCGAGCGCGGGCTCGGCCGCTTTCTCGGAAGTCGGGCCACCGGAATGCTTTTCGACCTCGTCCACCGCATCCCCCGACGCGCCGATCAAACGCTCGGCGGGCTGGTGCGGCCCGTCTACGGCGCCCTGCTGCGGTATTCGGGTGCCGCTCGAAAGGGCGCCGCCGCCGTCACGGCCTCGGCCATTCACACCATCTCGCTGACCACCGCCGCCGGTTTCCTGCCCAGCCTGCAGCGATACGACCAGTACGACGCGTTGGCGTCCATCGCCGCCGACACCGTCGTCATCAGCGGGGGAGCGGACCTGACCACCCCGGCCGAGCACGCGCGCGACCTGGCCGCGGCCATCCCGGGCGCCACGCACCTGCACCGCCCGGCCGCCGGACACATGCTCCTCGAAGAGGACCCGCAATGCGTCAGCGAGGCGATCGACGGCATCATCGGCAAGCGGCGCCCCTACGCGCGTGGCGTGGCCGGTTGATCGCCGACGCCCACCGGCTACCCTCGCAAGGGGAGGGCATCATGGGCGCGGCGAGGGTCGACTTCGGTTCGGTGGCGTGGGGTTCCGTCGAGTGGACGAATCTGGTGACGCTTTACCTGCGCGCCTACGAAAGCCGGTCTGAGCGGCCGATTTTGGGCGACAAGGCGGCCGCGGACGCGGTGCAAAGGATCGACTACGACTTCAAGCGCATTCATCGGAGCTCGGTCCCGGCGATTAACCAATACCTGGTGGTGCTGCGCGCCAAGCGGCTCGACGACTGGTGCGCCGACTTTTTGCGCGATCACCCCGACGCGGTCGTCCTGCACTTGGGTTGCGGCCTGGACGGTCGCGCCTTTCGGTTGGACCCGCCGCCCTCGGTGCTGTGGTACGACGTCGACCAGCCAAGCGTCATCGAACTGCGGCGCCGCCTGTACGGCGACACCGAACGCTACCGGATGATCGGCTCGTCGGTGACGGACGCCGAGTGGTTGCAACAGATTCCGACCGGCCGACCCACGCTCGTCGTCGCCGAGGGCCTGCTGATGTACCTGCCGGAGAGCGAAGTGCGCAGGCTGCTGCAGCGTTTGACTGACCGATTCGATTGCGGCGAAATGGTTTTCGACACGCTCTCGCGGCTGGCGCCGCTACTGTCCAAGGTCCTCAGCGGGGGCATCGTCAAGTGGGGGATCCGCGACGTGCGAGAGCTGCAAGCGTGGAACCCGCGGCTGCGCCTGGTCGAGCGGATTTCCACGCTGGCCGACTATCGCAAGATCGACTCGACCCCGGTGCGGTGGCTCTACGCGCTCTCCTGCGCCGTCGGAGCACGCGGTTACGACGTGCTGAACCGCTTCGAATACTGACCCCGGTCAGAGGTCGGAGGCGAGGCGACGCAGGATGTCGGCCGCGGGCTCGGCGGTGGCGTGCCGGTATCCGGTGCCCGCCCACAGGTGGACATAGTCCGGCTTGCCCGCCGCCGCGGCGGCCTTGCGCAGCGGGCTGGTCAGGTAGTGAATCGCCGGATAACCCAGCGGGGCCTGGTCTTCGTGGGTGTCGATGAACGCGTTGCGCAGGCCGCGGGCGGGACGCCCGGTGAACGAGCGGGTGATCACGGTCTCGGTGCGGGCCGGGTCGGCGAGGGCGGCCTGGTGGGTGGCCGAGGCGCCGCTTTCGGTGGCACGCAGCAACACCGTGCCGACCGCGGCCGCGGTGGCGCCCGCACGGATGACGTCGGCGACCGCGGCGGGGGTGGCGAGGCCGCCGGTGGCCAGCACCGGCAGCGGCACCGCCGCGGTGACCCGCTTGACCAGGTCGACGATCGGAACCGGTTTCGACGGTTCGCGCGGCGACAGCGTGCCGGAATGTCCGCCGGCCGCCGCCGCCTGCAGCACGAGCATGTCGACCCCGGCCTGTTGCGCCCGGGCCGCCTCTTCGAGGGTCGTAACCGTTTGAACCACAACGCTATTGGCACGTTTCAGGGAGGCAATCACGTCCCGCGACGGAATCCCGAAGGTGAACGACACCATCGGCACCGGGTCGTCGAGCAACAGCTCGACCTTCTCGTCGAAACTGTCGGTGTCCTCGATGGGATCGGCGGGCAGGGTGAGGCCGAACTCGTCGGCCTCCTTCTGGATGATCGCGGCGTAGCGCCGGTACGCGTCGGGGTCGACGGGGAGGGGATTGGGCGCGAACACGCTGACCCCAAAGGGGATTCCCTCGGAGCGAACCGCCTTGATCTCCGCTTCGACGGCCTCCACGGTCTTGTAGCCCGCGGCCAGCAGGCCGAAGCCGCCCGCCTGCGTTGCCGCCGCCACCATCGCCGGGGTGGTCGGGCCGCCCGACATCGGGGCGGCGATCAACGGAACGGACATGCCAAACTGCTCGAGCATCCGTGCTCCCTCGCCTTCCGCGCCCCGCGGACCGGGCGCCGTTTCGGAAACAATATCGGCCACCCGGGCAACGTTTTCTCGCGGCGCCAGACCTGACAGGATGCTTCACCGTGAAGCGGCCCAATTTTCTCGTCATCGTCGCGGACGACCTCGGCTTTTCCGATATCGGCGCGTTCGGCGGCGAGATCAACACCCCCAACCTCGATCGGCTGGCCTACGCCGGCATCCGGTTCACCGATTTCCACTCCGCGCCGGCGTGTTCGCCCACCCGGGCGATGCTGCTGACCGGCACCGACCACCACATCGCCGGCATCGGCACGATGCTCGAGGTCGCGCTGCCCGGCTTCCAGGGGGCGCCCGGCTACGAGGGTTACCTGAACGACCGCGTCGTGGCGCTGCCCGAGCTGCTGCGGGACGCCGGGTACCTGACGCTGATGTCGGGCAAGTGGCACCTGGGCGACACCATCGAAACGTCGCCCTGGGCCCGCGGGTTCGAGCGCAGCTTCGCGCTGCTGCCCGCCGGCGCAAGTCATTACGGCCCGGCGGCGGGCGGCGGGTTTTCGCCCGTGCGAACGCTTTACACCGAAGACGACCGCTTCGTCACCGTCGGCGAGGACTTCTACTCCTCCGACTTCTACACCGACACGCTGCTGCGCTACTTGCGCGAACGGTCTTGCGAGGAGGACCGGCCGTTCTTCGCCTATCTGCCCTTCCAGGCACCGCACTGGCCGTTGCAGGCGCCCGACGAGTCCGTCGCGCCCTACCGCGGACGCTACGACGCCGGGCCGGACGCACTGCGCGAGGAACGCCTGGCCGCGCTCAAAAAGCTCGGGCTGTGCCCGCCCGACGTCGTCGCGCATCCGGTCGTGGCCGACGGTGTCCCCGAGTGGGACGACATGACCGACGACGAGCGCGCGCGCTCGGCCCGCAGCATGGAGGTCTACGCCGGGATGGTGGACCGCATGGACGCCAACATCGGCGGGGTGATCGACTACCTGGCCGGCACCGGGGAGCTGGACAACACGGTCGTGATCTTTTTGTCCGACAACGGCGCCGAGGGCGCGATGGTCGAGGCGATGCCGCTGCGCGGTCCGCAGATCGTCGCGCAGATCGAAAAGTATTGCGACAACAGCCTGGACAACCTCGGCCGTCCCAACTCGTTCATCTGGTACGGGCCCCGGTGGGCGCAGGCGGCCACGGCGCCGTCGCGGCTGCACAAGGCGTTCACCACCGAGGGCGGTATCCGGTGGTGGGATTTATGACCTGGCCCGGCTTTGCCCGGCAGGCCGAGATCGGCACGGCGTTCACCACCGTCATGGACATCGCCCCGACGGTCCTCGACCTGGCCGGTATCGCGCATCCCGGCACCGCCTATCGCGGCCGCGACATCGAACCCATGCGCGGCCGCTCGCTGGTTCCGTACCTGGCGGGCGACCGCGAAGCGGTGCACGACGCCCAGACCGGCACCGGCTGGGAGTTGTTCGGGCGCAGGGCGATTCGCCAGGGAGCCTGGAAGGCCCTCTACCTGCCCGCACCCTACGGTCCCGGCACCTGGCAGCTCTACGACCTGTCGGCGGACCCCGGCGAGACCGACGACCTGGCCCACTCGCGGCCCGACAAGCTCGCGGAGCTCGTCGCGCTGTGGGACCGCTACGTCGAGGAAACCGGGGTGATCCTCGACCCGGTCTCGGTGTTCGACGCCGAACTGTAGCCGCTCGCCCGAGGGCGCGGGCGAGTAGCCCTTCCGCCCTCATCTCGACTACACGCGACGCCTCGCAGGAAATCGGCAGCCACGTGCGCACCGCCCGCCGCCTATGCTTGGGCGCTAATGGCCGAGAGCACCACCTGCGCGATCATCGGCGGAGGCCCGGCAGGCATGGTCCTGGGGCTGCTGCTGGCGCGGGCGGGTGTGGAGGTCACGCTGCTGGAAAAGCACGGGGACTTCCTGCGCGACTTTCGCGGCGACACCGTGCATCCCACCACGATGCGGTTGCTCGACGAGCTGGGCCTGTGGGAGCGCTTCGAGAAGCTGCCGTTCACCGCGGTCCGCGACGCGAAGTTCGAGACCGACGGCCGCTCGGTGACCTACCTCGACTTCGGGCGGCTCGGGTCCTTCGGCCAACCCCACCCTTTTGTCGCGATGGTCCCACAGTGGGACTTGCTCAACCTGCTCGCCGACGCCGCGCAGGCCGAGCCGAGCTTCACCCTGCGGATGCGCACCGAAGCCAGCGGGCTGCTGCGGGAGGGCGGCCGCGTCACCGGAGTCCGCTACCGGGGACCGGACGGCCCCGGCGAGTTGCGGGCCGAGCTGACCGTGGCCTGCGACGGCCGGTGGTCGATCGTCCGCCGCGAGGCCGGCTTGAAGAACCGCGAATACCCGGTGACCTTCGACGTGTGGTGGTTCCGGTTGCCGCGCGACGGCGCCGCCCAGTTCTTTTTCCTGCCGCGCGTGGCCCCCGGCAAGGCGCTCGGTGTGATCCCGCGCGACGGCTACGACCAAATCGCCTACCTCGGCCCCAAGGGGACGGACGCCCAGCTGCGGGCGCGCGGCATCGAGGCGTTCCGCCGCGACGTCGGCGCGCTGCTGCCCGGCGCCCACGAGGCGGTGGCCGCCCTGACGTCCATGGACGACGTCAAGCACCTCGACGTCCGGGTGGACCGCCTGCGGCCCTGGCACACGAACGGGCTGCTGTGCATCGGCGACGCCGCGCACGCGATGTCCCCGCTCGGCGGCGTCGGCATCAACCTGGCCGTCCAGGACGCCGTGGCCGCCGCGACCATCCTGGCCGAACCCCTGCGGCAGCACCGGGTCACGGATCGCGACCTGGCGGCCGTGCGTCGCCGCCGACTTTTGCCCACCGCGGTGACCCAGGCGGTGCAACGGATGCTGCAGCGGCGGCTGCTCGGCCCGCTGCTGCGCGGCGCCGACCCCACACCGCCGGCCGCGTTGCTCGCTGTGATGGAGCGGCTACCGTGGCTGTCTTTGCTGCCGGCGTATTTCATCGGCGTCGGCGTGCGGCCCGAACATGCGCCCGCCTTCGCACGTCGATAGCCGCCGGTGATGGCCCGCGGCCGGGTATGACCGGGTGCTAGCGTCGGGTCCGTGCCCGAACACCTGCGGATCGGCGTCCTGGGTGCGGCGCAGATCGCACCGTTGGCGCTCGTCAACCCGGCCAGGCAGAACAGCGAGGTCGAGGTGGCCGCGGTGGCGGCCCGCGATGCGTCGCGCGGGCGGGCCTTCGCCGACAAACACGGCATCCCCCTGGTGCACGACAGCTACGACGCGCTGGTCGCCGACCCCGGCCTCGACGCGGTTTACATCCCACTGCCGAACGGCTTGCACGGCCGGTGGACGCGGGCGGCGCTGACCGCCGGCAAGCACGTCCTGTGCGAAAAGCCGTTCACCGCCAACGCGGCCGAGGCGCGGGAGATCGCCGACCTGGCCGCGACCTCGGATCGGGTCGTGATGGAGGCCTTCCACTATCGCTACCACCCGATGATTCGTCGCGTCGAGGAGATCATCGCGTCGGGCGAGCTGGGCAAGATCGAGCGGGTGGAGGCCGCGCTGTGCTTTCCGCTGCCGAAATTCTCCGACATCCGCTACGACTATTCGCTGGCCGGCGGCGCCACGATGGACGCCGGCTGCTACGCGGTTCACATGGTCCGCACGTTCGGCGGGTCGACGCCGGAAGTCGTTTGGGCGCAAGCAAAGCTGCGTGACCCCCAGGTCGACCGGGCCATGACCGCCGAGGTCAGGTTCGCCGGCGGCCATACCGGCCGGATCCGCTGCTCGATGTGGTCGGCGCGCCTGCTGCAGATCAACGCCAAGGTCGTCGGCGAACGCGGCGAGGCGCGCGTCATAAATCCGGTGCTTCCCCACGTGTTCCACCGGCTCACGGTCCGCTCGCCCGACGGCAGGCGCGTCGAGCGCTTCGGGCCGCGACCCTCGTATGCCTACCAACTCGACGCCTTCGCCGCGGCGGTGCTGCGCGGCGCACCGGTCGAAACGGCCCCCGAAGACGCGATCGAAAACATGACCGTCATCGACGCGATCTATCGGGCCGCTGGCCTTCCGCCGCGAGAACCGGCCCGGTCGTGATCTGGGTCGGCGCGCGGACCAGCGCCTCGGCGCCTCGAGCAGGATGCGCTCGATCAACACGCGAAATCCGCGACGCGCGAGCGAAAAGGGCGGCTACCCGAGCGAACCAGCGGTCGCCCCTTACGGTCACTACGAATGTAGAGTAATCTCTCGGTCCGAGCCAACGGATGGTGAATGGACAGACGACGAAAGCCTAATCCCGCCGAGCGCCGCCGCGACCTGTGCGATGCGGCGATCCGGCTGTTGGCCGCCGACGGGGCCAAGGGGCTGAGCCATCTCAAGGTCGACCGCGAGGCCGCCGTGCCCGACGGCACCACCTCGTTCTATTTCCGGACCCGCTCGGCGCTGCTGCGCGCGGTGGCCGAGCGGCTGGCCGAGCTGGATCTGGCGGCGCTGCAATCCGCCGCCGACGGCTCGGACGGACCCGGGCAGCGCCCGTCGCCGTCGCGGCTGTCACAGGTGGTCATCCAGGCCGGCATCGAGCCCCAGTTGTCGCTGACGAAGGCCAGGTACGAGCTGACCATGCAGGCCAGCCGGGACCCCGCGCTCGCGGCGATCCTGCAGCAGGCGACCGACGCGTTCACCGAGCTGCACCGCGAGATCCTGGTGCAGCTGATGCCGCACGGCGCCGAACTGGATCCGGCCGTGGTCGAGGATCTCAGCAACGTCACGTTGACCTTCATCAACGGCTTGCTGATGCGGGCCGCCCACGGCGACCGGGTCGTCGGCAGCGCCGAGCAGCTCGACGGCATCCTATCGGCTATTGCCGCGGGCATCCTGAAAAGCCCGAAAAAGGGTCGGCTGACCGACGGCGGCGGCACGCGCCGAGCGGGTCGACGCCGCGCGGCCGCGTCCGGTTGAGTCTCGTGTCAGGGTCTTGCCAGAGCACCCGCCATGTGGTTCTCTACGGGAATAGAGTGGCCGGATCTTCCTGCGGGTCAAGGCAATTAAGCGGAGTGTATAAATCGCCCGGCCGACACTCCCCGGAAACGGAAGCGCTAGGAGGCATCTCGTGACTGCGAGCACCGACAGCGACGTTCATTTCGATCCCTACGACGTCGATCTCATTGCCGACCCGTACCCCATGTTCGCCCGCCTGCGCGACGAGGCACCGCTTTACTACAACACCGAATTCGACTTCTTCGCGGTGAGCCGGTTCGCCGACGTCAACAAGGCGCTGGTCGACCACGCCACCTTCAGCTCGGCGCGCGGCGCGATCCTGGAGCTGATCAAGGCCAACCTGGAGATCCCGCCGGGCATGCTGATCTTCGAGGACCCGCCGATCCACGACGTGCACCGCAAGCTGCTGTCGCGCATGTTCACGCCACGACGGATCGCGGCGCTCGAGCCGATGATCCGCGAGTTCTGCGCCGCCTGCCTGGACCCGCTGGTGGGATCGGGCCGGCTCGACTTCGTCACCGACCTCGGGGCGCAGATGCCGATGAAGGTCATCAGCATGTTGCTCGGCATCCCCGAGGACGACCAGCAGTACATTCGCGACCGGGGCAACGCCCAGCTGCGCACCGAGGCCGGGAAGCCGATGAAGGCCGCCGAACACGGCCTGTCGGTGGGCGAACAGTTCGAGGCCTACATCGACTGGCGCGTCGAGCATCCCTCCGACGACATCATGACCGAGCTGCTCAACGTCGAGTTCGTCGACGAAACGGGCACGACGCGGCGGCTGACCCGCGAAGAGATCCTGGTCTACCTCAACGTCGTCGCCGGAGCGGGCAACGAGACGACGACGCGCCTGATCGGTTGGGCCGGAAAGGTTCTCGCCGAGCACCCCGATCAGCGCCGCGATCTCGTCGGAAACCCGGGGCTCATCCCGGCGGCCATCGAGGAACTGCTGCGTTACGAGCCGCCCGCACCGCACGTGTCGCGGTACGTGACCCGCGACGTTCGCCTGTACGACCGGACGGTCCCCGAAGGCAGCGTGATGATGATGCTCATCGGTGCCGCGTGCCGCGACCCGCGCCAGTTCGGGCCGGACGCCGACGAATTCAACATCCATCGCACCGCGCGGCCCCACCTGGCGTTCAGCGTCGGGACCCATTTCTGCCTGGGCTCGGCGCTCGCGCGGCTCGAAGGCCGGGTGGCGCTCGAGGAGATCCTCAAGCGGTTCCCCGAATGGGAGGTCGACATGACCAACGCCGCGCTCAGCCCGACCTCGACGGTGCGGGGCTGGGAATCCATGCCCGCCCTGGTGCCCAGATGACCGGCCGGGTCGAGGGCCGGGTCCAGGGCCGCGTCGAGGGTAAAGTCGCGTTCGTCAGCGGCGCCGCCCGGGGTCAGGGGCGCAGCCACGCGGTGCGCCTGGCGCAGGAGGGCGCCGACATCATCGCCGTCGACATCTGCGGCCCCATCGAGAATTTGGCCTATCCGCACTCAACGCCCGAGGATCTCGCCGAGACGGCCGACCTTGTCAAGGGCCACGACCGCCGGGTCGTGACCGCCCAGGTCGACGTCCGCGATTACGACAAGCTCAAGGCCGCCGTGGACAGCGGCGTCGAACAACTCGGGCGGCTCGACATCATCGTCGCGAACGCGGGCGTCGGCACCGACGGCAGGAGGCTGCACAAGATCCGGGAGAACGTCTGGCAGGACATGCTCGACATCAACCTGACCGGCGTGTGGCACACGGTGAAAGCGGGTGTGCCCCATATTCTTTCGGGCGGCCGCGGCGGGTCGATCGTGCTCACCAGCTCGGTGGGCGGCCGCAAGGCCTACCAGAACACCGGACATTACGTGGCCGCCAAGCACGGCGTCATCGGCCTGATGCGGTCCTTCGCCGTGGAACTGGGCCAGCACATGATCCGGGTCAACTCGGTGTTGCCCACCCAGGTCAGCACCACGATGGTGATGAACGACAACACGTATCGGCTCTTTCGCCCGGACCTGCCCGACCCCGGACCGGACGACTTCGCGCCGATCTCCCAGACGATGCACACGCTGCCGGTGCCGTGGGTGGAGGCCGTCGACATCAGCAACGCCGTTTTGTTCCTCGCCTCGGACGAATCGCGTTACGTCACAGGCGTTGCGCTTCCGGTCGATGCGGGCAGCCTGCTCAAGTAGACACCGAAAGAATTGGAGAAAGCCATGCCCGAATACGACTACGAAGAGCTGAAAAAGGAAGCCGAGCGGTACATCAAGTTTGAGAAGGACAAGAAGAATCGCATCGCCTACATCACCTTCGACCGCCCGGAGGCGCAAAACTCCGCCACGCTGGGAATGCGACAGAACTACGCCGACCTGATCCACAAGTGCAACGTCGACGACGACGTCAAGGTCGTGGTGATCCGCGGCGAAGGCGAGGATTTCGGTAGCGGCGGCGACCTGCCCGAGCAGCGGGGCATGCTGGAGAACCCCGGCATGCCGCTGCTGCACGAGCTGGCGATCAACGACGACGACGTGAAATACCCGCCGGGCGGCTCGTACCGCTACCTGTCCACCGTGACCGACTTCTACGCCAAGGCGCGCGCGGGAAACCGGCCGCTGCAGGAGCTGCGCAAGATCAGCATCATCGAGGCCAAGGGCTACTGCTACGGCTGGCATTTCTATCAAGCCGGCGACGCCGACCTCGTCGTCGCCTCCGACGACACCCTGTTCGGGCACCCCGCCTTCCGCTACGTAGGTTGGGGCCCGCGGCTGTGGTGGTGGGCCGAGACGATGGGCCTGCGCAAGTTCTCCGAAATGCTGTTCACGGGACGGCCGTTCAGCGCCAAGGAGATGTACGAGTGCGGCTTCGTCAACAGCGTGGTACCCCGCGAGAAGCTCGAGGAGGAGACGCTGAAGTACGCGATGGCGTGTTCCCGCTCTCGGCCCACCGACACCGTCGCGGTGCAAAAGACGTTCCTCGAGCTGTACAAGCAGCACAAGGGTGAGTACTTCGGGAGCCTGCTCACCGGCATGGTCGAAGGCATGCTGCCGCTGATCGCCAACGACAGGGACAACGAGGTCGACCTCACCGAGGGAACCTTCAGCAAGGGCCTGAACAATGTGGTGAAAGACAACGACTTGAACTTCCCGCCGGAGTGGCGCCTGAGCCGCTCGGGCCGCAAGAAGCCCTGATTCGCCCATGGCGGCGCTGGTCGGCATCAGGATCGTTGAGCTCGCCGAAACGGTCGCGGGCGAATACTGCGGAAAGTTGTTGAGCGACTTCGGCGCCGACGTCATCAAGGTCGAGGCGCCGGGGCGCGGCAGCCCGACCCGGACGATGGCGCCCCTCGTCGCCGCCGACGCCGGCCCCGAGGGCAGCGCGCTGTTCGCCTACCTCAACACCAACAAGCGCTCGGTGGTGCTCGACGACGACTCGACGGCAGGCGCCGAGCGCCTGCACGAGCTGATCGCCACGGCCGACGCGGTCATCGAAGACCGCGCCAGCGGCCGGTCCCGAAGGCACCCGGACGTGGTGTTCTGCTCGATCACCCCCTTCGGCCTCGATGCGCCCGACGAGCTCGCAAATGCGAAGAGTCTCAACGTCTTCCACGCCAGCGGCTGGGGGTATCACACCCCCAGCCACGCCGACCCCGACAAGCCGCCGCTGCAGGGGCCCGGACGGTTCCTGGCCGACTATGAGGCGGGGCTGGACGCGGCGCTATGCGTCGCGGCGTGCCTGTTCGGGCGCCTGCACACCGGTCGGGGCGAGGCCATCGACATTTCCCAGCACGCCGTACTGGTTTCGCGGGCCGACTGCATCCTGGGCCGATTCATCACCGGGGAGGTGCCCGCCACGGGCGGCCGCGACGATTACGACCAGGCCGGCCCCGCATCGTTTTTCGCCTGCGCCGACGGCCACGTGTACCTCTATATGACCAGCCGCGCGCACTGGCTCGGCGTGAAGGAGCTCCTCGGCCATCCGGACTGGCTGGCCGCCTTCGACGATGACTGGCTGGAGTTTTCCGTCACCGCCGAGAAGGTCGCCGCGTTTCGCCAGGGGTTCGCCGCCTGGGTGCGGGGCTTGCCGAAAGACCGCGCGGCCGACGAGGCGCAGCGCCTGGGCGTGCCGCTGGTCCCGGTCAACGAGGCCGCGGACCTGCAGCGCTCGGAGCAGTACCGCCATCGGCGTTTCTTTCGCAACGTCAGCCACCCGGTGCTGGGCGACGCGGCGTACCCCACCGTGCCGTACATTCTCGGTGCGTCGCCCGCCGAAATCACCTCCGCCGCACCGGCGCTCGGTCAGCACACGTCACAGGTCACCGACAGGCCGGCGGACCGCCCGCCGTTGGCGGTCAAGACCTCCCAACTCAAGCCGCCCAGGGACGCGCGCGGCGGACCGCTTCAGGGCGTGCGCGTCGTCGAACTGACCAAGGTCTGGGCCGGCCCGTACGCCGGCAAGCTCCTGGCCATGCTCGGCGCCGAGGTGATCAAGATCGAGACCGCCGCCAACCCCGAGGAGATGCGCGCCTACGGCGGCACCGACATCAACCACGCGCCGTACTTTTTGAGCATCAACCCCGAGATCCTCAGCGTCGACCTCGACATCAAGTCGCCCGAGGGCATGGCACGCCTGCGCGAACTGATCGCCCGCAGCGACGTCGTGATCAACAACCTGCGCCCGGGCGCGATGGAACGGCAGGGCCTGGGCTATGAGCGGCTCAAAGCCGTCAAGCCCGACATCATCTCGGTGTCGATCAAGATGTGGGGCAACGACGGGCCGCTGGGGCACCAAACCGGCTACGCCCCCTGCTTCGCCGCGCTGGCCGGGCTCGCCGCGCTGGTCGGCTACCCCGGCGGGCGACCGCTCGGGATGAGCATGCGATACGGCGATTCCACCGTCGGCGCCGCCGCCGCCTACGCCGCCGTGGTGGCGTTGCTGCATCGCGAGCTCACCGGCGCGGGCCAATTCGTCGACGTATCCGCCGTGGAGACGCTCTCGTCGATGATCGGGGACAGCCTGCTCGAACAAAGCCTCACCGGAAAACCACTGGGGCCGAACGGCAATCGCCACGCCGACCTGTGCCCGCACGGCTGCTACCCGTGCGCGAGCGGTTCCTGGGTCGCGCTGGCCGTCGCGAACGACGCGGAATGGCGCGGGCTGTGCGACGCGCTGGAGGCCGACGGGCTGGCCCGGGATCCGCGCTATGCCACCATGGACGGACGGCGCCGTCACGCCGAGGCCCTGGACGAGGAGCTGGCGCGGCTGACCCGAGGGCGCGACGCCGACGGCCTCGCGCGCCGCCTGCGCGCGGCGGGCGTGCCGGCCAACAAGAGCGCCACCGCCCTCGACGTGATCGTCGACCAGGGGCTGTGGGACCGCGAGCTGTACCGCTTCGTGAGCGATCATCGCGAAGGCCAGCGCCCCATCCTGGGGCCGTCCTGGCGGATGGAGCGCTCACCGACCCGGATCGACCGCGGCGCACCGGATCTGGGCGAAGACACCGATTACGTGCTGCGCGACATCCTCTGCGCCCGATCACCCGCCGGAGGCGGCAGATGACGGCAACGCTGGCGGGCACGGTGGCCCTGGTTACCGGTGCCAGCAGCGGAATCGGCGCCGCGACGGCCAAAGCGTTGGCCGCCCGGGGTGCCGCGGTGGCCCTGTTGGCCCGGCGTGCCGATCGGCTGGCCGAACTGAAGGGCGGCATCGAATCGGCCGGCGGTGCCGCGCTGGTCGTGGCGGCCGACGTCACCGACGCCGAACAGGTATCGGCCGCCGTGCGGCGCACGGTCGCGGAGCTGGGGCGGCTCGACACCGTGGTGAACAACGCCGGGCTCATGCAACCCGCGCCCGCGACCGAGGCCCGCCTGCAGGACTGGGACACCATGGTCGCCGTCAACGTGCAGGGAGTCCTCTACGTCACCCGGGCTGCGCTGCCGCACCTTATCGACGCCGCCGCCACCTCGCCGCGCGGCGTGGCCGACCTGGTCACCATCAGCTCCACCGCCGGATGGGTGTCCCGGCCCGGCACCGCGGTGTATTCGCTGACCAAGTTCGGAGTCAACGCCTTCAGCGAGGCCGTACGCCAGGAGGTGCTCGGCAAGCGAGTCCGTGTCGGGGTGGTGGGTCCCGGCACCGTCGATACCGAGATCTTCAGCCACCTGGCCGGGCCCGCGCGGGAAGCCGTCGAACGCCAGACCGGGGACATGGTGAAGCTGCGCCCGGACGACATCGCCGACGCGGTGCTGTACATGGTGACCCGCGACCGCCGGGTCGCGGTCAACCACATGCTGGTGCGCGCGGCCGAACAGACGTGGTGATGCGCGACGGGATTCACCGGTTCGCCACCGGCGACCAGCTGCGCCTGGAATTCCCCGCCGATCTCGCCGGCCTCCGCGAGGCCGGCGCCTGTTTTCTCACCGACGCGTTCCGCGCATCCGGTGTGCTCGCAAAGGACAACGCCGTCACCGCCATCACCGAGCTTCGCGAGGTCGCCGGCGGCAGCACCGGACGCAAGGCCGTGCTGTCGGTCGAATACGAGCAGCACCAGCCGGGCCTGCACACCGAGCTGTTTCGTGAAGTTCTCGCGCGACTTCGACAACCCGCGCCGCGACCTGGGTAGGACGCAGATGGAGCCGGAGGTCCGGTTCGCATCGCTGTCGCGCGCGCGTGGATTTCCCATCGCGGTGCCCACCGTCCAGTTCGCCGACTATGACCGCTCCACCGGCACGGGCATACTCATTACCGAACGAATACCGTTCGGCCGCAACGGCATCGAACGCCAATACCACAAGTGCCTCGACTACGACATGCCCGAGTGCCTCGAACACTATCGCGCGTTGCTCACCGCGCTGGCCCGTCTCGCCGGGGCCGATCGGGCCGGGCGCCTGCCGGCGCACCCGACCGCGCACTTCCCGTTGGACCTGCGGGCCGCGACGGTGGGAAAGCGAGCACCGCTATGCCCGGACACGATGGAACGGCGGTTGACCGAACTGACCGAACTGGTGGCGACGAGTCCGGGGCTGCTGCCCGCGAATGTCGGCTCGCCGCAATTTCTTACCCGGCTGCGCGGCGACGTTCCGCGGGTCGCGCAGCATGACCGCGCGATCGCCCAGTGGCTCGCCGCCGACGCCGACTGCGTCGCGTTGTGCCACTGGAACGCCAACGTCGACAACGCCCGGTTTTGGCGCGACGCCGCCGGCACGCTGCGCTGCGGCGGGCCGCGCCTGGATCCGGAACGGCTGCGCCGGCACACGGTGCTCTATGCGGCCGCGATGGGGGTCTCCCGGTTGCTCGACGTGCCGGCGTTGATACGCAAGCGCTTCGGGGCCGCTGCGCCGAGTTCCCGGATGGACCCGCGAATCCGGGACGACGAGAGCGTGCGGGCGCCCCTGCAGATGCTGTCGAACCTGCTGAGCCTGTGGGAACGTCCCCGCTGGGTGACCTACTCGATTAACCCGGCCCCTGTGATCCCTTGCGTCACAGTGGTTTCGGTGGTCACATCGCGACGGTTCTTGTCGGTGGGCCTGCGTATGGTCTAGGCATGGGTTCGAGCAGCCGCGAGGAGATCGTCGAGGTCTTTGACGCGTTCGATGCGGACCTGAAACGGTTGTGCGATCTGTCCTTTGACGTGTTTACGACTCCCGAGCGAATGGCGGCGTTGCAGCGCCTGGAATGCGCGGCGCGCAGGCTGCGGGCACCGCAACACCTGTTGATCAATCAGATCGGCGCGCAGGCAAGCGACAAAGAACTGGGCGGCACATTGCGCTCGGCGCTGGCCGACCGCTTGCGTATCACGAAAGCCGAGGCCGGTCGGCGGATCGAGGAAGCGGGCGACCTCGGGGAACGCCGGGCGCTCACCGGTGCGCCGCTGGCGCCGCGGTTGACCGCGACCGCTACCGCGCAACGCGAGGGGCTGATCGGCGACGCGCACGTGCGAGTGATCCGCGGCTTCTTCGCGCACCTGCCCGCCGAGGTGGACGTCTCCACTCGAGACGCCGCCGAAGCGGACCTGGCGCACCGAGCGAGCGAATATCGCCCCGACGAGTTGGCCAAGTACGCGCAGCGGATCATGGACTGGCTCAATCCCGACGGTGAATTCAGCGACCAGGAGCGTGCCCGCAAGCGCGGGATCACGATCGGCAAGCAGGAATTCGACGGCATGTCGCGAATCAGCGGCATGGTGACCCCGGAGCTGCGGGCCGCGATCGAGGCGATGCTCGCCAAGCTGGCCGCCCCCGGCGCATGCAATCCGGAGGACGAAACCCCCGTGGTCGACGGGACCCCCGACGAGGATGCGGTGCGGCGCGACACGCGATCGCAAGCCCAGCGCAACCATGACGGGTTGCTCGCCGGCCTGCGCGCGCTGTTCGCTTCGGGAGATTTGGGCCAGCACAACGGGTTGCCGGTTTCCATCGTCGTGACCACCACGCTCAAGGAACTGGAGTCGGCCGCCGGCAAAGCGCTGACCGGCGGCGGGACCCTGGTGCCCATGTCGGACGTGATCCGCTGGGCCAGCCACGCGTACCACTACCTGGCGATCTTCGACCGCGGCAAGGCGCTGGCGCTGCACCACACGAAGCGGCTGGCCTCACCCGCGCAGCGAATTGTGCTCTACGCCAGGGATCGTGGGTGCACAAAACCGGGTTGCGACGCCCCCGCGTATCACAGCCAGGTCCACCACGTCCGGGGTTGGGCGGCCACGCACCGCACCGACATCGACGACCTGACGCTCGCGTGTGGCACCGACAACCGGCTCGCCGAAAAGGGGTGGACCACCCGCACCAACGCGCGCGGCGAGACCGAATGGATCCCGCCGCCCCACCTCGACCACGGGCAGCCCAGAACCAATGCCTTCCATCACCCCGAGAGATTCCTGCGGGATGGAGACGGCGACGGAGTCGATGGCGGGGATGATGACGAGCCCGTTTGACGTCAGCCCCACGACGGGCTGTCGGTCAACACCTCTGCGCCGCCGTCGGTGATCTGGACGGTGTCGCGGCGGAACACCGCGCCCACGCTGCGCTGCCACACATAGCCGGTGACCGCCAGCACCATGCCGGCGTCGAGGCGTTCGTCTTCCCCCGCGGCACACAGCGTTTCGCAGACGACAGGCGGGTCGAAACCGAGCCCCAGGCCGTGCGCGACGGGCATGGGCGGCAGCGGCTCGCCGGCCGCCTCGTACGCGGCGAGGAGCCCGCTGGCCGGCGCGCCGGGGCGGCAGGCCGCGATCAGCCTGTCGTGCAAGGCGTTCGAACGGCCGAACAGCGCGCCCAGCCGGGCGCGGACCCCGGCGCCGTCCGACTCGCCGTCCGCGCCGCCGGCCGGCCAGGTGCGGCCCACCTCGCCGACGTACCCGTCGGCGAGCGCGCCGGCGGCCAACGCCACCAGGTCGCCCGCCCGCACCTCGCCGGTCGCACCCGCGCGCCGCCACGGATGCTCCCGTGGCGTCACCCACGCGGCATCCTGGGTGGCCGGCGTGCTCACCCCGCCGGCGGCCATCGCCTCGAGCACCGCCCCGGTCAGCGTTCGCTCGAAGCTGCCCGGCCGCAATTCCGCGACGGCGGCGGCGATTCCACGCTCGGCGGCGCGCAGCGCCGGGCCCATCGCCGCGATCTCGTCGGGCGTCTTGATGCGGCGCGCCGCGCGCAGGGCCGGCTCGGCGTCGACGAGTTCGGCGTTCGGGAACGCCTCGGGCAGCAGCGCCGCGAACGTCGGTGTGATGGCGTCGGTTCCGACCCGCCGCGCCGCCCGCGCGCCCTCGATGCCCTTCAACACACCGATGAGCGTCATCGGGTTCCACGCCAGCCCGTAGAGCCGGTCGCGGCCGATCTCGTCGGGCACCCCCTCGTCGTCGGTGCTGTTCAGGTAGACCTCCCCGGTAGCGCGCACCATCACGCAGACCGGGCCGAACGGCCGGGTGCCGGCGATCCACAGCTGGGGCGCGCCGGTGACATAGCGGACGTTGGCCTGCCGCCCCAGCACCAGGACGTCGAGGCCGTAGGCGTCCATCTGGGCCAGCGCCCGCTCCCGCCGCCCGGTCCGCAGCGGGCCGGGGTCCGGCGCGACCTCGGTCGTCACGGGGCGTCGCCATAGGGCGCGTAGGGGTAGTCGGTGATCGGCGTGTAGCCGTCCTCGGTGATCACCACGATCTCCTCACTGCGATAGCCGCCCGTGCCGTCCTCCCACACCACCGGCTCGAGCACCAGGACCATGCCCGGCGGGAAGACGAAGCTGTCGTCGTATTCCTCGCCGAGGTCCGTCCCGATCATCGGCGCTTCGGCGGGGTAGGTGCCGATGCCATGGCCCAGATAAAAGTGCGGCAGCCACGGCTTGCGGCCGCCGTTGGCCGCGATCGCCGCGCGCGCCAAATCACCCGACGTGGCACCGGCTTTGGTGACCGCCAGGGTCGCGTCCAGGATCGCGCGCCATTGCCGGAACTGATCTTGCTGCCGCGGTGAGGGCTCGTCGCCCACCAGCCAGGTTCGGCCGAAGTCCGAGCAGTAGCCGGCATAGCTGATGCTGATGTCGGTCCACAACACGTCGCCGGCGGCCAGCTCGCGAGCCGTGGGCAACAGCGGCAGCGCGAGATCGCCGTGCGTCGTCCACACCCCGGCTTCCCGCGAGCCGGGCATCACCTGCCAGATGGCTTCGAGCATGTTGGTGGTTGCGCCCAACTCGAAAGCGCGGCGCACCAGCCTGGCCGAAAGGTCGATCTGGCGCACGCCGGGCGCCAGCGCCGTCTGCACGTCCGCCATGGCCTCCTCGGTGATCCGCGAGGCCCGGCGCAGACACGAGATCTCGTCGCGGGTCTTTTGCAGCTGGGCCGCGCCGACGACGATCGCCGCGTCGATGGGCGGCTTGGATCCGAACAGGGCGGTCGCCGACCGCCGCATCGCACCGGTCAGCTCGTCGACGGCGACGGTCGCGCCCGGCGGGATCAGCCCGGACAGCATCCGGGCGAATTCGGCTACCCCGTGGTCGAATTCGAGATAGACCGGGCCGTGCAGGTGGTCCTCGGGCAGGGGCGGATCCGCCGGATCCCCGGTGGCGCCGCCCCGGAACGGCATGAACAGGTGCGGGTGCTCGTCGTCGGCCAGCACCACCGCCACCGGTCGCTCGACGTGCGAAAGGCCCGCGTCGAGCAGGGGCCAGACGGCGCCCGTCGCATAGCCGACATAGCCGTTCATCGACAGGACCAGCGCGTCGACGCCGTGGTCGGCCATCGCGGCGCGAAGCCGCGCGCCGATCTCCGAACGCATGCGTGCCCAGTCCGGCTGATCCGGGATGTCGATCGCCGTTCCGCGCGGCGCGAGTGAGTGACCCATGCTAGATGCCCAGAAATCTTTTGACGTTGCCGCCGACGACCCGCACCGCGTCCTCCGGGCCGACGGCGTCGACCACCGCGGCCAGCGACCTCTCGGAATAGCCGAAGGTGCTTTCGTTGTGCGGATAATCCGACGACCACATCACCTTGTCGATCCCGATGTCGTCGATCTGGCCAAGGTTAAGGCCGTCGACCATGAGCATCCCCTCGTTCCAGTGCGGGTAGCCCGGCAGCCGGTCGTCGACGCTGGCGCGCGAATCGGCGAACAACGCCCGGATCGCGTCGTAGCCGTGGATCAGCCAGGGGGTGCTGCCGTCCCAAATCCTGACCCTGCTCAACTGGCTATCTGCGTTGAGCGACAACACCTTTGGGGGCGGCGCGAACGGGCAACCCGGGGCCCGGGTCATCGGGAAGTCGGGGATCGCGGTCGAGATCTCGGTCATCGTCCTCCTCGGTTTTCGTCCGCGGCGCTCACGTGGACGGGCGCGCGCCACAGGCCGACGATCGCGTCGATCAGCCCCTCGCCGGCGACCGGCCAGCTGGAACGCGACCGGGGCCCGTGCTCGGCCAGCGCGCCCTCGTGCTCGGCGCACGTGTGCATGAGCAGGTTGCGCACCATCACGATCCGTTCGTGGCGCACCCGGCGGGGCAGGTCGGGCAGGCAGCGGATGATGCCGTCGATGGTTTGCACGAGCATCGGGGACGTCAGCGCGTCCTTGGTGACGACGTGCCGGTAGGTGGGATCGGCCATCGCCTGCGCGGCGAACCGCGCGTACCAACTCGGGGTCCCCAGCGCCGGAGGTGATCGGTGAGTGGGCGCACCAGCGCGCCCACCCAGTCGCGCAATTCCGTCGAATCGCCGACGTCGGCCAGCATTCGCGTGCGCAGTTCCTCGATCGGTTCCCGGTGCTTGCGTTCGATCGCCCGCAGCAGGTCAATCCTGGTCCCGAAGTGATAGCACGCCGCGGCGTTGTTGCCCTGGCCGGCCGCGTCGCTGATCTGCCGGTTGGACACCGCGTACATGCCGCGCTCGGCGAACAGCACCTCGGCGGCGGTCAAGAGCGCCTCGCGGGTGCCCGTGGACCTGGGGGAACGGGCGATACGCTCGGCCGTCATCGCCCCAGTGAACACCGGCCAACGTCTTAAATCAAGCAGTTGATTTAAGAGCGCGCCGCTCGGCCGGTAGCGCGGCCGAATCGGGCGGGGGTCGATCCGGCGGAGGTCAATTCCCCAGGGGTCAAGATGAATTCATCGTCGGGACGCCCAAGCCGTGCTCGCGCCGAATAGAGTGATCGCGTGAATCCGCTGCAGCGGGTGGCGCGCAACCCGACGGCCTACCGCTGGCTGGTGCTCACCGCGCGGCCGGTCGCCGAAGTGCTCGAGGCCGTGCTCCGGTTCATCACCGCGGGGCGACTCGGCGTGCTGGATCTCACCGGCCTGCCCAACGTGCAGATCACCGCCCCGGGGCGCAAGACCGGGCTGGCCCGCACGGCGACGGTGCAGTGCGTGCCCGCCGACGATGGGCTGCTGGTGGTCGGCTCCAACTGGGGCCGGGACCGCCACCCGTCGTGGTCGGCGAATCTCAAAGCGGCACAACGGGTCAGCGTGCGCAGGCGGGGTCATCGCTTCACCGCGAAGGTGCGGTTGCTCACCGGCGAGGAGCGCGATCGGGCATGGGCCGCGGCCCTGGCGCACTGGCCGAACTATCAGATCGCCCAGGATCGGGCCGGCGGCCGCCGGTTTCGCCTGTTTCTTCTCACGCCCACCGCCTGATCGCCGCTCAACCGCCCAGGGCGGATCCCAGGGCGGATCAGAGGCCGCTACCGAGCCGCGTGACTGCTGATGTGGGCGAGCAGGTCCCGGGCGGCCCCCGCCGGCGGTGTCCGTCCACCGACCCAGACGGCGCGGAAATGGCGTTGCAGGTTCAGCTCCGGGACGGCAACCTCGCGCAGCCGCCCGATCGCGAGGTCGTCGGCGACGGCCAGCCGGCTCATCACGGTGGGCCCCGCGCCGGCGACCACCGCGGCGCGCACTGCGGCGGCGGAGGACAGCTCGAGGACGGGATCCGCCTGCTGCTCAGTTTCGCCCAACACCCGCCGCAAAGCGGCGGTCAACGCGTCCCTGGTCCCCGACCCCCGTTCGCGCGTCACCAGAGGCGTTCGGCTGAGTTCCGCCGCGGACACGGGCCGTTGGCGCTGGGCCCATTTGTGGTCGGCGGGCACCACCAGCACGAGCTCGTCGCGTCCGATCACCTTGGTGCGCAACCCCTTTGGCGGATACGGGGTCTCGACGAATCCTAGGTCCGCGGCGCCGTCCCGCACCGCCGCGACGACGTGGTCGCTGTTGGTCGCGGTCATGATGACTTCGGGACCGCCGGTGCCGAGTCGGCGCCCCGCGGCCTGAAGTGACACCAGCCAGCGGGGCATGAGTTGCTCGGCGATCGTCAGGCTGGCGGCCACCCGGACCCGCCTGCGCCGTTCGGATCGCAGTGATGCTAATCCGGCGTCCACATGTTGGGCGACGTCGAGCAAGCGATCCGCCCATTCCGCCACCACGACACCCGCGGGCGTCAGCTGCGAGCCGCGCGGCGTCCTGACGACCAATGCCACCCCGGTCTGGGCCTCGATCGAGGCCAGTCGGGCCGAAACCGCCTGCTGGGTCAGCCCGAATTCCCTGGCCGCGGCGCCGATGCTGCCGCTCCGGGCGATCGCTACGAATATCTCCAGCGCGGACAGCTCCGGCAGGTGGGCGCTAAGCGGCATGACGATCCTCCGGCGCCAGCCTACAAGTCACACTTGTGAGGACGCCCGAAGCCCACAAGCCTGATTTGTGGGCCCACAAAGTCCGCACCCCTGGCACCGGCCGCGGAAAAAGGTGACGATTCCTCACGACGCGGCCGAACAGGAGACGGTGAGAATGAGCGCGATGACGTCGACCACGGCGGTGTGGGGTAAGCGTGGGGAGATGATCGTGCACAGCGCGCAGCCCTACAACGCCGAACCGCCGCCCGCGGTGCTGGCCGGCAGCGCCATCACCCCTATCGACGCGTTCTATGCCCGCAATCACGGCCCGTTCCCCGACATCGCCCCGGAGCGGTGGCGGCTGACGGTCGGCGGGCGCGTCGAGCGACCGCTTGCGCTGACATACGACCAGCTGACCACCGAATTCACCCAGCACCGCGTGACGGCGACGCTCGCGTGCGCCGGCAACCGGCGCGCGGAGCTGCTGCGGGTGCGGCCCATCCCCGGGAAAGAACCATGGGGGCACGGGGCGATCTCGACCGCCGAGTGGCGCGGCGTCCGGCTGGCCGACGTCCTGGCCGCCGCGGGCGCACACCACGACGACGCGCTGCACGCCGCGTTCGAGGCTGTCGACGTGGCCGAGGAGGCGAAGCCGCCCCAGCCCTACGGCGGCTCGATCCCGCTGAGGAAGGCGACGTCGCCCGAAGTTCTGCTCGCGTGGCAGATGAATTCCGAACCGCTGCCGCGCGCCCACGGCGGACCGGTCCGGCTGGTGGTGCCGGGGTACATCGGTGCGCGCAGCGTCAAGTGGGTCACGGCCATCACCGTCCAAGCGGGTCCGTCGCAGAACTACTTTCAGTCGCACGACTACCGGATCCTGCCGGCGGACGCCGACACCGATTCCGTCACGGCGGGGCAGGGCATTTCGCTGTCGTCGCTGGCGCTCAACTGCGACATCCTCGACCCGAGCGACGACGCTCGGGTGCCGCCGGGTCAGCTGACCATTCGCGGGTACGGGATCGCCGGCGACGGCCACACCGTCGAGCGGGTCGACGTGTCCCTCGACGGCGGGCTTTGCTGGCGGCAGGCCGACCTGCACCCCGCGCCGAGTAAATGGTCGTGGCGGCCATGGTCGCTGGCCGTCGACGTCGCGCCGGGACCGCTGCGCATCACGGCCCGCGCCTGGGACGACACGGGTGCCCTGCAGCCGGAATCCGCGGCGTCGCTATGGAATCCGCGCGGTTACGCCAACAACGCGTGGGCCCGCGTCGCGCTGAACGTGACCTCGGGGCGATCGGGCTAAGTCCCGTTGGCCTTCTTCAGGCGCGCTATCTCGCCGCCCCACACCGATTGGGCGCCGGCATCGCCGACGCGGTACACCTGGACGGTCGCCGAAATCCCAACGGCCAGAACGATTATCCCCGCGATGACCCTGGTGACCGTTCGGCGGTTTTCGGGTCGGCGTTCGTGCAGGCGCAGCAGCACGAGCCCGATCGCGACCGCCAGCAGGGCGGCGGAGAAGTAGAGCATCGCCTCACCCCGGTCGGCGTGTTCGGTCAGGATCGGGCCGGGCTTGGCCCGCAGGCCGTAGAGCCATTCACCCGCGTTGATGGTGATCGGGGTCAACACCATCGTGGCGCCGGCCAGGGCCAGCGTGAGCCACAACAGCTGGCCGCGCCGGGCGGCCGGCCATAGGCCGCACACAATCTCCAGCAGCGCGGTCAGCGGCACCAGCACCACGACGAAATGCAGCCACAGGGCGTGCGCGGGCAGGTTGCCGATGACGGTCATGCCCGCCTCAGCCGCCGAGAGCCTTCTTGATCGCCGCGTCTTGTTTCTGGGCCACGTCGGTGACGAAGTCCTCCGGCGGGAGCGAGTCGACGGGGCCGTCGAATTCCAGCGTGACGAACGCCTTGCCCTCGGTGAACAGCAATACCAGGACGCCCTTGGAGTTGTCGGGCGAGTTCCCGGTCAACGTCGTTCCCCCGGTGCCGACGTTGAACGGCGCCGTCTTCGGATTCTTCACGGCGTTGCCCTGCGCGCCCTTGGCCGCGTTGAGCGCGTTGGTGGCGGCGCCGGGATCGTCCAGCACCAGGATGGTGTCTTTGATGACGTGGCTGTTGTCGTCGGTGTTGAAGGTGGTCGCCACGCCCGGTTGCCCGTTCGGGTTGGCGGTCGGCGGGTTGCCGGCGAACTGGATCGGGGCGTTGATGTCCGATGCCTGGATGAGCAGCCCGCTGTAGTCGGTCGGCTTGGCCGACGGCGAGTTGGTCGGCGTCGCGCCGCTGGTCTTCGTCGCCGACGTGGGAGACCCCGACGTCTTCGGCGACGACGCCGGCTTGCTGCCGCAACCGGCCGCCGACACCGTCAGCGCAGCCACCACCGCTGCGCCCGCGACCACCGTCGGAGAAATCCTCATCACAACGCGCTCCTTCGCTTTGGTTTCGCTTTGGCGAGAAGGTCGACTCGTTTCCGAATCGCACAGTACATCGCCGCGCCAGCGAAGGTTTCGGCGGCGACGAAAGGTCACTCCAGTTGGTCGCGCAGAGAGCTCAGGGTATGGGCCAGGATGCGGGAGACCTGCATCTGTGACACGCCGATCCGTTCGGCGATCTGGCTTTGCGTCATCGCCTCGAAGAAGCGCATGTGCAAGACCTGCCGTTCGCGCTCGGGGAGCGCGGACACCAGCACGCGCACCGCCTCCCGGTTGGTGATGTGCTCGATTTGCGGGTCGACTCCGCCCACCGCGTCAGCGACCACCCGGGGTTTGCCCGAGCTGTCGGGGCTCAGGGGCGCGTCCAGGGACTCAAGCCGGTAGGCGTCGCCCGCGACGAGGCATTCCACGATCTCCTCGCGGGGCACTTCCAGCATCTGGGCCAGCTCGCCTGCGGTGGGAGCGCGCCCCAGCTGCTGGGCCAATTCGCCTGTGGCCCTGCTGATCTGGACGTGGAGCTCGCGTAACCGCCGGGGCACGCGCATGCCCCAGCTGTAGTCGCGAAAGTATCGCCGAACCTCGCCCATCATGGTCGGAACCGCGAACCCGATGAAGCTGGGTCCCTTGGACGGGTCGAATCGGTTGACCGCGTTCATCAATCCCAGCCGGGCCACCTGGGTCAAGTCCTCGATGTTTTCGCCGCGGCGGGCGAAGTGGCTGGCCACATGGTCGGCCAGGGCCAGGCATCGGGCCACGATGCGTTCGCGCTGCCGGTGATACTCGTGGGATTCCGGGGGTAACTGGCGCAGCACCTCGAACATCTCGACAACGTCGTCGTAGGAATCGTCCGATTGTCGGCCGGCGGAGCGGGTAGGTCGGGGTGCGGTCGCTACGTCGGTCATAAGCCGACGCGCATCTCATGGATTCGACGCGACGGTAAAACGTAAGCGCACGAAGGGGTTTGCAAAGAAGCGGTTTGCATCGCGGGGCACACTTCCTGTGGGTCGTGCAGGAGGAGACTTCGCAGTGGTCTCTACGGTCGCCTCCGCTGCACCCGTATCCGCGTGGACGAGTCGGTTGGCAGCGCACGAAGTAATGGGGGGCAGCTGACTGCGTTGATATCGCCGAAGCCAGCCAAGCCCGGCAGCCGTGCGGCTGAGTAACCGCTTTGAGCTAAACGGCGACATGTCCAGACGGACTTAATCGCCGACTATACGCCTCATGACGTGACCCTGCGATTTATCGGCGCTAGGCGTTCAAAACGCGAATGCGCGCATCGAAAGTTCGCTGAGCGCAGGGCGTTATGGCCGTCGGCGCTGGCCAGCGAGCGCCGGACGACTCTGCGGCGATAGCCACGCAACGCCCCGCCCTTTTTCCATTTTCGTGATGGCTGGGTACTGTTCAGCCGATGGTCGCCTCAGAACCGCTGGCCCGGCGCGCCGTGGTGATCTCCGGGCGGCAGCTGTCGCCGGGGGTTGCTCGACGAAATGACCATGCGGGCGTCGCTGGACAGCGCCCCGCCGCGTTCGCCGCGCCGCTGCATGCCGACCTGGCCAGCGGCTTGGCGCGCGGCGTGACCGGTGAAATGTTCGTCGCCGCAGGGGGGATTCGTCGGTCGCCTCGACCGGTCGGCGCCCCGTGTGCTGGGCTGTCGCGACCACCACGGCGCCGAACCCCGGTCGATTGACGACCTGCACCGCATGATCGGCGCCCCGCCGGCCTGATCCGCGTTGAACCGATCGGTGGCCGCCCCCGTGTTCCACGGAGTGGCGAGCCGACGCGAGGCACTCGAGCGCGCACCGGCCGAAGCCCTCGGGGCTCGACGGCGGACGAGTCATGGTCTCGAAGCCCCGCACGGCCGTCTGGCCCGCACGTCGGGGGATGGCGGCCGCCAAAGGGTCGGCGTGGCTCACGCGTTCCGTCCGCTACGGGTGCTCGTCATCGGTGCCGGGGTGAGCGGCATCTCCGTCGCGCGGGGGTTGCTGCGCGACGGGCACGACGTCACCGTCTTCGACCGGCGCAATGACACGCGGGCCGGCGGCGGCGCCGTGACCATCTGGTCCAACGGCGAGACCGTGCTGCGGCAATTGGGCGTGGACATGGACGGGTCGGGTCAGCTGCTGTCCAGCGTGCAGGTGACAACGGCCGGCGGCCGGCGGCTGGCCACCTTGGACGTGACCGCGATGGGGAACCGGCTGGGCGCGCCGGTGCGGATGGTTCCGCGGCGTGTGCTGCTGGGACGGCTGATGGACGGCTTCCCGATCGACCGCATCCGGTGCAACCACCGCGCGGTGGCCGTCCACGCCGGCGCCGACGGGGCGCGGGTCGAGTTCGACGGGGGCGGCCGCGCCGAGGGCGACCTGGTGATCGGTGCCGACGGGCTGCATTCGGTCGTCCGGGACGTGGTCGGCGCGCCCGCCGCCGAGCCGACGGGCTGGTGCAGCTGGCAGGGCCTGATCACGCTCCCGGAGCTGGCCGACCGCGGCGTCGCGGCGATCGTCATCGGCCAGAGCGGAAACACCGGGGTGTGGCCCGCGGGCGGTGCCGAGGTGCAGTGGTGGTTCGACCAGCCGTGGTCGCACGACTTCGTCCGGCCGCGCCGCCCGATCGAGGCGATCCGGTCCGCCTTCGGCGGCTGGTCCGACTCGGTCGACATGGTGCTCGACCGGCTGACCGACGAACACCTGGCCGGTTCGCCGTACCCCCATTTTCGGCACCCGATTTTCCGGGCTTTGCCCCCCGGCGCGGTCACCCTGCTCGGCGACGCCGCGCACACCATGCCGCCGACCCTGGCGCAGGGAACCAACCAGGCGCTGCTCGACACGATGGTGCTGTGCAAGGCGCTGTCGGACCTGCCCGGCGGGACACGCGGCGGGGGGACCGACCTGTCCCGGGCGCTGCGCAGGTACGAGAAGATCCGCGGTCGTCGCGTCGGGGCGGTGTCGCGGCTGGCGTCGCTGCAGGTCGCCCACAGCGAGTCCGTGCTGCGACCGGCCGCTCTGATCCCCGATCGGCTGCACACCGGCATGCTGACCGCGTTCGTGCGCTGGACCAGCCACCGCCGCATGTCGGCGCTGATCGACCGTGGGCTGCCGACGGCCACGTCGGTCCCGGGGGGCCGCCGGTGACCGCCCCGGAGGCCGCCGAACCGATCGCCGAACGCGCGGCGGCCGGTCCGGTCCGGGTGCGCGGTGACCTCGGGGCGCCCTCGCGCTGGCTGTGGCTCGTCAAGTGGTGCGTGCTGGCCGTGCCGCACTACCCGATCTTGATACTCCTTTACCTGATCTATCCGCTGCTGACGGTCGTCGCCGCGGTGGCGATCCTGGTGACCGGGCGCTATCCGCGGCCCATCTTCGACTTCAACGTCGGCGTGCTGCGCTGGTCGTGGCGGGTGATGAACTACCGATTCCCGATGAACAGCACCGACAGGTACCCGCCGTTCGCGCTGGGACCCCGGCCCGACTATCCGGGCGATCTGGCGGTCGACTATCCCGAGCGGCTCGCCAGGTGGACGGTGCTGGTGAAGTGGTGGCTGCTGGGGCTGCCGCACATAGTGCTGTGCTGGGCGATGGAGCCGCTGCTGCAGGTGCTGTGCGTGATCTCCGCGGTGTGGTTGCTGTGCACCGGCAGCATCAACCGCGGCATGTTCGACCTCCTGATGGGAATCGTTCGGTGGCGTTATCGGGTGGCCGTGTATGTATCGTTGATGAGTGACGAATACCCGCCGTTCCGACTGGATCTAGGTAGCAGCTGACGCGCGAAAACCCGTTATTCCCTTACGTATACCGGTTCGGTCAGCCCGTCTTCGACCGGTTGTTCTACAACCGCTATCGCCGCGAGGCCCTCGGACATGCCACCGGCCGGCTGCTGATGCTGGGCCTGGGGCCGGGGACCGACCTGAAGTTCGTTCCGCCGGCGGTGACGTCGGTCGCCGCCGTCGAACCGGTGGCCGCCTTCCGGCGGATGGCGTCGCACCTAGCCGAGCGCCACGGTGTCGCCGCGGACATCGTCGACGGGACGGGCGAGTCAATCCCGTTCCCCGACAACAGTTTCGATTCGGTCCACATCGGGTTGGTGCTGTGCTCGGTCGACGACGTGGCGGCGACCCTCGGCGAGATCCGGCGCGTGCTGGTTCCCGGCGGCAGGCTCGTCGTGCTCGAACATGTCCGCGGGGAAGGCGCGACGGGCCGGCTGCAGGACCTGGTCGCAAAGCCGTGGTCCTGGCTGGCGTCCGGTTGCCACCCGAACCGACGAACCGTCGACGCCATCGCCGCGGCGGGCTTCGACACCACGGGGCTGCGCAGCGTCCGGACCCCGGTGCCGTTCCCCTGCAAGCCGCACCTGCAGGGCGTCGCCATCGCCGGCGATATATTGTGACGTAAATCACATTGAACCGTTTGGCGGCCGGTCTCGTGTCGTGGACACGGGGCACGTCGTCGGTTCCGATGCCGCCGGCGTGATCGTCGCGGGCCGCCGAGAAATGGACTGTGGTGATGAACTATTCGGTGTTGGCGCCGGAAATCAATTCGGCGCGGATGTTCTCCGGTGCGGGTGCGGCCCCGATGCTGACCGCCGCCACGGCGTGGGACCGGCTGGCCTCGGAGTTGGGGTCGGCCGCGTCGTCGTTCGCGTCGGTCACGTCGGGCCTGACGGATGGGGCCTGGCAGGGCCCCGCGTCGGCGGCGATGTCGGCCGCGGCGGCTCCCTACGCCCAGTGGCTCAGCGAGGCGGCGACCCAGGCGATGGGGGCGGCCGGGCAGGCCCGCGCGGTGGCCGGAGCGTTCGAGGCCGCGCAGGCGGCGACGGTGCATCCGTTGCTGGTCGCCGCGAACCGGAACGGTTTCGTGCAGCTGGTGATGTCGAATGTGTTCGGGCAGAACGCGCCCGCGATCGCCGCGGCCGAGGCCGAATACGAGCAGATGTGGGCCCAAGATGTGGCCGCCATGGCCGGCTACCACTCCGGGGCCTCGGCCGCCGCCGCGCAGCTGCCGCCATGGCAGCAGTCGCTCAATGGCCTGGCCACCCGGCTCGCCGCCGCGCTGGGCCTGCCTCCGGTCACCAACCCGGTGCCCGGCGACCCGGACCTCATGAGCCAAACCACGAACTTCGGCGGCCTGTTCTCGACGACGTCGCTCGCCGACCCCGACGACAACAACTTCGTCGCGACCAACATCGTGAGCCCGCTCTTCACCGCGTCGGCGACCTCCGGCTTCGAGCCGACCCTGGGGCTGGGGGCCCCAGGCCAGACGACCCTTACCTTCCGAAGCCCGGTGGCGCCGTTCCTCAACAGCACCCTCGCCCTTCCCGTCACCGATCCGCTGGCCCCGCTGTTCACCGCGCTGCTGCCGCTGGGCTTCTGATCGCGTCAGGGGTCACTCGACGCTGAGGGCCTCGATGATGTTCAGGCGCGCCGCGCGGCGCGCGGGCGGCACGGAGCCGAGCAGGCTGATCGCCAGCGCTCCGACGGTGAAGACCAGCGCCATCGGGCTGGGCCGGAACGTGACCTGGAAGTTCATCATGTCCCCGCTCACCAGGCTGAACAGCCACTGGTCCGTCAGCCCGAAGGCCAGGCCCAGCGCGCCGCCGATCACACCGATGCCCGCCGCCTCGGCCAGCACCATCCGCAACGTGAACCGGCGGCTGGAACCCATCGCCCGCAGCACGCCGATCTCCCGGCGCCGCTCGAGCACGGACAGCGTCAGCGTGTTGAGCAGCGCCACCGCCGCCACGAACACGACGATGATCCAGACCGCGTCGGCGATGAACATGCTTTGGTGCATCGGCGCCTCCAGCCCGGCCAGCTTGGCGCGACCGTCGTAGACGTAGGTCGGCGCCGGCACCGCCGCCCGCACGTCGGCCAGCAACCGGTGCGGATCGACGCCCGGCGCGGCGGCGAGCTCGAGCGTGGTGGCCAGCGGACGGTCGTACCACGCACGCAGCTGGTCGAGGCCCATCCCCACTGTGCCGATGACCGTCGAGAAATACGGCACCAGCGCCAGGACGGTCGCCTGCCGCACGCCGTGGGGCGTTTGCATCCGCAACTGCTCGCCGACCCGGACGCGCAGCGTCTTGCCCAGGTTCTGCGACAGCACCACGCCCCGGCCGGCGATCACTTCGTCGCGCACGCGGTCGTCGAGCGCACGGAACAGCGGATCGGCGGTACCGGCGGAAAACCCGTCGAGCATGACGCGGGTGCCGCCCACTTCGGCGAACCCGGCGGCGCCCGCGGTGACGCGCCGGACCCCCGGCAGCGCGGCCAGCTTGTCGGAAAGCCCTTGCGGCAGAGCGTCAGTCGGGTAGCTGTCCGGCGGATTCGCGCTCACCCACACCGGCACCTCGGCGGCCGGGGCGAAGATGCGCCGCGCCGAGGAGATCATGTCGGTGTTGGTTCCGGTGATGGTGACGGTGGTGACCACCGCGATGAGCACCGTCATCACCGTCGCCCACACCCGGCGCGGCGCCCGCTCGATGGTCGCCGCGGCGAGCGCCCCGACGGAACCGAACAGTCTTGCCGTCGCGGCCGTGGCCTTGACGATGGGCACGGTGAGCGCGAAGCCGAGCGCTATCTCGGCGGAGAACACCGCCGCCATCGCGACGAAGGCCACCACGCCCCGCTGCCGCAACACCAGCGCGACCGCGGCCGCGAGAACGACGACGGCGGCGATCCCGCACGTGACCCGCAGCCAGCGCGGCACCCGATCCGCCGCCGAAACCCCCACGGGGGCAAGGGCCTCGATCGGCGCGACCTTATACACCTGGCGCGCGGCCATCGCCGAGGCGACCACGCTGGTGAACGCGGTCGCCGCGACGGCCACCGGTATGGCGTAGCCGGGCAGCCAGTACTCGATGCGGGCCTCCAGCCCTTGCGTCATCGCCGGCGGCAACCGCCCGATGGCGATGCGGCCCAACAGGATTCCAAGACCCGCGCCGATGGCCCCGCCGAGGACGCCGAGGACCGCGGCCTCGGCGAGCAGGTCGAGGACGATCGTGGTGCGCCGGCCGCCGATGGCGCGCAGCAACGAGATGACCGGCCGGCGCTGGGTGATCGCCATCGTCATGGTGGTGTAGATCAGGAACGCGCCGACCATCAGCGCGACCATGGCGCCCATCAGCGCCATGTAGTTCATCAGCTTCACGCCGTCACCGGCCCGGGTCGCCCGCATGCTGGGCTCGGCGACGATCGCCCGGCCGTTCACCGCGGCGGTGACCGCGGCGCGCACCTGGGCCACGTCCGCGCCGGGTTTGGTGGTGATCAGGATCGAGTCGAGCTGGCCCCGCCGCCCGGTGGCGTTCTGCGCCAAGGCAAGTGGGGCCAGGACGTAGTGGCCGCCGTTGAGCGCGGCGACCTGTTTGCCGGTGAGCACCTCGCCGACGGTGACCGTCGCGGAGCCGAGTTGGAATGTCTCGCCCTTGGCGTGGCCGACGCCCGGCCCGACGCGCACGGCGTTCGGCGCGCCGGGTGGTCCGGACGGGGCCGCCGGTTGCCCCGCGGCGCCGTTTTGCATTCCATTTTTGTTCAAGGCGTCCTTCAGGGCGCCGCCCAGCGCGGCGAGGCGGTCGTCGGCGCCGAACAGCAGGACCGGCGCCGACGACGTGGCCGCCGACGTCCGGATCATCGGTGCGGCGGTGGCGACCCCCGGTACGGCGGCCACGTCGGCGGTGATGGTGTCGGGGAATCCGGCATCGGTGATGCCCGACACCTCGAGGGAGGCGATGCCCGCGACGCCGTCGGCGAGTCGGTTCACCGATCCGGTGATCGACCCGAATATGCCGAACACCGCGACCAGATACATCGCCGAGACCGCCATGACGGCGATCGAGGCGATCGTGCGCCGGCCGTGCACGGCGAGCTCACGCAGGCTGAACAGGCGCAGCCGGCTGGCCGCGGCCCCGATCGCGGAGCCGGGTCTCACACCAGGACCCGCGCCGGCGCGTCGGAGCCGATCCGGCCGTCTTGCAGCGTGACGACCCGGTCGGTCGCTTCGGCGGCCGCGGCGTTGTGGGTGACCATCACGACCAGCCGGCCGCGGCCCGGTTCGTGGGCCACCTCGGAAAGCAGCGCCAGGATCGACGAGCCCGTCGCGGAATCGAGGTTCCCGGTTGGTTCGTCGGCGAGGATCAGCGGCGGGTCCATCATCAGCGCCCGCGCCACGGCGACCCGCTGCATCTGTCCGCCGGACAGCTCGGCGGGTCGGTGTTCGGTCCGGTTGCCGAGCCCAACCCGCTCCAGCAGCCGGATCGCGTCCGGCTTGACCTTGCCCAGCCGGACGCCGTCGAGCAGCTTGGGCACCGCGACGTTCTCCCACGCCGACAGCGTCGGCAACAGGTTGAAGAACTGGAAGATGAAGCCCACGCGATGGTGGCGGAACGCCGACTGCTGCTCGTCGCTGAGGCGGCCGATCTCGTCGCCGTCGAATTCGATGGAGCCCGAGTCGGGGGAGTCCAGCGCGCCGAGCAGATGCAGCAGCGTGCTTTTGCCCGCGCCGGAGGGGCCGACGATCGCCAGGAACTGCCCGCCCTCGAGCCGCAGGCTGATCCCGTCGAGGGCTCGCACGGATTGACCCCCGATGCGGTATTCGCGCACCACGTCGCGAAGTTCGATGGTCAAGAGTTTGTGCTTGGCGGCACTGCAGGTCTCGACGCGTCCGAACATGACCCTCCCGCCCGTCAGCACTCCTCGGCGCGGGACCGCCCCCCGCCGGTCGCCGCTACCGGGATAACGAGGGCACGCCGCTCCCGGTTCATCGAGCCGCTTTCGGGGCTGGCCCGTTACGCTTTTCCCCTGGACCGCAGGAGGGCGCTTGACCATGCAACCGAACCCGCTCGACCCAGTCGCCAGCGAACGGCTCTCGCATGCCGGCAAGGTATTCACATCCGATCTGTCCATCAACGAGTTCGCTTTGCTGCACGGCGCCGGATTCGAGCCGATCGAGCTGGTGATGGGCGTGTCGGTCTATCATGTGGGCTACCAGTTCACCGGCATCCGGCAGCAATCCGAGCTGCCCGTGCTCACCGACGCGACGTATCGGGCGCGCTGGAACGCGATGTCACGGATGCAGGCCGAGGCCGATGCGCTGGGCGCCGACGGGGTGGTCGGCGTCCGCCTGGAGTGGCGTCATCAAGGGGAGGGCGAGCACCTCGAGTTCATCGCGGTCGGCACCGCGGTGCGCTACACCCCCAAGCCGGGGGCGTATCGGCGCCCCAACGGGCAGGCGTTCACCAGCCACCTGTCCGGCCAGGACCTCACCACGCTGCTGCGGTCCGGCTACGCGCCGGTCGCGTTCGTGATGGGAAACTGCGTGTTTCACGTTGCGGTGCAAGGGTTCATGGCGATGCTCAAGCAGGCGGGTCGCAACACCGAGATGCCGCAATGGACCCAGGGCAGCTACCAGGCTCGCGAGTTGGCGATGTCGCGCATGCAAAGCGAAGCCGAGCGAGACGGCGGAAACGGCGTCGTCGGTGTGCATTTCGCCATCTCCAACTATGCGTGGGGACACCACACGGTGGAGTTCTACGTGGCGGGCACGGCCGTGCGTCGCGGCGGCGAACCGCAGACCCTGACGCCGTCGTTCGTCTTGTCGATGAACGATTGATGACCGGGTTCGACCACGAGCGCGTCAGCCGGGCCGTCGGGTCGGCCCTCGCGGGGCACGGCGGAGTCGGGTTGGTGGTCAAGGTCTTTGGCGCCGTACCGGGGGTGATCGTCGTCCCGGCGCGGCGGGGTTTCTTCCGCTCGCAGCCGGAGCGGATCCAGATCGGTGACTGGCGGTACGAGGTTGCGCCCGACGGCCGGCTGAGCGCGGCGCACGTGGTCAACGGGATCGTGCTCGCCCAGGAGGTCCTCGCCGCTGGGGCCGTCGGCCCGCACATCGCCCGGGCGCTGGGGCAGCTGGTGAGCGGCTACGGCCCGACGATCGTTCCCAACATCGAGGCGGCGCTTGAGGTTCTCGAGACCGGCGCCTGACGCCGCTCGCCGGCGCCGGGCGGTCAAAGGCTTAGAGGCAAAGCTTAGAGGCACGGCTCAGAGGCGGCCCGCGGCGAAGTCGGCGGCCTGGTCGACCATCCCGGCCTCGACGTACTGCCGGTGCGCGGCCGGGAATCCCGAGCCGGAGCACACCGGATCGTTGGGAACGCACAACTCGAGCGTCTTGGCCGCGTACTGCGGGCCGATCGTGATCGGCGGCTCGTTGACGATGCTCATGAACTGCGTCGAGGGGGTGCCGAACAGGGTGACCGCGGCGACGTGGTTGGCGACCTCCGGCGGCATCGGCTGGGGTGGCTCGGCCAGGTTCGCCCCGTCGGGCACCTTATTGGCCGTGACGAAGCCCATCACCGCCGCGCCCTGGGAATAGCCGCCGAGGACCATCTTGGTCCGGGGGCAGCCGGCCGCCATGGACTCGACATGATGCCCGGCGTCCGTGATGCCGTCGATCGCGGTGGGGAAATTGATGGAGGCCGGGTAGTTCACCGGGTATACGCCGAGCGACTTGCCGCCGACGCGCGAGCGCAGGCTGTCGACGAAGTCCTGGCCGATCCTGCCGACGCCCGGCGGTTCGTTGGTGCCCCGGGCGAACACCACCTCGACGTCGGGGCACGGCTCGGCCGCCGCGGAAGGAACGGGCGCGATCAGTAACGCCCAAAATGGCGCTACGGCAGCACAAATGAGCCTGGCGAGGGGAGACGACTGCACGCTCGGCATTTTGGCACAGACCGATAGCCGCTGCTCGGCGAGCCGCGGCCGGTCCGGCGCCGGCCGGTTGGGCTTTGCGCCCCGCACGACGCCCGATTGTCGCAGGTCAGCGCGTCGCGTGGGCGGGCTTCAAGCGTCGCGGGCGCGTGCCTCATCCCGCGGTGACGTGTGACCAAGTCGGTCGCCGGCTGCTGCGCGCCGGTCGGTCAGCAAGCTTGCGAGGCGCGCAGGACGAGGGCGACCGCTTCGTCGAGCTGGCCGGCGATGTCGTCGTAGTTGACGAACCGCGCCGTCATCAGCGCACCGGAGAACATCATCTGCAAGGTCGATTTCACCGCCCGCGGCCACCCGGGGCCCAGGGCGGCCGCGATGCGCCGGGACACCTCCTCGCCGATCTGCTCGCGCAGCGGCGTGACCGCCGGGTCGTCGGCCATCAGCGCGGCGCCGCAGGCGACGGTCAGCTCCGGTTCGTCGGCCACCGCCAGGGCCATGTCGCGCAACGTGGCGCTAACGCGGAACTTGGTGGGCTCGTCGACGTCGGTGTGCAGCGGAAGATCCCGCAGGAAGCGCAGGTAAACCGCGGCCACCAGCGCGCTCTTCGAGGGGAAGTAGGTGTAGGCGCTCGCGGGGGAAACGCCGGCGC
This sequence comes from Mycobacterium palustre, assembly GCF_002101785.1. Taxonomy (GTDB): domain Bacteria; phylum Actinomycetota; class Actinomycetes; order Mycobacteriales; family Mycobacteriaceae; genus Mycobacterium; species Mycobacterium palustre. Next base: position 100,746 of record NZ_LQPJ01000121.1, read on the forward strand.
GGGTCGCGACCGCCCGCATCGTCAGGTTGGCGTACGACGACTCCCGAAGTTCTTGCAGTCCGGCGTCGAGCACCTTGCGAATGGTCTGGGCCGGCCGGCGATCCGACCGGCGAGCGGTGTCGGCGGGGGAAACCGCTTTTCTAGACACCGGTCCAGTGTAGAAACGTGGCGAACGGCCAACAATTCCGTGAACGGGTAACAGAAATGAACGGGTAAGAGAAAGAGGTGGGCGCCGGTGGCCGCGGAGGACAGGCGTCGCTGGGACGAGCGATACGCCGGTGCTGGAGCGCCGCCGCTGGGCGCGATCGGGCCGCCGGACGTCCTGGCCCGCCACGCGGACGTATTCCCAACGGCGGGACGGGCTCTCGACGTGGCCTGCGGCCCGGGGCTCGCCGCGGTCTGGTTGGCGCGTCGCGGGCTGAAAGTCGTGGGGCTCGATATCTCGCCGGTGGCCGTCGGCCAGGCGCGCGACTTGGCCCGCCGCGCCGGGGTGGGCGATCGCTGCCGCTTCGACGTCGTCGACCTCGACGGCGGGTTGCCCGCGGGGCCGCCGGTCGATGTGATCGTGTGCCACCGATTCCGCGACCGCCGCCTCGACCCGGCGATGATCGAGCGGCTCGCGCCCGGCGGGCTGTTGGCGATCGCCGCCCTCAGCGAGGTGGGGGCGGCGCCGGGACCGTTCCGCGCGGCGCCCGGCGAGCTGCCCGCCGCGTTCGGCGAACTCCGCCTGGTGGCCGCCGGCGAAGGCGACGGCTGCGCGTGGCTGCTGGCGCGGCGCTGAGCGGGCGCGGGGCGCGTCTTCGAGCCGGCGTCCAGATCACGAATTCGCGCCGAAATCGCGCGCCCAGCGCAGGCTCGAAACCCGGTCCCGAAAACCCGGTCCCGAAAGGTAATGTCACGCAGATGGAGCGGCGCGTGCTCGAAGCGATCATCTATGAACGCGAACCGCCGATTGCGCGGATCATCCTCAACCGGGTGGACAAGGCCAACACCAAGGACGCCGTGTTGGTCACCGAGGTCGACAATTGTCTGCACGAGGCCGACCGCGACAGCGAGATCAAGGTCGTCATCCTCAAGGCCAACGGCAAGGGCTTCTGCGGCGGGCACGTTGCCCGCTGGGGCCCGGACGAGAACCCCTACCCGGACTTCGGGAACACCTTCGAGGACCTCTACAAGGGAACCGCCGATCTTTTCTTGTGGCCCACGCTGTACCTGTGGGAGTTTCCCAAGCCGACGATTTCGCAGATCCACGGCTATTGCATGGGCGGCGGGATCTACCTGGGCCTGCTGACCGATTTCTGCGTGGCGTCCGAAGACGCGTATTTCCAGATGCCGCTTGCCCAAAGCCTCGGCGAGCCCGGCGGGCACACCATGATCGAGCCGTGGTTGATGATGAACTGGCACCGCACCATGGACTGGCTGCTGCTGGCGCCGACGCTGTCCGCGCAGCAGGCTCTCGACTGGGGGCTGCTCAATCGCGTTGTGCCGCGGGAGGATTTGGAGGACACCGTCGAGGAGATGGCGCGCAAGATCTCCCAAATCCCGTTGACCACGCTGATGGCGGTGAAGAACAACGTCAAGCGGGCGTGGGAGTTGATGGGGATGCGGGTGCACCTCCAGGTCAGCCACATCCTGACCAACATGGTGGGCGCCGCCTCCGACGTCCAGGCGCGGCGCGCCGAACTCATGCAGTCGGGGATGAAGCCCCGCGACTTCGTCGGCCGCGACGAGACTCCTTAGCGCGAGCGGGATTTAGCGGGTCTTCTCGCCGGCGATTCGCCGGCCGGCCGCGTGCCGCGCCGCGACGTACCCGAACACCATCGAGCTGGCGATGCTTGCGCCGGCGCCCGGATAGGTGCGGCCCATGACCGTCGCGGTGGTGTTGCCGGTGGCGTACAGGCCCCCGATCACCCGGTCCTGCTCGTCGAGGACCTGCGCGTGCTCGTTGGTGACCACGCCGCCGCACGTCCCGACGTCGGCCGGGAAGACGCGGGTCGCGTAGTAGGGCGCGCGGTCCAGCGGGCCGACCGCGGCGTTGGGCCGATAGCCGGGATCGCCGAGGCAGTCGTTGTAGGCCGACTGCCCACGCCCGAAGTCGGGGTCGAGGCCCTTGGCGGCGAACCGGTTGAACCGGCCGATCGTGCGCGCCAATTCGTCAGGGGGAAGATCGATTTGGCGGGCCAGGTCGACGATGTCCGCGCCGCGCTTGACGGCGCCGCTCTCGATGAGCTCCGGGGGCAGGTCGGTGCCGCGCTTGAACGGGTTGGTGCTGGTGACGTAGCGGCGCACGTACCCGTCGTCGAAGATCATCCAGCAAGGCACCGCCTTGTTGGCGTACATCGCCTTGCCGACCTCGACGTAGGAGTTCGACTCGTTGCAGAACCGGCGCCCGGTGGCGTCGACGTAGATGGCGCCGGGCCGCTGCCGGCCCGAGCCGAGCGACGCGGCGGCGGCGCCTCCGTTGGCGATGAAAACCGAAGGCAGCCACCAGGCCTCGTCGAGCAGGTCCGTCTTCGCGCCCAGCCTCATCGCGGCCTGCAGCACTTCGCCGGTGTCCCCGGCGTTGGCGATCGACCATTGCCCCTCGTTGGGTTGGTCGCCGCTGTACTGGCGGCGCATGTCCTTGTTGTGGGCGAATCCGCCGGCGGCCAGCAGGACCCCCTTGCGCGCCTCGACGTTCACCGGCACCCCGTCGCGCACGATCCGCGCGCCGACGACGCGGCCGTCCTCGACCACGAGGTCGTCCATCGCGGCGTTCGTCCACAGCGGCGGCTGGCCGTCGCTGAGCTCGATCAAGGCCTTGAGCATCTGACCGATCAGCGACGCGCCGTTGGTCAGGACCTGGCGGCGGCGCGCCCGCGCGGCGGCGGTGCGCGCGAACACCCGCGCCGCCACCGCGAACGCGCGCGGCGAGCGGTTGTAGTACTGCACCGAGCGCAGCTCGTTGGTCAGGACGACGAATCCGTAGTTCTTGGCCAGCGGCGGTTGCACCTTGTCGCGCCAGCCGCCCAGCTCGGCCGCGTCGAACGGGACGCCCTCGATCGCGCGGCCGGCCTCGTTGCCGCCCTTGTGGTTGGGGTAGTAGTCGCTCCAGCCGGCGCAACGGACCAGCCGGACGCCCTTGCGCACAAGGAAATTGACCATCTCATAGCCCGCGGTGAGGAACATCTCGCGGCGCGCGGGGGAGGACGGCGCGCCGATGTCACCGACCACGTCGGCCAGGTAGGCCAGGCCGTCCTCGTGCGTGTCGGCGACGCCGTCGGCCCGCATCAGCGGGTTGTTCGGCATCCAGACGATGCCGCCCGAAAGCCCCGTCGACCCGCCGACCAGCGCCTGCTTTTCGACGATCAACGGCTCGAGCCCGCAGTCGAGCGCGGCGAGCCCCGCCACCATGCCCCCGCCGCCGCTGCCCGCGATCAGCAGGTCGACCGAGCGGTCCCAGTCGGTGCTCATCGTGACCCGGTGCCGACGCTCGAGGTGAATCCGAGGTCGACCATCGGCACGTCGATGGTCGTGTTGGTCTTCTGGATGGCGGGCAGCAGCGTTTCGTAGGGCAGCCCGGCGAGGAAGCCGTCGATGACCCGTTCGAAGTTGGAGATCAGCCCTTCGATTCGGCTGGACAGTCGCATGTACTCGAATCCCTTGGAGTGCAGGCCCTTTTGCTGCCTGGGCAGGTTGGAGAAGTCCTGGGCCGGGATGGGCGGCCAGCGCGGGTCGTCGGGCGCCATGGGCTCCGGTGGCGTGGGCTTGCCGGTGAGCTGGTCCGGCGGGATGCGGGTGAGTGACCAGATTTCGAACAACGTCTCCTCCGGGCCGAGCGGGCGGATCCGGTACGACGAGGCGCTGCTGTACTGGGGCAGCAGAAAGTAGTGCGGGAACGCGAAATTGATGGCCTCGGTGATGCCGCGGCGTTCCAGCTCGTTGAGGTCGGGCATGTCGCAGCCCCGGGCCCGATGCCAGCTGACGACGGCGTCGTTCACGGTGCGGCGCCAGGTGGCCATCGCCTCGGCCGGGTCGGCCGGCAGCTCCATGGTCTGCAGCCCCTCGGCGATGCGGATGTCGTTCTCGTGGGTCATGCCCGCCATGCCCTCGCCGAGGGTGCGCATGAAGTGAAGGTTCGTCTGCGCCAGCCCCGGCGCCTTGGACGACGTGCCGGGCATCGACGACGGCAGCAGCTGCGGGTGCGTCTGCGGGACGTGGTAGCCCTCCATGAAGGCGGCCGTGGCCAGCTTCCAATTCACCGGCAGCAGGCAGGATTGCCACCACTCCACGCGCAGCGACTCCACCTTCCACGCGTCGTAGATGGAGGCGAACGGCTCGAAGCAATCCCGCAATGGCGGCGCGTCGTCGTCGAGGTTGATCCACGCGCAGCCGCCCCACAGCTCGCACCGGACCGGAACCAACCGAAGGTCGTCGGGGTCCAGGTTGTGGTCGTCGAATTCCTCGGGGCGCGCCACGTTGGTGTTGCGCCCGTCGATGGCCCAGCACCAGCCGTGGAAGGGGCAGACGAAAGTGCGCCGATTTCCGTTGCCTTGCACCAGCTTTACACCGCGATGCCGGCAGGCGTTGTGGTAGGCGCGCACGTTTTCGGCGTCCAGGCGCACGACGATGATGGACTCGTCGAGGATCTCGTATTCGACGTAGTCGCCGGTTCTGGGGATTTCCTCGAGCCGGCACGCCATCTGCCACACCCGGGGCCAAAGCATCTCGCACTCCAGGGCGTAGAACTCGGGGTCGTAGTAGCGCTGCTTGGGGATCCGATCGGGGGTACGGACCGCCCACGGCACCGGCAGCGGTGTCCAATTAACTTCCGTGGTTCCCATGAGTTCCCCTTACCTTCACACGATCCGGGATGCCCGCCCCGCCCAGTAGCGCTCCCGAAGGCGCCGCTTGTAGAGCTTTCCGTTAGGGTCGCGGGGCAACTCGGGGGAGAATTCGACTGTGCGCGGGCACTTGTAGCCGGCGAGGTGGGCCCGGCAGTAGGCGATGAGCTCGGCTTCCAAACCCGGGCCCGGCTCGACGCCGGCTACCGGTTGCACGACCGCCTTGACCTCCTCGCCGAACTCGTCGTTGGGGACGCCGAACACCGCCGCGTCCACCAGCTTGGGGTGCATCACCAGCAGGTTCTCCACCTCCTGCGGGTAGATGTTCACCCCGCCCGAAACGATCATGAACGTCGAACGGTCGGTGAGGTAGAGGTATCCGTCCTCGTCGACGTACCCCATGTCGCCCAACGACCGCCAGCCCCGGTCGTTGAAGACCGACGCCGTCTTGGCCGGGTCCTTGAAATACTCGAAATCGGGCCCGCCCTCGAAGAACAACTCCCCGGCCTCGCCCACCGGAAGCTCGACGCCGTCGTCGCCGACCACATGGACGGGGCTCAGCGGCCTGCCCACCGACCCGGGGTGGGCCAGCCACTCCTCGGGCCCGATCGTGGTGCCCGCGAAACCCTCGGTGCCGCCGTAGTATTCGTGGATGATGGGGCCGAACCATTCCATCATCCGGCGCTTGACGTCCACCGGGCACGGGGCGGCGGCGTGGATGACGCACTCGAGGCTGGAGACGTCGTAGGCGCGCCGCACCGCTTCGGGCAGCTTGAGCATCCGCACGAACATCGTCGGGACGAACTGGGCGTGGGTGACGCGGTAGGTCTCGATCAACCGCAGCACGGCCTCGGCGTCGAACCTGCGCATCAGGATCGCCGCGGCGCCCACGCGGTGCACCGCCATCGTGTAGTTCACCCCGGCCGCGTGGTACAACGGCGCGGGGGAGAGGTACACGCTGCTCGCGTCCATCCCGTACTTGTGCGTCAGCGCCATTTCGAGGACCGCCTGGGCCCAGGACCCGTTGCCGTCGCCGGGGAGCGGCCGGCGAACCGCCTTGGGCCGCCCGGTCGTTCCCGACGAATAGAGCATCTCCGACCCGTCCGAGCGCGGCGGCGGGTCTCCCGCCGCCGCCAGGGCGTCCTCATAGGACCGCCAGCCCGGCGGGGGGCCGCCAACCGAAAGATGGGCGACCACCGCCGCATTGGCGTCCCGGATGTGCGCGGCCAGCTCGGACATCGAGGCGTCGACGAACACCGCCTTGGCGTCGGAGTCGTCGATGACGTAGGCGACCTCGTCGGGCGTGAAGTGGGTGTTGACGGCGGTGTAGTAGAGGCCGGAAAGCTGGCAGCCCCAGGTGATTTCGAAGAACTCGGGCCGGTTCGGCAGCACCAGCGCCACGCCGTCGCCCCGCCGCAACCCGGCGCCGTGCAGCACGGCCGCCACCCGCTGGCTCCGGGTGAACAGCTCGCCGTACGAGACGACCCGGTCGTCGGCGATGATGGCCGGCGACTGTGCGGCCGCGCTCGCGTGGTCGGCGATGTTCACCGGGGCCCTAGGGCGTTGCGGCGCCGTCGGTCGACGCGGCCGCGGCGGCCTGGCGCCGGGCCTGCTCGGACGGCAGCACCTTGTCCTTGAACACCGTCTGGATCAGCTGCTGCACGTCCTTGCTGATCGACGCGAGCGCGACGAGGTCGTTGGAGCTTTGCCAATGCACCCGCATGCCCATCAGCTCCCACGCCCGCTTGAGGTTGGCCTTGGTGGCCAGCAGGGTCGTCATCGGGGCCTGGGCGATGTGGCGGGCGATGGCCTCGACGCGGTCGCCCAGCTGCTCGCGCGGCACCACCTCGTTGACCAGGCCCACCTCGAGCGCCTTCTTGGCGTCGATCACCTCGGCCAGGTACAGGTAGTACGCCGCCCGCCGCCAGTTCATGAAAACCCAAGGCTCGATGGAGCATTCACCGGACGGCATGCCGAATCCCTGCAGCGGGGGGTAGGAGAAGTAGGCGTCCTCGGAGGCGATGACGATGTCGGTGGTGAGCCCGTAGTGGGTGCCGCCGCCGACGCAGTAGCCGTGCACCTGGGCGATGGTCGGCTTGGAGAACTCCCACAGGTTCAGCACCGGCTTGACGAACAGGTCGGTCTGCGGCTTCCACGGTGTACCCATGACTTTCGCGCCCTCGACGAAGGCCGGGTAGTCGACCGCGTTGTTGCCGATGGCGTGCCCGGAGCAGAAGCCCTTGCCGTTGGCCTTGAGGATCAGCACCTTGATGTCGTAGTCGCGGTCGGCGTCGGCCAGCGCGGCGTCGACCTCTTCGGCCAGCTTCTGGTCCTGGGCGTTGGCCTTCTCGGGCCAGTTGAGCGTGACGCGCGCGATCGGGCCCTCCTTTTCGTAGATGATCCTCTCGCGGGTCTCGTTGAGGTCCATGTGGCATGCCTTTCTGGTTTATGAAGTGATTACGCCGATTTGGGCGCCGATGTCGTAGGTGGTCCCGACCTGACCGGTCCAGTGCACGGTGCCCGACGCCCCCGCTTCGATTTCCTGTTCCGCCTTCTCGGTGGCGATCACGTAGATCGGCGTGCCGGCCTCGACGTGCTCGCCGGCGTCGACGAGGATGTCGGTGAGTTCGGCCTCGGAGACGGCCACCGACACCCGCGGGATGCGGATGATGAAGTCACCCATGCACTTTGGCCCTCTCCAAGGTGCGCCGGGCCGCGTCGACGATGCGTTCCGGGGACGGGTAGACCCGCGCCTCGAGTGCGGCGGCGGCCGGGTTGGGGACGAACCGGGCGCCGACCCGTTCGACGGGGGCGGCCAGCTCGCCGAACAGCTCGGACTGCAGGATGGCCGCGACCTCGGCCCCGGGCCCGGCGAACTGGACGGCGTCGTGCACGATCACGACGCGCCTGGTGCGCCGGGCTGATTCGACGACGGTCTCGACGTCGAGCGGCACCAGGGTGCGCAGGTCGACGACCTCGGCGCTGACGCCGCCCTCGGCGAGCGTCGCCGCCGCCGCCAGCGCGTCGTGGACACTGCGGCCATAGCCGATGATTGTCACGTCGGTGCCCGGGCGCTTGATGTCGGCCTGTCCCAACGGGATTGAAAACCCGGGTGCGACCGGGACGGGACCCTTCTTGCCCTGCAGCCGGATCGTTTCGACGAACAGGCAGGGGTCCTCGTCGAAGATCGCCGCCGTCAGCAGCCCTTTGCCGTCGCGCGGGGTGGACGGCACGATCACCTTCATGCCCGGGATGTGCATGAACCAGGCTTCCAGGCTCTGGGAGTGCGTGGCGCCGGTGGCCAGCCCGCCGTAGACCTGGGTGCGCACGGTGATCGGCGCCGAGGTCCGCCCGGCGGTCATGAACCGCAGCTTGGCGGCGTTGTTGATCAACTGGTCGGCGGCGATGCCGATGAAGTCCATGATCATGATCTCGGCCACCGGCAGCATCCCGTCGATCGCGGCGCCGATCGCCGCCCCCAGGATGGCGGCCTCCGAGATCGGCGTGTCCAGCACGCGGTCGTGGCCGTGCTTCGTCGACAGCCCCGCCGTCGGCCCGGACGCGCCGGGATCGGCAATGTCCTCGCCCAGCAAGAAGACTCGGTCGTCGGCGCCGAGCGCCTCGTCGAGCGCGAGGTTGAGCGCCTCGCGCATCGTCATCTCCCGTTCTTCCATCGGCCGCGCCCTAGACCGGGTACCTGATCGGGGTTGCGTACACGTCGCGGTCGAGCTCGTCGATGGACGGCGACCCCGCGCCCGTGACCGCCGCGAGGGCGTCCTCCACCGTGGCCAGCGCCTGGGTGTCGATGCGGTCGAGCTCGTCGGCGCCGCAGACGCCGGCCGCGGCGAGGTGGTCGCGGAACCGCGGCACCGGGTCGGCGGCCATCGCCTCGGCGAGTTGGTCCTCGGGGATGTAGGGCATCCGGTCGCCGAAGTAGTGGCCGCGGAACCGGAAGGTCACGCATTCGACGAGGGTGGGTCCGGCGCCGCCGCGGGCGCGCGCCAGCGCCTCGTCGAGCGCCGCTTTCACCGCCAGCGGGTCGTTGCCGTCGACGCGGACGCCCGGCATGCCGTAGCCGGCCGCCCGCTGCGCCACCCGCTCGAGCTTCATCGTCGCCGACGTGGGCGTCATCTCGGCGAAAAGGTTGTTCTGGCAGACGAACACGAGCGGCAGGTCCCACAGGGCGGCCATGTTGGCGGCCTCGTGGAACGACCCGGTGTTGGTCGCCCCGTCGCCGAAGCTGACGACGGTGACGCGGTCCAGGCCCCGGCGCTTGCCCGCGAGCGCCAGCCCCACCGCGACGGGCGGCCCGGCCCCCACGATCCCGGTGGACAGCATGACGCCCTTGTCGGGGTTGGCGATGTGCATGGTGCCGCCCTTGCCGCGGCCGGCGCCGACGGTGCGGCCCATCATCTCGCCGTAGATCTCCTCGAGCGGCACCCCCTTGCCGATGAGGTCGTGCAGCCCGCGGTAGGTCGTGACCAACTGATCGTCAGGACGCAGCGCCACACCCATCGCGGCGGCGATGGCCTCCTGGCCGCGCGACGGCCAGTACACGCACATGAATTCGCCGGTGCTTATGCCCTTGGAAAGCCGGTCGTCGGCCGCCTTCATCAGCACCATCAACTCGTAGAGGCGACGCTGGACGTCGGGCGTCGGCTCGCTCACGCCCTCACGCCCCCGACCACGGCTTGATCTTGAGGAAGCCGCCACCGTCGACGCGCAGCTGCTGGCCGGTGATGTAGCGCGCCGCGTCGGACGCCAAAAACAGCACGGCCTCGCTGATGTCCTCGGGTTCCACGTAGGGGATCGGCATCGCCTGCACCACCGGGAAGACCGGTTCGGCGTCCGCGCGGGTCGGTTCCTTCAGATCGGGCCGGAAGGCGCGGTACATCGGCGCGCTGTGCAGCATGTCGGTGTTGACATTCGTCGGGTGCACCGCGTTCATCCTGATGGAGAACTTGGCCAACGCCAGGGCGAAGTCGTTGACGTAATGCGCGGCAGCGAGTTTCGCGAACGCGTAACCGGCCCCGCCCGGCCCACCGACCCCACTCTCGGCGCCCGTGGTGTTCATCGACGACATGAACGCCGCGTTCGACCCGATCACGATGATCGACGCGCCGGCCTGTAGGTGCTTGAGGCTGGCGTGCACCAGGTTCAGGACGCCGACCAGGTCGACGTCGACGGCGTCGGCGAACGCCTGCGGCGGCAGCCCCGCGGTGAGCGGGCAGATGCCGGCGTTGGCGACCACGATGTCGAGGTGGCCGAACTCGGCGACCCCGCGGTCGATCGCGGCCGCCAGGGCGACGCGGTCGCGGACGTCGGCGATCGCCGTGAACGCGCGCCGGCCCTCCTTCTCGACCAGCCGCGCCGTCTCGTCGAGATCCTCCGGGCGCGCCAGCGGGTACTCGTTGGTCTCGATATCGGCGCACAGATCCAGCGCGATGATGTCGGCGCCTTCGGCGGCCAGCAGCCGCGCGTGCGAGCGTCCCTGACCGCGCGCGGCCCCGCTGATGACGGCGACCTTGCCCGTTACCCTGCCCATCGACCGTCCCCCGTGCCAGCGGCTACGGCCCCGCCGGTCCGCGGAGGAGTTGGGGCCCAACGTGATTCACGGCGGCACGCGCGGACTGCGGCAGTGGTCGGGATGGGGCCAATGGTCGGCTCCATCGCATGTCTTCCACGGAAAAGTGCGCGTGGCCGCGGCCGGCTATCGATAACCCTTAGGGTAGCTAGAATACCTAAAATAGCAAGGAATGGGTGCCGACCGAGAGGATGGCGATGTCCGGCGCGCGCGAGAACGTCCGTCCAGGCGAGCCGCGAGGCGTCGGTCGAGGAGTCCTTCGAGGGGTCCGGATAGTCGAGCTGGCGTCGTGGACGTACGTGCCGTCGGCCGGCGCCGCCCTTGCCGACTGGGGCGCCGACGTCATCAAGGTGGAGGGCGTGGCCTCGGGGGATCCCGGGCGCGCGCTGGTGGTCGGCGGTTTCACCCGCGAAGCGGCCCGCCCGGACGCCGATTTCATCCTCGAGCTGGGCAACCGCGGCAAGCGCAGCATCGCGATCGACATCAAGTCGGAGGTGGGCCGCGAATTGTTCGGCCGGCTGCTGGCCAGCGCGGACGTGTTCCTGACCAATTGGCTGCCCGGCGCGCTCGAGCGGGCGCGACTCACCGTCGAGGACATCCGCTCGTTCAACCCGAACATCATCATCGCGCGCGGCACCGGGCTCGGGGTCCGCGGCCCGGACCGGGATCGCGGCGGGTTCGACGCCGCCACCTACCTGGCCCGGGGCGGCGTGGCCTACACGCTCACCCCGTTCGGCAGCGAAAACCCGGCCGTGCAGGGTCCCGGCTTCGGCGACCTGCAGGGCGGCGCGACCCTGGCGGGCGGCGTGTGCGCGGCGCTGTTCCACCGGGAACGCACCGGCGAAGCGGCGATCGTGGATTCCTCGCTGCTGGCGCAGGCGATGTGGGCGATCGCGCCGTCGATATCGGCGGCCGACTTTTTCGACATCGACGGCATCCCCGGCGCCCCGCCGGGCCTGGCGATCAACCCGCTCGTCAACAGGTACCAGACCAAGGACGGCAGGTGGATTCAGCTGGTGTTCCTGCAGCCCGACAAATACTGGGCCGGGTTCTGCGAACGGATGGGCCTGGGCGAATTGGCGACCGACGCACGATTCGTCCCGTCGGGCAACCTGATTGCCAACGCCGCGGCCGCGACCGAAATCTTCGCGAAGGCCTTTGCGCGCCATGACCTTGCGCACTGGCAACAGGTGCTCCGGGACGAACCCGGGGTGTGGGCCGCGCTGGCGACGCCGCGCGAGACGCTGAACGACCCGCAGGTCGAGCCCAACGGGTACGTGGTGACAAACGTCGACGACCACGGGGAGAAGTACCGAATCGTCGCCGCGCCGGTTCAATTCGACGAAACGCCGCCGGCCCCCGCGCGGGCCCCGGAGCACGGCCAGCACACCGAGGAAATCCTGCGCGAGCTCGACGTCGACTGGGACGACATCATCAAGGCCAAGGACCTCGGCGCCATCCTGTGATACGCGCGACGACGGGCCGAGCGGCCTTGCGCCGAGCGTGCTTTCATGGCGACTTTTCCGCGGTTTTTCCGCCCTGACGGCACGTTCGGCGTCGCCGGGCGACGGGTGACGGAGTGGGTATCGGGACGGTCACGGGACCATACCGATACCGGCGGTGACCTGGCGCCATCCGGCGCGGCCGCAAATCATTGCTAATGGCGCCTTTTGAGGATCGCGGGCGCGACGATGCGCACCGCAGGAGATTCTCTTCGCTACGGGAGCAGTGGATTTCGTAAGGGCGCAACAGGAGGTATCGACAACCATGATGGCGAACTGGGTTCCAGCCCAGACATCGTACGGCCCCAACTCCGGGCGCATTCTCGACACCGCGCGGGGGATTCTCATCGGGCTTCGCCGATGCCCCTCGCACGAGGAGTTCGACGAATTGCACAACGCCGCGGTGCGTCACCGGGTTCCGGTGTTCGCAATGGCCTGGGCGCTGGTACACCTGGCCGGCGACGGCGAGAAGACACCCAGCTTCACCGACGCGCAGTTGGCGGCCCGCCACGAGTGGGGTTCGCTGTTCGCCCAATCGGGGGCGCGCTGCTGAGCGGCGCATAGGGCTTGGCACGGCCGGGGTCCTTGGGGGGTACCGCGGCCGTCGCCAACCCTTTGTCGAGTTCTGCGGGCGTTGGCTCAGCCCGGCGCGAATTTCTGTGCCGGCGACGGCACGCGCTTACGCCGCCGCACCTCAAATGGAAGGCGGCGCGGGGGCGTGCGGTTGGCCGACCACGACGAACGCCTCGACCACCGTGGCCTGCTCGAAACCCTCGACCTCCACGCGCCACTCGTAGATTCCCGGGTCCAGCGGTATCCCGGCGGGAATGTTGAGGCTGAGCGGCATCCGGACCGAAGTGCCGTGGATCGCGCCCGGCGGGCGCCCGGCCTCCGCCGACAATTCGAACGAGATCCGCTGCGCGCCATGGGTTCCCCGCACCACCACCGGCTCGCCATCGGTGGTCAGCAGTTGACAGGTGAGCCGGTGCTGCTTGTTGGTCTCGTCCCAGTCGATGTCCAGGAATAACACCAAAGCGAAAGGGGGCGTGGGTGTTTGGCACTGCCGCCACCCGAGCCCGAGGGCATGGACCTTGCCGGACTGGGCATCGGCCTGGGCGGCGTCGGCGAGGAACAGGCTGATCTTCATGCGCCGGCCGAAGCTCTTCGAGCCCTCATCGCAAGATCCGAATCCACGACATCCTTCCCGGCCTGCCCACCGTGAGCGTTTCACGGGACCTAGGTGGCGGAGCGGGGTGAACGCGGTGCACCGCGTCGTGCGCTTCGCCGACCGCCACCATAACCCAGCGGGCCGGCGGCCGGATCACCAGAGGCGTGGGGCTTAGGCGCCGTTGCTCTTCGGGGGCGTGCCGTCCTCGGTCTGGGTGAGTTTTTCGGGGCAGTACGCCGACGCCGCGATCGCCGCGAACTTCGCGGCGCCCTGGCCCTGGAATCCCGGGTTGCGCTCCTGGAGGTTCTTCACGATTTCCTCGCCGGTCATCCCGCCGTCGGCCAGGCTGCAGACCTGTTTGCCGGCCGTGACCGCGCGGTCGGCGTTCATGTAGGTCAGCCCCGCCTGGCTCAGGGCGGTGAGGAAGGCCTGGTCCTTGGCGTCGGGGTCGGCGTAGGCCGGCGCGGCGGCGCCGACCACCACGGCGGCGCTTGCCAGCAGCAGTACGAGTCTCATAGTTCCGTGATTGTCGCAAAGGGCCGCTAAGCACGCATCCCTTGCGAGCCAACGGGAATTTAACAAGGGCTTGCCGCCCGATGAAGTCCAATGACCCTGTGCGCGAAGGTGGCCCGCGGCTTACTCCGCCGGCGGCAGCTGGCGCGGCCCGTCGCGCCCTGTCAGCTCGGGCTTGCGGTCGCGCTCCGGCGAACCCAGCGACAGGCGACCGGCGTCGCTGGCGTCCAGCGGCCGCGCCGGCGGGTGCGGCTCGCGGCCGCCGAACTCGGGTGCCGGGAAATGGTGCGAACCGTGGCCGGTCTCGGCGCGCGAGGATGCGATCCATGCCGGGGCGGCGGGGTCGCCGGGGGCTTGGGGGTGCGCGGCGGCGGCGCCGCTCTCGGAGTCGACGCGCACCTTGCGGGTGCGCTTGAACGCAAAAGTGATCTCTTCGACCTCCTCGAACACCTGCCGCGCGGTGCGCAGCGGCTGAGTCGTGTTGTCGATCACCCGGGCGACGAATGGCGGCACCAGCGGGCGGATCCAGCGCGCCGCCGCCTTGGTCGCGTCCGGGATCGAGGGAATCAACGGCGCCGCCCGCTCGTCCCGCGGTTCCACCTCGTCATCCGGCGCCGGGGCGATCGCGCGGCTGGCCGCCTCCGCCTCGGCGGCGATCGGCAGATACACCGCTTCCGCCTGGGCGGCCTCTCCCACGGCTTCCCCTGGGGGCTCGAAGCCACGTTCCGACGGCGCCGCGACCGGGGCCTCCAGCGCCTCGGCGACGCGGCGGCGCTGCCGTTCGCGGTCGATCTCGGCCTGGGCCTCGATGGCGAGCCGGGCCTGCGTGAGTTGATGCTCGGCCCACATGATCTCGGCCTCGCGGCGCACCTCGGCGCGCTTGATCGCGATCGCGGTCTCGGCCTCCACCTCGGCGCGTTCGCGCTCGGCGCGCGCCGCCGCATGCCGATCGTGGGTCGTCTCGCCGCGCCACAGCCGCAAAATCAGCGGCAGCAGGTACAGCAGCGCGAAAAACGCGATCGTCAGCAGCCGCAGCGCCCTGGCCCCGGGGCTGGCTTCGGGGCCGGCGAACGTGACGTCGTTCATGGCGACCCACCGCGCGCCCAGGCTGCGACCGGCGTTGGCGACGACGTCGTGGCGCGCCTGCGCGAGGGCCTGCTGCTCGCGCGAAATCCTGGCGTCCAGCTCGGGCGCCTGACGGTCCCGGGCCGCCAGCGCGTTGTCCAGCTCGCGCTGCGCGTCGGCGAGAAGCTCGTCGGCCGTCCGTGTCTCGGGTCCGGTGCCGGGCACGCCGGTGATCCGGGTCTGAGGGCACGGCGGCGTCGGGTGGTATTCGCACCGTGCGACGACCAAGGCCTGGTCCTGGCGCGCGCGGGCCCGTTCGACGGCGCCGTCGAGCGCGGCGCGCGCACCCTCGCTTTGTTGCAGCGACTCCGACGCCTGCGCGACGGCGGGGGCCGAGTCGGCGTTGCGCAGGGCTCGTTCGTCGAGCCGGTGGTCGATCGCGCTGGAGAACACGACGAGCGCCGCGAGCTCGCCGACCACCACGCCGAGCGCCGCCGCGACGGCGGCGCGTCCGACGGTGCCCGCCCGGCCCCCCTCCGGGCCGGCGGCGGTCCCGCGAAGCACCGCGCCGACCAAAAGCCCGAAAACGAGCGTCGCCGCCACGACGGCGGCCGGTGACCAGCGCGCCGACTGGCCGAGCGCCAGGGCGGCGACCGGCCAGGCGAGGGCGGCGCCCAACAGCACGACGGTCCCGGCTACGGCGTGGTTGGACCGCTCGTGGCGCTCTCCGAGTTCGCGCCGATGTCCGCCGCCCAGCCAGGTGAGTAGTCCCTCGACGCGGGACCCGAACGAGCGCGGCTCAGAAAAATCCTGGGCGCACATCAGCTCCAAACACCTCCAAGTCACTCCAGCCTCCCAGGCCGGCGGTCGACACACCGAATCGAAGCGCCCCGCGTGTGGCGCGGTTCACAGGGCGCGGGCGGGTGCGGATCACATCCTCGTGATACCCATCGGTTTTGCTTTGCGTCGGTTCGCGTTGCGAGGGGCAACGGGCACATCCGCCGCGGAAATGCTGCGACGCGAGCGGATCAACGACCGTTCCGGCAGGGGACGTGAGACGGTATAAGCCTATGCAAAATCTGAGTTATGTCACCTACGAAGAGTTTGGCCGCAGATTCTTCGAGGTCGCAGTCACCCCCGAGCGTGTCGCCGCCGCCTTCGCCGACATCGCGGGCAATGAGTTTGCCATGGAGCCGATCGCCCAGGGCCCCGGCGGGATCGCCAAAGTCAGTGCCAACGTCAAGATTCACGAGCCGAAGGTCACCCGGCGCCTCGGGGACCCCATCACGTTCGTCATCCACATTCCGTTGTCGATCGATCTGCTGCTGGACCTGCGGCTGGACAAGCAGCGCTTCGTCGTCTCCGGGGACGTCGCGCTGCGCGCCACCGCGCGGGCGGCCGAACCGCTCCTGCTGATCGTCGACGTCGCCAAACCGCGCCCGTCCGACATCACCGTCAACGTGTCGTCGAGGTCCTTCCGCGGTGAGGTGCTGCGCATCCTGGCCGGCGTCGACGGGGAGATCCGCCGGTTCGTCGCGGCGTACGTGGCCGAGGAGATCGACGCACCGCAGGCTCAAGCCGCGCAGGTCATCGATGTCGCCCAACAGCTCGAGGAGGCGTGGCCCTAGGTCCCGGTTTACCGCTGCGCCCGGCCCGGGTATGCGGGGAAAGATGTTCGTCGGGGAGGAGCGAAAAGTTGGCACGAGTAGACGTTTCGGTGGCGTCGAAGGTGGACCCCGGGACCGCGTGGAAGCTGGCGTCCGACCTGCGCCGGTTCGACGAGTGGATGACCATCTTCGGCGGCTGGCGCGGACCCGTCCCGGAGACGATCGAGGAGGGCACCTGCGTCTCGTCGTGCGTCAAGGTCAAGGGTTTTCGCAACGTCGTCCACTGGAAGGTCGCCTGCTACGACAAGCCGAAAGCGATTGAGCTGCAAGGCCGGGGGCGGGGCGGTATCCGCATCGGGGTGGCGATGAACATCACCGACAACCATCCCGGGTCGACCTTTCACCTCACCGCCGACCTGAGCGGCGGGCTGCTCAGCGGGCCCGTAGGAGGGCTGGTTGCCAGGGTCCTGCGCAACGACATCCGCAAATCGGTGAACAACCTGGCGGCACTGCAGTAACAGCAGCTCGCCCTATCTCGGGCTACCGAGCGTCATTCGCGGTCCGGCCGCGTTCGGCGTCACGGATCCGCCTGCGGTCCATGGCAATCCACGCCAGGCCGGCCCCGAATCCGAGCAGCCCGACGATCGCGGCCGCAACGCCGGCGCCGGGGAGACCCAGCGCGAAACTGGCCATGCACACCACGAGTGCCAGCGCCGCCGCGGCGACCACCGCCAGTCCGGGAGAACGACCCGAGTCCGGTGTCGACGCGTCTCCACGACCGCCGGCGCGGTGGTCGACCCGGCCGCTCGCGCTGTTGCCCATCAGCGTCTCCTCAGATGTCGCTTTCGTTGCACCGCTCGTTTCACGGGGCTACCCGAAAGCCCATCCGGGCAAACGGTTTACGGCCTAGAGGGTCTGGTGGCGCCCGAAGTACTTGTGGTCTTCGCTGTAGCCGCCGTAACCGCTGCCGATGTCGCGGTAGTCGGCGACGAACTCGATGCCCTTGATCCACTTGACCAACTTGAACCCGTGCTGCAGCTCGTTGCGCAGCCGCAGCGGCTTTCCGTGCATGTAAGGCAGCGGCTGGTCGTTCATGTTGTAGGCCAGCATCGTCATGTGGTGGTCCATCTGGCCGATGTGGTGGGCGTTGTAATAGATGCCGCCGGTGGCGCCCAGGCCCATCGAGTAGAACACCACCCATTTGGCCTCGGGCAGCGGTTTGACGAGGTCCATGATCGTCTTCATCTGCACGCCGCCCCACTTGGCGACGCCCGACCACGCCTGGATGCAGAAGTGCTGGCTGATCTGCTCGTGGTAGGGCAGCGCCTTCAGGTCGTCCAGCGAGAACTCCATCGGATGCTCGACAAGGCCGTAGACCTTCAGCCGCCAGTCACGAAAGTCGTTGCGTTCCAATTCCTTGTATTCGACGGTCTCCGGCAGGCGGCCGTTGCGCCAGTGGTGCGGCGAGATGTCCTTCTCGGTGAAGGCGCCCGGCTTGGGATCCAGCTGTTCGAGCATCCGCTGGAACGGGCCGACCAGCGCGTAACCGACCCGCTGGATCACCCGCGGATGGCGAATGGTGAACGGCGTGGCCCAGACCCACGCGACGGCCGTCACCGCCATCGCGGCGGTGAAGATCCAGAAGCCGGCCCAGCTGTTGTCGTCACGGGCGGCGAACATGTGGTTGAGGTTTCGCAGCGCGTTGGTGGTCAGCACCATCGTCACGTGGACCAGGATGAAGAACAGGAAGTACACCAGCACCACAAAGTGCAGCGACCGCGCGTGCTGGATGCTCAGCCGCTTGCTCAGCCAATGCACCCGCTGCGACAACGCGGGCGACATCCCCAGGCCGGTGAGGAGCGCGGCCGGGGCGGCGACGAAGACGGTGGTGAAGTACGACAGCAGCTGCAGGCCGTTGTAGGCGACCCAGCCGTTGTCGGTCGGCCAGTCCAGCGACAGGTACTGGATCGCCACCGAAACCGCGTTGGGAAAGACGTCCCAGCTGGTGGGCACGATGTGGCGCCACTGCCCGGTGGTGAACAGCAGCACGTAGAAGACCGCGCCGTTGACGAGCCACAGCACATCCACGCCGAGATGCCACCACCGCGCCAGCCCGATGGAGTGACGGAACCCGGGGAGCCCGAATTGCGGTGGGAGAGCGACGGTGTCGGAGTTGGCGGTCCACAGCTCGTCATCGGGTACCGGCGGGCCGACCCGCAGCCACTCGTCCTTGCCGGGGGTCGCGTTGCGGCTGAAGTAGAGGCGCGGGTGGTCGCAGAGAATCTGGATGCCCGTCCTGATGATGAACATCATCATGAACAGGTTGAAGAAGTGGGTCCACCCGATCCACGCGGGCAGGCCGGGCGTGACGCCGGTGTGGGCGTCGGTGCCCGGATGACGCTGGATGAACGACTGCACCGCCGGCATGTTGTGCAGCCCCTTGCCGATCGCCACGCCGACGACCAGCAGCGCCAAGCCGATCGGGATCAACCAGAGCAGGTTGAACCACTTGTCGCGGCCGACGCGCAGCTTCGGCGCCGTCGCCCGCCGGGTGAGATCGAAGCCGCCGCCGTAGGTTTCGACGTCGATGACGTCTTCGGCGGTGTGAATCTCGTTGCAGTAGTCCGGAATGGATTTCAGCGGCGTGCCCACCGCGACTGTGGAGACGTCTCCGTAGTCCGCTGCCCGCCCCCCGGCGGTCCCCGCGGAATCCAGGCGCGGGTCCCCGCGTTCGGTGTTCGTCACGTGGCCGAAAATAACACGATGACGCTTGGAGAAATTCGCGGAAAAGCTCCGGCACGGACCCGTCGGGCCGCGTGGCCGTCGGAAACAGTTGCCGACGGTCAAAATCCGCATCGTCATCAATGGCGATCGCCGCACATGCCGCGCAATCGGCACAATCTGGCCGCAAACTCGGTTCCTTAGGGGTCGCTGTGAGTTTGGGCATAACCTTCTGGACGGCCGCGCTAGGCGCCGTCGCGCGGCCGCAAACGGCGCACCGGGCGGCTCTCGATCGCATTGACGGTCAAGGCGCGGCGGCTGATCCGCCAGCCGTCGCCGGTCCGCTCGTAGGCGTCGTCGTAGCGCAGGTGCCAGACGAGGTCGACCACGTCGTCGCCGCGCCGGCTCCAGTGGTGCGCGATGCACGCGATGCGTCCCCGCGCGGCGCCGGGCCTTGCGGCCGCGTCGTAGACCTCGCCGACGATCGCGTGCTCGGTGCGGGTCACCGCCGCGACGGCGGCCAGCGCGGAGGCGATGGCGCCGCGGCCGCGGTGGGAGTGGACCGGCTCCAGCGTGGCCGGCGGGTCGGGCACCGCCAGCTCGGCGGTCGGAGTGAAAAGCATTGCGGCGGCGTTGAATTCACGGTCGTCGACGTGGGCCGCGTAGCGATGCGCCACGTCGCTGAGCGCCGCGCGGTCCTCGGCTGACAGCTTCATCCGTGTCAGACCAGCGAGAGCCGTTGGGCGCACGCGGACAGGATGTCCTTGGCCTCTTCGATGTCGGTGGTCGGCGGCATCGACAACACGAGCCGGTCGGCCCCCTGCTCGACGAGGCCGCCGGCGCGTTCGGCGTCGATCTTGGTGACCGCGTGGCCCAGCGACACTTCCAGGGCCGCCGGATCGCGGCCCGCCGCCGCCGCCTCGTCGCGCATCTGCGTCAGCAGCGACGCGAGTTGGGGACCCGCCACGCCGAGCGGCTGAAAGCCGTCCGCCAACCGCCCGGCGCGCCGGGCCGCCGCCCGGCTGTGCCCGCCGATGTGGATTGGAAGCGCTGCGCCCGCAACGGGTTTCGGGTAGCACATGGCGTTGTCAAAAGCGAAGAACTCGCCGTGATGCGACGCCCCCTGCGGCCGGTCGGCCCACAGCTCCCGCAGCACCGCCAGCTGCTCGTCGGCGCGCCGGCCGCGGGTGGCGAACTCCGCCCCGCACGCCTGTAGCTCCTCCTTGAGCCAGCCCACGCCCACGCACAGCCGCAGCCTGCCGCCGGACAGGGCATCGACGGTCGCCGCCCGCTTGGCGAGGACCACCGGGTGGTGGTTGGGCAGCACCAGGACCCCCGTGGCCAGTCCCAGGGTGCTGGTGCGGCCGGCCAGGAAGGCGAGCAGATCGAGCGGGTCGGGGATGGGGCAGTCGGCCGCCAGCCCGACCCGCCCGGAGCTGTCGTACGGGTAGACGCTGTCGTACTGCGTGGCCAGGACGGTGTGCTCGACGACGACGATCGATTCGAACCCGCACCGCTCCAGGTGCCCCGCGAAGGCCGCCATCCAATCGGGGTCCGCGGTGACGCCGGCGGCGACCGGGGCTACGACCCCGACCTTCAGGGAAGCGCTCATTGCCTGAAGCTAACAGGGGTCGCTCATCCCGGAGGCGCGATGGCCTCGCGGACGGCCTCGGCGAGGGCGGCCGCCCGGCGATCGGTGAACACGTCCTCGAGCAGCATCGCGCGGCCGTCGGGCCCGGTCAGGGGGACGCGCCAGTTGGGGTATTCGTCGGTCGTCCCGGGCTGGTTCTGGGTGCGGCGGTCGCCGACCGCGTCGGTCAGGGCCACACCCAGCAGCCGCGACGGCGTTCGGCCGAGGTATCGGTACAGCGCGAGGATGACGCGGTCGGGGTCGTCCTGAACGTCTGGGCCGTCGCCGAGCAGGCCGACCCGGCGCAGCTCGGCCATCCAGGCCGCCAGCTCGGCGCGGTCGGATTCCAGCTCATCCTCGACGGGCCGGGTCAGCAGGCCCAGGGACTCGCGCAGCCGCACGTGGTCGCCGGCCAGGTAGCCGGCGGTCGGCGGCAGGTCGTGGGTGGTCACCGACGACAGGCAGTACTCTCGCCACCGCTCGGCCGGCAGGGGCCCGCCGTTTCCGTCGCGGTCCAGCTCGAACCACAGGATCGAGGTCCCCAGCACGCCGCGTAATAAGAGGTAGTCGCGCACCCAGGGTTCGACGGTGCCGAGGTCTTCCCCGACGACCAGCGCCCCGGCGCGGTGCGCTTCCAGTGCGACGATGCCGATCATCGCTTCGTGGTCGTAGCGCACGTAGGTGCCCTGCGTCGGCAAGGCGCCCTGCGGGATCCACCACAGCCGGAACAGCCCGATGATGTGGTCGATGCGGACGCCGCCGGCGTGCCGCAGCACCGCGCGGATCAGCGCCCGAAAGGGGCGATACTCCAGCTCGTCGAGCCGGTCGGGCCGCCAGGGCGGCTGCGACCAGTCCTGGCCGAGCTGGTTGAACTCGTCGGGCGGCGCGCCCGCCGTCACCCCCAGCGCCATCGCGTCCTGCAGAGCCCAGGCGTCGGCGCCGTCGGGGTGCACACCGACGGCCAGGTCGTGCATGACGCCCAGCGCCATGCCAGCCCGAATCGCCTGCGACTGCGCCGCCGCGAGCTGTTCGTCGAGTTGCCACTGCAGCCAACGGTGGAAATCGATCGCGTCGGAATTCCTTTCGGCGAAACCGGCGACGCCCTCGGCGCCGGGGTGCCGCAGCGACTCCGGCCAGCGATGCCAGTCGCCGCCGTATTCCTCGGCCAGCGCGCAGTAGACGGCGAAGTCGTCGAGCGCGGTTCCCTCGCGATCGCGGAACGCCGAGTAGGCCAGCTCGCGGCCCGCCGACCTGGGCACCTCGTGGATCAGCTTGAGCGCCGCGCGCTTGGCCGCCCACACGCTGTCGCGGTCGATGGCGTCGAGTTGGGCGGTTCGCCGCTGAACCTCGGACCGCAGCCGCCGCACCCGGCCCCGCTTGGCCAGCTCGGCGAATTCCGGGATCGCCTCGACGCGCAGGTAGATCGGGTTGACGAAGCGCCGCGACGTCGGCAGGTACGGCGACGGCTCCATACGGCCGGTCGGCCCGGAAAACCCGGCCGCATGCAGGGGGTTGACGAGCACATAGTCCGCGCCGTGGCGGGACGCCGACCACACCGCCAGGTCGGTCAGGTCGGTGAGATCGCCGACGCCCCAGGACTGCTTGGATCGCACGCTGTAGAGCTGAGCGGCCAGCCCCCATGCCCGGCGGGCGCCGAGGCGCTCAGGGAGCCCGAGCCAGTCCGGCGTGACGATCAGCGCGGTGCTCGTCTCGGCCGCACCGGAGCGCAGGTGCACCCGGTGATATCCCAGCGGCAGTTCCGCCGGCAGCACGAAGCTGGCCTCACCGATCCAGCGCCCGTCCAGTTCGAACGGCGGCGTGAAGTTGTCGACCTGCTGCACCCCGCCGCGCACCGTGCCGTCCTCGAGCTGCAACCAAACCTCGGCCGGATCGCCGTGGGTTACGTGCACCCAGAATCGAATCGGTTCGCCGGTGCGCCCGACGATGGTCGCCGGCATCGGGCGTTCCCAATACGACCGCACCTGCGCGGCCAGGGCGGCGTTGCGCTCCTGCTCGGTGCCGGCCGCGACCCCGACCGCGGCCAGCACGGCGACCAGGGTGGCCTCCGCGACGGGCACCCGCCGGCCGGTCCAGTCCTCGTATTCGGTCGCGATGCCGAACCGCCGGGCCAATTCGACCAGCGAGGGCGCCAGCTCCGTCATGCCGCCCATCTTGCTTGAGGCCACCGCCGACCGGCGTCGGCGGGGCACCGCGTTGCGGGCTATTGGCAGGACGAGTGGACCAACCGCAGCTACGATGCCTGTAACGATGCCTATAACGAGGCGAGCAGACGTGGAAGATCGGGCCGGGGGATCAGTGGGGGACAGCAGGACCGCCAGCTCAGCGGCGCGCGGCCGCGGGCACCGGGCGCCGGCCGGGCGGACCAAAAAAGGCCGCATTGGCCTACATAGCGAAATGTGAACAAAAGATAACGCACAGGGCAACGCGTGGCGGGGTCCGTGCGGGTCGCTTACGGTTGTCACGGTTGTCGAAGCAATTCGCGCGCTGGACGTCCCTACAGGGACCAGATCCAGGCGTTCTAGCAGACCGGATGGTGAAATAGCGTGGCGGAAGAGAGTCGCGGGCAGCGGGGGTCGGGGTACGGCCTCGGGTTGTCGACCAAAACCCAGGTCACGGGCTATCAGTTCCTAGCCCGCCGTACCGCGATGGCGCTGACCCGGTGGCGGGTCCGGATGGAGATCGAGCCGGGACGGCGTCAGACGCTGGCCGTGGTGGCGTCGGTGTCGGCGGCGCTGGTGATCTGCCTGGGCGCGCTGCTGTGGTCGTTCCTCAGCCCGTCGGGCCAGATCAACGAGTCGCCGATCATCGCCGACCGCGACTCCGGCGCCCTGTACGTGCGCGTCGGCGACAAGCTGTATCCGGCGCTGAACCTGGCGTCGGCGCGGCTGATCACCGGGCGGCCGGACAACCCGCACCTGGTTCGGTCGAGCCAGATCGCGAACCTGCCGCGCGGGCCCCTGGTCGGCATACCGGGCGCGCCCACGCAGTTCGCGCCCAAGACCCCGGCGGCGTCGTCCTGGCTGGTGTGCGACACCGTGGGTTCGACCGGGGTCGGCGCGCCGTCGGGGGTGACCGTGACGGTGATCGACGGTACCCCGGACCTCAGCGGGCACCGTCGGGTCCTGAACGGGTCGGACGCGGTGGTGCTCAGCTACGGCGGGGACGCGTGGGTGATCCGTGAGGGCCGCCGGTCGCGCATCGACGCGATGAACCGCTCGGTGCTGTTGCCGCTGGGCCTGACGCCCGAGCAGGTCAGCATGGCCAAGCCGATGAGCCGTGCGCTGTTCGACGCGCTGCCGGTGGGGCCCGAGCTGACGGTGCCCGAGGTGCCCAACGCCGGCTCGCCGGCGACGTTCGCCGGGGCGCCGGGTCCGGTCGGAACGGTGATCGTCACCCCGCAAATCAGCGGGCCGCAACAGTATTCGCTGGTGTTGACCGACGGCGTGCAGACGCTGCCACCGCTGGTGGCCCAGATCCTGCAGAACGCCGGGGGCCCCGGCACCAGCACCAAGCCGGTGACCGTGGAGCCGGCCGCGTTGGCCAAGATGCCGGTGGTCAACAAGCTGGACCTGTCGTCGTACCCGGACAATCCGCTCAACGTGACCGACATCCGGGAGAACCCGGCGACCTGCTGGTGGTGGCAGAAGACCTCCGGCGAGAACCGGGCCCGCATCCAGGTGGTCTCCGGCTCGACCATTCCGGTGGCGCAAAAGGAACAGCACAAGGTCGTGTCGCTGGTCAAGGCCGACACCACCGGCCGCGAGGCCGACCAGGTCTACTTCGGTCCCGACTACGCCAACTTCGTGGCCGTCACCGGCAACGACCCGGGCGCCAAGACGACCGAATCGCTGTGGTGGCTGACGGACGCGGGCGCCCGCTTCGGCGTGGACGACACCCGCGACGTCCGGGAGGCCCTGGGCCTCAAGGGCACCCCCAGCCTGGCGCCGTGGGTGGCGCTGCGGCTGCTGCCACAGGGTCCGACGTTGTCGCGGGCGGATGCCTTAGTGGAGCACGACACCCTACCGATGGACATGTCCCCTGCAGAGTTGGTGGTACCGAAGTGAAACGTGGATTTGCGCGGCCGACGCCGGAGAAGCCGCCGGTCATCAAGCCGGAGAACATTGTCCTCCCGACACCGCTGAGCATCCCGCCGCCCGAGGGGAAGCCCTGGTGGCTGGTGGTGGTCGGCGTCCTGGTCGTCGGCCTGCTGATCGGCATGGTCGCCATGACCTTCGCCAGCGGCTCGCACGTGTTCGGCGGCGCGGGCGCCATCTTCCCGATCTTCATGATCGGCGGCGTCGCGATGATGATGTTCGGCGGCCGGTTCGGCGGCCAGCAGCAGATGAGCCGGCCGAAGCTGGACGCGATGCGCGCCCAGTTCATGCTGATGCTGGACATGCTGCGCGAGACCGCCCACGAGTCCGCCGACAGCATGGACGCCAACTACCGCTGGTTCCACCCGGCGCCGACGACGCTGCCGGCCGCGGTCGGGTCGCCGCGGATGTGGGAACGCAAGCCCGACGGCAAGGACCTCAACTTCGGTGTGGTGCGCGTCGGCGTGGGCATGACGCGCCCCGAGGTGACCTGGGGTGAGCCGCAGAACATGCCGACCGACATCGAGCTCGAGCCGGTGACCGGTAAGGCGCTTCAGGAGTTCGGTCGCTACCAGAGCGTCGTCTACAACCTGCCCAAGATGATCTCGCTGCTGGTCGAGCCCTGGTACTCGCTGGTCGGCGACCGCGAGCAGGTGCTGGGCCTGATGCGGGCCATCATCTGCCAGCTGACCTTCTCCCACGGGCCCGACCACGTCCAGATGATCGTGGTCAGTTCGGACCTGGAGCAGTGGGACTGGGTGAAGTGGCTTCCGCACTTCGGCGACCCGCGACGCCAGGACGCGGCGGGCAACGCCCGCATGGTCTACGGCTCGGTGCGCGAGTTCGCCGCCGAGCAAGCCGAATTGTTTGCCGGCCGCGGCTCTTTCACGCCCCGGCACGCCAGCTCGTCGGCGCAGACCCCGACGCCGCACACCGTCATCGTCGCCGACGCCACCGACCCGCAGTGGGAGTACGTGATCAGCGCCGAAGGCATCGACGGCGTGACGTTCTTCGACCTGACCGGCGCCTCGATGTGGTCGTCGGTGCCCGAGCGGACGCTGCGGTTCGACGACCGGGGCGTGATCGAGGCGCTGCCCCGCGACCGCGACACCTGGATGGTGATCGACGAGAAGCCGTGGTTCTTCGCCCTCACCGACCACCTGAGCATCGCCGAGGCCGAAGAGTTCGCCCAGAAGCTGGCGCGCTGGCGGCTCGCGGAGGCCTACGAGGAGATCGGGCAGCGGGTCGCCCACATCGGCGCCCGGGACATCCTGTCCTACTACGGGATCGACGACCCGGCCGACATCGACTTCGACTCGCTGTGGGGCGGCCGGTCCGACACGATGGGCCGGTCGCGCCTGCGGGCGCCGTTCGGCAACCGCTCCGACAACGGCGAGCTGCTGTTCTTGGACATGAAGTCGCTGGACGAGGGCGGCGACGGCCCGCACGGCGTCATGTCGGGTACTACCGGTTCGGGTAAGTCGACGCTGGTGCGAACCGTGATCGAGTCGCTGATGCTGGGCCATCCGCCCGAGGAGCTGCAGTTCGTGCTGGCCGACCTCAAGGGTGGGTCGGCGGTCAAGCCGTTCGCGGGCGTGCCGCACGTGTCGCGCATCATCACCGACCTGGAAGAGGACCAGGCGCTGATGGAGCGCTTCCTCGACGCGCTGTGGGGCGAGATCGCCCGCCGCAAGGCCATCTGCGACAGCGCCGGCGTCGACGACGCCAAGGAGTACAACTCGGTGCGCTCCCGCATGCGGGCCCGCGGCCAGGACATGCCGCCGCTGCCGATGCTGGTGGTCGTCATCGACGAGTTCTACGAGTGGTTCCGCATCATGCCCACGGCGGTCGACGTCCTGGACTCGATCGGCCGTCAGGGCCGCGCCTACTGGATCCACCTGATGATGGCCTCGCAGACCATCGAGAGCCGAGCCGAAAAGCTCATGGAGAACATGGGTTACCGGCTGGTGCTGAAGGCGCGCACCGCCGGTGCGGCGCAGGCCGCCGGCGTGCCCAACGCGGTGAACCTGCCCGCCCAGGCCGGTCTGGGTTACTTCCGCCGCAGCCTCGAGGACATCGTCCGCTTCCAGGCCGAGTTCCTGTGGCGGGACTACATCCCGCGCGGGATCACCGTCGACGGCGAGGAAGCCCCGGCGCTGGTGCACAGCATCGACTACGTCCGCCCGCAGTTGTTCACGAACAACTTCACCCCGCTCGAGGTCAGCGTCGGGGGACCCGAGGTGCAGGTGCCCCCCGCCCTGTCGAACGGCAACGGCGAGGTGCAGCCCATCGAGCT
The DNA here is from genome assembly GCF_002101785.1 of Mycobacterium palustre. GTDB lineage: Bacteria > Actinomycetota > Actinomycetes > Mycobacteriales > Mycobacteriaceae > Mycobacterium > Mycobacterium palustre. The sequence goes on from NZ_LQPJ01000121.1 coordinate 127,770, forward strand.
CGAAGAGGAAGACGAAGAGGGCATCCGCACCCCGAAGGTCGGCACGGTGATCATCGATCAGCTGCGCAGGATCGAATTCGAGCCGTACCGGCTGTGGCAGCCGCCGCTGAACCAGCCCATCGCCATCGACGAATTGGTCAACAGGTTCCTCGGCCACCCGTGGCAGCAGGACTACGGCAAGGCGCAGGACCTGGTGTTCCCGATCGGCATCATCGACCGTCCGTTCAAGCACGACCAGCCGCCGTGGACGGTGGACACCTCGGGCCCCGGCGCGAACGTGCTGATCCTGGGCGCCGGCGGGTCGGGCAAGACGACGGCGCTGCAGACGCTGATCTGCTCGGCGGCGCTGACCCACACGCCCGAGCAGGTTCAGTTCTACTGCCTGGCCTACAGCGGTACCGCGCTGACCACGGTCGCCCGGCTGCCCCACGTGGGCGAGGTGGCCGGTCCGACGGACCCGTACGGCGTGCGCCGCACGGTGGCCGAGCTGCTGGCGCTGGTCCGCGAGCGCAAGCGGACCTTCCTCGAGTACGGGATCGCCTCGATGGAGGTGTTCCGGCGCCGCAAGTTCGCCGGCGAGTCCGGTCCGGTGCCCAACGACGGGTTCGGCGACGTCTACCTGGTGATCGACAACTACCGGGCGCTGGCCGAGGACAACGAGGTGCTCATCGAGCAGGTGAACCTGATCATCAACCAGGGCCCGTCGTTCGGTGTGCACGTGATCGTCACCGCCGACCGCGAGTCCGAGCTGCGGCCGCCGGTGCGCAGCGGTTTCGGTTCGCGGGTCGAGCTGCGGCTGGCCGCGGTGGAAGACGCCAAGCTGGTGCGGTCGCGGTTCGCCAAGGAGGTTCCGGTCAAGCCGGGGCGCGGCATGGTCGCGGTCAACTACGTCCGCCTGGACTCCGACCCGCAGGCCGGCCTGCACACGCTGGTGGCGCGGCCCGCGCTGGGCAGCACCCCCGACAACGTGTTCGCGTCCGACAGCATCGTCGAGGCGGTCAGCCGGCTCGCGACCGGCCAGGCCCCGCCGGTGCGCCGGCTGCCGGCCCGGTTCGGCGTCGAGCAGGTGCGCGAGCTGGCAGCCCGCGACACTCGCGAGGGCGTCGGTGCGGGCGGGATCGCCTTCGCCATCTCGGAGTTGGACCTGGCGCCGGTCTACCTCAACTTCGCCGAGAACGCGCACCTGATGGTGACGGGTCGGCGCGAGTGTGGGCGGACCACGACGCTGGCCACGATCATGTCCGAGATCGGCCGGCTCTACGCGCCCGGCGCCTCCAGCGCGCCCCCGCCGCCGGCGGGGCGCCCGTCCGCCCAGGTGTGGCTGGTCGACCCGCGGCGCCAGCTGCTGACCGTGCTGGGCTCGGAGTACGTCGAGAACTTCGCGTACAACCTCGACGGCGTGCAGGCGATGATGAACGACATGTCGGCGCTGCTGGCCAGCCGGGAACCACCGCCGGGGTTGTCGGCCCAGGAGCTGCTGTCGCACTCCTGGTGGAGCGGCCCGGAGATCTTCTTGATCGTCGACGACATCCAGCAGCTGCCGGCGGGCTTCGACTCGCCGCTGCACAAGGCCGCCGCGTGGGTGACCCGGGCCGCCGACGTGGGCCTGCACGTGATCGTCACCCGCACCTTCGGCGGCTGGTCGTCGGCGGGCAGCGACCCGATGCTGCGGGCGCTGCACCAGGCCAACGCGCCGCTGCTGGTGATGGACGCCGACCCGGACGAGGGCTTCATCCGCGGCAAGATGAAGGGCGGCCCGCTGCCCCGTGGCCGAGGCCTGCTGATGGCCGAGGACACCGGGGTGTTCGTCCAGGTGGCGGCCACCGAGTTCCGCACGTAGTCACCGCGCGCTGCCGCTGCGCTGGGCTTAGCCCCAGTGCAGCGGCAGCTCGATGAGCGCGAAAGTCTTTGAGGGAAACTTGATTTCGGGTATGTAGTCGGACGGCACATCGAAATCGGGGATCTGCCTGAGCCATTCGGCGACGACGATGGTCAGCTCGATCCGCGCCAGATGGGAGCCCAGGCAGCGGTGCGGTCCGCCGCCGAAACCCCAGTGCCGGTGCACCTTGCCGTCCATGACCAGCTCGTCGCTCGACATCGCGTCGGTGCCGTCGCGGTTGACCGCTGCCATGCACAACCGCACCGGTGTGCCCGCCGGCAGCGTCATGCCCCCGATGGTCACCATTTCCGTCGTCACGCGCGGCGCCACCGGCGCCGACGGCTCCAGGCGAACGATCTCTTCGATGAAAACCCTGATCTGCCTTGGGTTTTCGCGCAACGCTTCGCGCAGTTCCGGCCTGCGCGCGAGTTCGTACAGTGAGAATCCGATGGCCGCGGTGACCGTGTCCAGGCCCGCCAGGATCAACAGGTGGCTCATGCCGAGCAGCTCGAGATCGGAAAAGTCGCCGTCGCCGGTCATCACATGCGACAACATGTCATCGCCGGGGTTCTTGCGGCGCTGCTGGATCACCTCCGACAGGTACGCCAACAGCTTCTGCCCCTTGTCGATGTCCTCAGGGCCGAGATAGACCTTGTCGGAGACGACGGAGTCTTTCCAATCGATCAACATGTCGCGGTCCTTGAGCGGCAGGCCGTAAAGATCGAGGAACACCTCGAAGGGGTACAGCCGCGCAAAGTCCGCCATCGCCTCGCACTTGCCCCGTTCGGCGACCGCGGCGATCATCTCCGCGGCGTGGCGCTCCAGTATGGGCCGGGACTTGGCCAAGCCGGCAGGGCTGAAGTAGGGCTGCAGAATCTTGCGGTAGCGGGTGTGCTCGGGCGGGTCGAACGCCAGCGGCACCACGGGCAGCGGATAACCCGGGGGCTGCAGCGCCAGCCGGGACGAGAAAACCTTGGGATTGCGCAGCGCGGCAAGGACATCCTCGCGGCGCGTGATGTAGTAGTGGCCGTTCATGAAGACCACCGGCCCGGCGTCTCGCAGCGCCTTCCAGCCGACACCGCGGTCGGCGGACATCGGCAACTTGAAGTAGTCGAGCCGCGGCAGGTAGAACGTGCCTGGCTGGCTGTCGCCAAGGGTGCTCATGCGCTGGTGATCTCCGCTTGTCTGTTTGTTGCCAGGCCCTGCTTGGAACCTCGTCGTCACCGATTTCGGCTGGCACACCAATATCGCATGCGCGCAAAAAGGGGGCCAATCGGCTGGCGAGTATGAGCCTGCACCCGGCGGCCGCGAGCGAGCGACTAATCTATCTATCGATTCGTCTAGTTCATCTGGGTGTTCCCCGAAGCCGCCGATGAAGGAAAACCTAGTGAAGGTTCGTCTCGAGAAGTCCAGATGTGTGGGCCACGCCCAGTGTTTCGCCGTCGATCCAAACCTGTTCCCGATCGACGAGTCGGGCTATTCGATCCTCGAAGAGCGCGAGGTGCGGCCCGAGGACGAGCAGCTGACGCGCGACGGCGTGGCCTCGTGCCCGGAAATGGCGTTGATCCTCGACGAGGACTGACACCGATAAGGGCGGGCTCAGAAACTTATGTGAGCCCGCCGCAAACGCGACATGCGAACCGCAGGTGAACATTCGGTCGTTCTTGGTGAACCGCGGTTGGCCGGGAGTGAACTTTGGTTGGCCGGGAATGAACAGTTGGCGTCGCGGGTCGGCGGCCCCCGAAACGACCAACTAATGTTTCTCGCGAGCGGCAGTTCGGACACAAAAGAGCTGTCGCTCGGTTGCTGACAGCGGGTCGACCGAGGCGCGTCGTGGACGTCGTTCGAAAGCAAATGTCCGGGAATTCTGGTGGCTGGCCACCGATTCGGGGACAACGAACGGGTCGCGCGGTGGCGCGGCGGTTACCCCGCCAACCGGATTTGCTGGCCCCAAGGTCCGAGTCAGACAACGACATCCGACGGGTAATGGCGCCCGGCGGTACCGATGTTTGTACGAGGTCGTGACTGCGACCGCCAGAGTTCTTATGTGACAGCCGAGATCGCCATCGCGATCACGGCCAACTGAGGAGGACACGGTGTTCGACTTCGGAGCGTTACCGCCCGAAATCAATTCCGGTCGGATGTACGCGGGTCCGGGAGCCGAGTCGATAATGGTTGCCGCGACGGCCTGGGATGCGCTGGCCGCGGAGCTGTCGACGGCCGCCAGCGGCTACAACTCGGTGATCACGGAGCTGACCAGCGCGCCATGGGTGGGCCCCTCGTCCACCGCGATGGTGTCGGCGGTCGTTCCCTACGTGACCTGGCTCAGCACCGCCGCCGGCCTGGCAGAGGAGAGCGCCAGTCAGGCGCGCGCCGCCGCGGGCGCTTTCGAGGCGGCGTTCGCGATGACGGTGCCCCCGCCCGTGATTGCGGCCAACCGGCTGTTGTTGATGACGCTCGTCGCGACCAACTTTTTCGGGCAAAACACCCCCGCCATCATGGCCACCGAAGCGCAGTACATGGAGATGTGGGCCCAGGACGCCGCGGCGATGTACGGCTACGCCGCATCCTCGGCGGCCGCCACCGTGCTGACCCCGTACCCGTCCCCGCCGAACACCAGCACGCCCGACGCGCCGGCCCAGCAGGGCGCTGCGGTCGCGCAGGCGACCTCGGAGCCGGCCGGGAACTCCGCACAGACGGCGGCGCAGGCGGCCGCCTCGATCCCCCAGACGCTGCAGCAAATGGCGCTGCAGTGGGTGTCGGGCCTGCAACCCACAAACTGGCCCTTCACGATGCTGCAGCAACAGTTCGAGGATTTCCTTCAATACGGGTTGCCCACCTCGCTCAACGACTGGTTCGGGATCAAAAACAATGGCTTGTCGTTTCCGTCCAGCGGCATAAGCCCCCTGTACAACGAGGCGAGACAGTTCCTGCAGGCGTACTTCGGGGTCGGTATCGGAAACTTCGGCTGGTCGATAGGCCAGCAGCTGACCTTCGGCCCCGGTGGTGCGACGGCCGGCGCCGGCGGTGCCTGGTTCCCGACCCCGCAGTTCGGTGGCCTGCACCTGGGCGCAGTCGGCGGCGGTCTGGGCGGCATCCCGCACACCGCTGGGGCGATAGAGGCGAGCACCGGCGGGGCCGGCAAGATCGGTGCGCTGTCGGTGCCGGCGAACTGGTCGACACCGACTTCAGAGGCCACCGTCACGCTCGCCGCCGCCGAGGAAACGCCGGCACACGCCGGTGCGGGCGCCCCCGGGAACGCCCTGCTGCGCGGCGTGCCGATGGGAGGCGTGGGTCGGCGCAGCGCAGGCTACGGCTACACGAACAAATACGGCTTCCGCTACAGCGTGCTGACGCGCCCGCCGTCGGCCGGATGATGACGGGCCCGAGATGAACATCAGTTGTCCACCAGTAAACAGTTCGCGCTAAGGAGGCGGGACCCGACCGGATCCAATTTAGTCTCACTAGCGAGCTATGTCCGCAAGTGAGCTTCACCAGCAACGCGTTCCTTAAAGGTCATCGAGCCTGAAGGTTGAGGAGGAAACCAAATGTCGTTTGTGACTACGCAGCCAGAAGCGCTGGCGGCGGCGGCCGGCAGCTTGCAGGGCATCGGCTCGGCGTTGAGCGCCCAGAATGCCGCCGCGGCGGCCCCGACGACGGGCGTGGTGCCTGCGGCCGCGGACGAGGTGTCGGCGCTGACCGCGGCGCAGTTCGCCGCGCACGCCCAGATGTACCAGGCCGTCAGCGCCCAGGCCGCGGCGATTCACGAGCAGTTCGTCAGCACCCTGGGCATCAGCTCGGGGTCGTACGCAGCGACCGAGGCGGCCAACGCGGCCGCGACAGGCTAGGAGGTCGGAACGTGTCTGATTTGGGGTTGTTGCCTCCCGAGATCAGCTCCGCGCTGATCTATGCGGGTCCGGGCTCTGGGTCGCTGATGGCGGCCGCCTCCGCGTGGAACGGGCTTGCCGCGGAGCTGAATTCGGCGGCGTTGGGCTATGACACCGTCGTCACGCAGCTGGCCAGCGAGGAGTGGCTGGGGCCGGCCTCGGCGTCGATGGCGGCCGCGGCGGAGCCGTACGCGCAGTGGATGGCCACCACCGCCGCGCAGGCCGAGGAGGCCGCCGCCCAGGCTCAGAACGCCGCGGCGGCCTACGAGACCGTGCTCGCCTCGGTGGTGCCGCCGCCGCTGATCGCGCTGAACCGCACCGAGCTGTCGCAGGCCACGGCGACCAACGTGCTGGGTCAGAACAACGGCATCATCGCGCAGCTGGAGGCCCAGTACCAGGAGTTTTGGGCCCAAAACGCCTCGGCGTTGTACAGCTACGCGGGACAATCGGCGGCGGCGACGAAGGTGACGCCGTTCCAGAACGCGCCCGCGGTCGCCAATCCGGCCGCTGCCAGTACCCAGGCCGCGGCGGCGGCGAGCAGTCCGGCCGCCTCGATCCAGCAGACCCTGCAGAGCTTCCTCACCCAGATCCAGACCCAGCTCGCACAACTGGCGGGGCCGTTCGCCAGCCCCACCACGACGACCCAGAGCGCATCGCTGTTCTCGTCGTCCAACCCGCTGCTGCAGGAGGCCTGGTTCCTCATCAGTGGCCAGACGGTCCTGCCGTCGAACATCGGTACGTTCCTGGGTGGTTACTCGAACTACGCGAGCTTCTTCTACAACACCGAGGGTCTGCCGTACTTCAGCGTTGGTATGGGGAACTTCGGTGTTCAGATGGCCAAGACGGTCGGGGCTATCGGCGGGGCGGCACCGGCAGCCGCGGCCGCCGTGCCCAAGGGCCTGCCCGGCCTGGGTGGGCTGCTCGGCGGCGGGGCCGGCGGAGCGGCGGCCCACTTGGGCGCCGCGACCTCGATCGGCAAGCTGTCGGTGCCGGCCACCTGGGCTGGGTCGGTCGCCCCGGCGACGGGGCATGTCGCGCCTCAGCTGGTCAGCACGGTCAGCGCCGCCCCGGAGGCCGCCTCCGGGGGGCCCGGAAACCTGCTGGGCGGCATGCCGCTGGCCGGGGTGGGCTCCGGCGCCTCCAGCGGTGCCGGGCCACGGTACGGGTTCCGCCCGACCGTTATGGCGCGGCCACCCCTGGGCGGCTAGCTGCCCTTCTGTTAACGCGCGTCGTGGGCGCAGGCATGATTGCCTGCGCCCACGGCCGTATCTGGCGACGACCCGACCACTTGCGTCCCGGCTAGCCATCTCGGCGCCGCCGTCAGGGCTTTTATCTGCGGCCGGATTTTTACCCGGCGGCACGGTTTCGGCCCCCGCGCACACCGGTCCCGGCGCCGCCGTGCCACCACGTCCCCCGGGCAAATCCTCGCCGTATTTCTGCAGTTGACGGCCGTGCCGTCACCTTGTCGCCGGCCGCGAGTCGCCGAGGTGGCCAGCGGGGCAACCGCGCCTACTGCGCGGCCACGCGGGGCGGCGTCGGCGCCGAGCCGGGGCGCCGAGGGATCGCGCCCCCTTAGCCTCAAGCAAGCAAATTTTCGTCGCGTGAAACAGCTTGCGAGGGGACAGGTGTTCGACTTCGGGGCGTTACCGCCGGAGATCAACTCGGGCCGGATGTACGCGGGCCCTGGTTCGGGATCCCTGATGGCCGCGGCCGGGGCGTGGGATGGGGTCGCCGCCGAGCTGGGCAACACGGCGGCCGGTTACACGTCGGTGATCGCCGAGTTGACCAGCTCGTGGCTCGGCCCGGCGTCGCGGTCCATGCTGGCCGCGGCCACCCCCTACGTGGACTGGCTCAACTCGGCGGCGGCGGCGGCCGAAGAGGCCGGCAACCAGGCGAGGGCCGCCGCGGCGGCCCTCGAAGCCGCGTTCGACCTGACGGTCCCGCCACCGGTGATCGCGGCCAACCGGGCGTTGCTGGCGACGCTGGTGGCGACCAACTTCTTCGGTCAGAACACACCAGCGATCGCTGCCACCGAAGCCCAATACGCCGAAATGTGGGCCCAGGACGCCACCGCCATGTACGGCTACGCCGCCGCCTCGGCGGTCGCCACGCGGCTCACCGAGTTCACCGAACCCGCACAAAACACCGACCAGGGCGGGCTGTCCGCTCAGGCGGCTGCCGTCAGTCAGGCCCTCGCCACCCCGGCCGGCACCAGCTCGCAAGCGGCCGCAACGACCCCGGCGCTCGGCGTCACCCCGAACACCATCTCAGGCACGTCGCTAGTCGCGACGATAAACCAAGCGCTGCAACAACTTTCGTCCGGGGCCCTGGCCTCACCGCTGAACCCGTACAACTGGTGGATCGTGCAGCAGTTCGCCAACCTCAACGTCGCGAACCGAACGGCGTTGTCCCGCGGCACCGTTGGGCTCGCATACTTTTCCGTCGGCATCATGAGCTTCTTCGGCTCCATCACGCAACAGTTGACCTTCGGTCCCGGGGGAGCCACGGCCGGCGCTGGTGGAGCCTGGTATGCCACACCGCAATTCGCCGGTCTCCACCTGGGCGCGGTGGGCAGCGCGGCCCCCAACGCCGTGTCGGCGAGCCTCTCCTCGGCCACCAAGATCGGGGGGTTGTCGGTGCCGACGAACTGGGCGTCCTCGCCCGGCGTGATCGAGGAACAGGCCGCGCAGGCCATCGCCGTCGACTACGTCACCGACCCGCAGGGCGGACCGAGCGGGCTGCTGCGCGGCATCCCGATGGGCAGCGGCGGCCGGCGCGCCGGCTCGGCCTGGCCCCCGCGCGAGTACGGATTCAGGCGCAGCGTGCTCACCCGACCGCCGTCCGCCGGATAGCGCGATGTCTGTCGAAAACGGCGCAATGCGGCGCAACCACCGACTTCGCCCGACGGCCGCCCGGCCGCGGCGAATCGACGCACCTCGGCCGAACGCCGGCGAGGTGCGCCATCAACCCACGAATATCGAGGAGGCGACAACATGTCGTTCGTGACTACGCAGCCGGAGGCGCTCGCGGCTGCGGCGGGCACCCTGCAGGGCATCGGGTCGTCGTTGAACGCCCAGAACGCCGCGGCGGCGGGGCCGACCACGGGGGTGGTGCCGGCGGCGGCCGACGAGGTGTCGGCGCTGACGGCGGCGCAGTTCGCCGCCCACGCTCAGGTGTACCAGGCCGTGAGCGCCCAGGCCGCGGCCATTCATGAGTTGTTCGTCAACACCTTGGGCGTCAGCGCCGGGTCGTATGCGGCCACCGAGGCGGCCAACGCGGCCGCGGCCGGTTAGGGGTCTGAACATGGCAATCGATTTTGGTGCGCTGCCACCGGAGATCAACTCGGCGCGCTTGTACGCCGGTGCGGGCTCGGCGCCGCTGGTGGCCGCGGCCTCCGCGTGGAACTCGCTGGCCGCCGAGCTGAACGCCGCCGCTCTGGGCTACGAGAACGTGGTGACCCAGTTGGCGGGCGAGGAGTGGCTGGGCCCCGCCTCGGCGTCGGCGGCCGCGGCCCTGCAACCGTATATCGACTGGGTGAGCACCACCGCGGCCCGGGCCGAGGAGGCGGCCACGCAGGCCAGCGCGGCCGCCGCGGCGTACGAGAACGCCATCGCCTCGATCGTGCCGCCGCCGCTCATCGCGGCGAACCGGGCGGAGCAGGCGCAGGCGGTGGCGACCAACATCTTGGGGCAGAACACGGCGATCATCGCCCAGCTGGAGGCCCAATATTTGGAATTTTGGGCCCAAGACGCCGCAACGATGTACAGCTATGCCGGCAACTCGGCGAGCGCTTCGACGGTTACGCCATTCACCGCGGCGCCGCAGGTCGCCAATCCGGCCGCCTCGACCACGCAGGCCGCCGCGGTCACCTCCGCCGCGGGGACGTCGGTCGGCTCAATCCAGCAGCAGATCAACAACGCAATCAGCCAGATCACCGCCCAGCTGCTAAGCCTCGCCGCGCCGTTCTATGGACCCATTAACCAGGAATGGGACTTCCTGACGTCGTCTTCCGGGCCGCTGTCTTGGCTCTGGAAGATCTTGTTCGGGAGCACGAGCTTCCCGGGTAGCAGCCTTTCGGCGTTCATGTCGGCGGTGTCGCCGTATGCGGGCGTCTTCTATAACACCGAGGGTCTGCCTTACTTCAGCATCGGTATGTCCAACTTCCTGACTCAGACCGCGAAAACGGCGGGGGTGCTCGGCGGCGCGGCGCCGGCGGCCGCGGCCGCCGTGCCCAAGGGCCTGCCCGGGCTGGGCGGGCTGCTGGGGGGCGGCGGCGCCCCGCCCGTGGCGGCCCACCTGGGCAGCGCGACCTCGATCGGCAAGCTGTCGGTGCCGGCCTCCTGGTCGGGGCCCGCCGCGGCGCCCAGCCACGCCACCGCCATCCCGGTCAGCAACGTGCGGGAAGCCCCCGACGCGGGCGCCGGAAACCTGCTGGGCGGCATGCCGCTGGCCGGTGCGGGCACCGGATCGTCGGGTGCCGGACCGCGCTACGGGTTCAAGCCCACAGTGATGGCCCGCCCGCCCGCGGCCGGATAGTTGCGACCCGGCGAACGGCGATGACGCTCGACGGTTACGGCGGCCCGCCACGCGCCCCCCCGGGGCATTTGCTCCCCGGGGTTGCGTCACGGCGCGGGCGACCGCCATACTTACTGGTCAGCCCGCCCGGCGAGGGTCTCCCCGTGCACGGCGGCTGGCGGTTTGCTGTGAGCGTCCTGCAAGACCCCCGTTCCGGGCCGGACCCTGTTACTGTGTCGTTACCAAAAGTGAATTCGCCGTGCCATCCAGTGAACAATTGCAAACAGGTGGTGCCGTAGACCGCTTGAAATCGATGTTGTCATCTAATCTCTTGCACAGAGTGCCGGAGGCAATCGAGGAGGGAAAACTATGTCGTTCGTGACCACACAGCCGGAGGCTTTGGCCGCGGCGGCGGGGAGCTTGCAGGGGATCGGCTCCGCGCTCAGCGCCCAGAACGCGGCTGCGGCGGCCCCAACGACCGGGGTGGTGCCCGCCGCCGCCGACGAGGTGTCGGCGCTCACCGCGGCTCAATTCGCCGCGCACGCGCAGATGTACCAGGCGGTAAGCGCCCAGGCCGCAGCGATCCACGAGCAATTCGTGAACACCCTGGCGATCAGCTCGGGTTCGTACGCCGCCACCGAGGCCGCCAACGCCGCGGCAACCGGCTAGCCGATTCGGCAGTTCGAGGATGTCGGGGCGCGACTACCAGTCCGGGACGGCGCCCCGACATGCCGACACTTACTTCACCGATCCCGACACCGCGGTTGGGGAACGGGGAGGGGACAGCTTCTCTGCATGCGGGTCGGCGGTGCGTTAGCGCGTAACCGTCCGGCCCGTCGCCAACACAACTGAAAACCAAGTCACTGAGTACTAAGGAGAAAGCCGACATGGCAACACGTTTCATGACTGACCCGCACGAGATGCGGGCGATGGCGGGCCGTTTTGAGGTCCACGCTCAGACTGTTGAGGACGAGGCGCGCAAGATGTGGGCGTCGTCGATGAACATTGCCGGTGCGGGCTGGAGCGGCCAGGCGCAGGCGACCTCCTACGACACCATGGGTCAGGTCAATCAGGCGTTCCGCAACATCGTGAACATGCTGCACGGGGTGCGTGACGGGCTGATCCGCGACGCCAACAACTACGAGCAGCAAGAGCAGGCTTCCCAGCAAATCCTCAGCAGCTAGCCGACGCAACGCTTTCGATTCGAAAGAACACCGCTATGACAATTAACTACCAGTTCGGCGATGTGGACGCGCACGGCGCCACGATTCGCGCTCAGGCTGCGGCGCTGGAGGCCGAGCACCAGGCCATCGTTCGCGATGTGCTGGCCGCTGGTGACTTTTGGGGTGGCGCCGGTTCGGTGGCGTGCCAGGAGTTCATCACCCAGTTGGGTCGCAACTTCCAGGTGATCTACGAGCAGGCCAACGCCCACGGCCAGAAGGTGCAGACCGCCGGCAGCAACATGGCCAGCACCGACAGCGCCGTCGGGTCCAGCTGGGCCTAACTCCAACTTCAGGCGCGGCAGCACACCACACCTCGGTGTGCTGCCGCGTCCTGCGGTTTCCGACCACTTCGACTGCTTAGGGTATCGATGGACCAACAGAGCACCCGCGCCGACATCACCGTCAACGTGGACGGGTTCTGGATGCTTCAGGCGCTCCTCGACATTCGACACGTCGCGCCGGAATTGAGGTGCCGGCCGTACGTGTCGACCGACTCGAGCGACTGGCTGAACGAACACCCCGGGATGGCGGTGATGCGCGAGCAGGGCATTGTCGTCGGAGACGAGGTACACGAACAGGTCGCCGCCCGAATGCGGGTCCTCGCCGCGCCCGACCTCGAGGTCATCGCGTTGCTGTCGCGCGGCAAGCTGCTCTACGGCGTCGTCGAGGACGAGAACCAGCCGCCAGGTTCGCGGGACATCCCCGACAACGAGTTCCGGGTCGTGCTCGCCCGCCGCGGTCAGCACTGGGTGTCGGCGGTGCGGGTCGGCAGTGACATCACGGTTGACGACGTCGCCGTCGCCGACAGCGCCTCGATCGCGTCGCTGGTGATCGACGGCCTGGAGTCGATCCACCACGCCGAGCCCGCGGCCATCAACGCCGTCAACGTCCCGCTGGAGGAAATGCTGGAGGCCACCAAGTCCTGGCAGGAGTCCGGCTTCAACGTCTTCTCGGGTGGCGACCTGCGCCGCATGGGTATCAGCGCCGCCACCGTCGCCGCGCTGGGCCAGGCGCTGTCGGATCCGGCGGCCGAAGTCGCCGTCTACGCCCGCCAGTACCGCGACGACGCCAAGGGGCCCAGCGCCTCGGTGCTCTCGCTCAAGGACGGTTCGGGCGGCCGCATCGCGCTCTATCAGCAGGCCCGCACCGCGGGGTCGGGGGAAGCGTGGCTTGCCATCTGCCCCGCGACGCCGCAGCTGGTTCAGGTCGGCGTCAAAACGGTCCTGGACACCCTGCCGTATGGCGAGTGGAAAACGCACAGCAGGGTTTGACGGGATTCCGGGGTTTCACACCGTGCGAAACACAAACTTTACCAATGCTTTTGCCCATAACATGCGGCCGGGACGCCAAGACGGCATACTTCCCTAGAACCATCAGCAAATCTCCAAAAACAGCGTCACCACAACTCTTTAACGCAAGGCGAGGCAGATGAAATCCGAATTAGTCGAGCTGCACCTCCCGGGAGGCCGCATAGCGTCGGCACAGGGGTCGACGGCGACCCTCGCGCGGCCGGCGACACGGGGTTACACAATCACCATGACAGGAGGTGCGGGTCGATGACCGCGGTAGCTGAGTCCCTACAGGCAGAAATCGAGGGAATCTCACAGCCTCGGGCGGTGGTGGTCGGCGTCATGGCCGGCGAGGGCGTGCAGATCGGCGTCCTGCTGGACGCCAACGCGCCGGTGTCGGTGATGACCGACCCGCTGTTGAAAGTGGTCAACAGCCGGCTCCGCGAACTGGGCGAGACCCCGCTGGAGACCACCGGCCGCGGCAGGTGGGCGCTGTGCCTGGTCGACGGGACGCCGCTGCGCGCCACCCAGTCGCTGACCGAGCAAGACATCTATGACGGCGACCGGTTGTGGATCCGGTTCCTCCCGGACACCGAGCACCGCTCGCAGGTCATCGAGCACATCTCCACCGCCGTCGCGGCGAACCTGAGCAAGCGATTCGCCGCGATCGACCCGATCGTCGCCGTGCAGGTCGGCGCGTCGATGGTGGCGGTCGGGGCGACCGCGGCGTCCGGCCTGCTGGGGTGGTGGCGCTGGCACCACAATTCCTGGCTGCCGACCGCCTACTCCGCGGTGATCGGCATCCTGGTCTACACCGTGGCCATCCTGCTGGCGATGCGGGCGAAGACCGACTCGGATCGCCGCGTCGCCGACATCCTGCTGCTGAGCGGCCTGGCGCCGCTGACCGTCGCCGCGGCGGCCGCGCCGCCCGGCGGCGTCGGGTCTCCGCAGGCCGTGCTGGGCTTCGGCGTGCTCGCCGTCGCCGCGGCGCTCACGCTGCGCTTCACCGGGCGCCGGCTGGCCATCTACACCGCGCTCGTCACGATCAGCGCGGTGGCGGCCGTCGCCAGCCTCGCGCGCATGGTGGCGATGACCAGCGCGGTCACCAACTTCAGCTGCGTGGTGCTGGCCGGCGTGCTGGCCTACCAGGCCGCGCCGGCCATCTCCCGCCGGCTGGCCGGCATCCGGCTGCCCGTCTTCCCGTCGGCCACCAGCCGGTGGGTGTTCGAGGCGCGCCCGGACCTGCCCACCACCGTGGTGCGCGCGGACGGCGGCGCCCCGGTCCTAGAGGGTCCCGCGTCGGTCCGCGACGTCGTGCTGCAGGCCGAGCGCGCCCGCTCGTTCCTCACGGGCCTGCTGCTGGGGCTGGGCGTGCTGATGGTGGTGTCGCTGACCGCGCTGTCGGACCCGCACACCGGGCAGCGCTGGCTGCCGCTGCTGCTGGCCGGCTTCAGCGCCGGGTTCCTGATGCTGCGCGGGCGCTCCTACGTCGACCGGTGGCAGGCGATCACGCTGGCCGCGACCGCCGTCATCATCGTCGCCGCGGTGGTCATCCGGTACGCGCTCGTGCTGCAGTCGCCGCTCGCGGTGTCGATCAGCGCGGCGATCCTGGTGCTGCTCCCGGCGGCGGGCCTGACCGCCGCGGCCGTCGTGCCCAACACCATCTACAGCCCGCTGTTCCGCAAGTTCGTGGAGTACATAGAGTACCTCTGCCTGATGCCGATCTTCCCGTTGGCGTTCTGGCTGATGAATGTCTATGCGGCGATCCGTTACCGCTGACCGCAGGAGGTGGCGTGGTCGCGCGTCCCGCGCGACCATCGCCGCGCTCCTGCTCACTTCGGGTGCGCTGGCCGGGTTACCGCCGGCGTCCGCGATCTCACCGCCGACGGTCGATCCGGCCGCCGTCCCGCCGGACGGTCCGCCCGGGCCGCCGGCGCCGATGAAGCAAAACTCCTACTGCACCGAGGTCGGGGTGTTGCCGGGCAGCGATTTCCGGTTGCAGCCCAAGTACATGGACATGCTGAACCTGCAGGAGGCGTGGCAGTTCGGTCGCGGCGCGGGGCAGAAGGTGGCGGTCATCGACACCGGTGTCACGCCGCACCCCAGGTTTCCGCACCTGCTCCCCGGCGGCGACTACATCATGGCCGGCGACGGGCTCTCCGACTGCGACGCCCACGGCACCATCGTGGCGTCGATGATCGGCGCCGCACCGGCCAACGGCGCCGTCGCGCCGCCCGCCGCGCCGCGTAGGCCGGTCACCATCCCCACCACCGAGCCGCCGCCGAAAGCGCCGCCGCCGCAGACGGTGACGTTGTCGCCGCTGCCTCAGACGGTGACCATGGTTCCCCCGCCGCCGCAGTCCGAGGCGCCCGCGCCCGGACCGTTCGGCGCCCCGCCCC